>JBCBON010000005.1:0-68799 GCA_039821195.1 Pseudomonadota bacterium
AAAACAGAGAGTACGGGATGAAACAGACCCAGAAGGTCGCCAAGCCTAGGAAATTGCGCAGTTTTTTGGTAACTCTCCCAGAGGATCGGCTGCGCAGGGCGCGTATTTCAGGTTCTGAAACTCATTGCATGTCCGCTTTGAGTGCAACGAAAGAAGAGAGAACGTTGCAGAAAAACCGATTAACTGGGATCGGCCGGCTGGCGAAGCAGGCGCTAAAACGCGTGGCCATCAGTGATGATATTGTGCGTCAGCTGATTGATGCGGGCCTCAACGATGACCCTAAAGTTTTGCGCGAGGTTTCCAATGCCCTGCAAAAGGCAGGCCTTTCCAAATCGGACTTGGTTACCAAGGCCATTCCGGCAGCGCTTCATGCGATGGGCGAAGAATGGGTCTTCGACCGTATGAGCTGGGTCGATGTCAGCATCGCGTCATCACGGCTTCAGGCCCTGATAAGCGAAATTCAAATCCGTCAGATCGCGGATACCCCCGCCCCTGGACGGATTTTGATCCTAGTACCCGAAGGGGAGGATCATACCGCGGTGGCGTCACTGTTACAGAAACGCTTTGAGATACTTGGTCACTTCTCAGAGGTGATCTTAGGCGCAACGGTTTCCCATCTGACGGAGCATGCGGCCCTAAACCGTTTTGATCTCATAGCAATGTCTGCATCGCATGGGGATGCAGTGCCAGCATTGGTCAGGTTGGCAAATAAAATCAGGGAATTGGCGCCCGAGACTGTCATTGCGCTCGGGGGACATATTATTACTCTGCCGCTGCCAGCTGAATTAAATGTGGATATTGTTACAAACGACCTAACTCTGGTGTTGGAAAAAGCTGGTCTCCCCGGTGCCGCTGTAACGGAAACAGCACTTCAGGAGAATTATAAGAATGACACCTGATGGTTCATCCTTTCGCCTTTTGACCGCCGAAGCTGCGGATACAATGGATGTTTTGTCTGCTGTTTTGCGACGTGCAACAGATTTAACTTTGGCGCTGCGCCGTGATGGCACCATCCAAGCTGCCATCCTCAATCCCCAGTCGGATATCGCGTCAAACCTTAATCACTGGATTGGCCACCACATTAATTCGGTCCTAACCATCGAAAGTCAGGAAAAGCTGGCTCGCGTCCTGGAAGAGACATCGGTCCTTTCCCAAAGCGGAACCTTGGACACCCCTCCGATGGAGTTGAACCATCGCGACAGCGCTGGCCTGTCATTGGCGCTGCGGTATAGCTTTGTGAAGGTCAGCAGCGACGACACTTTATTACTTCTCGGTCAGGATCTTGCCTCAGTTGCGGAATCTCAACAAGCGCTCGTGCGCGCTCAGCAACGTCTGGAAACCGAGATGCGCGACCAGCGGGAGAAAGACGCGCTCTTTTCCGTCCTGAAAAACAGGTCTCAAAACGCCGTCGTCTTCGTAAATAGCGCGACATTGCGGATCATGGACGCAACCCTGCCGGCACAACGCCTGCTGACCAATTTGGGCGAAGCGGTAAACGGCAAATCGATGCGCAGCTTTGCCGCGAATGAGGCCGAAGAAGAAAGGTTGGCAACCTTCCTGAACAGCCCCAACATGGAACAAAATCGCATCGACGTTGTTCTGGCCTCAGGAAGCACCGCGACCATCACTGCGGAAAAGGTGCGCACGGCCCGTGACTTTGTCACTGTCTGTCACCTCAACAGCGATGCCGACACGTCATCCGTCAGCGATGTCTGGGCCGAAATGGCCCGCACCAGCCCAGATGCACTGGTGCTCGTGGCGTCTGACGGGGTGATGAAGACGGCCAACCCGGCTTTCTTGGATTTGTGTGAAAAGCGGAGCATCGCAGACGTCACAGGTGCATCAATCATCGGCCATCTTGGACGCGGCCAAGTCGATTGGTCCGTGATGTCCGATATGACGTCCGAGCATAATCTGCTCCGCCATTACCAGACAACGATGCGCACCGATCACGGCGCAAAAATCCCGGTTTCTGCCTCAGCCGCCACGCTGCAAATCAATGGCGATCTGATGCTTGCATTGGCTTTCCGCGACACCCCACCAGAATTCTCTGCGGAAGATGCCGCCCTGCGCGACGCCGAAAGCGTGGCCGAACTGGTCGGTAAAGCATCGCTCAAGGATATCGTCTCGCAAACAACCGAAGTGATTGAGAAGATTTGCATCGAGACCGCCATCAAGATGACAAAGAACAATCGGTTTGCTGCAGCCGAGATGCTGAACCTGTCGCGTCAATCACTATATGTGAAGCTGCGCAAATACGGCCTGATCGACAAAACTGATCTCGATTAAATTTGCGCTGCCGCATGCTGTAACGCTGGACAGACTCTATAGTGTCATGTTGAATAGACACCATGACTGTATCGTCTAACGAACATCTGGTGGGGAGACCGGATGTCTGGGCAGCACTCGAGCTGATCAAACCCATAACTTGGTTTCCTCCGATGTGGGCTTTCGCCTGCGGGGTCGTGTCATCGGGCACAGCTCTGGCAGAGAATTGGTCCCTCATCGCGCTTGGTGCAATTCTGGCAGGCCCGGTTGTCTGCGGGATGAGCCAGGCCGCAAATGATTGGTGCGACCGTCACGTAGACGCGATCAATGAACCGCACCGCCCCATTCCATCGGGTCGATTGCCCGGTCGCACTGGTTTGTGGATTGCGCTGGCCATGTCCGCACTTGGTCTCGCCCTTGGAACAGCACTCGGGGTTTGGGGATTTGCGGCAACCGTGGTCGCCGTGGCGGCCGCTTGGGCCTATTCGGCCGAACCCATCCGCATGAAACGATCCGGCTGGTGGGGACCCGGACTTGTAGGCTTTTGCTATGAAGGGTTGCCGTGGTTCACAGGCGCTGCCGTTGCCATGGGCGGTTTACCCGATTGGCGGATTATCATTGTGGCGGCCCTTTATGCGCTGGGCGCGCATGGCATTATGACCTTGAACGATTTCAAAGCACTGGAAGGCGACACACAAACGGGTGTGCGATCCTTGCCGGTTGTGTTTGGCCCGCGTCTCGCGGCGCAGATTGCCTGCATTGGCATGGCCGTGCCGCAGGTCATCGTTATTGCCCTGCTGATCACGTGGGACCGTCCAATTCACGCGATGATCATTACCGCGCTATTGGCACTTCAGGCCTGGGCCATGGCTGTGATGTTCAAAGACCCCAAGGCCTATGCCCCTTGGTATAACGGCACCGGCGTCCTTCTTTATGTGCTGGGCATGATGGTCGCGGCATTCGCGCTGCGGGGGATTGTATGACCATACATTGGGGCCGCGTCATTCAACTGTGCTTTGCCAACGTCGCCATAGGCGGCCTCGCGGCATTGCCCGTGAACTTATTCAACCGCCTCATGACGGTAGAGCTGGCCCTGCCAGCCATTTTGCCCGGTTTATTGGTGGCACTCCATTACGCTGTCCAACTCTCCCGCCCGGTATGGGGACACCGTTCTGACCTTCAGGCCGGGCGCAGTCCGTTCATCATCGGCGGTATTGCTGTTGTGGGGCTTGGATTAATCATCACGGCTTGGGGGATCGCCACCCCCCTTCCCATCAGTTTCGCCATCGCTGTGTGGGTCTTGGCCTATGCGCTTATTGGCGTCGGGATCGGCGCGGCAGGTACATCGTTTCTTGCGCTCTTGGCCTCGTCCGTATCCGACGAACGCAAAGGGGCGGCTGCAACAATCGCATGGCTATCCCTCATAATCGGGGCCATCGTGACCTCGATCGGGGCGGGCATTGCGCTCGACCCGTACTCACCCGCGCGGTTAATCATTGTAGTCGCTTGCGTGGCCGGAATTTGTGTTTTGCTGGCAATGGCCGCTACTTGGCGGGTGGAGCATTTGGTGGCATCCACCTCTTCGACGGCAAATCGAACAAAGACAAATCTATCACAAGCCCTCAAAGAGACTTGGTCCGATGCCGACGCCCGCGCCTTCACCGGCTTTGTTGTTCTCTCAATTCTGGCCTTCTATCTCAGCGAATTGATACTCGAGCCATTCGCGGGCCATATCCACGGATTAACTCCGGACGAGTCCACCTCTCTTAGCGGTGGCAAAGATGGCGCGGCTTTGTTGGGTATGTTGATGGCAGGCGGTCTGTCTGTCTTTGCCATTGGGTCGTTGCGGTTTTGGGCCGTGACCGGCTGTGTCATTTCAGCCTTCGGCTTACTCGGGCTCAGCGCGGGTCTGCAATTGCTGCCCTTCGTGATAGTTTTGGGTTTTGGAAATGGTTTGTTCGTGGTCGGTGCAATCGGCTCCATGATGCGTTTGGCCTCGGCACGCAAAGGGGCAACTGGCACACGCATGGGCGTCTTTGGTGCCGCCCAGGCAATCGCCGCGGGCGTCGCGGGCCTCATTGCAACAGGAACCGTCGATCTTGCCCGCTGGGTGATGCCGCTCGATGCCGCCTACGCCACCGTCTTTATTTTTGAAGCGTTGTTATTCCTGCTCGCCGCCGTCGTTGCAGGCCGCCTCTTGGGCGAACGCGCAGCGCCCAGTTTTCAAAGGGAGAATGCCCATGTTTGATGTCGTTGTTGTCGGAGGGGGACCATGCGGTGCCACCGCCGCAGAGGATTTAGCGCGCTCTGGTCATAAGGTTGCGCTGCTCGACCGCGAGGGCCGGATCAAACCTTGTGGCGGGGCAATCCCGCCCCGATTGATGCAGGACTTTGACATTGGCGATGATCAACTGCTCGCCAAAGTGCGCACTGCCCGCATGATTTCACCCACGGGGCGTATGGTCGATATTCCCATTGAGAATGGGTTCGTCGGCATGGTGGACCGCAAGGATTTTGATCCGTTTTTACGAGCCCGTGCGGCAGATGCGGGCGCTGAATATGTCGTAGGCACATTCCTTCGCATCGAAAGGGACGCAGACGGTACGCGAGTCATCTACCGCGAAAAGGCCTCAGGCGAGGAAAAGGCACTGCCCACGAAACTGGTGATCGGTGCGGATGGTGCGAATTCGAAGGTTGGCAAAGCCGAAGTGCCGGGTGCAGAGAAAATCCCATTGGTTTTTGCCTATCACGAGATCATCGCAGCACCGGAAAAGACAGCGATCTATGATCCTGAGCGCTGCGATGTTGTCTATGATGGTGCCATCAGCCCGGACTTTTACGGCTGGGTGTTTCCCCATGGCGGCACAACAAGCGTCGGCATGGGCACCGAAAATCCAGCTGTCGATCTAAAGGCGGCAACAGCCGCGCTCCGTCAGGCCTCGGGGCTGGACGGGGCTGAAACGATCCGCAAGGAAGGTGCGCCGATCCCACTTCGCCCCTTGGACAAATGGGACAATGGTCGCGATGTTGTTCTGGCTGGCGACGCCGCTGGTATCGTCGCCCCCAGCTCGGGCGAAGGGATCTACTACGCGATGATCGGTGGTCGGTTTGCCGCCATGGCCGCCGCTGCAACGCTGGCGTCAGGTCGGGCAAAGGACCTCGGCCTTGCCCGAAAACTCTTCATGCGCGAGCATAAAACCGTGTTCCGCGTACTGGGTGCCATGCAGGACGCGTATTATCGAAGTGATGATCGGCGAGAGCGGTTTGTCTCCCTCTGCCATGATGTCGATGTTCAGCGTCTCACGTTTGAGGCTTATATGAACAAGAAACTTGTCGCAGCGCGCCCCATGGCCCATCTGAAAATCATGATCAAAAACATCGCGCATTTGACCGGTCTCGTCGCACCAACACGCATATGAGCATTCATATCCCGACCTGGGTGAACGGTATTCTACAACCGGTTGAAAAACTGGAAGCCCATCAAAAAGGCCTCAAGCATAAGGCGATCTCGGTGTTCTTGGTGCGCGATGGTCACACGCTGTTGCAACGGCGCGCCCTGGGGAAATATCACACACCTGGCCTTTGGGCGAATGCCTGTTGCACCCATCCCTATTGGGACGAGGACAGCCTGACCTGTGCCGAACGGCGTCTTGAAGAAGAGTTGGGCATCCGAGGGCTCGATCTGATGTTTCGCGACACAGTCGAATACCGCGCCGATGTGGGCAACGACCTGATCGAGCATGAGATCGTCGATCTTTTTTTCGGCCAACTCGCCCAGGATTTTGAATACACACTGAACTCAGATGAGGTGGACAGCATCAAATGGGTTCAAATCCATGCGCTGCCCGACCTTGTGCGCCGCAACCCCGAAGAGTTCACTCCGTGGTTGCGGATTTATGTGGATCAGTTTTCAGATCTCATATTCGGCAAAGAACTGGTCTAAGCTTACTGTCCCATCTGCTCTGCAATCACGCCGAAAACACGGTTCATTAAATCCGTCTCCTGCATGCGCTTCATTGCCAAATCGCCCGCGCCGCAGCCGTTCAGCACATCCGCCATCGCTTCGAATGTCGCCTCATCTTGTTCATAGAAGGTCAACATCAGTGGATTGTCATCCTCTACTCCGAACAGCTCGATCACGGTGATGCTTTCGTTTTCGCCAAACTCCTTGGCCATAGCCGCATTCATTTCTTGAAACTTCTGAAAGCTGGCCATCTGATCGGTTTCCACCAACTTGTCATAAGCACAGCCAAAGACTGCGCGGTCTTCGTCATTCCATTCTTTGCCCGGAAATTCGTCGCCCAGACCCGCTTGCGTCCGATTATAAGGCGCAACCATATTTGGCCAAGCGGCCTCGGCGAACTCTTCATTCACGGAAATGAAGGATGCCTTGCTCCGCTCAAGATCCCGAAGGCTTGGCGCGTCTTGTGCTGCTGCTGCGCCAACCACGCCGAGAGAGGCCGCCACAACGGCGACGATAGTTAAAATTTTCATGTGTTTCCCCACTATTCACACGGAACCATTATCACGCAGGTCGACGATGAGAGTGAGACAAATCACCACTCGCTCAGTCGACGACCTTTAAACCCGCCTGAATGCTTTCGGTTTCAATCCCCAAAAGCGCTCGTGCCAAAGCAACCATATCGCCCGCTTTCAAACCAGCGGCGGCATACATGTCTTCGGGCGATGCCTGATCGATGTACCGATCAGGGAGTGTCATACTGCGGACCTTTAGCCCGCCATCCATTAGGCCTTCCTCGCTGAGGAAATGCAGGACATGCGCGCCAAAACCACCGCGCGCACCTTCTTCGACCGTAATCAGTACATCGTGGTCCGCCGCCAAATCGCGGATCATCTCTTGGTCCAGCGGCTTCGCAAATCGCGCATCTGCAACCGTCGGCCGCACCCCATCGGCCTCCAATATGGCGGCTGCCGCCTGCACCTCTTGAAGGCGTGTGCCAAAGGACAAAAACGCAACGCGCTCACCTTCTTGGATCATACGGCCCTTGCCAATGGGCAAGACCTCTGGGTGGTCAGGCATGTCTACACCCACACCCTCTCCCCGTGGGAAGCGAAAGGCGATCGGTCCATCATCATAGGCCGCCGCCGTGGCGACCATATTCGCAAGCTCGGCTTCGTCGCTTGCGGCCATCACAACCATATTCGGCAGACATGTCAGATAGGCGACATCGAAGGCGCCGGCATGCGTTGGCCCATCTGCGCCCACTAATCCTGCGCGGTCGATTGGAAACCGCACTGGCAGGTTCTGAAGGGCAACATCATGGACAACCTGATCATAACCACGCTGCAAAAAGGTGGAATAAATCGCGCAGAACGGACGCATGCCTGCGGCGGCAAGACCCGCTGCAAACGTCACGCCATGCTGTTCTGCGATTCCGACATCGAATGTGCGCTTCGGGAAGACATCCTGCATCAGGTTCACACCTGTGCCCGACGGCATTGCTGCCGTGATGGCAACGATTTTTTCGTCCTCTCGCGCCAGATCCACAAGCGTTGAGCCAAACACATTAGTATAGCTCGGCGCGTTCTTCTTCGCTTTGGCCAGCGTGCCAGACGACACATCGAATTTTCCAACCCCGTGATAGCAATCGCCAGAGGCTTCTGCCGGGGCGTACCCCTTTCCTTTGACGGTGCGAATATGGATCAGCGTCGGCGTTGTGGCCCGGGTTTTCGCCGTGCGTAAAACCGCGAGCAACTCATCCATGTCGTGTCCATCAATGGGCCCGAGATAGGTCATGCCCAAAGCATCAAACATCGTTCCTGTCCCGACCATGCCTGTCACCAAAGATTGCGCTCGGCGCGCACCATCGCGAAACGGCGCAGGGAGCGCATCGACGAGCCCTTCGGCCATGTCCTTGAGTGTAAAGAGTGGGCTGTCGGTATAAAGCTTGGAAAGATACCGGGACATTGCACCCACCGGTGGGGCAATTGACATCTCGTTATCGTTCAAAATCACGAACATGCGCTTTTTCTCAGCGCCTGCATTGTTCAATGCTTCATAGGCCATTCCGGCACTGATCGAACCATCCCCGATCACGGCAATTGCATCGCCGGTTGGCTCGCCAAGTTCGCGCGCCATGGTAAAGCCGAGCGCCGCAGATATCGAAGTGGAGCTGTGCGCCGCACCAAAGGGATCATATTCGCTTTCGGCGCGCTTTGTGAATCCGCTTAACCCGTCCTTCTGGCGCAGGGTGCGAATGCGGTCGCGGCGTCCCGTCAGAACCTTATGGGGATAGCATTGATGCCCCACATCCCAAATCAACTTGTCATAGGGGGTATTAAAAACAGCGTGGATTGCAACGGTCAGCTCCACCACTCCTAAGCCCGATCCAAGATGCCCACCGGTTTGCGAAACCGCATCGATCACTTCGGATCGCAACTCATCCGCGACGCGCTTAAGGTCCGCGTCAGACAGGGCACGCAGATCGGCTGGGTCGGCAATTTGGTCTAGTGTTGGTGTGTTGGGCATCGGTCTCTTCTCCTGCACCCTGTGGTATAAAAGAGGCCGCATATCAAGGCGACATGCGGCCTAGGTCTTGCCTAGAAGGTAAGGGGAACCTCGTATCTGGGGCGAGGACAAAATGTCCCGCGTCCCGAAACGGCCCGAATGTCTCCGAGCCGCAGTTTTGGTGATTTACACAAAGGCGCGTACGGTTTGCTCAATCGCGGAGAAGTAGGCCTCCTCCGGCGGAAGCAACCGACCGACAACCCAGAAGAAGACCACAAAGGCCGCCGCACCGAAGAGGACAAGGGCCGCATAAAACGCACCTTGCATCATCAGGCCAAAGATTTGACCCGCGGTGAAGCTTGTTTGGACTTCTTTATCAGGTGTTTGAATGATCGCCATAGAACCCTCCTTAACCTGGGTAAACGTAGCCGTAATCGTCGTTCTCTGGAGCGTAGTTATGGATGATAGCCCAATCGAGCCAGCTTTCCACAACCGTGCCTGTCAGAAGAATTCCGATACCGCCTGTGAGTGTTGTGAGAACCGCAAACCACCAGGCCCAACGGTGGATACCCTCCATTGTAGCGTTGAAACCCATGGTCCAGCGCCAGAAGAGACCCGCCCGTTCGGATGCCGTGCCGCGATCCAAGATTTGTTCGATCTCCCGATCACCACCCAGACGCGCTACCGCTAGGATCGTCGCCCCGTGCATCGCAAAGAGCAGGGTCGATCCATAGAGGAACACGATCGAAAGGGCGTGGAACGGATTATAGAACAGGTTACCGTAGGTCAGGCTGAACAGGTTCGTCCAATCCAAGTGGGTGAAGATACCATAAGGCACGGCCTCGGCCCAGCTTCCCATGAACAATGGACGGATCAGTCCAAGCACAAGGAACAACCAGATCGCAGATCCGAACGCCCAAAAGATGTGCTTACCCATGCCAAGCTCTTCAGCCCTGAACCAACACCTTGCCCACCAGGCCATCACCGAGATGAGCAGGAAAAAGGACGCAATAAGCCACATGCCACCTTCATCCATTGGCGCAATGCCAAGACCATATTCTTCCGTTGGTGGATCGAGCGAGAACCAGAATAGATCCCGCAAGAAAACCGCTGGATTGTATCCGGCCTGATCCCAATAGGCGAACCCGACCATGACGAACCAGATAGTTCCCGTTACCAGGGAGATAACTCCGAACGGTCCGAGATGGATCGGTCCAAGCTGCGCGTTGCCGAACCATCCCAATAGGATGCTGAAGCTGCCTTTACCGGCACGGTTATCGACATCGACGTCCTCGACTGCGCCCGCCTCTGGTGGGCCTTGGACTTGGAACTGGTTAAAGATGTTCTGATACTCAACCATTGATACCTCCTTCGATATCGCGCCAGAACGGCAGATCGATCCACCAATCCCACCAGACGACCCAAGCGTCGAACCAGATGGTACCGGAGATCACGATACAAACCGCTGACCAGAAACCCGCATTCAACGCGAGCACGAGGCCCAAACGGTGAATACCAAGCGTTCCGACGGAGTATCCGATGTAATCGCGGAAATAGGTGTCTTCATGCTCTGGTGATTTCACCAAAGTCCCCTTCTTGGGGTTTACAGCCGACAGGACCAGACCGCCATGCATGGCAAGCGCGAGCGTCGTTGTGAAGAAGAAGGTGATCGCCACCATATGTGCGGGATTGTAGTGGAAGTTCCCGTATTGATACCCGGTGAGGCTCACCCATTGAAGGTGGCTCCAGATGCCGTATGGAAACCCATAAGCCCAGGCACCCATAAGTGCCGGACGAATGACATTCAGTGTGACATACGCGAAAATCGCGACACCAAAGGCAAAGGGTACATGATACCCCATTCCGAGTTTGTTACAGATCTCGACCTCTCGTAATGCCCAGCTGACAAACGCGCCAATCGCGCACATCGTGATCAACTGCCACAGGCCACCTTCGGCCAATGGTGCAAAACCCATTCCAACCTCTAGGGCCGGTGGGTTGATTGAGATCAACCAGGGGTTCCAAACGCCTTGCAGCGCCGCGCCCCAAAAAATGAGGATCGTCCCCAAAAGCGCGAAAAACATGGTCGTGGCCCCGAAGAACCCGACATAGAACGGACCGACCCAAAAATCGAACAGGTCGCCGCCTATCAACGTACCGCCGCGCACACGGTACTTTTTCTCGAAGCTGAGCAGTGCCATGCTTCCCTCCTATGTGGGGTCGACTGGTGGTGCTGGCCGACGACCCGGTTGTCGCTAGATTGTTCGGGGGCGGCGGACCGCCCCCGAACGGGTCCGGTTAGCCAGCAGCTGCTGCTGCCAATTCAAACCAGTTGTAGTAGTCTGTGGACAGCAGAACCAAGTGGATCATCGCTGCCAACAAGAACAGGAACACTCCCTGGAACACGAACACGCGGCGTGGGTCCCAGATCAGCCAGATTTTGTAAAACTTGCTCATCTCAGATTACCCCGCAAACGTGCCCGCTGGAAACCAGGGGCGCCATAGATACGTCAGGACATGGGCAACAACTGCGATACCCGTGAAGAGCCACAGCCCGCTCATATAGACAGAGTGGAGCTCTTGCGCCTGCTCGTCCGTAAGTCCGGTAAAGGACATGTCAGCCATATTTTCCTCCGAAAAGTTGACTAACACCGCTGCACCCCGCGGCCGGGTCCGCCCAAGACCACCCTGGACGGCAAATATTCACTCGGGCTTAGGCTCAAGCGAATAGGGCTTTTCGGCTCTCTTCATGCCGAAAATATCATCGGCGTAACCGTGTGGGCCTGTTCTTTGGCCCGTGCGATCACTCCGCGATTCCGTTTGTTCTTTTGCGGCGCGATCAGGCGCATCGCCCACCGCGCAAATGAAAATGGGATGGCCAGCACGAAGATGAGTGTAAAATACACCCAGTACTCAACGCGTGTGCCTCGTCTTTGCCTAGTCGTCATGCTCTCTCTCCCTTGAGTTCGTCAGAAGTGCCTGATGTCGTCTTCAGGCCTGGCCGCAATTTCGCGACCGTTTCACGGACCACACGCTCCGACCCCTCGTCGAGCGCTGCCTTTTCGGCTTGGTCACGCAAAGTTTTGGCTGCAGAGATCCGGGTCAGTACCGGATGGTCCGCAACGATCTTGTCCAACAGCGCCCGCGCGTCATCGTCCCATGGGAAATCGCGCTTCAGCACCGCGGGTGTGGATTGAGCTGCATCCATATCCGAACCCAGCGGTAGGATGTGGAACAAAGCATCGAAGAGCCCGTTGCACACTTCCTGCAAAAGATAGGTTGCACCTGCATAACCCATCATCGGCGTCCCCGTGGCGCGCCGGATCGCAGCGCCGGGAAAACTTGCAGGAATAAACGCAGGCTTTGGACCAAACCCATGTGCGGTCTCGGCCAGATACATCTTTTCATTGATCGAGCCGAGCACGACAAGCGCGCCGCTGTCATGCACAAGGTCACGGACCTCATCATTATCCGTCTTGCGACCGGCCATACGCGCGACCGCGAATTTACACGGCAGGCCAAGGTCACCCTCTAGATAGTTGCGGATCCCACGCGCATAAGTCTCGTTTGCAACGATCCCAAAGCTCGCGGTGGCAAAAAAATCCTGCGTAACCGAACGCCAAAGATCCCAAACCGGTTTAATGGTCGAATGTTTTTCGCGCTCGATGAAGGGTTCCGGGTCTAGATGGAGGAGTTCACCAAGTTTACGCAGGAATTTCGTTGTGCTGTCGACACCGATGGGCGCTTGCAAATATGGCTTTCCAAGAACCTCACAAAGGCCCCGGCCAGACTCGCGATACATGCACACATTCACATCTGCATTCACAAGCTTGTTCATATCGGCAATATGGCTGCCGAGCGGCATGACCATGTTTACGTCTGCACCAATGCCTTCGATCAGTCGTCTGATCTCCGCCAGATCAGATGGCATATTAAACGTGCCATACATTGGCCCAAGAATGTTCACCCGTGGCTTAGCACCTTCATCGCGTTTTGCTTCGCGGGGCATCCGGCCCTTGGTCATACCAAATTCGGTAAACAGCCACGTCATCGCGCGATCTGCCGCTTGCCACTGATCTTCATCGATGGTGCGCGGCAAGAAGCGCTGAATATTTGTACCCATTGGGGTCACACCGCCGCCAATCATCTCGGCGATGGATCCGGTCACCACTACGGCTGGCAAAACAGGGTCAAGCGTTCCCCAGGCACGTTTCATCGCCCCTTCGGTGCCGTCGCGGCCAAGTTCTTCTTCGCCCAGACCCGTCACAACAATCGGCAACTCATGTGGTGGCAGTCCATCGGTGTAATGCAGGACGGATGTCACGGGCAGATTCTCACAGCCGACCGGTCCGTCGATCACGCATTGCAGACCTTTGACGGCGCAGAACGTGTAAACCGCACCCCAATATCCGCCCGCGCGATCGTGGTCTTGGATCAACATCCCCGACCTCCAATCCCAGCGACTGTACCGACAGTTTCTGTACGGTTTTTGTACAGGTTCTGTACGGATGCTGGCATGCTGAAATGGTTGGAATTAAAGCGCATCAAATCATCTCCTGCGCTTTGGCCGCACGGGCCCTTTTTTCCAGTTTCTTCGCGTGAAGCGCACGATACTGCGGCTGCACATTAGGATCACCTTCCCAGATGCCTGCCGTATCGCCCGTGCCCACACCTTCGAAAAAGGACTTCATCTGCGCCATGCGCTCTTTGTTCTTCATGGCGGCATTCACCACCTGCGCAAGCGATCCCGCACCCGCAACACCCATCAGGGGACGGGCCGAAATCAAGTTGGTGAAGTACAGGCTTGGAATGCCCAGCTCTTTGCCCTTTTGGACGACAGGCGTCGTACCGATGGCAAGATCGGGTTCAAACGCCTCCATCGCTGCACAATCATCTTCCAGCGACGCACGGAATTTAACGCTTGCGCCATGCGCCTGCAGCCAGGCCACGTCATCGGCCGCAAAGCGCGATTTTGCGACAGCCGTGCCGACATAGGGGACCTCCGCTCCGCTTTCGATCAGAAGCCGCGCCACCAAGAGCTCGCTGCCTTCATAACCGCTGAGTGTGATACGGCCTTGAATTGGCGCGGCTTCCAACGCGGATCTGATCTGAGGGAGGTTAGAATTCAGAACCGCCGCAACTTTTGCGTTTGGAATATTGAATTGATCTGCAAGGGTTTTCAGCCAAGCTTCAGTACCGTCATGACCAACCGGGGCGGATCCGATAACAGCCCGACCCGCGGCTTCAAACTCGCGGATCGCAGCAGAGTAGAATGGATGGATTGCCGCCACGGCGCCACAATCAAGCGCTGAATAAAGCTCCCGCCATTCGCGGCAGGGAACAACCGGTCCGACACCCAGGTCCAAAGGCGCGATCAATTGGCCGATGCCGATCGGGTCAGCGGGGAACATCTCTCCAAGAAGGGTGATTGTTGGACGGTCTGACTTGCCCCCGACAGGCGCAGGCACGGGACCGGCCGCAACCTCTTCACGAGCGTATTTTAACATTGCACCCGCAAGAACATCTTTGGCTTCTGCATGCGTTGGCACACCAAAGCCCGGCACATCAATCCCAATGACGCGCACGCCATTGATTTCTTTGGGCAAGAGTTGAAGCGGCACGCCAGACGCCGTTGGAACGCAAAGATTGGTTAGAATGATCGCATCATATTTATCCGGATCGGCCATTTCATGAGCCGCATCGCGGATATCTTCAAAGAGCTTGCCGGTAACCAATGATTCAGAATTGAATGGGACATAACCCACAGATCGACGTGCCCCGTAAAAATGGGAAACGAACGTGAGACCATAAACGCAACACGCGGACCCGGACAGCATTGTACCAACACGACGCATCCGCAAACCCACCCGCAAGGATCCAAAGGCGGGACACATGCTCTGCGGCTTATCATGGGGACCTTGAGGATAGTCTTTGGCGAACTGCTCCAGCAACTCGGCATTTCCTGCCGCCTTTGCTGCAGCTTCCATTTCTGCCGCACCAGCGTGACAGCCAAGCCCGTCGCCACCTTGAGGCGCAGACGGATCAGACGCAACGGTTGTCCCGGTCAGGACCTCCACTTCGGCCGTGCTGTCATATCTGGTTTCTTTATCCAAGTGTTCAGACCCCGTCATAAATCACTTCGAGTGACTCTTTCGGTTTCGAGTTTTTGCCGCGCATGTCGGCATCCGTGGCCGGCGCCAGAACGAAATCCGCTCCCGTTTCGCTTGCGCTAAACAAACCCAAAAGTCCGTCCTGAGACAGCGCTGTAGGTCGCATTGGCGGGGCAACCGCTACGTTTTCACCAAGCTCGGCGAACAACTCACCCCATTGACTTTCGCCTGTTCCAACGATTTGATAATTTGCCGATTTCCGACGTAAATCTTCGTCTTGTGGGATCGAGGCCAATACCGGAATGTCGACCTCTTTGGCGAAAGCCGCTGCTTCGCCGGTGCCGTCATCTTTGTTGATGACCAGACCAGCGACACCCACATTACCGCCCAGCTTGCGGAAATACTCGACCGCCGAGCACACATTGTTAGCAACATACAGCGACTGCAAATCATTGGATGCGACCAGAATAACCTTCTGCGCCATGTCCCGGGCGATCGGCAGGCCAAAGCCACCACAGACAACATCGCCTAGGAAATCGAGCAGGACATAGTCAAAGTCCCAGTCGTGGAAGCCGAGTTTTTCAAGCAATTCGAAACCGTGGATAATGCCACGACCGCCACATCCACGGCCAACCTCTGGTCCACCCAGTTCCATTGCAAAAACGCCACCGCGTTTAAAGCACACATCGCCTATCGATACTTCTTCCCCGGCGAGCTTTTTCTTGGTAGAGGTTTCAATAATGGTCGGGCAAGCTTTCCCGCCGAAAAGAAGAGATGTTGTGTCCGACTTTGGGTCACAACCGATCAGCAGTACTCGCTTGCCCTGCTCAGCCATCATGTGGCTGAGGTTCGCTAGGGTGAAAGACTTGCCAATTCCACCCTTTCCATAAATGGCAATAATCTGGGTCTTTTTGGACGGTTCCTGTACCGGAATTTCGTCCAAAGGCTCAGAGGCTTCGTCCCGCAGACGGTCGTGGTGCTTGTCCAGCGTGTCGTCTTTGAGGTTCGGAATATCGAGGCTCATGCGTGCCCTTCCCAATCAATGATCATTTTAAGGCAGTCCGCGTCAGAGAACGCAGTCTCGTACGCGGCGGACGCCGTTTGCGGCGAAGCGGTATGGGTGATCAGGTCGGCGAGCGATAGGAAGCCCCCCTCCACGAGATCGCGAGTTGCGGTCAAGTCGTCCGGCGTCCATTCGGCAGACACCCGCACCCGCGCCTCTTTCATGAAGGCAGGCGGGTATGTGAACTGAACTGGCTTGGCGTAAAAACCTGCAAGGACCACCTCGCCTCCTTTGGCGAGATGCGGCATGATTTGATCCAAAATCGTTGGTACTCCGGAAGCATCGTAAACCGAACTATACGAGCGGCACTCATCCGCTTCGGGGTTTAAGACGCTATAGCCATCGGCACCTGCCATACGTGCAGGATTGACCTCCCAAACAGTTGGGGCAGGTCCACCTGCGGCAAGCGTTAAACGGGCGAGGATCCGACCCAAAACACCATGTCCGATGATGAGGTCGGGCAAGTTCTTGTCCAAACCTGCCATGGCATGGCGTGCCGTTGCTGCCAAAGCCAACAAGGCACCTTCGACACCGTGTCCGGCATCAATCGGAGTGACCCGAGACGCGTTCGTAATCAAATGATGTGCTGCACCACCAAAGAGGCCACGCGCCCCTTCAAAACAATTTGCACCAGGAACAAACACCCGATCACCGGGCTTATAGGTGGTCGAAGCGCCCGCTTCGACAACTTCGCCAACAGATTCGTAGCCGGGAACCAGCGGGTAACCCATGCCGGGAAAGGGGGGCATTTCCCCTGTCCAAAGCAGTTTCTCCGTTCCGGAAGAGATGCCAGAAGCGCGAATTTCGACGCAAATATCGTCCTTTTGGGGCGAAATAAGCTCTAATTCACCTAACCGCAGATTTTGCGGCCCATCGAGTATGATGGCAGATGTCCCCATATCTCTCCTCGTTATAGGGTGGGTCAACGCAATGATGCGTCATTCTGTCACTATATTTGGACAATACTAATTGTCAACTAAACTAGACACTTTGATTAAAATCAAATTGCCTTGCTCGCCTCGATAACGCGGGCCACGGCGGGCGCTTGATCGGGATAAATCCGAATACGTTCAAAACCAGCATTAGAGAGAAGTGCGGCGATATCTTGTGGTCTGCGGGTTTGGCCTGTTCGCATGGAGCGGGTATAAAGCGCGTAATACGCATCCCCCTCCCGCGTTGGTGCAGCACCGCCCGCCATGGGCTCGGCAACGATTACGCGGCCTCCATCCGGCAAAGCTGTGAATACCTTTTGAAGCAGGTCCACCACGGTCAGGTTTTGATGATCGAATAGAATGCGGATCAACGAAATTGTATCAAATCCGCTGGGCAGGTTCTCTGTCCTGAAATTGCCTGGATAGGTTTCGAAAGAACCAGATGGCTCGACGACTGTTGGCAAGTCGAACAGCGCCAGATCGAGGGTCGGATATTTCGCCTGTAACAGTTTCACAAAAACACCTTGGCCTCCGCCCACGTCCAACAGACGCTGAACACCTGAAAAACTTACATGCGCCAAAACCTGTTCCGCAACCAATGATTGCGTATCACTCATCACTTGCGAATAAAGCGAGGCTTCATCCTGTGAGACTTCACGCTCGCTCGCGCCAAAGACATAAGGCCAGAAGCCTGACATTTCGGTTTCTGATTGGCCCTCCAAAACGGCGACTGGGTTTTGTAAATCGCGATAGAGCACACTGTGATGGCGGATCATGGTTTTGAGCCCAGGCACCGCTTCAATAACCGCCCCGTGTCGGGTCAACTGATATCGACCATCCCTCCGCTCTTTCACCAAGCCCAAACCGGCTGCCCCTCGACACAAAAGGCGGGCAGCATCTGTAGATAGGCCTGCAATCTGATGCGGGGACTTCGGGCCCGATTGCAACTGATGGAAAAGATCAACTTCAACAGCGGCGTTGAGAATCTGTGAGTAAACAAACCCAGACATCACGTCAAAAACGCGGGTTTGGTCGGCCTTGACGAAGTTTCGAACTATCGGAAGTCGGGCACTCAAGGCACGAAACTTTGGATTTTGAAGCGCCCTTAACCAGATTGGCGACCATTTTTCCTCGGGGCGTTCGGCTTTGGCTTGCCCGGAATTGGACACGTCAACCATCCTAAAGCGCGGCGACCTTTTGCATCAGTGGCGTTAAGCGTTCGGCCTGAGCCCGGACGAGACCCGCAAGTGCAGCCTCACCCTCGCAATGTGGGATCGAAGAAATCGCGCCGGCCAAGGTATCTTCCAGACGACCGATTGCGCCTTTCACACCCAACTCTTCAACGGCGTTAGGGCGGGCATGTGCAACGTCCTGTCCAACAGGTTTACCAAGTTGCTCCGCCGTATAAAGCGCATCCATCAAATCATCGGCCACTTGATAGGCCGAACCAATCCGGGCGCCGAGATCCGTCCACGCCGCTATGGGTTGTCCGGCCACCACTGCGCCCATTTCGGTCGCGGCAATAAAAAGAGCACCTGTTTTGGCGCGATGATACTGTGCCAGATTTACCTTCTGTTCGCTTTCCCAGGCTTGACCCGCACAAATGCCATGGGGGGCTCCGGTATAGCGGGCAAGCAGCCGAACCAAGTTGAGTGATATCTTTGGATCGCTTGGTTGAAATGCGATCGCCTCGAACGCCATGACAATCAGTGTGTCACCCGTCAGCAGCGCAATCTCTTCGCCGAATTCCATATGGACTGTCGGTTTTCCACGCCGCAAATCGGCATCGTCAAAACACGGCATATCGTCGTGGACAAGGCTTGCGCAATGGATCAGTTCGAGCGCCGCCGCCGCCTGAAGGGCAGTCGTTATATCCTTCACGCCACAGGCCTTTGCAACGGCAAGTAGAATGTTCGGCCGAACCCGAGCCCCGCCTGGAAAGACAGCATAGGGCAAAGCACGCGCCAGTTTTTTGGGCGCCCCATCCGCGACGGCGCGATCAATGACCGACGTAATCGTCGCTTCCAGATGTGGGTTCTCGGCCACGACTCCTCCTGTAGGATGGGCTCTTCTGTCACTAAGACTGGACATATCTCCGCAAACTGTCAACTATATTAGACAGTAGATATATGACTCACATCGCGATCATAGGTACGGGCATTGGCGGTCTGACCGCCGGAATGGCTTTGGCCCATGCCGGGCATCAAGTCACTTTCATAGAACGCGCCAGTCGTGTCGGCGGCAAAATGCGAACGTTCGAAAGCGCCGCTGGACCGGTTGACGCAGGTCCGACGGTTCTGACACTGCGCCATGTGTTTGAAGCCGCCTTTCAAAATGCAGGCACACGTTTGGAAGATCATGTGGACCTGCACCAAGCGGCGATTACAGCACGGCACTTTTGGCAAGATGCCCCTGTCTTGGACTTTTTAAATGATCAGGACGCGACCGTCGAAGCTGTCACAAAGTGGGGTGGCCCCACAGCACGTGAAGACTTTATCGCATTTCGCGATGACGCCAGCCGATTGTTTGACGCCTTCGATCAACCAATGATGTACGCAACCGAACCATCATTTGCTGCCGTAACGCAAAAGACGTTGTCCAATCGAAAACTGTTTCAGCTTTTGTCCAAGGGCGACACAATGGAACGCTATCTAAAAAAGCGGTTCCGAGAGCCAAAGCTGGCTCAGTTATTTGGACGCTACGCCACCTATGTCGGGGGAATGCCGGGCGATGTGCCCATGGTGCTGAGCCTGATTGCGAAATCTGAAAGCGATGGGGTCTGGGCCGTTAAAGGCGGCATGCATGCTTTGGCGCGCGCCATGGCCCAGGTCGCACAGGAACGAGGTGCAGAGATCGTTCTGAACACGCATGTCGAGGCGATTGTGCCCAAACAAGGTGGCTTCGATGTTGTGACTTCCACTGAGACAATTGTGGCAAATCGTGTCCTGTTCAACGGTGACCCAGCCGCTCTGTTTCAAGGGGCACTCGGGTCCGACGGCAAGCGCGCTGTTTCGCAAAAGGCAGTGTCCCCGCGATCACTATCGGCTCATGTTTGGGCATTTTCTGCCGAGGCGACAGGATGTGACCTGTCCCATCACAACGTCTTTTTTGCAAACGAACCAAACTCGGAATTCCGAGCAATTCGCGAGGGTAAACGGCCCGCAGACCCAACTCTTTATGTCTGCGCACAAGATCGCGGCTTTGGAGTTCCCACCGGACCCGAGCGGTTCGAAATAATAATGAATGCGGCGCCGACGAACCTGCGCCGACCGACTGAGGAGGAGAAACCTTCATGTGCCGAAATCTGTTTCAAACGGCTCCAAGCGCTTGGACTGACGTTTACGCCAAGACCAGACATGAGCAGCCAGACCGGACCGGCGGAGTTCGCGGCACTGTTCCCCCACTCGGACGGCTCCCTTTACGGGCGGAGCCCCTCGGGGATGATGGCACCTTTTCAGAGGACAACGGCCCGGACCAAAATCAAGGGTCTGTATCTATGCGGGGGCGGGGTGCATCCCGGGCCGGGCGTTCCCATGGCCTCGCTTTCCGGTCAGCACGCGGCCGCGGCGATCATGCGCGACCTTACTTCGACATCGAGGTTCCGCCAGATGGCTACGCGTGGTGGTATATCGACGGCATAAGTCACTGCGGCACTTACGCAATCTCAATTATCACGTTTATTGGATCCGTTTTCTCTCCATGGTACCGTTGGTCGGGTCGACGCGATCCGGCGAACCATTGTTGTATCAACGTCGCGACATACGGGCCGGGTGGCCGTTGGACAATGACTGACCGTGGGCGCAACGCGCTGCGGACGTCACCAGATAAAATCGAAATCGGGCCCAGCCATGCACGGTGGGAAGACGGAAAACTGATCCTTTCCATCAATGAGATGTCTTGGCCACATATGCAAAACCTCTCAGGAGAGGTCATCATCGAACCCTCAGCCCTGACATCGGTGGAAGTTCCGCTGAAAGATGACGGTTCGCATATTTGGCGTCCCTTTGCGCCAACGTCGAACATCAAAGTTCGCCTGAACCAGCCGGGCTGGTCCTGGGATGGACATGGATATTTTGACGCAAACTTTGGCACAGCTGCTCTCGAAGACGATTTTGACTACTGGACCTGGGCGCGGATGCCACACAGGGACGGAACCGTCTGTTTCTATGACGTGTTGGATCGTGATGGCCGCGTAACCGAAGCTGCCATTCGGTTTGATGCGGACGGCATGCCATCCTTTTTAGCGCCACCGCCAAAGCAGGACATGCGCCGAACAGCGTGGCTCTTGAAACGGGAAGGACGCGCAGACGCAAATCACCCGCCAAGGCAAGTCAAACAAATGCTGGATGCACCTTTTTACTGCCGCGCGGGGGTAGAAGCCATCATCGACGGAGAAATCTGCGTTGGTGTCCACGAGGCCTTGGATCTACGCCGATTTGCATCACCGTTTTTAAAACCAATGTTGGCCGTGAAGGTGCCGCGCCGCGCGGGTTGGACGTTTGACTAGGCGGCTGATGCCGTTGGGTTTCTGATCAATATGGCTAGGTTCAGCGCCGCAGCATAGCTGACCCAAATTGCATAGGGTACGAACAACCAACCGGAAACAGTATCTACGGTGAAGAAGACAGCTGTAGCAGCTATGACCGCGGACCAAAGTGCCGCGATCACCACCATCGCCCCTTTGATGTTGTGCAAGCCAAAAAACACCGGCGTCCAAAGCGTGTTCAGCGCAATCTGAAGAGACCACAACGCAAGTGCCAGGCCCGAACCCGGTGCCATGGCAAGACGCGCACCGGCATAGGCCATCGATAAATAGAGAACGGTCCATGCGATCGGGAACAACCAATCTGGCGGGTTCCAACTGGGGCGATCCAGGTCGCGATACCATTGATCCGGCGAAAACATTGCACCCGTTGCGCCTGCGGCACAGCATGCAGCAAAGAAAACTAGAAACAGCAAGTAAATCATATATGGCGACCTATGCGCTTTCGAGAAAGATCAAGCGAGTTTTCGGGCCCGGTCCCGCGCTTCGAGTTGCGAGAGCACGTCCAAAAGTGCGTCTGAACGTTTACCCCAACGGCTTGGCGCTGTGCGTTCGGCGGCGCGAACAAGGAAAGCAACTTCGTCCAAAGGTGCTGCATGTAAACGCGCCGACTGCGGCACAAACCCCGTCGCGACAGCGCGCGCAGTCGACCACCCGATCCATCCCAATTTCTGCGTGGACGTCGTAAAGGCACGGCGCGACACACTATTAAACCCATGGGCTTTGATGTCTTCGCCAATCCCAGCGTAAATGAAACGTGCCGCAAAAATCCCGGTACGCACGCGCCATGGAAGTCGGGCAATCCCTGCCTCTGACCGGGTGTATAGACGGTCCGCTTCGGCCAAAAGGCGCGCGACCATATCTCTGATGATTTGTGTTGGAGCTGCATCGGTCATCCAGCAATCGGCGTCCAGTCCAGCTTCTTCAAACCACTTGAGCGGGAGATACAAACGACCTGCAAACGCATCTTCACCAACATCCCGCGCAATGTTCGTAAGCTGCATCGCCACGCCCAGGTCACAGGCGCGGGCCAGCGCATCAGCTTCGCGCGTTCCCATCAGAACACACATCATGGCACCAACGGCAGCAGCCACACGCGCGGAATAAGCGCGCACATCCGAAAGCGTCTGGTAGCGATGCCCGACGCCATCCCAGGCAAGCCCCTCTAGCAGTGCATCGGGAAGGGCACGTGGCATCTCAAATTGTTCGACGACGCTCGCGAACGCGCGATCAATTGGTTTATTTTTCGGGCGCCCCGCATAGACCAGATCTAGCCGATCTCGCAGGCGCAAAACTGCGGCGGCTTTGTCGGTTCCAAGATCAACTGCGTCGTCGGACACACGACAAAATGCATAGAGCACAAGGGCAGGGTCGCGAACGCTTGCCGGAAGCAAGCGCGAAGCCGCATGAAATGAGTAAGACCCGGTACGGATCGTCTCGCGGCAAATCTCGAGGTCGTCCTCTCTCATTCAGCTGCAACCTTCATTGGCGCCGCGGCGGGGATCATATTGCATGCGATTTCTGCGGATAGAACAACGCTGGGGACGCCAGCGCCGGGATGTGTGCCCGCACCCACGAGATATAACCCTTCAAACTCTTTCGATCGATTGTGGGGCCTGAACCAACCGCTTTGCAGAATCCGCGGCTCCAGCGAAAAGCCTGACCCGTTGGGACTTAGGTAACGATCACGGAACACCTCTGGGGTGAATACAACCTCTTCGGTCAGGTGCTGCGATAGCCCGGGAAGCAGCTTTTCTTCAAGCCGCGCCAACACCTTTTGGCGATAGGCATCGCAATGAGCATGCCAGTCCGTTTCATCGGCGCTACCCAAATGGGGGACGCAAGCCAGAGCATAAAAAGTATCATCACCCTCTGGTGCAGATGACGGATCAGAGGCGGAGGGTCTGTGCACATATAAGCTCATGTCATCGGTCAATTCACCGGGAAAGAAGATATCTTTGACCTCGCCTTGGTAACTTGGGCCCACCATCACTGTGTGGTGTCCGACATCTGGCCACATCGCCCGCGTTCCTTTGGTGCCAAAATGCCAAACGAACAAACCCATCGACCAACGACTGTGTTTCAAACGGCGATCCGGCCAGCTTCTGCGGCCTGATCCCCTGAGGAGCGTTCCGTATGTAAACCCGGCATCTGCATTAGACACAACGATGTCGGCATCCAGTGTCTCTCCAGATTTTAAGGCGATCCCAGTTGCCTTCTTTCCTTTGGTGAGAATACGATCAACTTCGGAGTTCATCCAAATCTCACCACCTTGATCGCGGATCACATCGGCCATTGCGGCGGCAATCGCACCGGTGCCACCTTGCGCGTAATGCACGCCGAAAGCCGTCTCGAGGTGAGAGACGAGGATATACATCGACGTCACATTGAAAGGATCACCGCCGATGAATAGCGGGTGAAACGAGGTGGCAAAGCGCAAGCGCTCATCCTTCATCAAGCGCGATACGTGGCCATAGACCGACCGATCCGCCCGCAGCATCCCAAACCGGGGAAGATAACGGGCAAGTGCACCCACGGTTTCCAACGGGACGCGGCCAAGTTTTTCAAAGCCAAAAGCATACCGCGCCTCGGCATCCTTTTGGAACTTATCAAAGCCGGGCAAATCCCCGGGTGCCATTTGGGCGATTTGCTTGCGCATCGCCGCGATGGATTTTGATGCCGTAAAGCGTGACCCATCCTCGAAACGGATTTCGTAAAACGGGTCCATTGGCGTCAAAGTGACATCGTCGTGAAAGTTACGGCCGCACTCTGCCCAAAGATCCTCAAGGATCTGAGGCACTGTAATAATTGTTGGCCCTAAGTCGAACCGATGCCCAGACCTTGTAATCGACGAGGCACGACCACCCACGATATCAAGGCGATCAATGACGGTGACCCGGTATCCTTTGGCCCCCAGGCGCATCGCAGCAGCCAAACCACCGAGTCCAGCGCCGATAACGATGGCTTTAGGGCGCCCAACTGGGTCCAAATGATCGGGGGAGTCGGTCCGTTTCAACATGTCCCAACCCTACTGTGTCTAAATTAGTTTACACAACGTCTATTTTATCTGACAATAATACCTATCTACGGACTCGGCCGCTTGCATGAACAGGAGAGAGACATCCAAACGGTTTGCCTAAGCTTATTTCGCTTCCCAACCTTAGGTGGGAGAGTGTGGGCCTTTGCCCAAATGGCGCTTGCGCGAGTAACACTTGCAGGCATGCCACAGGTTAAGTTTTGGAAACTGATGGGCAGCGGCATTGGCGAAGGGTTCACGCCCGTTCCCAATACTGCTGTCTACGCCATCCTTACAGTTTATGATACGCTGGAAGCTGCGCAGGATACGGTAGAGAGATCACCGCTGTTCGATCGGTACAAGAAACATGCCGAGGATCATTGGACGCTTTTCCTGCACCCAACGAGCGTGCGGGGTGAATGGGCCCACCAAACGCCGTTTTCGGTTACACCACAGAATGGACAGTCTGGACCACTTGCAGCGCTCACACGCGCGACAATCAAACCAAGAATTTTGCGAAAATTCTGGTCACGGGTGCCTGCAATCTCGGCCATGATCGGCTCCGATCCCAATGTTATTTTCAAAATAGGTGTGGGCGAAGTCCCTTGGTTCCATCAGGTCACATTTTCGATTTGGCCCGACGCAGAAAAAATGGCCGAGTTTGCTCGGCGTGATGGTCCCCATGCCCAAGCGATCCGGGCGGTCCGCGAGCATGGCTGGTTCAAAGAAGAGCTTTATGCCCGGTTCACCATCGCAGGTGAGGTCGGGTCATGGCCCGATGTGGACAAGATGGCTTTGGACAAAATAACCCAAGAGGTGCCCGCATGAGCCAAGCCTTTCCTTTTTCGGCAATTGTTGGCCAAGACGACATGAAACGCGCTGTTATCCTTACCGCAGTGGATCCGCGGATAGGCGGTGTTCTGATTTTTGGTGATCGCGGCACGGGCAAATCTACGGCCATTCGCGCGCTTGCGGGCTTGATGCCGCCAATCACCCGCGTGAAGAACTGTCCTTACAACAGTACAGAGATCAAAGATCGTCCTGACTTTGCAGATCCGCTGGAGGATGCACTAGAGGACATTCCCACTCCGGTTGTTGATCTGCCACTTGGTGTGACCGAGGACCGCGTTGTCGGAGCGCTTGATATCGAACGCGCGCTGACGAAGGGGGAAAAGCATTTTGAACCCGGTTTGCTCGCACGCGCCCATCGTGGATACCTTTACATTGATGAGGTAAACCTTCTTGAGGATCACATTGTTGATCTTCTGTTGGATGTCGCTGCATCCGGCGAAAATGTTGTAGAACGCGAAGGACTGTCAATTCGTCATCCGTCCCAGTTCGTACTCGTAGGATCTGGCAACCCCGAAGAGGGTGAATTGAGACCGCAGCTTTTAGATCGGTTTGGTCTTTCAGTGGATGTCCGCACTCCGACAACGATCAAAGACCGGGTTGAGGTTATTCGCCGCCGCGACGCTTTTGAAAGCGACCATAAAGCATTCATGAAAAAGTGGCGCGCTGCAGACACCCGCACGCGGAACGCAATCCTTCGCGCGCGCGCTTACCTACGAACGATCGAGACAGGTGATGACGCTTTGGAAGATTGCGCTGCCTTGTGCATCGCACTTGGTGCCGATGGCTTGCGCGGGGAATTGACCCTCCTAAGGGCGGCGCGCGCATTTGCAGCATTTGAAGGTGATCAGAAAGTCTCGCGCTCTCACATTCAAACCGTAGCGCCGATGGCACTGCGACACCGTTTGCGGCGTGATCCATTGGATGAGGCCGGAAGTGAACAGCGCGTCACCAAAGTCATTGAAGATGTTTTCGCAAACGCGTGATCCGCGCGCTTTGCGCTTGCTCAAAGCGGTGGACCTTTGGGCCATTGACCCAAGCTTAGGTGGAATTTGGTTGCGTGCACGACCGTCCCCAGTACGGGATGCTGTTCTGGCATTGGTGCGCTGCATTGACGACGCTGCCTGGCACAAGATCAATCCAACCGTGAGTGACGAGGCGCTCTTTGGTGGGTTGGACATCGGTGCAACACTATCGGCCGGACGTCCCGTTTTGACCCAAGGAATATTGGGTGCGGATGCGCCCCAATTGATGCTCACGCAATCGGAGAGTGCACCGGCCCATTTGACCGCGCGCATTGGGACAAGCCTTGATCGTGGTGCGCGTCTTTTGGCGATTGATGAGGGCGGGGAAGATGAAGGCCTGCACGAGAATTTACGAGATCGGCTTGCTTTCCATTTTGACCTTGATGGCATGCGATACGACGCGCTGGATGACTTGGAATTTAATCAAGATCTTTGGCGTTCGGCGCGCGACAGGCTCGCCTCTATAGCTGTGGAACCAGTCGTTGAAACGCTGGCCGTACTTGCTGCCCGCCTGCAGATTTCATCTTTGCGGGCGGTTGGATTTGCGGTGAAAGCTGCGCGAGCCTGCGCGGCGTTGGCCGGCCATACTATGATTGACGACGACGATTTGAACACGGCCGCAATGATGGTTTTTAGTCCTCGCACCATCATAACTGATTTTGATGAAACTGAGCAGGAAGACGAAACACCTAACGAAGATCGGCAATCCCATACAGGCATGCTCGAAGATCAGGTGTTAGATGCAGTGCGGGCCAACTTACCCAGCGCGGCACTTCTTGCATTTCTATCCCAACAGAACGCTGCGCGGCAAATGCAAGGTTCTGGTGCCGGCGCGCGAAAAAAAGGAAATCGTCGCGGGAGACCTATTGCACCGCGTCCTGGCGTCTTAGGTGGCGGCAATCGATTAGACATTCTGGCGACCTTGCGGCGCGCTGTTCCATATCAGAACCTGCGCCACAGAAACGGCCCGATTGCACTCCGTAAAGAGGATTTCGTAATCAAGCGTTTCCAAACCGAAAGCGACCGGCTGATTGTTTTTTCTGTGGACGCTTCAGGATCATCAGCCGCCAAACGTTTGGGCGAAGCCAAAGGGGCCGTGGAGACACTTTTGTCCGAGGCTTACGCCCGGCGCGATCACGTCGCACTTATTGCTTTTCGAAAAGAAGGTGCAGAAGTGTTGTTGCCGCCAACGCGCTCGCTGGTACAGGCAAAGCGGCATTTGGGGGCTCTGCCAGGGGGAGGAGGAACACCCTTGGCAGCAGGTTTGCAAGCCGGATTTTACATGGCTTTGGCCGCGCGTAAAAAGGGTATGTCCCCTGCGATGGTCCTTCTTAGCGATGGTGGAGCGAATATTGCTCTAGACGGTACGCCGGGCAGGCCACAGGCCCAAGCAGATGCCGAAACCGTTGCCCGTCATTTCGCTACACAAAACATGCCATGTTTAACCATTGATACCGGTCGCCGCCCCGACGCAACTTTGCAGAAAGTATCATCGGTTTTGGGGGGCGCTTATTTTGCACTGCCACCGGCACAATCCGCGGCGCTTGGCGAGACGCTGAAGTCAACTTTATTAAACTAAGATGCTCGACCAAATTCCTGCAGACTGGCCCAACCGAGACACCTCGGAATTCGTAACTTCGGGTACAATTACTTGGCACTTGCAAAGCGCCGGCGATGGCCCAGTGATTTTGTTTCTTCACGGTGCCGGAGCGTCGACCCACTCGTGGGGACCTTTGATGGACGAACTCAGCGATCAGTTTCGCTGTGTCGCAGTGGACCTACCCGGGCATGGTTTCACGTCTGGTGCCTTGAATTTCCAACTCGGGCTCGCGGGTGGAGCCGAGGCTTTGCACACTTTACTTCAAACAAAAGACCTTACACCTAGTCTTATCGTTGGTCATTCCGCAGGCGCGGCCATTGCCGTGACTTTGGCTGCAAAACGGGGTGACTTGCCGATTGTCGCCATAAACGGGGCTTTCGAAGCCTTTGAAGGTTGGGCCGGAGTCGTCTTCCCGATGATCGCAAAAAGCATGGTCGGATTCCCGTTGGTCCGGGATTTTTTCACAGTGCCGCTTGCTCAATCGGCCGATATTGAAAAGCTGATCGGAAGTACGGGAACGCAGCTCGACCAGGATGGTTTGGCGCGGTATCGGTTTCTTTTGAAAAGACGGGACCACATCACTGGAACGCTGGGTATGATGTCCCAATGGAACCTCGCGCGTGACATGCCCCGAGGTGAAAGTGTCTGCAGCTTTATCCATTTTGTTCAGGCCATGGATGATGGCACGATTGCCTACAAGGACACTGCCCCGTTTCGGCGTGGTGTCATTGCCAGTGAAGAAACCGTCTTCGACAACGGTGGCCACCTCATCCACGAGGTTTCACCAAAACTTATCGCGCCGATCATCCGGGATGTAATGGCATAAAAAAGGCCACTCTTGCGTGAGTGGCCTTTGAACTTAATTGAATAGCTTAGAAACCTTTCAGCAAGCAACCTAGTGCCAAAACCACGTAACCGGCAACCAGCATCCACATGTTGTAAGCTGTCACAACTGGAACTGCGATACCGACAAGTGGCAGGAAGCCCAGAATTGCAAAAAGAAATGAGACCAAAAAGACCCATTTTGTTGGCGCGCTCAGAGACATTGGTATTCCCCTCTTTTATTCTCACTACGTGGGGCCGTGCATTTCTCAGAGGTGCCTAAAAATCAAGCGAAATGTCGCGGCAATAGCCTTGTCGCCCAGCGTCACATGCGGCGAGAAATCACAAACTCTGCTAGTTCTATAAGGAGTTCAGCGCCCTGATAAGGATCCAAAGCGCTGAGCGCAGCATCAACCTCTGAGCGCGCCCGTGCTTTTGCGCCCTCCAGACCAAGCAGCGTGACAAAGGTTGCTTTACCGGCATCTTCGTCCTTCTTGAGACGCTTTCCAGCCTCTGCCTCGCTGCCTTCAACATCGATTATGTCATCTTGGATTTGAAAGGCGAGGCCCAGATGCTTGGCATATATGCCCAGCGCCGAAGGGTCTTCCCCTGCAAGGCGTGCGCCCGCTTCTGCCGACCATTGGATCAGTGCACCGGTCTTGGCTGACTGGATCGCCAGGATTTGGTCCACATCCGCGGTGCCAACTGCCTCTGCCGCGATATCAAGAGCCTGCCCAAGAACCATACCTTCAGAGCCTGATGCCTTTGCAAGACTTTGAACCAGATCACACCGGATATCCGCCGCCCCAACGCTTATATCCGTGAGCATCTCGAATGCCAGACTTTGAAGTCCGTCGCCCACCAAAACGGCCGTCGCCTCATCCCATTTAATGTGAACGGTCGGCTGCCCGCGACGCAGGTCGTCATCATCCATGCACGGCAAATCATCATGAACAAGCGAGTACGCGTGGATGCATTCGATAGCAGCAGCCGCGAAGAGTGCGCGCCCGAGAGAAACATCATGCAAACGTGCGGCCTCAAGCACCAAGAAAGCGCGGAGCCTCTTCCCCCCGTTCAACACACCATGTGTTATAGGTGCAGCCAAGGGGCCAAAGTCGCGATTTTCAATTTCACGCGTCAGACATGTTTCCACATCAATCCGAGCTTTTTGAAGCGCGTTGGCGAAACCCATCAGAGGTCGACAGGTTTCGTGCCCGTTGGTGTCCCGTCAGGCCCCAATGTGATTGCTGCGACCTTTTCCTCCGCCGCTTTGAGCCGCGCTTCACAATGCGCTTTTAGTTTCGCGCCGCGGTCATAGAGGGAGATAGACTCTTCTAGTGGCACTTGCGCATTTTCCAAACGCGATACGAGGCTTTCCAGCTCACCCATAGCCTCTTCAAAGCTCATGTCTTCGACCGCTTTATCACTCATGCACCCTGCTCCATCAAAACACTCACATGCGCCGACGCCGAATTCGCTAGCGCCTCCAGATCATACCCACCTTCCAAGCAGGACACCAGTTTACCACCACAATGTTTCTCCGCGAGGGCGCAAATCTCGCGGATGATCCAAACATAGTCCTCCTCGACCCACATCAGGTTCGCAAGTGGGTCGGCCGCATGGGCATCAAACCCGGCCGAGATGATGATCAACGCTGGATCGAAAGCCGCAACCTTAGGCAGTACAAGTCGCTCGTAGGCGTCCCGCATCGCGATACCATCACTGCCTGGCATCAGAGGAACGTTTAAAACGGTTCCATGGGGGCCTGTTTCAGTCGGGTAACCGGTGCCGGGATAAAGCGGCATCTGATGGCTGGAGGCGAAGAAAATTCCGGCATCGTCCTGCACGAGATCTTGGGTGCCGTTTCCGTGGTGAACGTCAAAATCTATAATTGCCACCCGCGACAATCCATATGCATCACGGGCATGTTTCGCCGCAATGGCCGCATTTCCAAAAAGGCAAAAGCCCATCGCCGTTTCTTTTTCAGCGTGGTGCCCGGGGGGGCGCATCGCACAAAATGCGTTTGTAGCCTCACCAGACATAACAGCATTCACAGCGCGAACGGCCGCTCCGACCCCGCGAAAGGCCGCTTCCAGCGATCCTGGTGTCATATGCGTATCACCGTCCAAGGAAATAAACCCATCATTGGGAGCGGATGACTTGACCCGATCAATATATCTCTGTGGGTGGGCTAGAGCGATCATAGCGTCGCTTCCCATCGGAGCGTCTTCGCGGTTGAGCCGGTCAAACTCCGCGCCATTCAACGCTGCCCGGATCATTTGCAATCGCGCCACCTGTTCGGGATGGCCTGCGGGCGTGACGTGCCCATCACAGGCATCATGCGTAATCAAAAGAGTAGCCATCAATCAGGCGCTAGCATGTAACCCGCACCACGTACGGTTTGCAGATACCGGGGATTTTTCGGGTCCTGCTCGATTTTCTTGCGTAGGCGTGTGATCTGAACATCTACGGCACGTTCCTGTGTCTTTTCACCATTGCGCGACAGTTCTTCCACCAGCTCCCCGCGAGACACCGGTTTATGCGGGACCGCACTGAAGACACGCATAAGAACAGTTTCCGTAGCCGTAAGCCGGATCATGTTGGCACCATGCCAAAGCTCGCTGCGCATCAGATCATAGCGTACATGTCCCAAATGCAGGCTGGACTTCTGCTCAGGCGCTTCTTCGGCGGGAACCCGGCGCAAAATCGCATTGATCCTAAGGACCAACTCTTTTGGCTCAAACGGTTTCGTCAAATAGTCGTCGGCGCCAGCCTCTAACCCCATAATCCGCTCATCCGTGCCCGCCTTAGCAGTCAGCAACAAAATTGGCGTAGAAATTTTCTTCCGTAGGTTTTCGGTAAACGTAATTCCGTCTTCGCCTGGCATCATGACATCCAGAACAATCAGATCGAACTCTAAACCATCCAGCAGGCGGCGCGCTTGTGCGGCATCCGCAGCGGCCGTTGCCAAGAAACCGTTCTTTGCTAAAAATTTTTTAAGCAGATCACGAATGCGCTCGTCATCGTCGACAATCAAAATATGCGCTTCTGGCAAAGCAGAAATCATTCGCGCCGCTCCATCCCCAACTTCTCAAGCTGGGGTCTCATCTCCGGGTCCACCATATGCTCTAGCACCGTGCGAAAGCCCTGAACAGCGCTATGTCCTGCCGCTTTATACGCCTCGCGCACGCGTTCCCTTTGAACATCCGAAAGTTGTTTTTCAAATTCTTGCCCAGCTTCAGTGAGGTGCAGGTGGCGTTGCCGTTTATCTATGGTGCCAACGCGCGACTCCACCATACCATCATCGATCAATTGTCGGAGGACACGATTCAAGGATTGCTTGGTCACACCCAGAATTGCCAAGAGCCCATTTACAGTGATCGCATGAGATCGATGGATGAAATGGATCGCGCGGTGATGCGCGCGGCCATAGCCGTAGTCTTCCAAGATGCGATCCGGATCAGATGTGAACCCCTTATAGGCGAAGAACATCAGTTCGATTCCTTGCAGCAACTGCTCGTCGGTTAGAAAAAGCATTTCGCTCGTTTGGTTTCTGTCCATCTACCCCTCCCCAAATATGTCAGTATTATTGACATTATTGGAATCACTATTTAGCGGGGCACCTCAGATGAGCATCAAGTGAAGCATTGCCGCCTGTGCGAAGAAATTTAATTTCAATTCCGCCGGGGACGCAAGGTACAGACTGAAGGAGACGAAAATGGCTGGCGCATATGATGATCGGGACGGAGTGATCTGGTTAGACGGGAAACTTGTCCCATGGCGCGAGGCGAACGTGCACATCCTGACCCATGCGATGCACTACGCGTCTTCCGTATTCGAGGGTGAGCGCGCTTACGGCGGCAAAATCTTTGAAAGCGTCAAACACTCTGAACGCTTGCACGCCTCTGGTCGAGATATTGATATTCCTGTCCCCTACACAGTCGAAGAAATCGAAGCGGCGAAATACGCTGTCATGAAGGCCAACAACCTCGAAGATGCCTATGTCCGTGCAGTTGTCTGGCGCGGCTCTGGCGAGGATATGGGTGTCGCATCTGCGCGCAATCCTGTTCGCATGGCTGTCGCAGCTTGGGAATGGGGCGCATATTACGGCGATGCCAAAATGAAGGGTGCGAAACTAGATGTTTCGAAATGGAAGCGTCCATCGCCCGAAACGATCCCGTGTTTTGCCAAAGCCTCCGGCCTTTACATGATCTGTACAATGGCCAAGCACGCCGCAGAGGCCAAGGGATGCTCGGACGCGATGATGTTCGACTATCGCGGCTACGTCGCCGAAGCGACAGGCGCGAATATATTCTTCGTGAAAGACGGCGAGGTTCACACACCAACGCCTGATTGTTTCTTGAACGGGATCACCCGCCAGACAGTTATTTCAATGCTCGAAGAAAAGCAGATCAAGGTTCATGTGCGCCACATTATGCCCGAAGAGCTTGAAAGGTTTGAGCAATGCTGGCTGACCGGCACCGCAGCAGAAGTAACACCTGTTGCTAAGATCGGAGACTACAATTTCGAGGTCGGCGCGATGGCTAAGGCGATGGTGACTGACTACGATGCCAAGGTGCGCGCTTAGTCGCGCACCCAAATCTTTGTGATGAAATTCTTGTCTGATGGGCAGAGCGCTGTTAGGTCTGCCGTAAGGCGTCTTTGCGCCGTAACACTGTTTGGAGGTTCGTTCTGTCAGGACGCATCGAAGCGGTGAATAGCACCGCCACTACATTGCCGACCATGTCCCTTGTGGATTTGGTTATTAATTCACTCCATAGCGACAAAGCCGAAGACGTGGTTTCAATTGATATCGAAGGTAAGTCTTCTGTCGCTGATCACATTGTCGTCGCCTCTGGCAGATCTACCCGCCAAGTTGCGGCAATCGCGGAAAAACTGTCCCAACGTGTGAAAGAAGGGTTTGGGATCAACGCCAAAGTTGAAGGCAAGGAAACGGCAGACTGGGTTTTGCTGGACCTTGGCGATGTCGTTGTACATGTCTTCCGACCCGAAGTGCGTGAATTCTACCAGATCGAAAAGATGTGGCAGGCGGAGATGGCGGCACATCAAGCGTAATGCGGGTTACAATCGTTGCCGTTGGACGCCTAAAATCCGGGCCAGAACGCGATCTGATTTCTGACTACAGCGAAAGGTTCCGTAGAACAGGCCGTTCGCTTGGTTTTACAGACTTTCGGCTTGTCGAAATTGATGAACGCAAAGCCACGACAAAAGAGGCGCAGGCCAAAGCGCTTCTGGAGGGTATTCCCAACGGCAGTCTGGTTTGGGCTTGCGACGAGCGCGGTGATCAGCTCAAGTCAGAACAGTTCGCTAGAGACTTACAAAAACAGGCCGAAGCGGGCATCTTAGATCTTGTATTTGTTATCGGCGGTGCGGATGGTTTGGGACCGGCCGTTCTTGATGGAGCCCATCGAAAGATCGCATTTGGCTCTATGGTCTGGCCACATATGCTGGTGCGGGTTTTGTTGACCGAGCAGCTTTATCGTGCTGTGTCGATCCTTGCAGGTTTGCCTTACCATCGGGCCTAAATGCGTGATTAACCCCTTTCTTGTCGGCAGATCGTCATGCAAAACGCGACCATGACACCAAAGCCTGTTATCCTGTGTATCCTTGATGGATGGGGCCTCAGCGACGAGGTAAACGGCAACGCAGTTGCGCTGGCCGACACCCCGAACTTTGATCGGCTTATGAAAAACTGTTCCCGTGCAAAACTGACCACACACGGACCGGCTGTTGGTTTGCCGAAAGGGCAAATGGGCAATTCGGAAGTCGGTCACATGAATATCGGTGCAGGACGGGTCGTGGAAATGGACCTTGTGCGCATTGATCGCGTGACGCGCGAAGGCGTGTTTGGCAAATTGCCTGAAGTTCAGGACCTTGTTGCCACAGTCAAAGCTGGGTCAGGGCGCATACATCTTTTGGGTGTTTTGTCCGATGGCGGCGTCCATGGTCACATAGATCATATGACAGCGGCAATGGGCGCATTTTCAAAAGCCGGGCTGGATGTGTTGGTTCATCTCTTTAGCGATGGCCGCGATGTACCGCCGGTTTCGGCAGCAGGATATTTGGAGCGTCTTCAGAACGAATTGGTGAGCCATACGCGCATCGCCACTCTTTCGGGTCGTTTTTATGCCATGGACCGAGATAATCGTTGGGATAGAGTGAAGCCCGCATTCGACGCGATCGTTCTAGCGCATGGAACACGTTATCCATCGGCGTCTGAAGCCCTCGGAGCGGCTCGTGCAGCCGAGCTGACCGATGAGTTTATCGAGCCTTCAGTTATCGGTAACTACGCGGGTTTTCAAGACGGCGATGGAGTGCTGATGCTGAATTTCAGAGCTGATCGCGCGCGGGAGCTTTTGTCAGCTATCGGTGATCCGAATTTCTCCAGTTTTGAAATTGAGGGCCGACCTATCCTGTCGACCATTGCGGGTTTCACAAGCTATTCGGACGACCATGATCTATTTGTGCAGTCGATTTTTACCAAACCAGATCTGACGAACACCCTCGCCGAATGGGTTTCTGCCCAAGGTAAGACACAGTTTCACATCGCTGAAACCGAGAAATATCCTCATGTGACATTCTTTCTAAATGGCGGTCGCGAAACTGCGTTTAACGGCGAAGATCGGTATCTGGCTCCATCTCCGCAGGTCGCAACTTATGATCTGAAACCTGAGATGTCGGCCGAAGAAGTGACAGATAACCTCCTCTCCGCAATCTCAAAGCGCTATGATCTTATAGTGGTGAACTTTGCCAATCCTGACATGGTTGGTCATACCGGCGACCTTGAGGCGGCGATCAAGGCCGTCGAGGCTGTGGATGCCGGACTTGGGAAAATGCTGAACGCGGTTGATAAAATGGGGAGTGCGGCCCTAATTTGCGCAGATCATGGAAATTGCGAAACGATGATCGACCCTGAAACAGGCGGCCCGCACACGGCCCATACGACCAATCTTGTGCCTGTCGTCCTCTATGGCGCATCGGGCCAATTGCAAGACGGCGCTTTGTGCGATGTTGCGCCAACCTTGCTCAACCTCATGGGGCTAACTCAACCGCCAGAAATGACAGGTTCATGCTTACGCGTACTCTAGTTGCCCTGTTCATCCTAACCGGATCTGTCAGTGCCGAGGACCTCGCCACCGAATTTTCTGTCGCAAGGATCGCCCACGAGCGCGCGCTCGCAAAAGAAGTCGAAGATCAGTCTGAACGCAACACGCGTCTGATCGCGTTGATTAATCAACAAGATAGGATGCTGAGGATCATAAGAGAAGCTCAGCGCAGGCTCCATTACGAAATCGAAGGCCTTGAGGACCAAATTCACACCCAGTCTACAATGCGGAACCGAGCCTTGGGATCGCTTCATGCCATGAATCAAGCGTCTATCCCGCTTTTGGCATTGAACGGCACCGGTGCCGAGGGACTTGCAAATTCTGCACTGGTTATGAGATCGATGGTTCCCCATTTGACAGTGCAACTGGAGGAAGCAGAGGAGCTGCTGAAAAACCGCGTCACCCTCCAGAGTGCTTGGAATGACCTGTATTCCGACATCGTGAGCCTTTTTGACGTCACACAGCAAGCGCGTGCGGCATTAAACCGGGCCGCATCAGCACGCGTCGACCCGCCGCCAATCTTTTCGGGCAGATTTGGATCAATTGACTTTGTCAGTGTCATGAACACCGCAGCTGTCGAATTTGCCCAAAGCCTGCGCAAAGAAGCGGGCATCAACCGAGCAGACTTCAGCGATTTGGCGGGAACATTCGCTTGGCCTGTTCGAGCGCAAAATAAACCGGAAGTCATCTCTCGTGGTCTGGGGAACGCACAACAAATTGGAGTGGCCCTTACACCTTTCCATGCGGCAGGAGTGAAAGCCCCGACCTCGGGAACGATTCTTTTTGCCGGGGAGGTCAGTGGGCTTGGCCCGGCAATTGTTCTGGAGCCTCAACAAGACTTGTTGGTTTTCATCACAGGTTTGTCAGAGTTGACCGTCGAAGCGGGCACCATTGTCCGCAAGAGTGAACTAATTGCGCTGATTGGTCCGGTCGCCTCGCAACACAGTGACTTGTCTTCTGGGACGGAAAACGTTCAACTCGCGAACGAAAGAATACGACTCTACATGGAAGTAACTTCAGAAGGGCAACCTTCGGAACCCTTACAGTGGTTCGAGCAGGCAGAAAGAGAGTTAATCGAATGAAACGTACGCTTCTTGCAATTGGTTTCGGAGCCATCATTGGCGCCATATCACAACCGATTTTCTTCCAGCATACTCAGGCCCAAGAAGTTGACGATACGGCATCGACCTACGAACAACTCGATCTGTTCGGTGAAATCTTCGAACGTGTGCGATCATCTTACGTCGAAGAGGTCACTGCCGAGGAGTTGATCCAAAACGCGGTTGAAGGGATGCTGACAGGGCTGGACCCACACTCAAGCTACCTCCCTCCGACTGATTTTGACGATATGGCCGTTCAGACCCGCGGAGAGTTTGGTGGACTTGGCATTGAGGTTACTCAGGAAAATGGATTCATCAAGGTGGTGTCCCCAATTGATGATACACCAGCCTTTGAAGCGGGCGTCGCGGCAGGTGACTTGATCGTACAAATTGATGGCGAGCCGACACAAGGGCTGTCTTTGGATGAAGCCGTAGATAGAATGCGTGGCGTTGTCGGTGAACCTATTGTCATTACAATTGTGAGAGAGGGTGAAGACGAACCTTTCGACATCACCATTGTCCGTGACGTCATCAAAGTGACGGCTGTCCGCGGGCGTGTCGAAGGCGAAACAGTTGTCCTTCGGGTATCTACATTCAACCGCCAAACTTATCCAAATTTGGAAAAGCAAATTGAGGAACGTGTTGCTGAACTGGGCGGCATTGAAAATGTGAACGGATTTGTAGTCGACCTGCGGTTCAACCCCGGCGGATTGCTGAGCCAAGCGGTCGCAGTATCAGATGCGTTTTTAGACCAAGGTGAGATTGTATCAACGCGCGGTCGCGATCTATCGAACAGTGACAGATACAATGCGACACCCGGTGACCTGACCCAAGGCAAACCTCTAGTTGTTTTGATCAATGGTGCGTCTGCATCAGCGTCCGAAATTGTGGCAGGAGCACTGCAAGATCACAACCGGGCTGTTATCGTTGGGACGCGAAGCTTTGGTAAGGGTTCTGTGCAAACGATTATGCCGCTTGGAGAAGATCGCGCAATTCGTCTGACAACATCACGGTATTACACACCATCGGGCCGCTCGATCCAAGCGCTGGGCGTACAACCTGATATTATTGTAGAACAGCGGCTTACAGAAGAGGAAGAGACCGAGGAAGAAGCTCCATTGGCTGCACTGCGGTCAGAGGCGGATCTTCGTGGCTCCATCACCAATGACAGTCTCTCTGAAGATGAGTTGGAACAGTTGGAGAGTGAACGCCAAGCACAGGAAGATGCGGCGCAGCGTCGGGCTGATGACTATCAGATGGCTTATGCGTTGGATATTTTGCAGGGCTTGTCCGTTCTCGAAACGGAGCAATGAACGCCGAACAAATCGAAGCATTACCCTATCGCCCATGCGTTGGGGTGATGCTGGTGAATGACGCAGGTCATGCGTTTGCAGGCCAGCGTATCGACAATCACCAAGACGCCTGGCAGATGCCACAAGGTGGTGTAAACTCCGGTGAAGCGCCTATTGATGCGGCCTTTCGCGAGCTTTGGGAAGAGACCGGTGTGACGCAGGATAAAGCGACATTGGTTTCCCAAACTCAGGATTGGATTGCATACGACTTACCATACGATCTGGTGCCCAAAATCTGGGGCGGGAAATTTCGGGGGCAGACGCAGCTTTGGTTTCTTTTCCGGTTCCGCGGAGAGGACACGGACATCACAATCGAAACGGAACATCCCGAGTTTCGGGAGTGGGCATGGATGCCGATTTCCGATCTGCCTGAAAAAATAGTACCGTTTAAACGGGCGACCTATGATGCCGTGATTTCCGAGTTTGAGCCACTCATTACCTGGGCTTAAGCGCGACAAAATAAGACTCCAAAAAAAGAACAAAGTGTGAACAATTCCTTATATGGGATTCGTTGAGCTCTGCGCCACATCCAATTTCACATTTTTGACCGGGGGATCGCATCCCCAGGAATACATGCGCCGTGCCGCTGCCTTTGGTCAAAGCGCGCTGGCCATCGCAGATGAAAACTCTGCCGCGGGGATCGTGCGCGCCCATCAAGAAGCCCGCGATATTGCTCGCGAAGCGTCCGAAGATGCGGGGACTCATCACAGCATACCACGCCTGATCGCGGCTGCGCGTATTGTCACCGAAACAGGTTTTTCCGCAACCCTGCTGCCCATGGACCGTCCCGCTTGGGGGCGACTTTGTCGGTTGCTGACTTTGGGGCGACGGCGCACTGAAAAGGGCAAATGCCTTTTGCGTCTCCAAGATGTGATTGATTGGTCAGAGGGGCAGATGATTTTGCTTCACCCTGATACGGGACCAGATTGGGAAACCGCAGCCTCTCGTATCATTGCGACCGCACCTGACCGTGTGCACCTTGTTTTAGCCCCGTCTTATGATGGTCGCGACAGTATCCGGTTTTCGCGTTTGACACGCCGGGCGCGGGCGCTTGGGATAAAGACTGTCGCCTCTGCAGAGCCGCTGATGCACGAAGGTGCACGCCGTGCCCTGACCGACGTCCTTACATGTATCCGCGAGGGTATACGGATCGATGCGATTGGGCGTCGCGCCCAGGTAAACGCGGAACGGCGATTGCGATCCGAACAAGAAATGTTGCGGCTTTATGAAGGGTATGAAGAGGCCGTTGCACGATCCACTGAAGTGGCGGCGCTGTGCACCTTTTCCCTTGATGAACTACGCTATGAATATCCTCACGAAGTTGCGGAAGGCGAAGCGCCGCAGGACCGGCTGGAGCGAAAGGCCCAAGATGGATTGCGATGGCGCTATCCCGATGGCGCGCCAGAGCGGGTGAAAAACCTACTGGAACATGAACTCTCTTTGATCGGGAAACTGGGCTTTGCCCCTTACTTTTTGTCAGTATCTGATGTTGTGGATTTTGCACGTTCCCGTGACATTCTGTGTCAGGGTCGCGGCTCAGCCGCCAACTCTGTGGTGTGTTATGCGCTGGGCGTCACATCCGTTTCCCCTGAAATAGGTACAATGGTGTTTGAGCGTTTTGTTTCAGAAGCGCGCAATGAACCACCAGACATTGACGTCGATTTCGAGCACGAACGCCGCGAAGAGGTGATCCAGTATATTTATGAACGGTATGGGCGTCACCGCGCAGGCCTGTGCGCAACTGTCATTCACTATCGTGGCAAGCGTGCCATTCGGGAGGTTGGCGCGGCCATGGGTCTTTCGCAAGACAGTGTTGCGGCACTCGCCTCTCAACTTTGGGGGTGGGGTCCCGGAAGCAGCCCACCTGAAGAGCAAATTCGCGAAATGGGCCTCGATCCAGAGGACCCCCGGCTGCGCAAAACGCTACAGCTTGTGGATCAGATCATTGGGTTTCCACGGCATCTGTCCCAGCATGTTGGGGGCTTTGTGATGACCGAAGGTCGCTTGGACGAACTGGTACCGGTGGAAAATGCCTCAATGGAGGACCGCACGGTCATATGCTGGGATAAGGATGACATTGATACGCTTGGGATTTTGAAGGTCGATGTTCTGGCGCTTGGGATGCTGACTTGTGTGCGTAAGGCATTTGACTTGATCCGAACCCATCACGGCACAGACTATACGCTGGCAACGCTGCCGCCCGAAGACCCCAGAGTTTATGACATGTTGTGCGAGGCTGACAGTTTAGGGGTGTTTCAAGTCGAAAGCCGCGCGCAGATGAATTTCTTGCCTCGCATGCGCCCGCGTTCTTTCTATGATCTGGTGATCGAGGTGGCCATTGTGCGGCCGGGGCCGATCCAAGGCGACATGGTCCATCCATATTTGCGGCGCAGGCGCGGCGAAGAAGAGGTCACTTTCCCATCCGACGCACTTGGGGAGGTTTTGGGCAAAACACTCGGCGTGCCCCTCTTTCAAGAACAAGCCATGCAAATTGCAATTGTGGGTGCTGGTTTCACCCCCGACGAATCTGATCGTCTGCGCCGAGCGCTGGCGACATTCAAAAAATCCGGGACAATCCATCTGTTCAGGAACCGCTTTATCACAGGCATGCTCAAGAACGGATATGACGCGGACTTCGCAGAACGGTGCTTTTCGCAGATTGAAGGGTTTGGCGAATATGGGTTCCCCGAAAGTCATGCCGCAAGTTTTGCCCTGCTTGTATATGCGTCCGCTTGGTTGAAGCATCACCATCCCGGCATTTTCGCCTGTGCGCTGCTGAATTCTCAACCGATGGGGTTTTATGCACCAGCGCAAATCGTGCGCGACGCGCGAGAACACGGCGTAGAGGTCCGTCCCGTTTGCATCAACCAGAGTTTTTGGGATCATGTGATGGAACCGGATGGCGCAGGCGGGCTTGCACTGCGCTTGGGCCTGAGGCAGGTCAAAGCGCTGTCGGAAGATGACGGCAACTGGATCACGGCGGCGCGTGCCAATGGATATCGAAGCGTCGAGGATGTGTGGCGTCGCGCAGGTCTTCCACCCAAAGCACTTACGATCTTGGCAGAGGCAGATGCCTTTCACAGCCTTGGTCTGGATCGCAGACAAGCACTCTGGGAAACGCGAGCCATTGCAGGCCCAAAACCTCTACCGCTTTTTGCCAGAGATTTGGATGGGGAAGGTCACAATGAACCTTTGGTCGCTCTGCCCGAGATTTCAGAAGGGGAAAACATTGTTGAGGATTATGCATCAATGCGCGTGACTTTGAGGCATCATCCGTTGGCTGTGTTGCGTCCAAAACTAACGCCGATTGATGGTAAAACCGTCATGCCTTCGCCGAAACCTCGGTTATATGCAGGCACAAGCGGAGAGCGTCACGCACGGTATGAAAATCCGATGGACCAAACGATTTCCCATCGCGGACAGGAAACCAAAGCCAAAAACTCGCTTTAGAACGGTAGCCGCAAACCCAAGCGGAATTGTGGCCCGACGAAAAGCTCATCTGACAGAAATCGTCGGTCCCGTATCACGCGGGCATCTAGACTGATTGAGGCGGACTTTATTTTCCAAGATAAGCGTCCGCCTGCATCCAAAACGAACTTGTTGTTGAACGACAACCCCTCTCGATCAAGCGTTCCGCCCACTCCACCAAAAACCGAAGGCGCAGCACCCAAAGGTCTCACCTCAAAACCCTGACTGAGTTCATAGCGCCCCTGCGCAACCCAATCTTCGGCGGTTCCTGCCAAAGCTCCGGGAAAGCGTATATTTGACCAGCCCGAGAAAACCCGCGGCGACGTCCATTCTCCGGCAATCTTTTTATAGATACCGTGATCAAAACCCGCCTTGAGGCCGGTTTCTGTTGCGCCTGTCGAGACCTCTTCTTCCCAAGCGTACTGAATCCCGGCTGAAAAGACGCCGCAACATCCGCTTGTGTACCTCATGGCACCGCCCAAACTGACCGAATTTGTTAGATTGAAACTTCGCCGCGCTTCTTCCCGATTTCCGGCAATGCGACCGGTAATTCGAAAGGAAACTTTCTCACTCAGCTCAAATTGGCGGTACAGGGAAAATGACGTCTCAGTAACAAGATTCCCGCTGTCAGCCGCACTGGTTTCAAGGGGGTCGCGAACCCCTGCAACAATAACACCACCCCAACCACCGGGTAACGCCCATAGTATCTGGGGCATCGCAAGGAGAAACAGAAAAGGTATGAATGAGCGGGCCATAAACCCGCCGTGACATAGGAATCAGAAAGAACTCGTTAACCGCATCTAATCGCTTCGATGCGATCCGTCTTTCCTATGTAAAAATTTAAACGTTCTGGTCTGAAGTCCATCGTGATGTTCATACCTGTGCTGACTATTCGCGTGCCTTGTGGAAGGTCCAGTGTGTCCAGAACGCTACGTTCTTGCCATTTCAGATACTGATATGCTTCAGCGTTACAGCCTCCTGCTGCCGCCTGTGTCGTCTCTTCTGATGGCGCATCACATCCAAATAAAAGCGCAGTCAAACAAGCTCCAATCACGTATCGCATTCCATCAATCCCAAAATCATTTGCGTTACCTCACCTCCTATATCAAACTGATCCAGCACACCATCGGGAGGAGAGACGATGAAAACTCGTGCAGCGGTTGCGCTGGAAGCAGGCAAACCCCTTGAAATTATGGATGTCAATTTGGACGGGCCGAGAGCCGGCGAAGTCCTTGTAGAGATCAAAGCTACTGGAATTTGTCACACAGATGAATTTACCTTGTCCGGCGCCGATCCTGAAGGGATGTTCCCGGCGATTCTTGGTCATGAAGGTGCAGGAGTTGTTGTGGAAGTCGGCGAAGGTGTCACGTCGCTGGAGGTGGGTGATCATGTCATCCCGCTATACACACCCGAATGTCGTGAGTGCGAATACTGCCTCAATCCAAAGACCAACCTGTGCCAGAAAATTCGGTCCACTCAAGGTCAGGGCGTTATGCCGGACGGAACTTCTCGGTTCTCGATGATGGATGGAAAGCCGATCCTACACTACATGGGCTGTTCAACGTTTTCCAACCACACGGTGTTGCCAGAGATCGCGCTTGCAAAAGTCCGCAAGGACGCCCCGTTCGATAAGATCTGTTACATCGGCTGTGGTGTTACCACGGGGATCGGCGCGGTCATCAACACGGCCAAGGTTGAACAGGGGTCCACTGCGATCGTCTTTGGCTTGGGTGGCATCGGCCTCAATGTCATTCAAGGTCTGCGCATGGCCGGAGCCACACAAATCGTGGGTGTCGATATAAACCCTTCAAAGGTCGATATGGCGACAAAGTTCGGGATGACCGACTTTGTGAACCCAACTGAGGTTCGCGGCTCACTGGTTGCGCATCTGGTCGACCTGACAGGTGGTGGTGGCGACTACACATTTGACGCGACAGGCAATGTTCAGGTGATGCGCGACGCGCTTGAGTCCGCCCACAAGGGATGGGGCGAAAGCGTTATCATTGGTGTAGCACCTGCAGGCGCAGAAATCTCTACACGTCCCTTCCAATTGGTGACCGGTCGCGTCTGGCGCGGAACCGCGTTCGGCGGCGCACGCGGGCGGACGGATGTGCCGAAGATTGTCGATTGGTACATGCAGGGTAAAATTGAGATTGATCCGATGATCACCCACACAATGCCTTTAGAAGACATCAACAAAGGTTTTGACCTGATGCACGAAGGGAAATCGATCCGAGCCGTTGTCGAGTTTTGATCTTAGGATCCGAGCTGTAATCGGCTCTGATCATCCCAAAATTTGGACCATCCTAGAACCCATTTTTCGGGCTGGTGAAACCTACGCTGTTGAAATGAACATCAAAGAAGACGAGGCGCTGGCCTACTGGGCCGCGCCCAAAGCAAATGTTTTCGTGGCTTTAGGTAGCGACGACACTGTTTTGGGGACGTATTACATCAAGCCAAATGGAAGAGGGCTTGCCGACCATATTTGTAACTGCGGTTACGCCGTTGCCAACACGGCACAAGGTAAAGGTGTCGCTCGGGCGATGCTGAACCACAGCCTCTTTGCAGCGAAGGACCTGGGATTTACGGCGATGCAGTTCAATTTCGTGCTCGAAAGCAATGCGCGCGCAATCGACACCTGGGAGCGAGCGGGCTTCGAAACTATCGGTCGCATTCCTGCCGCCTACCGACATCCAAAGCTTGGCCTCGTGGCTGCGCGCATCATGCACAAGGCACTCTGATGGGATACAAGTCCGGCCTTTCATATGAACCGCTGCCGCTGCCCGATAGAATGAGCTTTTCGGAGGAAAGTGTCGCAGCAGAGGCCCGCACCTTTCGCGAGCGCATGTCAAACCGCCATACGATCCGCGATTTTTCAGACAGGGACGTGCCATTTAGCGTTGTGCGTGACCTCATCGCAACGGCGGGCAACGCGCCGTCAGGTGCCAATCATCAGCCATGGCACTTTGTGGCAATATCGAACCACGACATTAAAGCTAAGATCCGCGCCGCCGCCGAGGAGGAGGAAACAAAGTTTTATGGTGGTGGCGCTCCCGATGACTGGCTTGCCGCGTTAGAGCCGATTGGAACCGGTGTGTCCAAGCCCCACCTAACGACAGCCCCTTGGCTGATCGTTGTCTTCGCCCAGCGCTATGGTCTGTCTGACAAAGGTGAGAAGTACAAAAACTATTACGTTCCGGAGAGCGTAGGAATTGCGAGCGGTTTCCTGATTGTTGCGGCCCACCATGCCGGTTTGTATTGCCTAACGCACACACCAAACCCGATGAAGTTTTTGACAGAGATTTGCGAACGCCCAGATCATGAAAAGCCGATTATGATCATCGCATTGGGTCATGCAGCTGCGGTTGCAACTGTGCCTCAAGCCGCAAAAGTTAAGAAGCCTTTCGGAGAAATTTGCACTCTGTTCTCAAAAAAAGGCGCGTGAACACCTATATCTGTTAGGAAAATGACACAGATATCGTACACTTCCCCGGTGACTTTAGGACAAAACCGCTGATGCCCGATCAGACAATTCCGCAACCGATTGGCCTTCCTCGGCGGTACATTTTGGGCGCTGTTTTGGCGGGTGGGCTTATCGCCACAGCATCTGGATTGGGACTTATTGGATATGGCAGCACTCCAAAAAGCGCAGACTTTCGTTTTTCTCGCGGAATTGACTTCGCCCCCGGCGAAGACGCAGCCGCAATGGGCATGATCGCAGAGTACGTGGTTAGACCTGACATCGGATTTCACATAACGGGCCATACAGGCACAAGCGGAGCTAGCGCGGCAAACCTGACGTTGTCCCAATCCCGCGCTGATACCGTTCGGGAAATGATGATAGAACAAGGCGTTGCGCCAAACCGGATTTTGTCCGCGATAGGCGTAGGTGGTGGTTCACCCCTTCCGCGCGGTGCCGATCAAACAGATCGCGAGTACCAGCGTAGCCTGTCCCGCGTCACGATAACGGCAGTGCGTTTGCCATGATGCGGATTGGTTTACCTCTTTTGGCCGTATTGGTGTCCCTTGTGGCGGCGGTGGTTTTTGCACGCTTCGTGCCGCTTCCTGAGATTTTTCCCTATTCGGATGCGCTTTTGTTGGGAGGCATGACAACTGCGCTTGCGTATTGCCTTGCGTGCCTTCTTCCGGATCGTTGGCTCTTTACACAATATGAGCGCGTTCAATACACGTTCCGCACACTGCACGGTTTGCCCGACAGTGCAACTGACAGCGCGCTTCGCCTCTCCGCGCAGGCTCAGAACCATGCGCGCAAGTTGGAGATAGCCGCAGGTGATCTAAAGCCAGAAGTACAAGAGCGGGTAAATCTGACGGCGGATCGGCTGGTAGGTATCGCGCGTCTTATCTTTGCTGATCCACGGTCTGGACGCGAGTATCTGACCCTGATCAAGCGTGCGGATATCGTCACAGAGACAGTGACCAAACACGCCAGACTGATGCGTAACCCTTTTGCAAAGGACGGCGACAAAACCACTGCGCGCCAATCTGTTCTCGCTGCTCTCGACGCGTTTAGCGGCGCATATGAAGGTATGAAGCAAAAAAAGATCGAAACCGATCTGGCAGATATTACTCTCTCAGGTGACATCGCCGAACAACTCTTTGATCGCATGAAAGGACCCATTTCATGACTTTTATGAAAACGCTTGCTTGTGCAGTATTGTCTGTTGGCGTTGCAGGTGCAGCGCTGGCGCAATCCATTGGTGCACCAATGAACGAGGTTGTCGATACTGGCGTCGCGGATTGCCGAACGGGCACCGAAGTTTCCATGCCCCTGATCGCTTGGGGGGCTGATGGCGTCGCAATCCATGCAAATGGCAACGGCTTTGAACCGGGCGGCTCTCTGGCGGATGCTGGCTGGGACGTGACGTTGACGGTTGCGGACGATTTCAAGGGACAGGTTGAAGATTACATGCGGTGCGCGTCGCCGTTTTTGCGCGGAACATTGGGTATGTTGACGGCGGCAGCGCCTGTGACAGAGGCGGATCCAAGAACCGAACAGGTTGTATTTTTTAAACACTCCTGGTCAGCAGGTGACGGGATCGTTGCAGGTCCGGGTATCCGCCAGATATCCGACCTTGCGGGCAAACGGATCGCAATTCAGGCTTATGGTCCACATGTCGACTTTGTGGGCCGTATCCTGACAGATGGTGGTCTCTCTTTTGACGATGTCGAAATTGTCTGGACCGAAGACCTGACTGGAACCGCCTCCACTCCCGGCGAGATTTTTGCCACGGGTGCGGCGGATGCCGCAGCGGTTATCCTGCCTGATGCACGCGCGTTGACGTCCGGCGGCACGGTCGGAACCGGTGCTGAAGGATCGGTCGAAGGCGCCACAATCCTCTTTTCGACGCTAGAGGCTACAGCCGTAATCGGTGACTATATAGCCGTGCGTCGTGACTACCTCGATGCGCATCGCGATGAGATTGCACAAATGGTGAATATCCTTTTCCAGTCTGAGGAACAGGTGCGCCGTTTCATGGCCCGAGATGGCGATGCGCAGCAAACAGCACTTGCAACCATTCTTGCTGATGAGCTTTTGGGAGGTTTACCAACCGAAGAAGGCGTTTTTCTGTGGCAAGATGCAATTACGGATGGATGGTCCGGTAATGCGCGCCATTTTGCGGATGCCAACGAACCTCGGCGGTTTGGTGTGCTTTCGAATGAGGTAAGTGCCGCACTCCGGGGTGCCGGTCAGATCGAGCTTCCGTATCAGTTGGGAACGCCGGGTTGGGATTTCACGTCGCTGACCGATGGTCTGTCAGACCTGTCTGACCGAGAGATCGCTGCCTTCGACCCAGATGCAGCCGCCGCTGCGGTTCAGCGCTTGCGTCGCACCGGCCAGCTTGATGCCAATACGCGTCTTGATTTTCAGATTTACTTTGAGCCTGACACAAATGAGTTTCCGGCCGAGCTATATGAGCAGGACTTCGAAGAAATCCTTCGGCTCGCGTCTACCTATTCCGGTGCAATCATCACGGTCGAGGGGCACGCAGACCCACTGTATTATCTGCGTCGCGAACAAGAAGGTGCAGAGCCCCAAGAACTGAAGGCCATTCGTACAGCCGCAAAAAACCTGTCCTTCAATCGATCGGTGGCCGTTGTCGAAGCACTGTCGGATTATGCGGCGGATGGGTCAATCCGGGTGAATTTGGATCAATTTACATTGGATGGTGTCGGTATTTCCGAGCCGCAGTTTAATCCACCTCAGACCGAAGATGAATGGCGCCAAAACATGCGCGTTGTTTTCCGCGTCCTGACCACACAAGCCGAAGCGACAACCTTTGCCCCCCTTCAATAGGAGGATCCTATGAAGATTACGCATGCCATACTTCTCGCCATTGCCTTAGCTGCGACGTTTGCGTTTTTCGATTACCGGCAAGGCCAACAAGAAATCGCCGCATTGGAGGAAATTGCAGCGCCACAATGGGAAGCGATCACAAACTGGCCCGCTATTGAAACGGATGACCAGATCACACCCGATCCAAACCGCGTCACAACCGTAATCGTTTTGGATGATAGCGGTTCTATGGCGACCGAAATGTCGGACGCCCACCGAGCGGTCATCAGTGCGGTTCAAAGCATGGATGACAGCGCGCGCGTTGCCGTTCTTGGCTTGAACGCCGGTCTGATCCTGGAGCCGATGTTTGCATCCGACGCCAAAACTCTGGTCAATGACCTCGTTACTCGCGTGCCCGCTGACGGTTCAACACCGTTGGCGCGCGCAGTATCTCAGGCTTATGGATTGCTATCAGAAGAAGCTGCGCGCCAACGTAGTTTTGGAACTTACCGGATCATCGTGACGACAGATGGAGAAGCTGACGACAACGAAGCACTCAAGTCCTCGGTCGCAGAAGTTCTGGCAAATTCCCCGGTTGAGTTGACAACGATTGGGATCGGACTTGGAAATCGCCATGTTCTTAAATTGGCAGGTCACACAAATTACCTGCCGATCGGTGATATTTCATTGCTCGAAAGCATACTTCTTCAAGTAAATGCCGAGCAGACCTCTTTCGAACAACTGACGAGTTTTGACTGATGGGACGCGCACTTCTTGAATGGGATGAATGGCAACCGGGACTTGATACGGATGACATGGCTTTGTGCGATGTTCTCGCGACGATGCCTAAGTCGGATGCGGATGCCGTGCCAGACATTGTTAAGAAATACGAGAACCCCAAAAGTCCTGACGCTCTGCCCGGCGCGATAGAACTTGATCGCCATGATTGTCTGCATGTGATCCTAGGCCGGGGTCTACACGTTCAAGACGAAGCGTTCATTATCGGTGCCACCATGGGTGCCGACACAAATATGACCGGCGAAATCACCGAAGAGTTTATCCGTATTTCAACGGCGTTGTATCCACCCGCTTGGCGGTTCAAGCCGGACCATATTGCAAGCTTTCGTTTGGGCGTTGGGTTTTCGATGGATAATCTGGCGGGTGTGAACCTTCACCTGATCCCCTTTGAAGGTGAACCGTACCAATCGCAGAAAGTCAGCACTCTGCGAAAAGACCTGAAAGTTCCAAAAGAAGAGCTTCGGGCCTATTTCCGCAAGGAAGAATTGCTTGTTCCCGGCAGCAGGGCCACACGGCGGCTCGACTCCTTGAAAGGGAGAGAGGATAAAGACCTCACTTAAGGGGTCGCATGCTCGCAATTTTTCTTCAGACATTGCCGTTCTTTGCTTTGATTGGGATCGGATTTGCAGCGGCGCGCACAGGGTTCATCCCGCAGGAGGCCCGTCCTTATCTGACGACTTTTGTGTTTTACTTCGCCTTGTCTGCGATGCTGTTCCGCTTTGCGTCCAGCTTGTCAGTGGCAGATATCTGGGACGGTCAATTTGCCCTCGCCTATCTCTGCGGATGTTTGATCATCTATGTGCTGGCCCAAACGATTGGCATGCTGCGAGGCAAGGGCTGGGCCGTCTCAGCGATAGAGGCCCAATGTTCAATCATCGGCAATGTAGGTTTTATGGCCATTCCAATGCTGGTTTTGCTGTTTGGGGAGGCGGCGGCAGGACCTGTGCTTTTTGTACTGGCGATAGACTTGATCGTGTTTGGGACTTTGATCGTTGTGTCCATTACCGCCTCTCGCGAAGGACGCATCACAAAGGAAGCCCTGCTAAGGGTCGTTGGCGCGATCTTCAAAAACCCGATGGTCATGTCAATCGCGCTGGGATTGATGTGGGGCGCTACCGGCATCGCAACACCTCCACCGGTCGATACCTTCCTGACCCAGCTCGCGGGTGCCGCAACGCCATGCGCCTTGTTTGTCATTGGCATGTCGCTTGCCAGCCCCTCTGCGGAACGCGTGACAATTGCGCTTTGGCTATCAAGCCTAAAACTCTTGGCTTTTCCAGCGGTCGTGGCCGTGATGGCGTTATTGGTTTTCGATGTAGAGCCTTTTGAAGCGGCTGTTATGATTGCAGCCGCGGCTATGCCAACGGCCGGAAACATTTACATCATCGCGCAACATTTTGGTGTCGCCCCAGAGCGCGCATCGTCGACCATCTTTATCAGCACTGTAATTTCCATTGTGACACTCACCTTGTGGATCGCATTCACCCAAACGCAGGTGTTGGGATGACGGGTTTCTATTTACCGAAGAGCCGTTTTCCTCTCTGGCCGGGGGTATCTCGGTGACTGCGATTTACGTTGATGCAGATGCCTGCCCGGTAAAGTCCGAGGCCATTCGTGTGGCTGAACGTCATCAGATAAAAATATACATTGTCTCAAACGGTGGCTTGCGCCCAAATCCAAGTCCTTTTGTTGAGACAATCATCGTACCCGAAGGCCCAGATATTGCAGATATGTGGATCGCGGACCGCGCGGGCCATGGCGACATTGTTGTAACGTCCGACATACCCTTAGCGGCTAAAGCCGTTGAAGCAGGGGCCGAGGTGCTCCAACACAATGGCGAGGCACTCACCAAAGCCAATATAGGAAACCGTTTGGCAACCCGCGATCTGATGCAAGATCTGCGGTCTGCTGATCCTTTTCATCAGGGCGGTGGTAAGCCATTCTCAAAAACAGACCGTTCCCGCTTTCTGGATATGCTAGAGCGGGCAGTGAATGTTGCAAAAAGGAAAGCTCCATGAGCGTCGAAGCCGTGATTTTTGACATCGGGAACGTATTGATCGAGTGGAACCCAGAGAGACATTACGACCAACGCATTGGTCGGGAGCGTCGCGAAGCCCTGTTCAATGATATGGACCTGCACGCCATGAATGACGCGATCGACGCCGGTGCGCCGTGGAAGGAAACGGTTTATGCGACCGCGGAACATAGCCCCGAATGGGGAGATGAAATCCGGATGTGGCACGATGAATGGATATTCATGGCGAGCCCCGCAATCAGCCATTCGGTGCATCTGTTGCGCGAACTGCGGACGAAGGGTGTGCCAGTGTTTGCGTTGTCAAATTTTGGAATTGAAAGCTTCGCCTATGCAGAGACCCAATACGATTTTCTGGCGGAGTTCGATCGTCGTTACATCTCCGGACAAATGGGCGTGACGAAACCAAATGCCCAGATTTACGAGATGGTCGAAGAGGATTGTGGTCTAAAGGGGCGCTCAATCCTGTTTACTGATGACCGTGGTGAGAACATAAAAGCTGCTAAGATGCGCGGCTGGGAGACACACTTGTTCCAAAACCCCGAAAACTTTGCAGCCGTACTGATCAAGCATGGGCTGCTTTCCTTTCCGGAAACAATACCATGACTATCCCCTTCATCGCCTTTGACGAGATGGATCATCGCCTAAGCTGGGACGTCATCACAGATGCCATTCGCGAGGGTCATAAACTCCAAAAGGCGGCAGTGGCCGACAGCTTTGTGTATCGCGATGCAGATACCTTATTAACGCGAAATGCTTGGATTTCTGGTCTGGGCGTAGCCGTCAAAGCCGCAACTGTTTTTCCGGACAACCCTTCTAAAGGAGCCAGCAGCATCAATGGGGGTGTGATGTTGTTTGACGATGGACTTGGCACCCTCAAAGCCAGTATTGATTTCCATCTTGTCACCAAGTGGAAAACGGCAGGCGACAGTTTGCTGGCGGCTAAAACTCTGGCACGTCCGGATAGTGAAAAAATCCTGATTGTCGGCGCTGGCACCGTCGCCAAATCGATGATCGAAGCCTATCAAAGCCATTGGCCCAAAGCAGACATGCGCATATGGAACCGGACCAAAAACTTGGCTGAAGATCTGGGTCCAGAGGTCGTCGAAGACTTGGCCGAAGCGGTGCATTGGGCCGACATCATTTGCACAGCAACAATGACAACAGAACCATTGATTAAGGGCGCTTGGCTACGGCCGGGTCAACATCTGGACCTCATTGGCGCGTATCGCCCGGATATGCGAGAGGTCGATGATGATGCCCTGTCACGTGCGGCCCTCTTCGTGGACAGCAGGGATACAACGATAGGTCATATCGGCGAATTAAAGGACCCAATTGCTCGAGGGAAAATTTCGGAGGGTGACGTGATCGCCGATTATTATGACTTGGAAGCTGGGACTTTCGCGCGCCGCCATGATGCTGAAATTACCATCTGTAAGAACGGCGGGGGCGCGCATATGGACCTGATGGTCGCGAACGCCATTTTCGAGATGTGGTCATCCTGATGGACAGTTGCGTTTTATCCGACGGCGTTACCGCTTTTGAACGCGCAGGAGATGGCCCTGTGATTGTCTTCATCCATGGCCTGTCCACCCCGAGTTTTGTTTGGGATGATCTATTACCGTTGATCCATGACGAGGGCTACAGCTCCCTACGATACGATCTTTTCGGTCGCGGGGGGTCGCAGGCTGGACATGCGTCCTACGGTCCAGAACTTTACACACGGCAACTGCTCGAATTGTTGGATCATTGCGGATTGACCGATCCAATCACCATTTGCGGTTATTCCATGGGTGGCGGGATCGCAGCCTGCACCGCCGCCTCCAACCCGGAGCGCGTTAAGGCGCTTAGTTTAATCGCGCCTGCAGGACTTGTGACCGTTCTGGATGGATGGTGGCGACACCTGAACTCCCCAATTTGGGGTCGTACCTATGGGCGCTTGTTTGCGGGCCGGAGGTTGCGATTAGATTCGTTAGAACAGGCACTCGAGCTAGATCTCGCGCCAGATTTTTCCAAAAGACAGGACGCAGCCACGCGAAAACCGGGTTTTATGAATGCCGTTCGCAAATCAATCAAAGACTTCCCAATGTCAGATCTTCATGACGTCCATAAGGATCTGGCCAAAACGGATTTGCCGATTACAGCCATCTGGGGAAGCCTCGATGTGGTCATTCCTGTCGTCGCTTCCGAAGAATTATCGGCGATCAATCCCAAGATCGACAGCCATATGATCGAGGGTGCAACCCATTCGATGCCCTACACACATCAAACGGAAGTGGCCGAAAAGATGCTAGGGTTTCTCAGAAGTCTCTGATGCTACTTCAGTTTCTTTTTCGACTTGTGTTTCAGAAGCTGCATCATCTGCGGCTGATGCGAGAACTCCAGCAGTAAAGCCCAAGGTAGGTGTACTTGTCGTTGGAGCGGCCACAGTTTCGGGACGTCGCCAATCGATTGTGTCAAACGCTTCGCAATTGGTGCATATGGCAGCCCAATCGCCATGGACAATCCCACAGTTGTCGCACACCCATTGATTGCCTTTGGGCGCTTCCAAAGCCTTGGACAGCCACCCTCTAACAACATCATCGCTTGCCCCTTCGCCACGCTCGATTGCCGCCATGATCGTCATACTGCGCACCGTGGGATCTTTTTCGTTCAACTCCCTGATGGCCCGCCGGGCCGCCGGAAAGTCCTCATCGGACAAAGCCAACTCGGCTTGAACCATTCTCGTTTCTGGGTGATCGGAGTTTTGTGAGAACAGAGTTTTAAATCGGCGCACGCGTTGCGCGGGTGTCTCGTCCGGTTTCAACTCGGCGAACGCACCTGCCAAATCGGGATGCGGCGCTTGTGCCCATGCCTTTTTGATCGCGTTCGACGCAAGGCGCGGGCGGCTTTGCAGGTTGTAAAATTCTGCCGTCAAAACTGCGGCATGGGTCAAAGGCGGGGCTAGTTTATGTGCTTCTAATGCGGCGTCCCGACCCTTGTCGATATCACCCTCGTCCAGCAACGCTTTTGCGTCAGCCAGTGCCAGTACCGCCTGTCGCCGGGTCGCAACATCGGAAGGCAAATCGCCACTGCGCCGTTTGGCCGAAATGGTTTCTTTTGCGCCGGACCATTGCCCCTCAGCAGCTTGCAATTTGAACAATGTATCACTTGTGGGCGCATGCCGTGGTTTTATCGCAAACGCCTTTTCTGCTAAAGCCAGCGCCAGCTTGGTGTCACCCTCTGCCAGCTTTTGCTTCATAAGCCCTTGAACACCAACAAAGCGTGTCCGCTCATCCTTTAAGAGGTTTTTGTAATAGGTCACAGCGCGCGCGCTATCTCCGGCAAGCTCGGCTGCTTGCGCATTCACCAGATTGGTCAGCTCTGGCCGGTTCAACTTTTTCTCTGCTTTTGCCGCGTTAGCGATGGCGAGCCGCCCTTCGCCCGCGGCTAAAGCCACCATGCTATCTGCAAGAGCCTCGAATCCGCGGCGCTCTCGGTTGCGGTTAAAATAGCGCCAAAGTGCTGTATCTTCACCATTGGCGAATTTGAAGATCGCAACCAGCAGACCCAGTAATTTGAACACCAAGAAAACGGCCACAATGGATAGCATAAAAAGAAGTGCAGCCGTCAGGATCGAAAGTTCTACTTCGCGTCCATCAAAAGCGATCCGTACAAGCCCATCCGACTCTAGAAGGTAAGCTGCACCTGTCGCAATCGCAGCTGTGATCGAAATAAAAATGAGAATGCGGAGAATAGCTTTGAGCATAATTTAGGTACTAGCCGTCCGCCGCGAATTCGGCCAGAGCTTCGAAAGCGTTGTGGCGAAGGCGAACAGCCGCAATCCATTCTTCTAGCGCCGCTGCGGGTGCAAAGGATAGGTTTTCGGCCTCCGCAAGCACTGCACCCAGATCATCCCGTGCGAGCGCACTATCGATACGCGATAGAATAGCATCGGTACCGTCCCCTTCGAGAGGCTCCAAAGATCGCACCGCAACCTGCTTTTGCAAAAACGCAGATAGTCGTCCCAGTGCGCCATCATCCGCACTTGCTAAAATGTCGGCCCGAATGGCGTCATAGGCCAAGTCCGGAAACTGCGCTTTGAGCTCTTCCATGGGCACCACGCCTGAGGTCGCAGCAACGGCCAAGGCCGAGGGCAAATCAAGTTCGGTATTGTTCACCAAAGCAGAAAACGGTGCTCCACTATTAAGTGCGCGCTCCAACTCCACAAAGAGCTGACGGTTTTTGGCAGAGCCGACCTGAACTTCCGCAGCTTGAGTGACGGTTGCCATCTCGGACGTTGCAAGACGCATCTGTGCCTCTAATTCTCCACGGGCCGTTGCCAACTCTCGTTCGAGATTGGTTTGGTTTTCGGTTACGCGTGAGAGCTCTGCTCGTAAGGCAGCAATTGCATTCTCGGCTTGGAGCAATTCAGAGTTGAATTCGGCAGTACCATCCGCACCTGCTGTTTCGAGCCGCACCGCCAATTGGGCAACCCTGTCGCGCAAATCATCTATCGCTGCATCAAGCCGTGCGAGGTCAGCGGAACTGGCACTTGAACTGCCACCCAAGCGGACATTGGCGGCCAAGTCAGCGATATCCGAGGCAAGCTCTTCATCGGTGCGCTCGATACTATCAAGCCTTGCTGTCACGCGATTTTCAAAAGCGCGCTGCGAATCTTCCAAAGCCGTCAACCTAAGATCAGTTTCAGATTCTGATTGCGGCGCAAGAAACTCCGCCACTGGAGCCAGTCCTGCAGGTAGATGAGGTGCGATCTGCGGCCCACCCCAAATTGCAAGAAAGCCGCCAGCAACCAAAAGCACCAATCCAGTCAAAACTTTGGATGCAAGACTGCCGCCTTCGTCGGGAAGATCATCTTTTGCTTCTTGTGACGTTGCCGAAGCTTGTACCGTGTCTGCCGGAGCAGCCTCGGATTGGTCAGGCGTGTTCGCCTTATCTGACATGCCTTGCCTTTCAGTCGCTTGGTAAGAGTATAATACTTGATTTCATGGTTAAAAGGATTCTCCCTAGCGCATCACCGCCGCCACTGTTTTAAGCATGGCTGCCCGTGTGGGTGCATCGGAAATAACTGTGTTTGGTGGCAAATGCTGTGCCGTTGCGGCACTGATCGCAACAAAGTGGCGCTGACCCGCTAAATCGTTCAACTCTTTGGAAAGAACGTTTGCCCCATTTGGTGAAAATACAGGGAACAGGCATCGAGAGTTTTCAACCAATGTTTTCTGGTCTTTTGACCATGTCATTGCGGTTTGCCGATACGTGACCTTCGTCTTCACCGATACCTTTTCATGGCGCAAAAGCTCGGCGATTTTGCCTGCAACATGAGCACCGTGAGGATGTAACCAGCTTAACGATCTAAGGTCGGGGTCGGACAAGATGTGGTTGGCGACGTCGCTCGCGGTGCCGTTTACCGATGCTGCTTGAAACCCGGCTGCGATAGCAGCGTCAGCAGTTGCATCCCCTACGCATAGAGCGAAAGTTCCCTTGTCGGCCTTGGCGGTTGCTACGGCGTTGGCCGAGGTAAAAATTACCGCGCAATCTGAAGGCACTTCTGCGCTGGCCATTGCTTCGATTTCAATGAGCGGAAGAATGTAGATGTCACAGTTGATAAAGCCACGCAGGTCATTTGCAAAAGCATCTGCCTGTAACTTCGGTCGCGTAAGAATGACGATGGACATGTCATTTGCCGTTTAATTTATCGGATGCTAGTGGGCGCGGATGACCTCCGCAAGTTCAAGTCGTTGGAACCGCGTCCTCGCGATCGAAAGCAGTTGTGATGAGACTGCTGCTGCGGTGGTCGATATTGAAGACGGCGTTTTGTCTTCAATTGTGTTCGATCAACTCGACCTTCACGAGGCGTTCGGCGGCGTTGTACCCGAGATTGCAGCGCGTGCGCATGCGGAACGGATTGATCTTGCTGTTGAATATGCGCTGTCCCAAGCGCACACTGCGCTGCAGAATGTCGATGGTATCGCGGTGACCGCCGGCCCCGGTCTGATAGGCGGGGTTTTGTCTGGTGTGAGTTGTGCAAAGGGCCTCGCCATTGGTGCTGAGAAACCCATTCTCGGCGTCAACCATTTGGCAGGGCATGCCCTGACACCCCGTATGACAGATGCCCTGCCGTACCCTTACCTTTTGCTGCTGGTCAGTGGCGGCCATTGTCAATTTCTTGAGGTCAGTGGGCCGGATCAGTTCAAACGACTTGGCACCACGATTGATGACGCCCCCGGTGAGGCCTTTGACAAGACGGCAAAGATGATGGGGCTTGGTTATCCCGGTGGGCCGATTTTGGAAAAACGCGCAGCGGAAGGTGATCCACACCGGTTTGAGTTTCCACGACCGCTCCTGGATCGCTCTGGTTGCGACATGAGCTTTTCAGGACTTAAGACAGCCGTGCGAAGAGCGGTGGAAAATCTGGTTGAGACGCAAGGCGGTTTAAGACCAAATGATATCAACGATCTTGCCGCGTCGTTTCAATTCACAATCGCGCAAATATTGGCCGAGAAGAGCGCGCGTGCGATCGCGATCACGGCGGCCAAAAGCTTTGCCGTTGCTGGCGGGGTGGCTGCGAACCGAGAAATTCGTCTGGCACTGGAAACGGTGGCGGATATAGCAAATCTCGCTTTCGTTGCCCCCCCGCTTAAGTATTGCACCGACAATGCCGCGATGATCGGATGGGCAGCGTTGGAACAATATAACGCCGGCGCGCGATCTGACCTTTCACTTGCGGCGCGTCCGAGATGGCCTTTAGACGGCGCGTCTCAGCCCATGGTTGGATCTGGTAAAAAGGGAGCGAAAGCATGAAGTACTGGTTGTTCAAATCGGAACCCGGAAACTGGAGCTGGGACGACCAAGTCGCCAAAGGTGACGCTGGTGAAGAATGGGATGGGGTCCGTAACTATCAGGCCCGGAATTTTATGCGCGATATGACTATCGGAGATCGCGGGTTCTTTTATCATTCCGTTGATGAAAAACGCGTTGTTGGTATCGTAGAGGTCATCGCCGAAGCGCATCCTGACAGCACGACTGACGACCCCCGCTGGGAGTGCGTGGATATCAAGGCCGTGTCCCCTGTTGAGATGCCAGTATCTTTGGATGACATTAAATCAGCACCTGAACTATCAGAAATGGTCTTGGTCAAAAACTCACGTCTCTCAGTTCAGCCGGTCACCGAAAAGGAATGGAAATTGGTTTGCCAGATGGCCGGTGTTGATCCGTAATTACCTGCAGACCCGGAAGCGACCTGCATCAAAGTGGAAGTGGTCCTCGTGCACCCGATTGAAATCAGGACTGAGTGTTGCGCGAAAAACCTGGCATCCGCCATCTCGCAGCTCGCGTAAAAACTGCGCCTCGTTGGCTGTGCCGTTCCAACCTTTCGTCAAAGAAATCTCGCGCCCCGACTGTAGGGTTAATGCCCGGACATCAATGGCATTTGCCGTGGAATGCTCGCTCATCATTTCTCCCGGTCCGTCATCAGTTCGCATCGGACGACAGTTATAGCTGCCTTGCGTTTCTACGCGGGTCAATCGCTCTTCAAACAAAGCAAAGGCACTTGGACTAGCGATATCCCGTGTCCATAGCGCCATGCGCACCGCAATGTGACACTGCGTTTCGATCGGACCGACAGCGACATTGTCAAAAGCTTCGACAAAGGTTCTGTTGGATATGCCGCAGACATCATTTTCCGTGGACACAAAGTCTTGGCGCTTTTCAAACGTTACGTTCAAGGCGGTGAGGGCCTGCTGACACAACGCCTCATCTTCGATCAACGGCTGAAGCTTAAAGCGGGTCGCGAATGTCACCTCGTCAGCTGGATCAAACGGACGATACGGGTTCCATGCGGTCGGCAACGGGGACAACGGCGAGTGAAGTGCAAACAAAACGAGCCCAGTGGTGACAGTGACCACAATGAGAATTGTGTTGGAAAAGAGTTCCACAAGATACTTCACGTATCGTTCCCCGGCAGTACTTTCGTGAGAGTATTACATTGATCTGCGGCGCTTTTATGGAAAGGTAAACTATTGTCTATGACGACGCGATAGGTGAAACGGCCTTAGGGAACATTCGGTGGGCCGGGTCGCCGTGGCGGGGTATTTGGGGGCTTTCGCTTTATGGAAAAAATCATCCATCAGTTATGGAAGGATGAAAATGTACCAACTTCGTATGGCGATCCAGGCACATGGAAACGTCTAAATCCAGGCTGGAAATATATCCTTTGGACAGATCAGACCATGCTCGAGTTTATGCAGTCCGAGTTTCCAGAGTACCTTGATCTTTACAATTCTTATGAAGCCAATGTCCAAAGGGCCGACCTGTTTCGATATATTGTCGTGTCCAAGATGGGCGGGCTCTATGCGGATATCGACACAGACTGCCTATCGCCTTTAACGCCGTTGGAGAACGAAACGCGCTTAGTTGTCTGTGATGAACCCACCTTACAATCTGAGAGAGAGGCACCGCGCGGATTTATTCCGCTACAACTGAATGCGACGTTTGCATCTCCGGCGGGGCACCCTTTTTGGCCGACACTGTTGGAGAAAATGGCGCGGGTTTCTGAGCGGATAAAAAGAGATTTTGTTTTGGATTCAACAGGGCCCTGCATGTTTGCCGGAGCTCTGGAGGATTACCACGATCAGAGTGCCATTTCGTATAATTCCAGTCATCTGTTTAACCCCATCACTTCTGATGGTGAGTGGGAGCGAGCGCCTCGGCATGGCGATTACGGGCAACTAACGATCTGTGTTCATAACTGGCAAGGCAGCTGGTTTCAGAATACAAAAATTCGACCGATCAAAGCGACCCACAACTTGTTTTGGGATGAGCGCGCCAAGTTTTACAAAAACCGCGAAACCCCGCCTCCGCTCAGGTATCGAAAAATCGACAAAGCGCTACTCTACCAGCCGGTAGAAGCAAAAAAAACAAACCCCCAAGTCGTAATAATGGTCCCAGTCAAAGATGGGGCCGAAGCTTTGGACGCGCATTGGAAAGTACTAGCAAACCTCGACCAACCCAAAGAAACGATCCGCTTGGTGTATGTCGAAGGCGGTTCCCAAGATGATACTCTTAAAAGATTGATTGAGTTTCGCTCGGCCAACCCGCTGGACCTAAAGGATATTCAAATCCTATCAAACGGACCCTTTGCGCAGTTGTCTCATGGCCAAAAAAGAAACCCTAAATTTCAATTCAAACGGCGAAGCACTTTAGCAGCCGCACGCAATTTTGGCATTGCGAAAGGTCTTCAATCAGAGGATGACTGGGTCCTTTGGATGAATGTGGAGGTGAAAGAAACTCCACCCGATCTTATCGAGACGCTTCTCGCGCAAAAAGCAAAGATCGTAGCGCCACACAGCCGGTCCGAAGGAAATGACAGGTCTGCTGATCCGCGATGTTTTTTCACAATAGGTGGCGACAAAGAGCACGTGTTCAGTCGGCAGATCTATCGGCGCATTTATCAGGCTCCGGTAAAGGCGCGGAGACGTTTGTATCTGTGCGATTTGAATTACCTTGGAAGAGTGCGGCTGTCGTCCTGTGGTACGAACCTGTTTCTGGTGGACGCTGACCTGCACAGAGCAGGACTTTTGTTTCCAGAAGACCCCTACAAGTTTCTGATTGAGGCCGAAGGGTTTTCACTTTGGGCAAAAGACCTCGGTATTGATCTTGTTGGCCTGCCAGGTTGTGAAATTTTGATCGATCCTGAGTTTTGACGGGACTACCGGCCACCGCTCAGCAAACTGGCTACGGCGCCATTGATTACAGTATCGATATCCAGGGGTTGACCTACCGCTTCGGATTTCTCGTCAATGATAATGAAAGAGAGCCCGTGAACAAAACTCCACAGCATATAGCTTCGGTCAATGGCTTTGGTCTCGTCAGAGCCACAGTTCAGAAAGGCCCCGACCGCACTTCGTACGATCGCAAATCCCTCAGGTGCGCGCTGCATCATTTCGACGTCATCGGGATGCGCGCGCGTGTGGCTGAACATAAGCTTGAAGATGTTCGGGTTTTCGGTCGCGAAGCGCACATAATTTCGACAGATAGCAACGATACCTTCTAGGCTGCCCGCTTCGTAGCCGTGTAAAATATCGACAGTATCTTGCTGCATTTCAATCAAGCAATCAAAGGCCACCGCAGTCATAAGGGCATCTCGGTCTTTGAAGTGCTTGTAGGGCGCAGCGGTCGAAACACCTGCCTGCCGCGCTGCCTGATTTATGGAAACAGCATCTGCGCCATGCTCTGCCACCAAAGCACGGGTCGCTTCAATCAACTCGGATTTCAGGTCACCATGATGGTGGGTGGTGCGTTTGGCGGGGCAGGACATAGCCCACCTCGCTTAGCCGCGCGCCCATCACAGGTCAACGACGGTGACCGTTTATCCCCAGCAGCCAAGTTAAAGTTTGTGGTCGAAAAGAGAGCCGAAAACCTGCTTCTCAAAGACAGCCGGGCAAACGTTCTTATATCTCAATTCAGACAATAACACCGTGTGCTCCGTCCTGTCTGTGGCGTTGCGACAATACCTATCTTGGCCAGTTTGTCTACAAAATGTGTTCATCAATCTAAGAACCTTAACTAGCGTACAGTTTGTAAGCTTGGTATTGGCTGCGTGCTCAGGGTTTTCTGACATGTGTTTCACTTCATCGCTGGTGAAGCTGATACTGTCGGTTATACGAATATCCCCTTCTGAGACCCGAAAATTAATGTAGGCCTCACCAAAAATGTAGTTCAGAGCACTGTATGAGTAGTTCGCAGCTATTATTGACTTTTCTGCGTTAACAATTCGAGCCGGCATATCCTCAACTTTGGACTCTGGAAACAAGAGTATGCTTCCATGAAGACGATAGTAATCCGCACTGTACTTTCCGAATTTCTCATAATTTCGGGCCAAAGTGTTGTGAAACTCCTTGCCTTCATCGGTCCCGTAGTCACCAAATAATAGCCAATCCGCACCCAGCGCCGATTGAATGAACTCTGGGTTGTAGGGATCATACTCCATCATAAACTCGACAGTTTTTCTAACTTCTTCTAGGGTGCGGTCATATTTCTCGTTCTCGCGGAGAGATCGATTATTATAATTTAGGAATTTGAGCGCTTGTTCGTGGTTTGTAGGGAAAGTATCTAAAAAAACATCGACGTCCATGTCCGGGCTTTTAAGGTAAAATTCGTAAAGAAACGCCGTTCTTGCGTACAGTTCTGGGTCATTGTCTTTTAAATCCCGAAGAATTCTCTCAGTATGTTCACGGTTCTGAAAGTCTGTCACATGACCTGAATTGAGGTAGTCGCGTGCACCACAGCTGGAGAACGAAATCGGTTCGAAACTTTCGATTTCAGCCAAACGCGTAGAGCATAATTCGAAAGCTAATCCGGGCATTCCTGACCACTTTTCGCTCGCAAAATGCAGTGCCTGAAGAAAGACCGATCGCGTAGGTTGTCGATTGAGTGCTTCATGCACCGCTTCGTCGAATCTTTCAGGGACTACATTATAGGCAATCAGCCCAAGCCACAGTGATAGTGCGATGGGCGAAGTCGAGCCACCTTCGACAATGGGTAGAACAAGTTCCGACGCCTGTACTTGATGATGATAGAAGGCGTCCATGGCAAACTGATTGGTAGCGGATGCGTTGCCGCTGCCACGGAAATGCCAGCCTTCTTGGCTCAGCTGTTTTGCCTTTGCCAATTGGGCATTCGCTGAATTCGGAGCGACCTCTAACCAATGATCAATAAAAGAGGTCACCTTATCCGAAGACAAGGTAAAGACAGAAAAAACTTCATTGATCCGTCGGTCATACAATTCAAGCGGAAGCGACTCTGCCTCTGATATCATTGCTTCAATCTGGGCTACGTCTTGAGCCACTGCAGCTTCAAGAGCAGCATCAAACCAACTTTCGTCATCATCCGCCGCAACGGTTTCGATATGTATGACTACAGCGACAACTAAGACTAAAAACTTCTTAAAGTACTGAAAACTCATGTCGATTCCCCAATCTAATAGGAGAATAGTACCAAACAGTATTCAACAACGCATACACTTATGTTGTGACAAAACGGTTAAGTTTCTTGACTAGCTCTAATAGCGGTAATGGTCAGGCTTGAATGGGCCTTCGGGGGCTACGCCGATATAATCCGCCTGATCCTTGGACATTTCAGTTAGCTTCACACCGATCTTTTCCAGATGCAGGCGCGCGACTTTTTCATCCAAGTGCTTCGGCAGAATGTACACGTCGTTCTTGTATTCCTTGCCCTTGGTCCAGAGTTCGATCTGGGCAAGCACCTGATTGGTGAAGGATGCTGACATCACAAAGGATGGATGCCCAGTCGCGTTACCAAGGTTCAGCAAACGCCCCTCAGACAACAGGATCATACGGTTGCCGTTCGGCATCTCGATCATGTCGACTTGATCTTTGATATTTGTCCATTTGTGGTTCTTGAGCGCGGCGACTTGGATTTCATTGTCAAAATGACCGATATTGCCAACGATCGCCATGTCTTTCATCTCGCGCATATGCTCGATGCGGATGACGTCTTTGTTGCCTGTTGTCGTGATGAAAATATCTGCATGCGCAACCGTGTCTTCCAGCGTTGTGACCTCATAGCCATCCATGGCGGCTTGCAATGCACAGATTGGATCGATTTCGGTGACCTTTACGCGTGCACCCGCACCGCGCAGAGACGCCGCAGAGCCTTTGCCGACGTCGCCATATCCGCAAACTACTGCCGTTTTGCCGGCCATCATCGTGTCGGTCGCGCGACGGATCCCATCCACGAGGGACTCTTTGCATCCGTATTTGTTATCGAATTTCGACTTGGTGACAGAGTCATTCACGTTGATTGCAGGAAACGGGAGCTGTCCATCGCGAACAAGTTGATAGAGGCGGTTTACGCCCGTTGTTGTTTCTTCGGACACACCTTTGATCTGGTCCCGCGTTTTGGTGAACCAACCTGGACTTGCCGCCATACGCTTAGCGATCTGCTTTTTGATCACCTCTTCTTCTTCTGACTGCGGTACGGGAATGATCTCTTCACCGGCTTCGGCCCGAGCACCCAAGAGGACATACAATGTAGCATCACCACCGTCATCCAAGATCATGTTGGGGCCATCATCAAATAGGAAGGATTTATCGAGATAATCCCAATGCTCTTCTAATGTCTGACCTTTGATGGCAAACACCGGCACGCCGGCATCGGCAATCGCGGCAGCCGCATGATCCTGAGTGGAAAAGATATTGCAAGATGCCCAACGAACGTCAGCGCCCAGTGCAACCAGCGTTTCAATCAAAACGCCTGTTTGAATTGTCATATGAAGCGACCCAACGATGCGCGCGCCCTTGAGGGGCTTCGCGTCGCCGTACTCTTCCCGCAAAGCCATCAAGCCCGGCATTTCGGTTTCCGCAATCGTAAGTTCCTTGCGCCCGAATTCGGCGAGTGAAATGTCTTTAACAGTGTAGTCGAGGGCCATGGGGATGCTCCGTTGATTTCGTTGAGCGGGGAGCTATCACTGGGGGTTGAAGCGAACAAGGGGAAGGCGGTCATTGTGGCAGAAGAACGCGCGTGGCAACGAATGCTATCGGGTCGACGGCTCGATCTGCTCAACCCGGCCCCTCTCGATATCGAAATTGAGGACATCGCGCATGGTCTTGCATTTGTTGCACGCTGGAATGGTCAGACCAAAGGAGACTATCCCTATTCGGTGGCAGAACATTCCGTTCTCGTGGAAGAGCTTTTTAACCGGGACAATCCGCGTATTGAGCCAAAGTGGCGGTTGGCTGCGCTTTTGCATGACGCCCCAGAATACGTGATCGGAGATATGATTAGTCCGGTAAAAGCGGCTGTAGGGCCGGGCTATAAAGATATGGATGTAAGGTTGACCTCCGCCATCCACATAAGATTTGGTCTACCTGCGGAAATTCCCCAGCCAATCAAGAAAAAGATCAAGAAAGCGGATAGACAAAGTGCATGGCTCGAAGCCGTGGAAATTGCTGGCTTCACCAAGTCAGAGGCCGATAAGCTCTTTGGTAAACCGGGAAAACTGGACGGCCCCGGACGGTCGCTGAAACCAAGAGCACCGATGGAAGTGAAGGGCGAGTTTTTGGAACGGTTCAACGACCTGATGAACAAATTGGGCTGACGTGATTACAATTCGCCCGCTAGAGAAATCTGATACCCTAGACATGGCTGATATTCTGAATGCCTTGATTGAAGAGGGTTCCACCACAGCATTGACGACCAAAGTCACACCCGATGGCCTTTGGCAGAAAGCCATGGAAGGCGGGACGAAAGCAGCGTGGCATGTCGCCATCGACGATAGTGGTTTGGTTCAAGGTTTCCAATGGATTGCCCCTTACCCGAGCTTGCCTCCAGATGCAGCCGACATTGCCACCTTCGCGCGCATTGGAAAAACCGGGATGGGCATTGGCAGCAAACTGTTCGAGGCATCAAAAGCAAAGGCCAAAGACCTCGGCTATACATGGATCAACCCAAATATACGATCCGACAACATAAGCGGTTTGAGGTATTACAGCTCTGTCGGGTTTTACGACTATGAGAAAATTGAAGCATATCAGCTCGGCTATGGGCGGATCGTTGATAAAACGCTGAAACGCTACGACTTACTATGATGCGTCTAACTCGCCGAAAACGCGGGTGGCATGCCTCAGGTAGGCAAATTTATACACTTCCCAATACCAGGTCTGCTTTTCTTTAAAGAACCAGGCACGCCTTAAATCCCAGCTGGTGTTGCTAATTATTTCAAGGTCCAATCCAACAGGACTGAACATCCCCGCCATATCGTAAACTGTCAGTTCCCCCAGATAATATCTGTCAGAAACCAGGTAGAGGTCGACGCGGATGTGATCGAAATACGAACCCAGAAGTGACGCGACCTCTATGGCTGTGTCATCCGGGGGAATATCCCTATGAAGTTCGCCTTCTCCAATAACCGTCTTTTTGGGGCTGAGTATCTTTCGTCCATCTGGATAGAGATCCCAGACCTGAGCTTTCCGAACGCCATTTTGGGATTCAATAAGGATCGCCCTGACGACGCGGGATCCATAGGTCAAAAATTTGATCTCCACAATTGTTCCATCAGCATTCTCTAACAGCTGTTCCACAAGGTATTGAGGTGTCACATACTTGTAGGCGATCTCATAGCAACGCTTCCAATGTTGAAGTTTGAACCAGTCTTTTGCGGTTGCTTGCACCATTTCGAAAGTCAAGTCTGGTTGGCCAAGCCGAAAGCATTGGCCATATGAGTTGTTCGATTTCAAAATTGCTTGTTCGCCTAAAAGATGTTTGGGCAGTTCTTTCAAGCTTTCCCCAGACCAAAGCGTACTGGGGCTTGGAATGGTGCATCCTGCTTTGATCGCCCAGTCCTTAGAGGCCAATTTATCGCTGACCGTAACGAAGTCTGGATTGTGATCTATGGTTTTGCGCCAATAAAACTTGTCATTTTCAACGCGTGGAAAGCTGAGGCAGGGTACCCGCCCCCCTTTTTGTGCGATCCGAAGGTACTTACGCCACAACCGATTGTGACGACATATTCCCCAAAATTCGACACAAGCAAAAACAATATGGTCAAAAACCAGGATCGCCCAGTTTTGCATTCTACCCCCTAAATACGAATAGACCTCTAATCCTATTTGTGACTGTTTCATACCTGGGTTGGTTATAAAGGGGATTTTGAATGCCATCTTTGACTTTAATGGGGGTTAAGGGGGGGCCTGCAATCCGACCCGGCTCAAACATGCCAACCTCGCTTCTTGTGCAGATGACGGGCAAAAATATTCTTTTAGATGCCGGGCTTGGTGTAACACATGGTATCTGTAGGGCGGGCATTGCGCTAACTGATATTGACGCTGTTTACATCACCCACCTCCATTCAGACCACTATCTGGAATTGGGTCCCTTTTTTCATACAGCGTGGACAGCGGGTCTTAATCGGCCAATTCCGGTGATTGGACCAAATGGACTGATCAGTTATTGGGAGCAATTTCTGAAATCTATGGCATTTGACATAGAACTGCGTCTTGCCGATGAAGGTCGCCCAGCGCTTGCACAGATGTTTAAATTTACACAATTGGATGAAGGCACCGCCGTTTCACCCGACGGTATACAGGTCTCGGCCATCTTGAATGATCATCCCCCGATCAAAGAGAGTTTCGCCTTGAAATTCGAGGGTGATGGGAAAACCTTTGTCTTCTCGGGCGATACCGCTCGGCTTCCAGAAATGCCAAAGTTTGCGAAGGACGCTGATTTACTCGTCCACGAAGCCATGATGATCGAAGGTGTAGATCGCTTGGTCGCGAAACTCCCCAATCAGGGAGATCGTCTTCGCAGGCATATCTTGGGATCACACACGCCAGCACATCTCGTCGGCGAGATCGCGGCTGCCGCGAATGTGAAGCACCTTGCCCTTACTCATCTTGTCCCGGATGGCGACCCACTGATTTCTGAAGACGATTGGATTAAAGAGGTGCGGCGGGCCTATGACGGCCCGCTGACAATTGGTCGGGATGGCGTCTCACTGAAGTTGTGATCTCTCTTTTACCACAAATTCTTGTATGGAGTGTCCATTGCTCGTTTGTGGCGTGCGTTTTCACGTTCAATCCATGACGAGCGGCTTTCTGGCTTTGATGAATCTGATGGTCCACCAAATTTTGGGTTTTTGCGAAAAATAGCGTCTGCAAGTACTGTTAGCATCATAGCTCCTTAGGTTGTAACTTGTACCCTTGGTAATTCGTTTGACCTTTTTCACCGAGTCAGAAAGATTACTTATATGTTAGTTGAGCTTACATATTGAATTGGGCATCAATTCCCTCTCTTAGTGCCTTACGTGCGTTTGAAGCAGCCGCGCGCCTTGGAAGTTATTCGGGCGCCGCCAAAGAATTAAACGTGACGCACGCCGCTGTGGCCCAGCATGTGCGCAGTTTGGAAGAGTTTTATGGCATCTCTCTTCTGTTTCGAGCGGGGCGAAAAATGGAGGTCACGGCCGAAGGTGCGGAGTTAGGCAATGCGCTCGGAAAAGCCTTTAAACAGATTGAAGGTGCAAACGACCGCCTGTTGCGTCGTAGTGAAAACGCACCTCTTCGGGTCGCTACGACGGCGTCTTTTGCAACCTTTTGGCTCATGCCGCGGATTGGGCTGTTCTGGCAGGAACACCCTGAGATCGAGCTTGAAATATTACCAAGTGATAAGGTAATCGACCTTTTCGATGAGGATGTGGATATCGCTATTCGATACGGCAAAGGAAAATGGCCGGGGCTCGTTTCAAAACCGCTCATCAAGGCCGGTTATGTTGCAGTCGCACACCCGGACTATGACGCCTCTGGCTCTCTCTTGGATCATAAGCTGTTCACCTATGGGACAATCAATCAGGAAGCGGTGAAGTGGATACAAGCCCAAGGTCTCGATCTAACCGAGGACAAGCTGACCTTTGTTCACGAAGTACAACTTGCTAGACAGGCCGCGCTGTCAAAACGGGGCATTGCGATTTTGACGCGTCCCGTTGTGCTGGACGACATCGCGCAGGGCCGTTTGGTAAACGTCTCCGAACACGCAAACGAAGAATTTGCATATCACATTCTGATCAAGCCCAACGTCGTGAATCCCAAAAGAGACGTCTTTCAGAAATGGCTTCTGAAAGAGCAGGGAAGATGACTATTTCGGGCTGCGCTTTGCCAAAATACGCTGCAATGTGCGTCTGTGCATATTAAGGCGGCGTGCCGTCTCCGACACATTACGATCACAAAGCTCATACACGCGCTGAATATGTTCCCAACGCACGCGGTCCGCACTCATCGGGTTCTCAGGCGGTGGCGGCAACTCGTCTCCGGTCGCCAAAAGCGCGGCCGTCACATCGTTTGCGTCCGCAGGTTTTGAGAGATAATCCGTTGCGCCAATTTTAACGGCCGCAACGGCGGTTGCGATGGCGCCGTAGCCGGTCA
>JBCBON010000060.1:0-13975 GCA_039821195.1 Pseudomonadota bacterium
GTCGGAGTTCAGATCCATGGTTGATATCGCAACACGGGTTTGGAACCATCGGTGGAAAATTGATCCCATCGTTCGATCTTTGATCGACACGGATTTCTATAAACTGTTGATGTGTCAGTCGGTTTTTCGGAACTGCCCAGACGCAACAGTGACCTTCAGTCTGATCAATCGTGCGAAGCACATACCCCTTGCCGATCTGATTGATGAGATGGAGTTGCGAGAACAACTGGATTATGTCCGTTCACTGTCGCTTTCGCGCGGGGAGAGTACGTGGCTTCGCGGGAATACGTTTTACGGCAAACGGCAGATGTTCCGGTCTGAGTTTATGGAATGGTTCGAGAACCTGCGTCTACCGCCCTATCAGCTTGAACGGGTCGGCGATCAGTATGAGCTGACATTTGAGGGGAGCTGGCCCGAAGTGATGCTTTGGGAAATTCCTGCGCTGGCCATTTTGATGGAGCTGCGGTCGCGGGCCGTTTTGCGGGAGCTGGGCAAGTTTGAGCTTCAGGTGCTTTACGCCCGTGCGATGACGAAGCTCTGGGAAAAAGTGGAAGAGCTTCGCCCGATTGAAGGTTTGGCATTGGCGGATTTTGGGACGCGTCGTCGGCATAGTTTTTTGTGGCAGGACTGGTGCGTGCAAGCGATGATCGAAGGCTTGGGGCCTAAGTTTACAGGTACGTCCAATTGCCTGATTGCCATGCGCCGCGAGGTCGAGGCAATCGGTACGAACGCGCATGAACTACCCATGGTCTATGCGGCGCTGGCGGAGCACGACACAGGTGTCGCCCAAGCTCCGTACCGCGTTCTGGAGGATTGGCAGGCCGACCACGATGGTAATTTGCTGATTATTCTGCCTGACACGTATGGGACGCAGCAATTTTTGGACAATGCCCCGAATTGGCTGGCGAAATGGACAGGTATTCGCGTCGACAGCGGTGACCCAGCTGAAGCTGCAGAAACGGCGATCGCCTGGTGGCAAAAGCACGGTGAGGACCCGCGCAAAAAGCTCGTGATCTTTTCTGACGGGCTGGATGTGGCAAAAATTGCCGAGCTGTCGCAGCGGTTTCGCGGGCGGGTCAAATGTGCCTTTGGTTGGGGTACGCTGATGACAAACGACTTCAGGGGGTTGGTTCCAAACGATGCGTTGGCCCCTTTTTCGTTGGTGTGCAAAGCGGTGGCCGCTAACGGTAAACCGACGGTCAAACTGTCTGACAACCCAAATAAGGCGATGGGCCCAGAGGACGAAATCGCCAGATACAAGCGCATTTTTAACACAAAAGATCAGAAACCCATCGAAGTTCTTGTTTAGGTATTCGACTCGAAGGGTCAGTCGGGTTATTTGCATCCCAGATTTTTGGGACGTCTGCTATGAATATCCTCCGTTTAAGAGCGACCCTCGTCGCCTCCTTGCTTGTTTTATTGGGCGCATGTGCTGAGGCGCCTCCGGGGCAGTTGATCGCGGACCCGTATGAGAAAACAAACCGTTCGATTCACGAGTTCAACAAAGGGTTTGACCGTGGTCTAGTACGACCGGTGGCTGATGTTTATGGAAAGGTCATAGGTCCAGATGTTGATGACTCAATTCAGGTTGCCGCAGAGACAATCTCGCTGCCGAACCGAATTCTAAACAAGATTTTGCAACTGCGTTTGATCAGCGCGTTCCAAGACACGATGCGGCTTGGCGTGAATTTGGGTCTCGGCCTTGGGATTAAAGATCCAGCAACCGAGTTCGGTATCCCTAACGAAGACACTGACTTTGGGCAAACACTGGATATCTGGGGCTTTAAAGAAGGCAATTATGTCGAATTGCCGTTTTTTGGTGCGAGTACGGAACGCGATGCAATCGGGCTTGTCGTCGATCTGATCCTTTTGGACCCAATCGCAGAAAAGCGCCCAGAGGCGCGTCCGGTCACCGTCACTGTCACGCTGACATCATTTGTCTCCAACCGAAACGAGTTTGCCGATCTTGTGGACTCGATCCTGTATGAAAGCGAAGACAGCTATTCTGCGCAACAATTGGCCTATGTTCAGAACAGACGCTTTAATTTGCGCAGAGATCGCTCAAATGGGGCAGTATTAGACGACCCTTACGCGGATATTCTTTTGGAGGATCCCTATGCCGAGTAATTTTAATGTGACGCGCCGCACGCTATTGGCTGCTGGCGTTGCATTTGCCGCGACACCAAGCTTTGCCCTGTCAGAGAGCGAAGCGATCTCGCTTGTGACCAGTCTGGTGGAAGACGTGCAAAGCGTTATCGACTCCGGTCAGTCCGGCAATGCGCTTTACCGGTCTTTCGAAGGCATTTTTGATCGTTACGCGGATGTACCCATCATCGCGCGCAGTTCGCTTGGTGTGACTTGGCGGAGTGCAAGCGATAGCCAGAAACGGCGCTACACGGATGCATTCGGCACATATGTGGCCCGCAAATACGGGCAGCGTTTTGGCGAATTTGCAGGTGCGGAGATGACAGTCACGGGCGCAAGCCAAACACAGCGCGGTTATGTCGTGACATCTGACGTGAAACTGCCCAGCGGGAGCACCGTTGCGGTCGAATGGCAGGTCAGTGACGCAAGTGGCAGCAACCGTGTGTTCGATATCTATATCGAGGGGATATCGATGCTAATCACCGAGCGCGGCGAAATTGGCGCAATGCTGGATGCGCGCGGCGGTAATTTGGATCAGCTTATCGCAGATATGGGCTAGTTGCTGCGGCCGAACAATCGGCCAAGGATACTGTCCACGGCGCTTTCAACCTCCGCGCCGATTTCGCGAAAATCGTCCCTGATCTGGGCTTCGATGGAGTCCAGATCAATTGGCTCTTCGTCCTGAATGGGCGGCTCTGGTAGAACAATCGGCAGGGCACCGGGTGTGAGGCCGTCATGGGCTGCGACCATCACTTCGCGCCAAATCTCCGCAGGGAGGCTACCACCTGTCACGCCGGACATCGGTGAGTTGTCGTCATACCCCATCCAGACGCCGGCCACGTATTCAGATGTGAACCCTATGAACCAGGCGTCGCGCAGGCCCTGAGTTGTGCCTGTTTTCCCAGCGATTTGCCAATCATCGAATTTTGCGCGGCGGCCTGTGCCGCGTTCGATGACTTGGGTCATCATGTATATCAGTTCACCAGCTGCACGTTGCGAGAGGACGCGCTGACCCTCATAGGGGCCTTGCGTAAATAATGGCGTTCGTTCGCCCTGAAGGACGATGGTCCGAAAACCGTATGGACGCGCGAGCAAACCCTGATTGCGAATGCCAGCATATGCGCCGACCATATCCAAAAGTGTGGACTCTGATGCGCCGAGGGCAAGTGCAGGTGTGTCGATGAGGTCCGAACGAATGCCAAAATCATTGGCAGCGGCACGCACGCGCGCGCGCCCCACCTCTTCACTAACTTTTACGGCAACGGTATTGGTGGACAAGGCGAAGGCATCTGTCAGGGTCATAAGGCCTTTGAATTCGCGCCCGTAGTTTTCCGGGCAATAGTCCGGTTGGTTTGGCAGTTCGATGCAAAACGGACTGTCATCCACGGTGGAATTTCCGCCCCAGCCGGTTTCAAGCGCCGCCCCGTACACAAATGGTTTGAAGGATGAACCTGTCTGACGGACGGCCTGTGTTGCGCGGTTGAACTGCCCCGGAAGGCCTGTATCGCGGCCGCCAACCATCGCGCGCACCGCCCCATCTGTGGACATGATGATGACGGCGGCTTCTGCCTTGGAGCCTTCTTTCACCTTTTCAGAGAAAATTTTGGCTATCCCGTTTTCTGCTGCGAGTTGCAGCTTTGCGTCGAAGGTTGTCTGAATAATCAGATCGTTTGTGCTGTCCTGGGTCAGGAAGGGTGGAATTTCATCTACGATCCAGTCAGCAAAGAAGCTGCCACTGGTTTCGCGTGCGACTTGTGACAATTGGGCCGGGTTTGACCGTGCGCGATCCGCCTCGGCAGCCGTCAAGTATCCTTGGTCGAACATGAGACCGATGATGAGGTTAGCGCGTTCTGTTGCACGTTCTTGATTGTTTGCAGGATTAAACCGCGACGGCGCCTTCAGAAGACCGGCAAGCATCGCGGCCTCTGACACATTCACATCCCTTGCCGATTTTCCGAAATAACGTTGTGATGCCGCTTCGAAGCCAAAGGATCCCGCGCCGAGATACGCGCGGTTTAGGTAAATCGCGAGGATCTCATCTTTGGTAAATTTGAGTTCCATGGCGAAGGACCGTGGAACCTCGCGCACTTTGCGTTCCATGCCCCCCATCTCGGGGAAGAAGACGCGCTTTGCGACCTGTTGCGTGATTGTCGACCCCCCATGGCCGTCCAACGCGGATCGACCCTCGCGCAGATTGATCCGAATGGCCGAGGCAATGCCGCGGGGCGATACGCCGAGATGCTGATAGAAACGTTTGTCCTCAACGGCGATCACAGCGTTTTTCAAATGCGGTGAAACGGTATCGGCGGTGACAAGGCCACCAAACTGATCCCCACGCCATGCAAACACGTCCCCATCTTTGTCCAACAGCGTGACGGACCCGTTTTCGCGATCATCCATTAAAACAGTGGCGCTGGGCAAATTGGTGAAGTCCCACAGCGTCCAACCACCAAAGATGAGAACAAACACAATCGCTAGACGCGAGCCCGTCCACCAAAAGACCCGAAAAATCGTAAGAAAAACACGGGTTGCCCAATTGCGTTGCGCCTTGGGGCGCTTGGGAGCCTTTTTGGGGGGCCGCTTTTGCGGTTCCCGCTGTTCAAAATTCCGCTTCTCTGCGACTAACTTCGGTTTTCCTGAAGTGCTCGTCATCCGCCTTACCTACGCCTTTTATCAAGGTTCTTTATGCGTGTTTACGACCTGACCGATCGGATGCGAAGTAAAATCCGCATGAACCCACCTGTTCTTAACTAGCTAAAAAATTAGGCAAAAAAGCATGATTGTTGTAATTCTGTGCACCTTTCGCCACGTAGCCGGCAAAATTTTGCCCACCCGATAGAGGTGGCCTCATGCTGACCTTAATCCCGGGTCGGAGCGGGAAGACCCGTTCGAATCGAAGTGTAAGGGGGTCAAATGAAACTGATCATTGCCACAATAAAACCCTTCAAGCTGGAAGAAGTGCGTGAAGCACTGACATCTGCCGGCGTGACGGGTATGATGGTGACCGAAGTGAAGGGCTATGGCGCCCAATCTGGTCACACAGAAATCTACCGCGGTGCGGAGTACTCCGTAAATTTTGTTCCAAAAGTGCGAATCGAAGTTGTCGTCTCAGACGATGTCGTCGAGGCGGCCACTTCTGCGATCGAAACCGCCGCAAAAACAGGGAAAATCGGTGACGGCAAAATCTTTGTTGTCCCTGTAGAGCAAGCGATCCGGGTCCGCACAGGCGAGACCGGCGATGACGCTGTATAAATCTATGAAAGAGGGAATGACTATGAAACTAAGAACCCTTGCCCTGACGGCGGCGCTAGTTGCGCTTCCTTCGTTGGGCTTTGCACAAGACGCGGAGGTGCCGGCGGCTGTGCCCACCGACGTGGTCTGGATTTTTAACACACTTCTCTTTTTGATCGGCGGCTTTCTGGTCTTCTTCATGGCGGCCGGGTTTATGTTGCTGGAGACCGGTTTGGTCCGCTCCAAAAACGCGACGATGCAGCTGACGAAGAACTTCGGTCTGTTTTCTGTTGCGGCGATCATGTACTTCTTGATTGGCTACAACATTATGTATCCTCTGGGCACATGGGCAATCGAAGGATATGTCTCAGGTTTGTTCGGCATCGCTCGACTTGAAGCAGTTGGTGTTGCTGCAGACGCGGTTGATGATTACGCCTATGCCTCCACTGGGTCTGACTACTTCTTCCAGTTGATGTTCTGTGCGGCAACCGCATCGATTGTGTCTGGTGCGCTGGCTGAACGTATCAAATTGTGGCCATTCCTGATCTTCACGGCTGTTCTGACAGGTGTCATCTACCCACTCACAGCATCGTGGACATGGGGCGGTGGCTTCGTTGCTGGAGCAGGCTTCTCTGACTTTGCGGGTTCCACAATCGTCCACTCTGTTGGGGGTTGGGCCGCTCTGGTTGGTGCAATCATCCTTGGACCACGTTTGGGCAAATACAAAGATGGCCAGGTTGTACCGATCATGGGGTCTAATCTGCCATTGGCCGCTCTGGGTACGTTCATCCTTTGGTTGGGTTGGTTCGGCTTTAACGGCGGTTCGCAACTTGCGATGGGTTCCATCGGTGATATCGCAGATGTGTCTCGGATCTTCTCCAACACGAATGCGGCTGCCGCTGGTGGTGCGTTCGCAGCGCTTCTGCTGACATCCATCCTGTATGGTAAAGCTGACCTCACGATGGTTCTGAACGGCTGTCTTGCTGGTTTGGTGTCCATCACAGCTGAGCCGCTCGCGCCTGGCCTTGGTGCATCGACCCTGATCGGTGCCGTGGGTGGTGTTATCGTGGTCTTCGGTGTGCCTTTGCTGGACAAACTGAAAATCGACGATGTCGTGGGTGCTGTTCCGGTTCACCTCTTTGCAGGTGTCTGGGGTACAATCGCGGTTGTATTCACAAACGGTGATGCAAGCATCGGAGCGCAGCTTTTCGGCATCGCAGTAATCGGTCTTGCGACCATCGTGATGTCCGCGATTGTCTGGTTCATCTTGAAAGTAGCCATGGGCATCCGGGTCTCTGAAGAGGACGAAATTACCGGCTTGGATACAACTGAGCTGGGCATGGAAGCCTACGACCTCGCGAAATAGCACAAGGTATTTCCCTGAGGGGTATTATGTCTCCTCCTCCTGGCCGGGCGTTCGCGCCCGGCTTTTTTATTGGAAACGAGACCTGTCCTTTGTCGCGAATGGGATTGCGTTGCCATAGATTTCAGGTGTTACCTTCGGACAAACATGAGGAGAGATGAGATGTCTGTAACGCAGCTGCGCCCGAACATGGATCACTGGGAAGAACGCGTGGATTTGGCCGCTTCGTTTCGCTGGACCGCGCGTTTGAACATGCACGAGGCAGTGGCCAACCATTTTAGCCTTTCTATCAATGAGGACGGGTCGAAGTTTCTCATCAATCCAAACAAGAAGCACTTTTCCCGCATCAAGGCGAGCGATCTGCTGGTGGTGGATGCCAATGATCCTGACACCCTTAAAGGTCCGAATGCACCCGATGAGACGGCTTGGGGGCTGCATGGCGGGTTGCATCGGCATTGTCCGCATGCGCGCTGCGCGATGCATGTGCATTCGGTCCACGCGACCGTTTTGGCAAGTTTGGCCGATAGTCACCTGTATCCGATCGACCAGAACTGCGCGACTTTCTTCAATCGTTATGTGATCGACGATGGGTATGGCGGACTTGCGTTCGAAGAAGAAGGCGCGCGCTGTGCGTCGCTGCTGGGTGATCCGAAAACGAATGTGATGATCATGGGCAACCATGGTGTCATGGTGATCGGTCAGACCGTGGCCGAGACATTCAACCGGATGTATTACTTTGAGCGGGCCTGCGAGACCTATATTCGTGCCCTACAAACCGGTCAGCCACTTCGGGTCTTGTCCGATGAGATCGCGGAGAAGACAGCGCGCGAGATGGAGGACTATCCCGAACAAGGGGATGGACATCTCTCCGAGTTGAAAGCGATCTTGGACGATGAAGGGTCGGATTACGCGACTTAAAATGGACGGCAGGGGCGCTGCCCCTGTTTGCGCGGTACGCAAATTCACCCCGGGATATTTACAAACAGAAGAAGCCGGGGGTTGGGAGGATAGATGAGCAAGAAGCTGCACGCCCATCCCGATGGGTGGAATTATGTGCCGGAATTGCGCTTGCAGCCTGCGCCATATTGGGCGTGGCTTCCGAAGCTCTGGAAAGTGCAGCGGTTCTTGCATTGGTCGCCGCTTTATAAGCTTGCCCATGCGCTGCATCATCGGAATGTAAATGTCGGGCCATGGTCAGGCATCTCGATGCATCCGATCGAGCATCTTTTGTTCTATACAAATTTCCTGATCCATTTTGTGGTGCCGAGCCACCCGATCCATGTTTTGTTCCACGGCTATATGCAGTCGATGCATCCGATATTCAGTCATTCGGGATTCGATCGACTTTATGTCGCGGACAAAGATCGCGCGCAAATCGAGGATTTCTTTCACCAACTGCATCACCGTTATTTCGAATGCAATTATGGGACCGTGGAAATGCCGTGGGATCGCTGGTTTGGGTCATTTCACGATGGGTCCGAGAAAGGCACACAGGACACGCGGGCGCGCAAAAAGCAGATGTACACATGAGCGAGTGGAACCATATCTCTGACGTGCCGGTGAAGGTCTCTCCGCTTTGGGCATGGCCGCCGCGCCCCTATGCGACCTTCCGGTGGTATTTTGACAGCTGGTTCTTTTTTACAGTGAACGGGGCCATCGTTGGCTTGGCGTTTTTATCGCTGTGGCTCTTTAGTCCGAGCGTTGAGCAAGCGGCCACGCTGGCACCTGGCTGGGTCGCGATGATTTGGGTGCGCAACTTTATGATTGTGAGCGTCTTGGCAGGAGGGCTGCACTATTGGTTCCATGGCAAGAAAGTGCAGGGCAAAGACCTTAAATATGACCCACGTCCGTTCCCGCGAAAGGGCGGTATGTTCACCCTCTCCGATCAGCTTTTGGATAACATGGTTTGGACGCTCGGCTCGGGTGTGACGGTGTGGACCGTTTACGAGGTACTGATCTGGTGGGCGATGGCCAATGGGTATGCCACTATCACGACCTTTGCGGCAACGCCGGTTTGGTTTGTGGCAATTTTTCTTCTTATCCCAATTTGGGAGAGCTTTTACTTTTATTGGATCCACCGCTTGCTCCACACGGATCTTTTTTATCGCTTCCATGCTTTGCATCATCGGAACACGGATGTGGGACCGTGGTCCGGGTTGTCGATGCATCCGGTCGAGCATGTCTTTTACTTCGGATCGGTTCTGATCCATTTTGTGATCCCGAGCCATCCGGTGCATGTCATCACGCATCTGATGTTCTATGGGCTTTATGCGATTACGACGCATACTGGGTTCGAGGGGCTCTTGTTTCGCAACAAACTGCGGCTGAAGCTTGGAACCTTTCACCATCAGATGCATCACCGCTATTTTGAGTGCAACTATGGCACGCCAGATGTGCCTTGGGATATTCTTTTCGGCTCTTGGCATGATGGCACCGATGCTGGCAAAGCGGCGATGAAACAGCGACTGAGAGAGCGGAAGAGATAAGTGCAATACGGGTTGAATGAAGAGCAGGAGATGATTGTCTCCACCGTGCGGTCCTTCGTGGAGAACGAAATTTATCCGCATGAGGAACTGGTGGAGCGAACTGGCGAGGTGCCTGAAGAGGTGGCTGAGGCGATCAAGGCCAAGACTTTGGAACTTGGCTTTTACGCATGTAATTTCCCAGAGGAGGTTGGCGGTGCTGGTCTGAACCATTTGGAATTTGCCTTGGTGGAACGCGAGTTGGGGCGCGGGTCTATGGCGCTCACACATTTCTTTGGCCGGCCGCAAAACATTCTGATGGCCTGCGACGGGGAGCAAAAAGAGCGCTACTTGTTGCCAGCGGTTCGTGGCGAACGGATGGACGCACTGGCGATGACGGAACCAGGCGCTGGTTCGGATGTGCGGGGCATGAAATGCGCGGCGGTGCGCGATGGTGGCGATTGGGTGATCAATGGCACCAAGCATTTCATCTCGGGCGCAGAACACGCGGATTTTGTGATCGTCTTTATCGCAACCGGAGAGGATCAAACGCCCAAAGGTCCAAAGAAACGCATCACGACGTTCTTGGTGGATCGGGGCACGCCGGGTTTTACAATCCGAGATGGATATAAGTCTGTGAGCCACCGCGGATACAAAAACATGGTGCTGGAATTCGACGATTGCCGTTTGCCGGACGCTCAAGTTTTGGGAGAGGTCGATGGCGGGTTTGAGGTCATGAACACATGGCTTTACGCGACGCGGATAACCGTGGCAGCCATGTCTGTGGGGCGCGCGCGTCGCGCCTTTGACTATGCACTGAGTTACGCGGCTGAGAGAGAGCAATTTGGCCAGAAGATCGGCAAGTTCCAAGGGGTCAGCTTTCAACTCGCTGATATGATTACTGAAATTGATGCGGCTGACCTGCTGACGCTTGCCGCTGCGGACCGTTTGGATAAGGGCCTGCCGTCAAATCGAGAGATTGCGAGTGCAAAGCTTTATGCGTCAGAAGCGTTGGCGCGGGTGACGGATGCGGCCATTCAAATTCATGGTGGTATGGGCTTGATGGATGATTATCCGCTAGAGCGGTTCTGGCGCGATGCGCGTGTTGAGCGAATTTGGGATGGCACCTCAGAGATTCAGCGGCACATCATCTCGCGCGATCTTCTGCGGCCTCTGGGTGCGTGATGCCTTCGGCGGGGATATTTCCGAAACAAAGAAGCCGTTATGGTGCCTTTGACACCCTAGGAAGGTATCAGAGGGCTTCTTCGTTTACGGCCATCGGCGTCCCCGCCTGTACCGCTCCTCAAGATAACTACACATTGAATAAAAATGTGTTTCTTTGTTTCCTAAATATCCCCCGCGGAGCGTCCTAAGGTGCGCGCGTGAGCGAACTTCGAAGATTATTGGCTGCAAAATCGGTCGTCATTGTCGGAGGCGGCGTCTGGGGCCCCGCGGTCTTTTCGTCTTTGAAATCGTTTGGGTTCAGTGGCGATGTGTTCTGGGTTCATCCGAAAGCGACCTCAGATGATATCAGAGTTTTTCGAAGTATTGGCGATCTGCCAATGGCACCAGATGCGGCGTTCGTTGCAGTGAACAGACATTCGGCTGTTGATGTCGTTAAAGATCTGTCTGACCGGGGCGCGGGTGGGGCCGTTTGTTTTGCAAGCGGCTTCGCCGAGGCGGCGGGTGAAGATGCGGCTAGCGCAGCCTTGCAGGCAGATTTGTTGGATGCTGCCGGAGCGATGCCGCTTTTGGGGCCGAATTGCTATGGCTTTATTAATGCTCTCGATCAGCTTGCGGTGTGGCCCGATCAGCATGGGCTGATCCCTGTTGAAAAGGGCGTTGCGATCATTGCCCAAAGCTCCAACATTTTGATCAGCCTGTCGATGCAGCAGCGCGGGTTGCTGATTGGAATGCTCATCGCGGCGGGCAACCAAGCCCAGCAAGGCATGTCTGATTTAGGACTGACGGTTTTGGATGATCCACGGGTGACGGCGTTGGGGCTTCACATCGAGGGAGTGGATGACCTCCGCAAGTTTGAAGCGCTGGCGGCCAAAGCACGGGAGCTCGGCAAGCCGATTGTCGCCTTGAAGGTTGGAAAATCGGATCAAGCGCGGGCCGCGACGATTTCGCATACGGCCTCTCTGGCGGGTGGTGATGCCGGCGCCGACGCGCTGTTGAGGCGATTGGGGATCGCTAGGGCGTCATCGCTGCCAAGCTTTTTGGAGATGCTGAAGCTTGCCCATTGTTATGGACCACTGTCATCAAAAGACATTGCGACCGTAAGCTGCTCTGGTGGGGAGGCGTCGCTGTCGGCTGATATGGCATTGGACTATGGATTGAATTTTCCAGCGCTGACGGAAGATCAGCGAGAGCGGCTGCGCGAAGCGCTCGGGCCGTTGGTGGCGCTTGCGAACCCGCTCGATTACCACACATATATTTGGAACAATGTGCCCGCGATGACAGCGACTTGGCGGTCCATGGTTGACGCATCTGCTTCAATCACGTTGTTCATTGTTGATATCCCTCGTGTTGATCGATGCAACCCCGGTGCATGGGACTGCACCTTGTTGACCTTTGAAGCCGTGGCCAGTTCGGCGGAGAGCCCCGTTGCTTTGGTCTCTACGGTGCCCGAGCTGATGACAGAGGACATTGCATCGCGCGTGATGGCAGCTGGGGGTGTTCCCTTTTGCGGTCTGGCGGAAGCATTTGAGGCGATTTCCCGTCTGCAGGACTTGCCTGCGCTGCAAGACCCTGTCCTGTTGCCGGGCGCTGAGCGCCAGTCGGTGACGCTCAGCGAGGCCAGCGCAAAAGCCGAGTTGTCGCAGAGCGGCCTGCGTGTGCCCCTTAACCTCCGCATCGCCAAAGGCGCTGCTGTGCCGGATGATGCACCTTACCCATGTGTTTTAAAGGCCGAGGGGATGGCCCATAAAACCGAAGCTGGCGGGGTGGTGCTTGGCCTGAAAAGTTGCGAGGCGGTCGAGGCCGCGATGGTGCAGATGGGCAGTGACAGTTTTCTGATCGAGGAAATGATCGACGGCGCGGTTGTTGAGATTTTGGTGGGTGTCGTGCGCGACCCGGCACATGGGTTCGTTTTGACGCTGGGCGCGGGGGGTGTCTGGACCGAGGTGATGCAAGACAGTCAAAACCTTTTGGTTCCATCGAGCCGGGATAAGGTGCGAGAAGCGCTGGAGCGTTTGCGGATTGCACCCGTTCTGCACGGGTACCGAGGCAAGCCACCAGCTGCGATAGAAAAACTGCTGGACGCCGTACAAGCGATCCAAGCTTATGTCATTCAGAATGCGGCGTCTGTCGAAGAGGTGGAAGTGAACCCTCTGATTGTTACCGAGACAGATGCGATTGCTGTCGACGCGCTTATTCGGAGGAGCCCATGACACCCTTAAAAACCGAAGTCCGGGGTCATATCCTGATCGCGACGCTTGATCGGCCCAAAGCCAATGCCATTGATCTGGCCGCATCGCGCATTATGGGGGAGGTGTTTCAGACCTTCAGAGATGATCCAGATTTGCGCGTGGCTGTTGTGTGTTCAGCCAACGAGAAGTTCTTTTGTCCCGGATGGGACCTCAAGGCGGCGGCCGATGGAGATGCCGTCGATGGGGATTATGGTGTCGGCGGCTTTGGCGGGTTGCAGGAACTTCGGGATTTGAACAAGCCCGTTATCATGGTTGTTAACGGCATTGCCTGTGGCGGGGGGCTGGAGCTGGCTTTGTCTGGCGACATCATTCTAGCCTCAGAAAAGGCGAGTTTTGCTCTGCCGGAAATTCGATCTGGCACGGTGGCGGACGCAGCGAGCATCAAGCTGCCAAAGCGCATCCCATATCATATCGCAATGGAGCTGTTGCTAACCGGGCGGTGGTTCGACGCCGAAGAAGCGCACCGTTGGGGGCTGGTAAATGCCGTGCATACATCAGAGCATTTGATGGAGAAAGCGATGGACATGGCCGAATTGATCGCCTCTGGACCGCCGCTTGTCTATGCTGCGATCAAAGAGGTTGTGCGAGATGCGGAAGATAGCAAGTTTCAGGACGCGATGAACCGCATTACCCAGAGACAGTTGCGGACCGTTGATATCCTCTATGGTTCAGAGGATCAGTTGGAAGGGGCCCGTGCCTTTGCCGAAAAACGTGATCCGGTTTGGAAAGGAAAATAGGGGCACTGTGAGCGCCCCTGTTAACTGTCAGGTGTAGAGCGGGGGCTCGCCCATACGCTCGTGAATTTTATTCACTTCGGTTTTTGCCAAACCCATTGCATCGGCCAAGCTGTGCAGATGGTTCGCCTCTGCCTGATTGTTCAGATCAATCGCGATCAACGACATCGCATAGGCTTGGCTGTACATGTCATTTGGCAAGTTGTTCACAATCGCGTGCACGTCGATTGGCTTGGACAGCACATCTTGGATAAAAGCCTGGTCTTCGGCAGATGCGTCCGCCATCGCCTCCATTAGGGCTTCGCGTTCATTGGCATCAATTTCACCATCCGCTTTTGCCGCTTCCAACATCGAGGCCAGCAGATAGCGCGCGGCCTCTTCTTGATCGGATGTCGGAGAGATGTCTGCCTTGCCAAAGCTGTCTAGGGATTGGTTGAGCAAATCCCCCAAACCGCCAGAACCGGTTCCAAGCCGGTCAACAGCGGCGCCTGTGGCCAAACCTTCAAGAAGGCCACCAAGCCCGCCAAGACCGGAATTGTTCGGAGCAGTATTTCCCAAGACACCACCCTGAATGCCGCCAATGTCGATTTGACCTGTAGAGCTGGT
>JBCBON010000061.1:0-13878 GCA_039821195.1 Pseudomonadota bacterium
GAATTGGCGACGCGATTGACGCTCAGCGGTGCCTCGGAGGCAACCTTTTTCACTTGATGCGGATCGCTGTCATAGCTGACGCCGAAATAGATATCGAGGCGCACAAAGTTCGAGCTGTGGGACCAGTTGACGACTTGGCTGGTGATAAAATCCTCGTTTGGGATCAGGTATTCGCGGCCGTCGCGCGTTTCCACACTGGCATAGCGAGCCCCTAAATGGGTGATCCAGCCAAAGGTTTCCCCCAGCGATATAACGTCGCCAGGCTTTAGCGATTTATCCAAAAGAATGATGATACCGGAAATGAGGTTGGAGACGATTTTTTGCAGACCAAACCCGATGCCGACACCGATCGCACCCGAAAGCAGCGCGAGCGACGACAGATCAAAGCCAACGGCCCGCAAACCGACGACGACCGCCGTACCATAGAGGATAAGCTGTATGGCTTTGGTCAGAAGGACCTTCATCGAGGGTTCGATATCTTCTGACCGGGACACGCGGGTTGTTGTCACTTTGCTGACGAAACCCGCCGCCGCGATAAGTACCCCTAAGGTGATAGCCGCAGAGATCACCATCAACAGCGAGATGCGTATCTCGCCAGTGGTGATGGCCAAACTGTCCAGCAACCCGGACGTTTCGTCCCACAGGCCAACGATGGTCAAAGTGGCATAGGCCCAGGCTAAAACGGCGACAGTTTTGCGCAAAGCGCGGTTGCGGATGAAGCGCGTAAGGATCGAAATCAATGCCCATGCCAATCCAAGAGAGGCGGCAATCCCGATGATGAAACTGCGGCTGGGCCATGTCACTGACTGCATCACGGCATAGACTGCCCATGAGCTTCCGGCGAAAAGGACCAATTCCGAACGTTGAATGAGGACGGCATAAATCCGCAGCAGCCATTTTGGTAGACCCTCATATTCGGTCAGAAGACGCCGGAGGCTGGGGCGAATAAACCGGGTGATTATCACGCTGGCGGCGATCAGGCCCAGAATGATCAAGAGTTGGTAGAGCCCCCAACGGCTGGCGAGCCGTTCGGCAAACATCGTCACCATGGTCACTATTTCGAGTGCCTGCTCTGCAGTATCGATCGGTAATTCCGCGTCGGTTGTCGCCTCGACGTCTGTGCTGTCGCTCAGGACCTCGTCTTCCATGACACAACCCTAGGCGGAGCCAAGCTTGGGCACAAGAGACCCTAGTCTAACCTTAGTCCCATTTCGTTCCGACGGTTCCTAGGCAGCGTGAAGGGATCGTTGTAGAACATATAAATTGGAGTGCCGACGGGCGTCAGGCCCGCTGAAGCCAGCGTTTCGCGCAGGTCGGTTTCAAACACTCTTAGCCGCGTGTCCGTCCAAAAGCCGTTGAATTGAATCACAGCCATGCGCGTTCCGGGCCGTTCCACGACGGACACATCGCCTGCGTTGGGAATGGGCGCGGTCGTGACCGACACGTCCTTGGGAAGGACGAAACTGACGACCCAGTCACGGCCTGAACGCTCTTGCACGACGGGTGCTGTCATCGCCATTTTGGTCTCCGACTGATTGCCGCCAAAGATATATCCTGCGAGCGCCCGAAACGCCGAGCCTGCAGCGCCCGATCTGGAACCCCTGCGGGTTACATTGGCCTCGGTATAAGGGGTATAGTCGCGAATTTCGACATCGCCGATTTGTTCGACCACTGTGTAATCGGGCACGTCCAAGCCGTTATAGGTTTTGGCGTTTGCTGCACCCGCCACTGTCGCCGCCATCAAAACCAACCCTAGCAAAAGGTGTTTCATACACCTGCTACGCACCGCATCCAAATTTGGTTCAGAACTTCCCAGAATTGGCCCATTCGTCCTGGGGCGGGACGGGTTCAGAATTGTCCCAATGTTCGACGATCAAACCCTCTTCTACACGGAAGATATCGACTTGGCAGAGGTCTTGATCCTCGTAGCGTGCGCGGTTCAGCGTGGCCACGAAATTGCCCTCCGCCACCGTCATGAAATTCTCTTGATAGGTCAAAGGGCGGTTCGATTGGTTCCAAAGCGCCATGAAGTGATCCAACCCATCCCCGACCTCTGAGTTGTGCTGAAGATATTTGTTCGGGTTGATAAACTCTTCCACGCGGTCGACTTTATCATCAATCAGAACCGTTTGGATGAAGTTTTCTACAAGTCTGCGATTGTCTTCGGTTTTGTCAGGATCAGTGATTTCGGTTGGCCCGTCAACTTGAGTACGGCCAGACGGGTTTGGACCGGTAAATGGTGCAATGACATCCCAGTGCTCGATGATCTTACCGTCTTCATCGCTGTCAAAGAAATCTGTCGTGACCCATTCGGCCTCCCCGTTATTCAGGCTTTGATATGCGGTGACGAAAACCTTGCGACCATCTTGAAGCGCACGGACGATTTGAATGTCGCGGATGGGATTGTTTTCAATAAACGGTTTGAAGAATTTGATGAAGCCTTCCGCGCCGTCTTCAACGCCCGTTGAATGTTGGGTGTAACGCGCGCCGGTATAGGCCTTTACGGCTTCTTCGGGGTGACCATCCCGGATGCCATGCATGTATAAATTGATTGCGTTTTCGCGTGCTGTTGCCATTGACTTCTCTCCGAATACGTTCGGACCTGACCTAACCGGTTCTTGGCATCTTCAGTAGTATTCAGATTTGTACGATCTGTTCTGTTTCGCGGAACAATGGGCACATTGCGCGTTGCATTCCATGGCTTGAATGATGCGGGCTAGGCAAATAATTACGCTTTCATGATGACACGCGTGTCCCTTGATGATTCCAAGAGATTGCCATGGCGCTTTTACAGCAGCCTGCGGGCACGCGACGCTATTCTAGGCTGAGATCAGGACCCCGTAGACGACTACATTTGATCTTTGGCGGAGGAGGAAACCATGTCCGCACCAAAAACACTCTATGATAAAATCTGGGATGCTCATGTCGCGCACGAGGCAGAGGACGGCACCTGCTTATTGTATATTGATCGTCATCTCGTCCACGAGGTGACCAGCCCGCAAGCCTTTGAAGGGCTGCGCATGGCGGGCCGCAAAGTGCGCGCACCGGAGAAAACGATTGCCGTTCCCGATCACAATGTTCCCACGACGGCCGGTCGAGAGAACCCTGAGAATATGACCGAGGACAGCGCAATTCAGGTCGCGGCGCTTGATAAAAATGCCAAAGACTTTGGGATAAATTATTATCCGGTGACAGATATCCGTCAGGGGATTGTACACATCGTAGGTCCCGAGCAGGGCTGGACCCTGCCCGGCATGACGGTTGTTTGTGGTGATAGCCATACCGCCACCCATGGGGCCTTTGGCGCGCTCGCCCATGGGATCGGAACCTCAGAGGTGGAGCATGTTTTGGCCACACAGACTCTGATCCAAAAGAAATCGAAAAATATGAAGGTCGAGATTACTGGGTCCTTGCGGCCCGGTGTAACAGCCAAAGACATCACTCTGTCGGTGATTGGGGCCACAGGCACTGCCGGTGGTAATGGCCATGTCATCGAATATTGCGGTCAAGCCATTCGCGAGCTTTCGATGGAAGGTCGGATGACCGTTTGCAACATGGCCATCGAGGGGGGCGCACGTGCTGGGCTGATCGCACCGGACGAGACGACGTTTGAATATGTAAAAGGTCGCCCTCATGCGCCATCGGGCGAGATGTGGGACCAAGCACTTGCCTATTGGAAAACGCTTTTCACAGATGAGGGCGCGCATTTCGATAAAGTTGTCACCTTGAAGGGTGAAGACATTGCGCCTGTAGTGACGTGGGGAACCTCGCCCGAAGATGTGCTTCCCATCACGGATGTAGTGCCAAATCCCGAAGACTTTGAGGGCGGCAAAGTGGACGCGGCGCGTCGATCACTTGAATATATGGGGCTGACGCCGGGACAGCGTCTTTCTGAGATCGAGATTGATACGGTGTTTTTGGGCTCGTGCACAAATGGCCGGATTGAGGACCTGCGGGCTGCTGCGAATGTGCTGAAGGGTAAGAAGATCAAGGACGGATTGCGGGCGATGGTCGTGCCGGGCTCTGGCCTTGTGCGCGCCCAGGCCGAAAAAGAGGGCCTGGCGGATATCTTCAAAGAGGCAGGCTTTGAATGGCGCTTGGCGGGCTGTTCTATGTGTCTGGCGATGAACCCCGATCAGCTCTCCGAAGGGGAGCGCTGTGCTGCGACCTCCAACCGGAACTTTGAAGGGCGTCAGGGGTACAAAGGACGGACGCATCTTTTGTCGCCTGCGATGGCCGCGGCGGCGGCGATTACAGGGCGGCTTACCGATGTGCGGGAGATGATGTGATGGATAAATGGGAAAATGTATCCGGGGTGGCCGCCCCAATGCCGTTGGTGAATATCGATACAGATATGATCATCCCAAAACAGTTTTTGAAAACAATCAAACGCTCTGGTCTGGGCGTGAACCTGTTTGATGAGATGCGCTATGATCGCGAAGGTAACGAGATCGCAGATTTCGTATTGAACAAACCTGCCTATCGTCAGGCAGAGATCATCATTGCCGGTGACAACTTTGGCTGCGGGTCCTCGCGGGAGCATGCACCTTGGGCGCTGAAGGATTTCGGTATCAAGGTCGTGGTCTCGACCTCTTTTGCCGATATCTTTTTCAACAACTGCTTCAAAAACGGAATTCTTCCTGTGATTTTGCCAAAAGAACAGGTGGATATACTGATGGAGGATGCCGAGCGGGGTGAAAACGCCCGGATTTCCGTCGATCTGGAAAATCAGCAGATCAGTGCGACAGATGGAACCGTCTTTAAATTTGAAGTCGATCCGTTCAAGAAACACTGTTTGTTGAATGGTTTAGATGATATCGGTCTGACTATGGAAAAACAAACGAGCATCACAGCTTTTGAGGATCAGCATGCCAAAAACGTACCATGGGTGTAAAAAGTGTGCTCTAGGTCACCTAACATTCGCTTTAAAGTTGAAGTAAATTGCGGCCGCAGCAAATCGTATTAGTAAGGGTACGTCGAAAGTATATGTGCAAAAGGATGTAGGGATTGTTTGGTCGTTTAATTGGCGCATTTTTTAGGGTGCTGCTGGTGGGGGTTCTCATGACCCTCACAATCGCTTCGATGCCCGATGTAAATCCTGCAACGGCTGACGGTTTTGGACTTATCACCATTGCCGCATGCCTTTTTGTGCTGACAGAATACGGCTTTTCCCAACCAGCGTTGTTGGAATTCAGGTTTGCGCCGCCTTACAATCGGTGGCGGTTCTTTTCGTTGATCACAATCATGCTTGCGCTGGTGGTTCTGTGCGGCACGGTTAAGTTTTCGTCCCCTTTGAATACGCTGACGCTCATGGCGGCGGATTTCGCGGTTAGTGTTTTTGACTTCCCCGGATCTCCGTCACTGATCATGCGGGGTTTGCTAGAAAGCGAGGTTACACAAAAGGCGGCTGAAATGATCGTTCCGATGGCGTCTCTTGGTTATCTGATCAGTGTCGTTTCTTTTGTTGGTTTTTTCATCTACTTGCTGCGGTCGCCTTGGCCCGCCCAAGAAGACGCATTCCACTTTTGGTCCAACCTTCCGACTTTTCAAACTGTTCTGCCGGAGAATGCTCGTGATCGGTTGCTGCAAATAGGTTTGTTGAGCATTGCAATGGCGGTTGTTTTCCCGTTTGCTATCCCGTTCTTCCTGAAAAGTTTCTCCGATCTTTTGCCGATCCGCAGCTTTGTGGGTGATTTCACCCTGTTTTGGATTATCGCTTTTTCCACTTGGTTGCCCTTGGCCTGCGCGATGCGTGGCTTCTCTTTGTTGAAGGTTTCGCGCATGATTGAGTATGACAGCCAGAAGGAGCCTGCTTGACCCCGGATTAGGGGCTTTGTAGGCGGCGTGCGATCACTTCTGGGAGCACACTTTTCATGGCACATCCTACTCTTCTCCTTTTACCAGGCGATGGCATCGGCAAAGAGGTTATGGCCGAGGTGCAAAAAATTATCGGCTGGTTCGGTGACAAGCGTGGCCTGACATTCGATGTATCCGAGGACCTCGTGGGTGGATCAGCCTATGATGCCCATGGTGTTCCATTAACAGATGCGACCATGGAGAAAGCCCAGAGCGTGGATGCAGTGCTGCTTGGCGCGGTGGGTGGTCCAAAATATGATGATCTGGACTTTGCGGTAAAGCCGGAGCGTGGGCTTTTGCGCTTGCGCAAAGAGATGGATTTGTTTGCCAACCTGCGCCCGGCGCAGTGTTTTGATGCGCTTGCAGACTTCTCTTCCCTTAAGCGGGAGGTTGTCGCCGGCTTGGATATTATGATTGTGCGCGAGCTGACATCAGGCTCCTATTTCGGAGAGCCGCGCGGTATCTTTGAAGAGGGCAATGAGCGTGTTGGCATCAACACGCAGCGCTACACCGAGAGCGAGATTGATCGTGTGGCGCGGTCTGCCTTTGAGCTTGCGATGCGCCGGAACAAAAAGATGTGTTCTATGGAAAAAGCCAATGTGATGGAGAGCGGCATCCTATGGCGTGAGGTCGTGACCGAGGTCCACAAAGATTATCCCGAGGTGGAGCTGTCTCATATGTATGCAGATAACGGCGCAATGCAGCTTGTCCGTGCGCCCAAGCAGTTCGATGTCATTCTGACGGATAACCTGTTTGGCGATATTTTGTCGGATTGTGCGGCCATGTTGACGGGATCGTTGGGCATGCTTCCGTCAGCTTCGCTTGGTGCGCCGATGGAAAACGGTCGACCAAAATCGCTTTATGAACCGGTGCACGGGTCCGCGCCGGACATTATGGGTCAGAATAAAGCGAACCCCTCTGCCTGTATCCTGAGTTTTGCCATGGCGCTGCGCTATTCGTTTGATCAGGGCGACGAGGCAACGCGGCTTGAAAAGGCAGTGGAAAACGTGTTGGCGAAAGGCATTCGAACAGGTGATTTGATGCAGTCCGATGGTGGCACGCCAGTTGGCACCACATCGATGGGCGATGCCATTGTAGCGGAGTTGGACTCCAGCTTGAAATAAAGCGAGAGTGTCGCTCTTGCGGTTTTTAAATCAGCGACCAAATCGGAGCAGGTGATGGCCACTGATCTTACAAAAATCGCAACATGCTGCTTTTGCGGCTCGCGTACCGTGCTTCGTCTGGACAGTGGGATGCATGAGCTCATCTGTCGGAGTTGCGGCGCAGCTCTGCATAATATGAAACCGTTGAAGGCGAAAACCTCTGACCGATCACCCAACCGGGTGCCGCGAAAAGTACCTTATGAGATCAAGGATGGATCATCCATGGGCAGACCCGCGCCGCGTCCTAAAAAGACCCGGAAGGCGAAGAAACGGCGGAAAATGTTTGGAGATCTGGTCGAAGATATCTTCGACTGACCGGATTTGTTTTACGTCGGAATCGGCGGGTGATAGTCCGTTGGCGTGGTATCAGGAAGATCGAAGATATAAGGCGTGTGGGGTATGTGATCGGGTTCACATGGCACAGGCGGTTGCGTTTTGGCAAATTCAGCTTTTCGGTCCAGCGCACGTTTAAGGACCTTCTGATACGTGGCACGCCAACCGTTTTGTGGCGTCGACATGAACCAACTTTTCCGGATATCCCAACACCGCGCGTCGGGATGCATTGGGTCCCCGCCCGTGACCTTGATGAACCCGGCTAATGAGTAGACTGTCAATTCCCCAAGATAGAGCCGACCTTGGTGGATATAAAAGTCGGTGCGCATCTGATCGAACATACCCCCAAGCTTAAGTGCGGTTGGCTCAAAGATGTGACGGTACGCGTTTAGATCGATGACTAACCGGTCAGGGGTCAGCGCCGGCGGCGATTGGCACACAACAAATTGCCCGAAACGATCCAGCGCAAACGACTCCGCCGCTTTGACCTCTCCCTGAGACTGGTGAGCGACAACGCGACCGATGCGGTCACCAGTTGTGAAAATGCGCAACTCGATGGCATGGAGGTCCCGGGTGCCAAGCCCCTCTTCCACAAAATAGAGCGGATCAATGCGTTCATATGACACCTCGTGAGGGTCTTCGAAATGGCGCAGCGCAAGCCACCCGCCGGCCCTTTCCTTGATGTTCTCAAGCGTAAGTCCGGGCTCAGACAACCACAGGACGGTTTTCCATGCGTGGTTGGCCTTTAGGATCACATCCTGGCCGATCAGGTCCTTGGGCAGATCATCTAGCGATTTTCCCGACCAGATCGTCTTGGGAACTGCGATATCAAATCCCTGTGCCTTCACCCAATCTTTGGCGGCGATCTTGTCTGAGATCGTGTAAAAATCAGGATTGAAATCGAACAGTTTTCGCCAGAACATTTTTTCGTTCATCGTTTCTGGGAACGCAACGTTGATCGGCTTGGGGGATCCGGTCTCTGCGGTGTGCTCTACATACTTGGTCCAAAGATGGCTGAAGTTGCGGCGGGCCCATGCGTTGACCCAATCGAAGACACGCGCATCGTCGGCCAGGAAGAGAGGGCCAGGATGGTGCTTCACAAAGGATGGGACAGACTTGCGGAGGTTTTTCCGCATGGTTTTGATTAATGTCATTCACGGCCTCCGGTATCGCGCCAAAACAGATGACGTAAGAGGTTTTCGATTACCCAAACGTTGTCCGAGCCCTTATTAAAGTGTCTGCTGACGGTACGCCCATCGAAAATATGCAGATTTATAAACTTCCCAAAACCAGTTTTGCTTATTTTGAAAAAACCAGCTTTTTGTAATGTCCCAAGCAACAGTATTGCCGTCGTATGGATCTGTGCTAACGACGCCAAAATTGCCACCTAAGTTATACAGCGTTGCTTCACCAAATATATAGCTGCGCCCTACCTCATACAGATCGACACGTACGTGATCGAGCATGCTACCCACCTTCATCGCTATTGCCAAAGCGTTCTGCGGTGGAGCCTTTTCCAACCCTAGCCTCTTGTCAGAAACAACTGCGAGATGCGGTGCAAGCTTGGTCGTTCCGTCGTTCTGATGCGTAAAAATATCCATGGCGCGTCCCTCTTTTTGTTTTTGGATATAAAGGGACGTGGTGACTTGATTGCCAAATGTATAAACTTTGGCTTCAAGCGGATGCTGGCCAAATGTTCCTATCATCTCTTCGACAAAGTAACGGGGCGGTACTTTTGAGTAGGCCCATTCGCTGTATCGTTTCCAATGTTTCGATGTTAGCCAGTTTTGCGCACGACGTTTTACCTCAGCTAACGTCAACCCAGGCTCATTCAAAAAGATAATATGGCCTGAAGAGTGATTACTCTTCAAAACTGCGTTCTGTCCCAAAAAGTCTTCGGGTAAGCCTTCAAGACTTACGTCGGACCAAAATGTTTTCGGCACTGCTATGTCTGGAAAGTATTGCTTCAGCCAGTCTTTCGTCGCCAGCTTATCGCTTAGCGTCACATGAAGGGGTGAATGATCGAGCGCTTTGCGGAAGTAGTACTTATCATTCAACGTGATTGGTCGAGCCAGAGAGGGGGTTCGCGCCTTCGCTCTGCGTGCCCATCGTAAGTAGTAATGGAACATTCGATTGTAGCGGATCACCCCATAGAGCTCGACGCCGGCAAAGATCAGTTCGTCCATTGCAATCAGAAACTTACCTGACATGTGTCGATTGATCCGAATTCACTTTTCGTCCCTAGGTAAGACTGTTACCACGCCCGCGTTTCAATCGAAAGGGTGCGTGGCATGGGCTATCGTGTCGTTGTGGCCGGGGCGACCGGCAGTGTTGGGCGGGAGATGTTGAACATCCTCGCGGAGCGGGAATTTCCAGTAGACGAAATTGCGGCGCTTGCGTCGCGTAAGTCGCTTGGCACGGAAGTGACGTTTGGCGACAGGACGCTCAAGACAAAAGACATCGACACGTTTGATTTCGCAGGTTGGGATATCGCGCTTTTTGCAATTGGGTCCGGCCCTACGAAAGAGTACGGCCCAAAAGCGGCTGTGGCTGGCTGTACCGTCATCGATAATAGTTCGTTGTATCGGTATGACCCAGACGTGCCTCTGATCGTGCCAGAGGTGAACCCCGATGCCATCGAAGGGTATACGGCGAAAAACATCATTGCGAACCCGAACTGTTCGACGGCGCAAATGGTTGTCGCGCTAAAGCCCTTGCATGATCGTGCAAAAATCAAACGCGTTGTTGTCTCGACCTATCAGTCGGTTTCCGGTGCTGGCAAAGGCGGCATGGACGAGTTGTGGGATCAGACGAAATCCAAATTCATGCCAGGCCAGGAATATGAACCACAGGTCTTTCAGAAGCAGATCGCGTTCAATGTGATCCCGCATATCGATGTTTTTATGGAGGACGGATCCACCAAAGAAGAGTGGAAAATGGTCGCCGAGACTAAAAAGATCGTCGATCCTAGCATCAAAGTGACGGCGACCTGCGTGCGCGTTCCTGTTTTTGTTGGTCATTCCGAAGCCATCAATATCGAGTTTGAAAGCTTTCTGGATGAAGATGAAGCGCGCGATATCCTGCGTCAGTCACCCGGTATCATGGTGGTCGATAAGCGCGAAGCGGGTGGTTATGCGACGCCGATTGAATCTGTTGGCGAGTTTGCAACTTATATCAGCCGCATTCGTCAGGATGCGACCGTTGAAAACGGCCTGAACCTTTGGTCTGTCTCTGACAATTTGCGCAAAGGCGCTGCGTTGAACGCGGTGCAGATCGCAGAATTGCTGGGACGTCGCATGCTGAAGAAGGGGTAGCCCGCCAAAACGCGGCAGGTCCACAGACAAGCCTAGGCCAGAATCGTAAATCATGTTTTACCCGGACACAGACTATGTGGCGGAGGGTTTAAAATGCGTGCGATTGTTTTGTTTGGGTCTTTGTTTGCAACAACGGCCCTCTACGCCGATGAGTTTTTTGTGTCGCCGGACGTATCTCGCGTAACGATTTTTACCGAGGGCGCCTTGGTGGAACAGTCGGCCTTTGTCGATTTGCCAGGTGGTTTGCATACCCTCGTGTTTGAAACACCAAGCGTTTCGGCTGGAGCACCTAATATTCAATTGCCGGGAAGCGATTCATTGCGGCTGATCTCGGTAGAAATGCAGAGTATAGATGGCAGCCCATCTATCGGAGAAGAAAGTACGCTTTACTTGCAGCGCCGGGAAACTTTGACCGAGGCGCGCGCTGCTCTGGCGGAATTTGAGCTTGGGGACATTGCCTTGCAGGCCGATATCGCAAGTGCGCAGGCCAGTTTGCGGGCTGTCGAAAGCCTGACAGGGCCGGAGGGTCAGTTGATTGGGGCAGCAGGGGAACTGGATCCTGCAAAGACAATCAATATGCTCCGTCAGCTTTCAGTAGAGGCCTTTACAGCACAAGCAAAACTTGACCGTGCTGAGGCCGCTCTCGATGCGCGAGACCTTGAACGAAATGAACTGGTTTTAGCAGTTGAAGTCGCTGAGGCCGCCTTCGACCAAACGCCACGACCGGTTATTGAGACAAGCACGATTGTCCTAACGGTCGAGGCCGAACGCCGTGTGGCGGGGTCGCTTCGCATTGAGAACTTCACCGAAGATGCAGCTTGGTTCCCAAGCTATCGTTTGGATCTCGACTATGCCTCTATGGAAGGTACTTTGAACATTACGCGTCAGGCGGTGGTGTTCCAAAACTCTGGGTTTGATTGGACGGATGCGCGCGTCACCCTCTCGACGGCTGATCCGTATGATGCAACGCGCATCGATCTGCCCAATGAAAACCTTTTGACCCTGATTGAACGCCGCGAGGCGTACTCTTCGGCATCTCGTGATTTGATGGTTGCTGAAAGTGCGCTTTCAGAGCCGGTTGTTCAGGCAATCGAATTGGAGGGCCAATCGGTCTTGGCGGCACAGTTGGCGGCTGGCGAGCCCGTTGAATTCAGTATTTCTGACACCCTTTCGATCCTGAGCGGTGACACTAATGGCGTTCTTGTGGAAATCGATCAAATCGGCGCCCCGGTAACTTTGTTTGCAGAGGCAGTGGCCCCGAGTGATGCAACCGCGACGCTGGCAACAGACTTCACTTTTGATCGGACTGGTCTGCTGCTCGCAGGTGACAGCGTGATTTATCACAATGGCGTTTATGTCGGATCAGGAATGGTGCCTGAAGTTGCAAGCGGGGACGAGGCAAAAATTGGCTTGGGTCCTTTGAAATCCGTTTTGATCAAGCATCGTATTCTGTCCCAAGAGGACGGTGATCGCGGTCTGATTTCATCGACAAATGCGCGCGAAGTGCGGACAGAAACAGAAATTGTGAACCTTTTATCGCATCGGGTGCCTTTGCGGCTTTATGATGTGTTACCTGTTTCAGAAGCCGAAGACCTGCGTGTCACCGAAGTGTCCCAGCCAAGACCGGATGAGCGCAACGTTGAAGGGCGTCGCGGCGTGCTTTTGTGGTCGCTAGACCTTGGTGCGGGAGATACGCAAATCATCAGATTTGGCTATGATTTGGCATGGCCGAAAGATTTCGAAATTGTGCCGAATTAAACTGTCTTAAAAATGTCAACTGGATGTTCCATAACCTGTGCTACATCCTGACGCAGGCATAAGAAAAAGGACAGATGTCATGAAAAAAATTGCTGTAATTCTGACGGTTTTTGGTTTGGCTACGATGGTCTACGCGAGTGCGAATGACGACATCATGGCACGCCAAGCGTTGATGAAGCAGGTTGGCGCAGCGGCGAAAGCCCGTGATCTTGCGGCTTTGGCAATGGCTGGAGAGCAGGCATTGGTGGCGTTTCGCGCAGATACATCGGGTCAAGGTAGCGTAGAGACCAAGGCCGCAGACGTTATTTGGACGGACTGGGAAGGCTTCCAGGGGTTGATGAGCCAGATGATCTCTGCTGCACAAGCGGGCGATGCGGATACGGCCTTCGGCACGTGCAAGACATGTCATACAACCTATCGCAACTAAGAATTTTCTGCGCGTGGTTCAGAACCGTTCCGCGCGCAGAACCTCACAATCGGTGATCGCAACAACGCCGATGTGACGCTCGACCAAAGGAAACACCCGGTCCAGCAATGTGTTCAAACGCTCTTCTTTGATGATGCAGACCACGGCGATCATACCGCCGGCTTTGCTGACCTGTCCTTCGCGGGTCCAATCACCGGACCGCCCTGACCCGCCACGCACAGGAAAAATTGTGTAGCCGGTGATGTCCGCCTCTTCGAGTGCTGCTCGGAAGCGGCGCTCCATCGGGGCCTCGATGATGATCTCTACACGTTTTGCGGGATGGGTATCCATGGGGACCTCATATCAATGCAGTTGCGATGGCGACATAGAGCGGAATGCCGATGGTCAGGTTGAACGGGAACGTGAACCCAAGCGAACAGGTAAGATAAATAGACGGGTTTGCCTCGGGCAAAGCGACGCGCATCGCGGCCGGGACGGCAATGTAGGATGCGGATGCAGAGAGGGTCATCAAAAGGGCTGTGCCACCCGCAGAGAGCCCGATACCCCAACCAGCGAGGCCACCAAACACGGCACCGATCAGGGGCATCATGATGCTAAAGCCGACCAGAGACACGCCGATATGTTTGCGCGCTTGGCGAAGGCCCCGTCCTGCCACGAGCCCCATGTCCAGTAGGAACAGGCACAGCACGCCGTTGAAAGGTGCAATGATGAAGCTGTCGATTTGGGCGAGCCCCTCGTTTCCGGTGATCATCCCGATCAGGAACGCACCCACCAAAAGGACAATGGATCCGTTCAACAGGATCTCACGCCAGAGACCTGAGTCCATGGATTGCGAAGACGCACTGCCCCCACGGTAGACAAGATAGAGCGCGCTGAGGATGGCAGGCGCCTCCATGACGGCGGCGACAGCCACCATGAACCCTTCAGAGGTGATGCCCTGACGGTCCAGAACCGAGGTTGCAGTGACAAAGGTCACGATCGAAATTGAACCGTAATGCGCGGCCAGTGCAGCGGCATTCACCTTGTC
>JBCBON010000062.1:0-12768 GCA_039821195.1 Pseudomonadota bacterium
AATTCGTGGCCAAAGCCCAACATGATCACGCGCGCTTCGATGCCTTGAATGACATCCACGCCATCCGCTGTCTTCGAACGCTCGGCATCCTGAATGGGCACGGGATTGATAAAGTCCACCTCACCAGACAACAGCGCAGCCACAGCGGTTGCTGGATTTTGGATCGGCGTAAATTCTGCCCGGGTCAGGTTATGCTCAACCTCACCCCACCAGGCGTCAAAAGGCTCCAGCACCGTTGTCAGACCGGGTTGACGTTCAACCAATTGGAATGCGCCGGTCCCATTGGCGTTGAGTGTCGCAAACGTCTCTTGATCTTTGGCAGGCACCACGGCGTCATTCGCCTCGGCCCAGTCCTTGTCCATAATCATGAAATTTGCGATTGAGTCCGGGAACAGCGGGTTTGGCGCGCTTGTCATAAAGTCGATGGTGAACGCATCCACCACCACGACCTCAGACACTGGCGAAAACCAGCTTGCTGTATCGGCTGCCTCGCTAGAGGCGCGTTCGTAGGAAAACAGAACATCTTGGGCGGTAAATGCAGCACCATCGTGGAAGGTCACACCTTCACGCAGGTTAAACCGCCAACCTTCTGTGCCAAGCGGCTCCCAGCTCTCGGCCAAAGCACCTTCGATCGCCATGTCTGTGCCGCGGCGCACCAGCCCTTCGTATACGTTGTTTAAGAAACCAAGAACCGGGGCCGAATTAACGGCGTGCGGGTCCATTGTTTGGGGATCGGTCGTTGCCGCCCACTTAAACGTTTCCGCCTGCGCTGGAAGTGCAGCCGCTACAAGCGTGGTCGACAATAAAAGGTGTCTCATGGGATATCTCCTGTCTTATCGACCAAAAGCGTAGTCCCGGCCGAGGCCGGAACCACAAATTGTGAAGTCTTAGTTCAACTCGAAATATTTGAACTTTGGTACATCTTCTGGGTCAACAACCGTGACAACATCATTTGTCATGCCCCAGTTCAGAACCTGGTGATGGATTGGCAGGTACAGAACCTCTTCCTGAACAACGCTCCAGATGTCGCTGATCGTCTGGTTCCGAACGTCCAGATCCGTCTCGGAAGCCAGCGATACAATCTTTGCATCCACGTTGGCATCCGAGAACCCAGTGCCGTTCCAGCTTCCGCGTTTGTCATCCGTTGTGTGGACCAGGAAGTTGAAAATGTACTCAGAGTCATATGTCGGAACACCCCAACCGAGCATGTAGAAATCGGTCGTTTTATTCGAGATTTTCGGGAAGTGCTGCGCCTTTGGAATGGCTTCCAAATTCACGTTGATTCCGATCTGACCAAACATACCAACAGCCGCCTGACAGATCGCTTCATCGTTGATGTAACGATCGTTCGGGCAATCCAATTGGATCTCAAATCCATCGGCATAACCCGCTTCCGCCATCAGTTCCTTGGCTTTCGCGATATCCGTCGCTGGAACCTCATCCAACGCTTCCGTCCAACCGTTCACAAATGGCGGCATAGCAACACCCGCCGGAATGGACTGACCCCGCATAACGACCTGCATGATGGCATCGCGATTGATCGCCATGTTCATCGCCTGGCGCACTCGCACATCCGCCAGCGGATTTGCGCCCTCGACATTGTCATTCGCGAGGTCATCTGCACCCACATTCAAACCAAAAAAGATCACCCGGTTTTGCGGCGCTTTGATCACTTGCAGGTTGTCTTCGCTCGCAACACGCTCAAGGTCTTGCACAGGCACATCCTGAATGAAGTCCACCTCGCCAGACAGCAAGGCCGCAACCCGCGTCGCAGGGTTTTGAATCGGCGTATAGCGGATCGCTGTGACCTCCATTGGGAACTCATCTTTACCCCAATAGTTTTCATTCATCGACAGCTCTGTCAGACTATCAGGTGTCCGGCTTTGTAGAACGTATGGGCCGGTCCCATTTGCGTTGCGTGACGCAAATGTCTCTTCGCCACCTTCAAAATCCTGCACTTTGACCGTGTCATTCGCCTCGGTCCAGGTTTTATCCATGATGAACAGGTTGGTCAGGTTAGATGGCATGATGGGGTTTGGACCGTCTGTGACAATCTCGAAACCAAACTTGCCCGCAGCGCGCACCTCGACGACCGAAGACAAAAGTTCTTTCATGTCAGAATCTTCAGTTAGCGCACGCTCGAATGAAAATACTGCATCTTCGCTGTCGAATTCGGACCCGTCATGGAACGTCACACCTTCGCGCAGTGTGAATTCCCAAACATTCGGATCTCCTTCTTTCACACCCCATTCTGTGGCCAGCGCCGGTACAATCTTGCCGGTCATGTCGCGAATGATCAGCGGCTCATACATTTGATGCGCCAAAGCATGTGTTGGACCTTCGTTTTGCGCATGGGGGTCCAGCGTCAAGCTGTCGCCGGCCCGGGCCCAATTCAGTGTTTCGGCAAACGCGCCGCTGGCCATGGTCGCAACCAGGGCCGTCGTTATGGATAATGTCTTCAGGGTCATGAACCTCTCCACTCTCATTTAACTGGTTCGGAGTGTTTCGGAGGTTTTGGCACTTGGCAAGCGTTTCCCGACTGAGATCACGTTAACCTAGCCGAAAGAATTGGCACACTCGGTTTTTTGATACTTTTTTAGCCGCCGCGTCTTTGGCGATGGACAACTATGCCAGTTTTCAGTCTGTTACGGGTATGGCTGCGCTCCCGCTTTTGGTTTTTTCAGATCTCGACGGCACTTTGTTGGATCATGAAACCTATAACTGGGAGGCGGCAAAACCTGGTCTTGCCCGCCTCAAATCGCTTGGTGCTGGATTGGTTCTTGCTTCAAGTAAAACTGCGGTCGAGATCGCGCCACTGCGCGTGGCGATAGGATTCCCGCAATTTCCAGCGATCGTTGAAAACGGTGCTGGCCTTCTTCCCGCTGAAGGCATGCAGAAGGCTGACTTAAGTGACTATGCGGACATTCGCGCAACGCTGGTAACATTGGGCCGTCCGTTCAAAGGGTTTGGTGACATGACAGATGTGGAAGTTGCCCAAGCCACGGGTCTGCCCCTTGAAGATGCGCAAAACGCCAAACGCCGCGCGTTCAGCGAACCGGGGTTATGGACAGGCCCTCAGGAGCATTTGCAAGACTTCATTGATGAACTGGCAGACCACGGTCTTTCCGCACGGTCCGGGGGCCGTTTCCTCACCATCTCAAAAGGCCGCACCAAAGGTGACGCCGTCACAGAGGTCATAGCGACCCTTGCTCCCGGTCGGACCGTCGCTCTGGGTGATGCGCCGAATGATCTGGAAATGCTCGCAGCCGCCTCAATCGGAGTGATCGTCAAAAACCCGGCATCACCAGGCATCCCGCCCCAACCCCAAGAACAAACTGGCCAGATCATTCGCACCCAAAAACCTGGGCCGCAGGGCTGGTCAGAGGCGATCCTTCGCCTTACCGATGACCTGACATAAGGCAGTACGAGACCAAACATGGCCGACTTTCATCAAAACGGAAATGTCACCACGCTTCATAATTTGCGTGCACGCCCTGCAGACCAATTGACGCAAGAGGTCGCCGCCTTTGCAACGTCGCGAAAGATCACCCTCATTCTACCCTGCCTTTATTCCGAGTTAGAAGGCCCAGCGCTTCTGGGCATTATGGATGAGCTATCAAAGGTGCACTATCTGCACCGCATCGTGATCGGTCTCAACCGGGCGACAGAACAGGAATATCGCCACGCGCGGGCCTTCTTTGGCCAACTCCCCCAAGGCCATGTGGTCATCTGGAATGACAGCCCCCGTCTTATGGCGATGCAGGATCGCCTCACGCAGCTCGGATTATCCGAGCAGGAACCGGGCAAAGGCAAAAACGTCTGGTCCTGCATCGGGTATCTGTTGGCATGTGCCGACAGCTCGGTTGTGGCCATCCATGATTGTGACATCGTCACCTACAACCGCGAGCTTTTGGACCGACTAGTCTACCCAGTGGTCAATCCATCCTTTCCATATCAAATGGCCAAAGGGTTCTACCCCCGCATTGGAGAGGGAAAGCTCAATGGCCGTGTCACGCGTCTCCTGATCAGCCCCCTTCTGATCGCGCTCAAACGCGTAATCGGCGACAAGGACTATCTCGATTATCTGCGCAGCTTTCGCTACCCGCTCTCGGGCGAGGTGGCGATCCGCACCAGCAACCTGCCCGATCTGCGCATCCCTTCGGATTGGGGGTTAGAAATCGGCATCCTGTCGGAGGCGTGGCGCAATCTTGCACCCAAAGCCGTGTGTCAGGTCGAAATTGCGGACAATTACGATCACAAGCATCAGGACCTCTCGCCAGAAGATGCCACCAAAGGGCTCAGCCGCATGTCTACGGACATTTGCAAAGCGATCTTTCGAAAACTCGCGGCCGATGGAACCGTGTTCACGCCAAACCTGTTCCGCACATTAAAAGCGACCTACTACCGTACAGCGCTTGATCTGTTAGAAGATTACTACAGCGACGCAGTCATGAACGGTCTGTCATTGGACCGTCACCGCGAGGAAAAATCTATCGAGCTGTTCGCCGAAAACATCATCCGTGCAGGGCAGATTTTCTTGGAAAACCCATACGAGTCGCCCTTCATTCCCACTTGGAACCGGGTTCATTCGGCGGATGTCGATTTCCTCTCCGACCTTCACAAAGCGGTCGCACAGGATTTGGACGAGTTCACTTCGAGCGACGGTTCGTAACCCAACGGCACTGATAGGGCGCAAAATCGATGCCGTCCCCATGCGCGGCGATCCCCTCGCCCGTCAGCAAATCAAACCATTCTTCGCCTTCTATAAGGTTCACGGATGTTGTGCTAAGCGACAGCGCATCCGCAGATAGGTTGTGCAGGGCAAAAATTGACTGACTGCGATCAAGGCTTTGGCGCCATACACCAAAAACGCGTTCGTCCAACCGCAAGGTGAATTGCGTTGCATTGGGGTGAAAGGCGGGCTGCCGTCCACGTAGTTGCAAACGCTGTAACATCTGTGCAATCACCTTTGATGCATTCGACGTCTCATCGTCCAAAATTTCAAGCAAATCAGGGTAATGCCAACGGTGCCGATTTATGGCCCGGTTCATTTTCCGCCGCTCCACCCCGTCGTAATCATTCGGCGTCGCAAGGAAGGAGTGGATGTAAAACGCGGGTATCCCCTCCAGCGACATCACAATGGTCTGGGAACATAGGAACCGATCAAGATGATGCGCGCGATCCCCCTGGAATGTGGCCTGCAATGCATCAAAATACCCGCAATTCAGTTCGTAAGGCGCTTCGCGACCGTCCGGCAAAGCGCGCATTGATACTAGACCGCCCTCTTCCGTCACTTTGGAGATAACCTTTTCAATCTCCTCCGAAGGCAGCACCCCTTCGGCTGGGCGCATCCCAATGCCATCATGGCTTGCGGTGAAATTCAGATAGGCGCACCCCAACTGCGCGGGCGGCATACTTGCCTGCCAAGATTGCAAATATGTGGCGCATCCCGACAGTAAGGCATGCAAAATCAGCGGCGGCAGCGAAAAGTTATAAACTGCGTGCGCTTCGTTCCGGTTCCCAAAGTAGCTCAGATTCTCGGCGCGCGGCACATTCGTTTCGGTCAACAAAATAACCGTTTCCGCGTTGTAGTCGCATAAAAGCCTCAGCAGGCGAACAATCGCGTGTGTCTGAGGCAAGTGGATACAAGAGGTGCCGACCTCTTTCCAAATATAGGCCACCGCATCCAGGCGGAGCGTCCGCACCCCTTGATCAATGTGCAGGCGGATAATCCGCAGCATCTCCAAGAGGACTTCTGGATTTTTGAAATTCAGATCAACTTGGTCATGGCTAAATGTGCACCAAACATGCGCGGGCCCGTTCGACGTTCGCACCTCTCGCAGCAGCGGCGTGGTGCGCGGACGAACCACTGCGCTGAGGTCATCTTCGGGTTGGGCCGTGAAGAAGAAATCATCATACGGCGTCTGACCTTGCCGAAAGGCGTTGAACCAATTTCCCTGGCTGGAAACATGGTTCAGCACCAAATCTGATACGACATGAAAATCATCCGCAATCCGCGAGATATCCTCCCAATCACCAAGCTGTGGACTGACAGAATAGTAATCTGAAACCGCAAACCCATCATCCGAAGTAAACGGGAAAAACGGCAGGATATGCACGCCGTTCACCAAACCTTTCATATGGTTCAGCAAAAAATCGTGTAATATATCGAGGGGTTTGTGCAGCCCATCTTCCAGCGTATTGCCATAGGTGATGAGCACTGCATCCTTCTCTGACCAGAGTTTGTTTCCCGGCTTTCGGCCCTGATTTCGACGATGCCGCCCTTCCGGCCAAAAGGCCTCAACCACCTTTTGCGAGAGCAGCTCAAGATCCTCTTCCGGGTAAATCTCGGTCAGAAGGTTATCCAATCTGCGAGAAAAACTTGAATTAGATTGGATCGACGGGTGCGCAGTCATAAGTCTTCTTCCGGGGAATAAGCATATGGTTCCACGGAATGCGGTGCATTTCAATCAAAAGCACGTTGTGTTGGCAGAGCGCGGCACCTTGCGATAAGTCTGCGCGCCATGACGATGCCCAAGCCCACCATTGACGCGGATGCGAATGCCCTATCCGCCATCTGCCCGTCAGAGGTTGCGAGCGCAGCTCTGCCCATCGAGGGCAGTTACACTCTTTTCGACAGTGAAATCGCGATTGTCCAAAATGCCGTTGCCAAGCGGAAAGCCGAATTCGCGGCCGGCCGTGCAGCTGCACGGGCCGCGCTTGCGAAAATCGGGCTCACAGCCCAACCGATCCTCAAAGCGGCGGATCGCAGCCCGGTCTGGCCCAACGGCATTGCAGGCAGCATCACGCACACACCGAGATGTGCAGCCAGTGTAGCATGCCAAACGTCTCAATTTGCATCTGTGGGCCTAGACGCGGAAACGTCAGACCCGCTCAAACCTGACCTGCGGCGCAAAGTCCTGACGCAAAGTGAAATGGCGGCCGCAACCGCCGCTGATGCGTTGACCGTTCCGAACTGCAAGCTGACTTTCGTGGCGAAAGAAGCATTGTTCAAAGCGGTGCACCCAATCACCAAACGGTACTTTGGGTTTCACGACGCAGAGGTTTTTTTAAACCCCGACGGGTCTTGGTCGGCCAAGCTTGACGCGACTGCCGTGAAACTGCCTCCGTCTTTAGCCCTCACACATGGGCGGTGGATCGCCTCTCCCGATCACGTCTTTTGTATCATTTTGGTTCAACCGCGATAGGCCGCTCCGCGATCCCGCGCCCAAGCAACTTTTTCAGCTTAAAAGAGGCTTTCGCGACCAGCCCCTCGGTGTCTAAATTACTTTCCGCGACTGTTGCACCGTCAAAACGGCCCCAATGCTCTTGGTTGATTAACGTATCAAACTCCACCACGTATTTCCCCGGTTCCGAAGGAAGCTCCACTTTGAGCGTGACCAGTTTGGTTTCGTCCGGACGAAGGCCGAATAGGGTCGCGTCGCTGAAACCGTAGAACAGCGGGATTTTCTTAGCGCCTCTGCGTCTGCACACAGAAAACCCAACCCGGCAATCCAAACCCTCTGGGATTGTGGTAGATCCTGCATTGGTCACGCGCACATTCACAGAAGCTCTCGTTCCAATGATGGGCCAGGTCACACGCTCTGGTGCAGATAGCTGAAGGCTTATCGCGGGCACATCTGTTCCTTGCTCCGATGACATCACGGTTGGCTGTTCCCCACCCGATATCGCGTCTTCCACTGCCCGAAGCTCCATCTTCATCGCAGCAACAAGCGTTTGAATGTTCGGCTCATCAAAGAATTTACCGTGCTCTCCACCCACGGTGTAGGTCGCGACCCGTCCAGAATAGAACCTTTCCCAACCCTTCTCTGCAGTCTTGAAAAACTTTTGTGGGTTCCGAAAACTGCTATCGCCAAAGAACAAAGCGACGCGCCCGTCATATGTCTGCGGGCTGACTTGCTCATGCAAAAACAACAGTGACATCTCTTTGCCACGCCGCAAAAGCTCTTTTGCAATTTGAAAGGCGACCATGGCGGATTGGCAGTTGCCGCCAATGATGTACGGGCCATCAGGCTGCACATTTAGGATATCCGAGACATATAAGCGCGCAAGCCTTTTCGCATTCGGGATCGTTTTTGCCAGCACCCGAACACCCGAGCGCATGCCGTAGATCGGTTGGTCCTCGCCCATGTATCTTGCCAGTTGCGCAAACTCGTTATAGCCTTGGAAGCACCAGAAAATCGGCTGCGCCTGACCTTCGGTGTTTTTCCCAAAAACGAAACTATTGCTCTTCGAGCGCACACCATCCCAAGCAGCTATGTTCGCAAGAAGCCCCTTGATAACGTCCTCTGACAAACCGGAACGCGCGCTCATTTCGTCAAGCGTCTCTGCCCCGCCAGACCCCGCCCCCAAAGGATCATCCGTTGCAGATTGCAGTTTCGACGCTAGGGCTCGGACGGTACTCAGCCCAACCAGAACCTCCGGTCCAATCTCTGTGGCAGATCGTTTCTCCAACTCGCGCAGCATAGTCAGTGACAGCATGGAATAGCCGCCGAGATCAAAGAAATCGTCGTCAATACCCGGCGCTTCAATCAGCATCAGGACGCTTTTCCAAATACCTGCAATATCCTCTTCCAACGCGTTCCGCGGCGCCACGTAATCCGGTCGAGGCCGTGAAAAGCGCAACGCCAGCGCCTGAAAGTCAACCTCCCCTGCGGCCGTGAGTGGTAACGCATCAATCGGGACGATCCGATCTGGCATATGATCCTCAGACAGGTTCGCCGACAGGAATGTGCGAAGGTCAGCATCGGTCGCTTCGTCGTCGTCACGAACAACCCCGGTCAAATCCGGGTTGGGCATCACAAAAGCAACCAGTTGCGAGGTCTTCGTTTGAGGGTCCGAGAAATACCCAACTGCCGCGCGCCCAACTGACATGTGATCGCAAACTGTACGCTCTATATGTGCCATCTCAATGTCGGCGAGGCGTTCGCCAGCGCGTTTCGGTGTGCCAGCAGAGGCCCCCGGCAAAGCAACCGAGGCCGTTTCTTTTGCGCCCGGCTTCTCGGCCAAAACCGCACCGAAAATGCGCTCAAACTCCTCCCGCAGCTCGGCATCGAAGGTCGGCACAGCATGGCCGCGGTCATGTTGAATCAGCACCGCCCTTTTGCAGCGCAGGGAAACCTCAATTTGTGCAGGAAGCCCATTCATCGGGTCGTTGGGCGAGATGAGGTGAAGCGAAGGACAGGTGACCGACCAGTCTCGCATCGCCCAACGATCATGCAAACGCTCCAACGGGTTCGGTGACATGACCAACAAAAGCTGCAAATTAGGACGCTCAGACGCCACAAGTGCTGCGACTAAAGCGCCATCGCATATCCCCGCAATTCCATCGATCGGTCCCAATTCATCAATCGCAGTTCGCACCGCATCTAGGCTGGTCTCAAGGCTTGCCGCCTCGGTCGCGCCCCAACTTCGGTAGCGATCCTTCGAATAGAAACCCGCATCAACGGCTGCCTGATGGAACTCTGGCTTCGGCGTACAAGTATGAGGCGCATCAAGGTAAACAAATTCCACTTGGCCACACAAAATCGTCGACCAATGCGTCGCTTGAAAACTTGCCTCCATCAATGCTGCGTCGGCGGCCTCACCATGCAAGACCAAAACGCGCGTAGGGCGACCCGAGTGCACGTATCCGGCACCCTCATTTTTACCCACGCGCGGTGTCACCTGCGCACTCTCATTGGTCGCGTCCCGCAGATACTCCGACAACCCGCGCGGCGTTGGCACATCACTGATGATCCATGGCGGCAGGTCTGCGTCAAAGTGTTGGTTGAGTTTGGTGACCAGTTCCAACGCAGCCAGCGAATTGATCCCAAGATCATCCAAACACGTGTCAGCTGCGATCGCCTCATCTCTTTCGACAAAGTCTTGGATCACATGACAAACCGCCGAAAGCGTATCCGCAGGCTTGGTTCTTGCTGCCGCTGGATCCGCACCTTTTGACCCAAAAGTTTCAAGTCGTTCTGGCGCTGCGTTTGCATAGTGTTGAACAAACACTTCCTGCGCTCCAATACGGGCCGCTTCAACATGTGCATTGAAGGTCTGAGCAAATCGTGTGCGCTGCAACTTCCCAAGTTCGGTCGCTGGCAGGCTGTCCACTAGGACAATCGTACTGGGCATCTGATAGGCTGGCAGCACGGATTTGGCCCAATCCCAGAAGTCGCGGGCGTTAAATCGATCTGGATCGGCAGTGACAGCCACACCCACATCTTCGCCAAGCGTGATATGATTGCGGGCAAAGGCCATGACCGCAAATGGCCCGATCTGTTCGCCCGACCCGTTGTATTGCCTTAGCGTCGCCTCAACATCTGTCGGAACAAGCGTTTCGCCCCCGCGGTTGATACAATCTTTGATGCGACCTTTTATCGTCAAACGGTTCTCACCATCGGCTGACAAACTCCCCAAATCGCCGGTGCGAAAATATCCCCGCGATGTGAAGTCAGAGGCGCTTCGTTCATCACTGCAAGCTGAAGGAGCCATCACTGTCGGACTTTTGACAGTCACTTCGCCGACAGCACCATCCGGAAGGACGTGCTCACCATCTGACTTTGGATCGATGACTTCCACGTCAACACCGGGCAAAAGTGAACCAACTTCGCCCGGATGCTCCAACCGATAGGGCAAACTTGGCGCCGCAATCGGCATCGCTTCAGTCATGCCATAGGTTGGAACCACGCTGACCCTTTTTCCAAAAATATCGGCTAGGTCTTGGGCCAAGTTCATGGGCAAATCGGCACCCGCGCTGCGCAGCGCTCGCAACTTCGGCCATGACACATCTGGCTTCAGATCGGGATGTGCACGAGCATATTCTCCAACGAGGCTCCACATTGCGGGAACCAAATAGACCCAGCTTGCGCCGGGATCCGATTTGAGGGCCTTAAAGAAAGCTCTTTGATCAAAGCCGGATAGAAACCGCATCGAAGACCCACTTAATAATGGCGCAATCAGATTACACGTTATTCCACCCACATGATGCAGTGGCAGCATCGACACACCACTGTCCTCTCTCGTCAGATTGAGCGAGTTCGCAATCATCCAGCCCGAGCGCATCACCCGCGACAGCGAGAACGGCACCTGCTTGGGCTCGCCCGTCGTACCGGAGGTCCGCAGAATAAGCACCGTATCGTCCGGCCCATTCGCCTCTGCACGCGGTTCGCGACCCTCGGCCACGTCCAGTTCCATGAGGCCTAAATGCGCGTTCTTCGACAGCTCAACAACGCTCACATCACCAAGCCGGGCGGCAATCGTTCTGACCGCCTCTGCATCGGTCGTTCCGGCTTCAACGCAAACCGCGGTTAAGTCATTTTCGCGAATAAAGGTCTCGATGGCCATAGAGGGCATACCGCCCCCTGCCGGCACAGCACAGTACCTGTGCATAAGGGCCAGCAAAACCCCGGCATAGGCGGTACCGTTATCTCCGATCAGGCCGACGCGCGCCCCTCGCGCGACACCAGATCCCGACAAATCAAATCCGTCAATATACCGCCGAAGCGCGCCATAGGTCAGGTTTTCAGAAACCGCCCAAAGGTCTGATTGTACCGAGGGCAGGAAATCCAAAAGCCCGGTACGCTGCTCCAGAAGAGCACCCACGCGTTCAAGTCCGTTCTGCGCGGGTTCCGCATCTATGTTCGCTCGTGCACCCTCGGGGTTCTGCCACAGCTGCGCGACCCGCGCATTGGCCCATGCAGAATAGAAATTTCGGGGTTGCAACATATGGGGAAAGAGCGTGATTTCCCCCATCAAAGGTCCGCGTTTCGCATCGGCATACCAATCCAGCCGAACGAACATACCCAAATGCCCGCCAAACTCTCGTGATGTCTTTACCATCTGAGACAAGGACCTTGGCTTGCGCGCAGCAATGATAGACGGGTCATCACACACCAAAGCCCGGTGAGTGCGCCAGCAAACGGAAGGGGTCCATGCGGGTTGAGACAACAGCGTGAAATCTTCATCCACAAACGCCACCCAGGTAAAGCCATCCGCTTTGAAATGAAGCTGAATCCACAGAAGCTCGCCACCCAACATGAAAAGCTTGTAATCTGTGGGCGTCTCAAAGCCGCACTCGTCCTCAACCAGGTCCTCGATGACAAAGGCGGAGAAATTGAAGCGAAATTCTTTGCCTTCGTGCCGACAGTATCCTTTGGCGGCCAACTGGCTCAGCTCGGCACCAACATGTGCCGCATCAAACGGCGATCCGCCGCGCATCAAGTTCCGACTGTTCTTGACCAAAGTAACGCCAAATGAGTGCCCTGCCCCGACAGGTTTCAGAGCAAAACTCGACGGCAGCGAGGGCGCAATTTCGATCAGCTTCTCCGGTAGATCATCTTTTGACAGCACGTGCAGAACGCTTGGCTGTGGGATATTAAAAGACGTTAAAAACGCGCGCTCTTTGATTTTATCCAACTGCGTAAACGGAAACGGGTTCGCAACCGTGCCCACAAAACGGTTGTTTGCATCCCGAACGAGCGCGTGGTGATCATCATGACGATACCAACGCTTCTGCCGCTCAATCAAACGATCATAGATAAACCCTTCGACTTCGGTGTCTGTTTTAGTGTGACTGGTCTTGGTTTGAACATGGGCCGCAGCAAATCCTGCAGCCGCAAAAACGTCATCTAAAACCGTCTGTACTGTCATCTCCGAAAGCTCGGTTTCGCCTGCACGCAGAACCGCGTTCAGACCTTCGGAAAAACAGTGGTGGAGCGCCACCGCAAGTGCGCGGTCCTCAGCAAAGGCCGCGATGCGCAT
>JBCBON010000063.1:0-12326 GCA_039821195.1 Pseudomonadota bacterium
AGTTTCTCTATCCAGATTCCTATAATATATAAGGAAATCATTAAAATCCCCAAAGAAATGAGAAATCTATAAGCTAGTTTTATTTTCATTTTTACCTCATTCTAAATCCACACAATCAATCACCTTTTTGCAATAAACGGAAATATTTCCTACACAACTTTGCGCCCAACCAAACTAAATCAATCGCACGCGAGATGTGCTCTGTATTGGCCATAGCCTGATGCGCTAGATGGAATCCAGCAGTCTGATTGTTGCAAAAAATCGGACTAGTTTCATCGTACGCAAGATGTGCTCCGGATGGTCCAAAGCCTGATGTGCAAGATGTGCTCCGGATGGTCCAAAGCCTGATGTGCAAGATGTGTACGTGGTAGTACCACCTACATCTTGGCAAGGGGGCCCGCTCCAGTCTTTCAGACTTGCGCGCCCCCGTTGCATCCCCCCAGCCCGTGGCTCAGATCAGGGCATGAAACCCATCTCAGAGCCAGTAGAACGTGTGGCCGTTCAATCACCACCATGTCATGGAGACCAACCTTCCGCAGTTTGGATGCGCGCCACTTCACTTCATGGAGACGTTTCCAGCGTGACCAGGAAGGGAGCATTTCATAGCTGCCCTTACCTTGGAACCATCCCATTGAGCCAAGGGGCTATCGCGCCCCCTGACATCCCACTCGTTGGACTTGGAGACGTGCCTCTCCACCAACACCGAACCATGCACAAACGGCTGCCCGTTTGACCACCAATCAGAAGAGCGTTCTTGCTACCACCGATATTTCCATGAGGCGTTCATCCAGACCACTTCTTGGACAAGCCGTCAGCGGGTGGCCTTTTTCATTCTGGATAAGCAGATGGCTTCCAACAAGAAGAACTGGAGCCCTTTCATCGACTGTGGAGAAAGTATCCAAGTCGATTGCACGCATGTGTATCCATCGGCTACACTTTCCCGGATGAAAGATGCTGGTCTTCGCATCAGGGTGCAGCGAGAACTGCGCAAGAGCTTCCTCGAAGCATGCCAGGCGCAGGACAAACCTGCCGCCCAGGTGCTCCGCGAGTTTATGCGAGAGTACGTTCGCCTACATCCGCCCCAACAAGGCGAAATAGAAAACAAGAAAGAAGGGCAGAATGGCAATTAAGAAATCGCAACTCTACGGCTCGCTATGGGCCAGCTGCGACGAGCTTCGCGGCGGAATGGATGCTAGCCAGTACAAAGACTATGTGCTCTCCCTTCTTTTTATCAAATATATCTCTGACAAGTATGCTGGAGTTCCCTTTGCCCCGATTACTGTTCCGGACGACTCAGGATTCGCTGACATGGTTGCTCTTAAAGGCAAACCGGACATTGGCGACCAGATCAATAAGAAGATCATCGCTCCACTTGCTGCTGCCAATCAAACTCTCTCTCAAGCCGACTTTCCTGATTTCAATGACGCCGTAAAACTTGGCGACGGCAAGGAAAAGGTTGATCGCCTTACCAATCTGATAGCGATCTTCCAAGACCCCCGCCTCGACTTCTCAAAAAACCGCGCCGACGGCGACGACATCATGGGCGATGCTTATGAATTCCTGATGCGCCACTTCGCGACAGAAAGCGGCAAGAGCAAGGGACAGTTTTACACACCAGCCGAGGTCAGTCGGATCATGGCCCAAGTGATTGGCATTCGTGCCGCCTCGGTTTCTACCAACACTACGGTCTATGACCCGACCTGCGGCTCCGGTTCGCTTCTCTTGAAGGTTCTCGATGAAGCCGGTGCGGATGTTACGCTCTACGGGCAAGAGAAAGATGCGGCGACCAGCGGTCTCGCGCGCATGAACATGATCTTGCACAACACGCCGACTGCGCTGATCACACAGGGCAACACGCTCACCGATGCTAAATTTAAGGACGGTTCTGCGCTCAAGGCTTTTGACTACGTGGTGGCCAATCCGCCCTTCAGTGATAAGCGCTGGAGCACAGGCCTCGACCCGCTCAATGACCAATACGAGCGTTTCAAGGGATTTGGTGTGCCGCCTGCCAAGCAGGGTGACTATGCCTATCTCCTGCATATCGTGCGCTCACTCAAAAGCACCGGCACAGGCGCCTGCATTCTGCCGCATGGCGTACTCTTCCGCGGCAATGCGGAAGCAGACATCCGCAAGAGCCTCATTCGGAAAGGATATATAAAAGGTATCATCGGCCTGCCTGCAAACCTTTTCTACGGCACAGGTATTCCGGCCTGTATCGTCATCGTTGACAAAAAGGACGCACAAGCCCGGAAGGGCATTTTCATGATCGATGCCAGCCATGGCTTCATGAAGGATGGCCCGAAGAACCGGCTACGCTCGCAAGACCTTCACAAGATCGTCGATGCCTTCACAAAAGGCACCGAGATTCCTGGCTACTCGCGTATTGTGCCGTTCTCTGAGATCGAGAAGAACGAGTATAATCTTAATCTTCCCCGCTACATCGACAGCCAGAAGAAAGAAGACCGGCAGGATATCGAGGGGCATCTTCGCGGCGGCATCCCGCAGCCGAACATCGATGACTTGCGTGAATACTGGGATGTCTGCCCTGGCCTTGAGGCAGCGCTCTTCTCCGAATGCCGTCCCGGCTATGTCGATCTGACGATTGACAAGGCCGACATCAAGACAACTATCTTCGATCACCCTGAGTTCACGACCTTTATCGGTCAGATGGAAGGGCATTTTGAAAACTGGCGGGAGCGCAGTGCCGAAAAGCTCAAAGCGCTGGAGCCCGGCTGTAACCCAAAGGAAGTCATATTTGACCTCTCCGAAGACCTGCTTGCCCACTACACCGGCAAGCCGCTTATCAACAAATACGACGTTTACCAGCACATCATGGACTACTGGTCCGAGCAGATGCAGGACGATTGCTATCAGATCGCAGCCGATGGCTGGGTGGCCAAGACCAACCGCATCATCGAACGCGATAAAAAAGGCAACGAAAAGGACAAGGGCTGGACGTGCGACTTGATCCCTAAACCTTATATTGTTGCCCGATACTTCGCCGACGAGCAGGCCGCCATTGATGCGCTCAACACCAACCTTGAGTCATTCGAGGCGCAGCTTACGGAGCTTGAAGAAGAGCACGGCAGCGATGAAGGCGCGCTCGCGTCAGTCGGCAATAAGACGGAGGCCAAAGCTGCCTGGAACGAGACGATGGACGATGTCTGGGCGGCCATCATGCCGGTTGAGCACGCGGAATACCGTGAAGTGAGCGCAAAGCTGGATGAAGTGGAGGCCGAACAGGCCGCGCTCTTGCTTGAACCAGAGATTGCAGCGCTCGCCAACAACAAGGGCAACGTCACGCAGGGCAGCGTCAAAGCCAGGATCAAAGAAGCGATTGACCTGCACGAGCGCAAATTGCTCGATCAGTTCGTGTCTCTAGCGGGTGATGTTCGGGACACCAAGAAGCGTAAGAAAGAGCTCTTGGAACAGGCGACCGACACGATAATGGCCAAGCTCGACGCCGAGCCCGGGAACGAGACTCTGGCTGATCTGCGCATCATCGCGCAGTATCTGGAACTCACCGATCAGATTGCCGAAACGAAGGCCAAGACCAAAGCTGCCGAGTCTGAGCTCGACCGGTTGGCCTATGAGAAATACCCGGAGCTCAGCGCGGACGAGGTCAAAACGCTTGTCGTTGATGACAAGTGGATGGGACGTCTTGGTGCAGACATCCATGGCGAGATGGATCGTATCAGCCAGGCATTGACACAACGCGTGCGTACGCTTGCTGAGCGTTACGAGTTTCCGATGCCAAAGCTCGCAGAGCGGGTCGCCAACTACGAGTCTAAGGTCAAAGGCCACCTTGAAAAGATGGGGTTCGCTTGGTGATGGCGGAGGCAGTAGCGATGGATATGTCCCATACGTCCGAAGCGGCCGAGGTACCGGCGGGATATCGCAGGACACAGATCGGCATCATTCCGCAAGATTGGGAACTCAAACCTATCGGTGAGCTTCTTGAATTCAAGAACGGGCTTAACAAAGCCAAGCAATACTTTGGTTATGGAACGCCGATCATCAATTATATGGATGTCTTCGAGCATACAGGCATCCGCCAAGAACATGTCGCCGGACTAGTTGACGTTACGAACAAGGAAAAAGACTCATATTCTGCGCGTAAGGGTGACGTACTGTTTACGCGAACATCCGAAACGCTTGATGAGATTGGATATGCCTCGGTTGTTTTGGAGGACATCGAAGCGGCGGTATTCAGCGGGTTTGTCCTACGAGGGCGCCCGAAATCCGATGAGTTGCGTGATGATTACAAACGATATTGCTTTCGGTCCGAGGCAGTTCGTGAACAGATCGTTTCAAAAGGCACCTACACAACAAGGGCCTTAACGAACGGGAGAGCGCTCTCCTCCGTCCTGTTGCCATTTCCGCCGGATCAGGATGAACAGGCGGCCGTAGCTGGGGCTCTAAAGGACCAAGACCAATTAATTTCGGATATCAAAAGGCTCATTGAAAAGAAACGCAAGGTCAGAGAAGGGTCGCTGCAGGAGCTTGTGAACGGAAAGCGACGTTTGTCCGGCTTCAGCAAGAAGTGGGAGGAAAAGAGTTTCGGTGAAGTCTTTTCCTTCGGTTCAACAGCTACGAATTCACGAGCTGACTTGGCTTCAAGCGGCGATCTCGCATACGTTCACTACGGTGACATCCATACGATTTTCCACTCTCATCTCGACTTCCAGAGCCAAGAGTTGCCAAGAATCGACAGTGCTCTTTGCCCGAGAGCAACACCACTAAGAAATGGCGACTGGCTTATGGCGGACGCTTCAGAGGATGTTGATGGCGTCGGAAAGGCTGTCGAGGTCCTTGGCCTCGATGAGGGTGAACGTGCTGTATCAGGCCTACACACGTTCCTGTTGCGTGAGAAGCTAAAGACATTTGCCCCTGGTTTCAAAGGGCATCTTGGAAACTCTGACTCCCTCAAAAAACAGTACCAGAGAGTAATGACCGGGATGAAGGTGTTCGGCGTTTCGAAGGCCGCGCTTAAAGACTTGGTTGTCCCGGTTCCGGATTGGGATGAGCAAGTTGCCATTGCGAAAGTGCTGAATGAACTTGATTCTGAAATTTACGCTCTGGAACAACAACTGTTCAAAACGACCTCGATTAGAGACGGAATGACACAGAATTTATTGATCGGAAGGGTGCGACTGGTATGAGCGGTGTTGGCAAACCTGAGATCGTGACGCAAAAGCGGGTGATTGCCCTATTTAGAGATGAGTTGGGCTATCGATATCTCGGAGACCGTTCAGATCGTGAAGACAACAGCAACATCGAAGAAAGCCTTCTAACGGATTTTCTGAAAGGGCGTGGCTACACTGATCCTCAGATCAATGCGGCGATCTATCGACTGAAGACCGAAGCAAACAATAGCAGCCGAAACCTGTACGAAAACAATAAGGTCGTCTACAACCTGATGCGCTACGGCGTCGGCGTGAAGACTGAGGCTGGGAAGCCGACCGAGACTGTCCATCTGATCGACTGGGAGACGCCGACCAACAACGATTTCGCGATTGCCGAAGAGGTCACGCTGAAGGGCGGGCTGGAGCGCAGGCCTGACCTTGTTCTCTATATCAACGGCCTCGCCATCGGCGTGATTGAACTAAAGAACAGCCGCGTGACCCTTGGCGACGGAATCCGTCAGAGCCTTTCCAATCAGCAGCCCGAGTTCAACGAGTGGTTCTTCACGACGGTCCAATTTGTCTTCGCGGGAAACGATTCCGAGGGACTCCAGTACGGCACCATCGGGACGCCTGAGAAATTCTTCCTGAAGTGGAAGGAAGACGAAGAAGACGATAGCCGGTTCAAACTAGACAAATACCTTCTGAAGATTTGCGAGAAGAACCGCTTCACCGAGCTTTTGCACGACTTCGTGCTATTTGACGCTGGGGTGAAGAAGCTTCCGCGTGTCCACCAATATTTCGGGATCAAGGCAGCTCAAGAACACATCCGCCGCAAAGAAGGCGGCATCATCTGGCACACGCAAGGGTCAGGAAAAAGCATCGTGATGGTGCTTCTTGCCAAGTGGATCATAGAGAATAACCCGAATGCCCGCGTCGCCGTCATCACTGACCGGGATGAGCTTGATAAGCAGATTGAACGTGTCTTCCGCGATGCCGGAGAAGAGATCAAGCGAACCAGCAGCGGTCACGATCTCATGTCTTTGCTCAGTCAGACGCGGCCGCGCCTGCTTTGCTCTCTTGTTCACAAGTTTGGCCAGCGTGGCGTTGATGACTTCGATGCCTTTATCAAAGAACTTGAAGAGAACCCGGTTCAGACTGTCGGCGACCTCTACGTCTTCGTGGATGAATGCCACAGAACGCAAAGTGGCAAGCTTCATAAGGCGATGAAAGCGCTGATGCCCAATGCCATTTTCGTCGGCTTTACCGGCACACCCCTCCTGAAAAAAGACAAGCAGACCAGCCTCGAAGTCTTCGGCAAGTACATCCATACCTACAAGTTTAGCGAGGCCGTTGAGGATGAGGTTGTTCTCGATCTTGTTTATGAGGCACGCGACATTGACCAGCGCCTTGGCTCTCAGGACAAGATTGATCAATGGTTCGAAGCAAAAACCCGTGGCCTGAACGAATGGCAACGCGACGAGCTGAAGAAAAAATGGGGCACCATGCAGTCAGTACTGAGCTCGCGCTCACGGATGGATCGCGTGGTGCAGGACATTGATTTCGACTTCAGCACAAAGACGAGACTGAACAACAGCCGTGGTAACGCAATCCTTGTTGCTTCCAGCATCTACGAAGCATGCCGGTACTATCAGCTCTTCCAGAAAACGCCGTTCAAGGGAAAGTGCGGACTCATCACCTCGTACAACCCGAATGCCCAGGATGTGACGCGCGAAGAGACCGGTGCCAACACGGAAACCGACAAGCAAGTCATCTACAACACCTATACAGAATTGTTGGAGGACGTGGATGCCAAGCCGGGCATGACGAAGACCGAGACGTATGAAGAGTGGACGAAATTGCTCTTTACGACGCAACCGGCAAACATGAAGCTCCTGATCGTCGTTGATAAACTCCTCACTGGATTTGATGCGCCGCCTTGCACCTACCTCTACATCGACAAGTCCATGCAGGATCACGGTCTGTTCCAAGCGATCTGCCGCACGAACAGGCTGGACGGCGAGGATAAGGAATTTGGTTATGTCGTTGACTACAAGGACCTCTTTAAGAAGGTGGAAAATGCTATTGCTATCTATAGCTCTGAGCTTGATGACAGTTCAGGCGGCGCTGATCCAGACATCCTGATCAAAGACCGCCTGACCAAGGGCAAAGAAAAACTCGATGATGCCCTTGAGGCAATTGTGCTCGTATGCGAGCCAGTCGAACCGCCCAAAGGTGAGCTTGAGCACATCCACTATTTTTGTGGCAATACTGAAATCCCCACTGACCTTGCAGACCGCGAACCTCTTCGTGCCGCGCTCTATAAAGGTGTGGCCTCCCTTGTTCGCGCCTATGCAGGCATATCCGATGAGATGGAGGCCGCTGGTTATTCCGACACAGAAATAAAGCGTATCAAGAAGACAATCGATCACTACCTAAATGTGCGTGAAATCATAAAGAAGGCGAGCGGCGAGACCATCGATCTGAAAGCGTATGAAGCCGACATGCGCCATCTAATCGATACCTATATCCAAGCTGAAGAACCACGGAAGATATCAGACTTTGATAGTATGAGCTTGGTCGAGTTGATCGTGAAGTCTGGCATCGCGGATGCAATCACTTCTCGTCTCGGTTCAATGAAAGGTAATGAGCGCGCCATAGCCGAAACCATCGAGAACAATGTTCGTAGCAAGATCATCAAAGAGCATCTAAACGACCCGGCCTACTATGAAAAGCTGTCGGCGCTGCTAGACGAGATCATTGCAGACCGCAAAGCGAAAGCCATTGAGTATGAAGACTACTTGAAGAGCATAGCGGACCTCGCCGCAAGAGTGCAGGCAGGTCAGTCGCCGGACACACCCGATGCACTTGATACGCCAGGAAAGCGGGCACTTTACTCCAACCTTGAAGAGAACGAGCAGATGGCTCTTAAGATTGACGGTATTGTTAAGGCGAAGAGCCCAGATGGTTGGCGGGGCGTCCAAGCTAGAGAACAGGTGGTTAAACGCGCGCTTTACGACGTCCTTCAGGACATTGATGAAGTCGAACGAGTCTTTGTCATCATTAAGGCGCAGAAGGAGTATTGATGGGAAAGGAGCTGCGCCTTGGAGAGATTTCCGTCGATGTAGTTTTCAAGGACATCAAGAATGTTCATCTCGGCGTATATCCTCCAACGGGCCGCGTCCGGATTTCTGCACCAGAACGTATGTCTTTGGATACAATTAGGCTTTTCGCCATCGGAAAACTTGGTTGGATCAAAGCCCAACAGCGCAAGCTGCAAGCGCAGGATCGCGAAACACCAAGGGAGTTTTTAGAGCGCGAAAGCCACTATCTTTGGGGAAAGAGGTATCTTCTGGAGATCAATGAAGGAGCATCGGCTACTGGCGTCGATGTGGAACATCAAGCAATAAAGTTGCGCGTCAGAAGCGCGTCGCAGAAGCAACTCAAAGAGCTCTTGGATAACCATTATAGAGCCGAGCTAAAGAAACTGGCTGCAACAAGCGTTGCAAAGTGGGAGAAACGCTTGGGGGTAAAGGTTGAGCGGCTCTATGTGCAAAAAATGAAGACTATGTGGGGTAGTTGTAACCCCGCACGTCGAACAATCCGGCTCAATCTGGAATTGGCTAAGAAGCTTCCAGAATGCCTTGACTACGTCGTGCTCCATGAAATTCTTCATTTTTTCGTTCAAGACCATGGTGAGAAGTTTCAGGCTTTGATGGACCAGCACATGCCGGGCTGGCCAACTACGAGAAGGAAGTTGAATGAAGCTCCTTTAGCGCACACTGATTGGACGCTCTAAACCTGAATTTCAATGGAAGCGCCTGACCGGAAACGGCCAGCCGAGTGCGCTAGAAGCTTGGACCGCGAGCCTTCAGCTCACGCTCAATTGTTTCTAGCGAGCTAAAAGCGATCCTCCGCTCTTCGGAGCCGCGCGGTGCAGCAGCAACCGCGTTAAACGCCTCTCGGAACAGGCCGTGCAGTTCCTCCAGGCTAAGTTTTTGTGCTTCATAACGTGTGATGAGTTTCATCGTATCCTCCTCTTTGGGATCAAGGAGGCCCCGACCTTCGGAGCCTTTCGGCCCCGGAACACAGACAATCATTGGGGTTTGAAGGCACCGAAAGATCGGCAGCAGGCGTTGATGCCCGCGACGGATACGCATGAGATGCGCACAGGCGTATGATCCAAGAAAAACGCAGCCACGAGGGCTGCGCTTATGTTTCCTAAGTTAAGTGAAAGACTTGGGGCTGATGCCCCCGGCGCGGATCAAAGGGCGGGTCCTCGCCATGCTCGCTTCCGCGATTTCATCTTGTGCAGCTGCGCGTGGCTCCGGTCCCGAACGCTAAGGTGCGTTCACCTTTGTTCCTTGCACCCCCTCTCTTCGCCAGAGGGGCAGTTCGGTTGCATGCGCAACCAAACATCAGAAGGAGACAAAACAATGACGCAGTTTCACGCCCAACCTTACGATCTGGCCGCGACAGGCTTTTACTTTGAGGATGCAGAGGAGTTTTCAGAGAAGATTGGATCAATTACAAACGACTACGGCCAGCCCGTTGAAGAGTTTGAAATTCAATTCATTGATGGGGAAGCCATCGACTGTGATCTAGCAAAAGCATGGGGGATCAATCAGGCCAACATTCTAAAATTCATGGACGTTGTGGACGATTGGGAAGAGGATCAGAAGACCCGGTTCATTCTGGCCGTGGGCGAATGCGGATATCACTTTGATCCTGATACGGTAGACCCCAACGAGTTTGACTTAGATATCTACCACTTGGACAGCATGAAGGCACTGGCCGAACAGTTTGTAGATGAAGGGCTGTTCGGAGATATCCCAGAGCAGCTTACCTATTACATCGATCTGGACGCCATCGCCCGTGGTCTGAGTATCGACTACACAGAGACAGAAGTTGCAGGGCAGCGATTGATTTATCGCTGCGCTTGATCAGCAAATCTACTCACTATCAATGCCATAGTCCCATTGCACATGGGGCTTAAACTCCGGCACCAGCACATCGGGCTTTTCCATGCGAGCATGGGTCAAGCGGATAGCAAGCCGAATGGTATCATCGGCAGCCAAATGGAAGTGTCTCCGCAGGTCATCCAATTTGAGAGCATGGCTTTCATCAAGGTTGAGCATGAATGTTTTCCGTGGTTGATCTGACATAGCAGACCTCCTTTCACTTTGGTTATCGTTCGCGCCCTAAATCACTACCGCGCGAGCGGGTGCGTTCCCGCTGCCGCTAGCGGTTCTGATTTTGGCTGCGCTGTTTGCGCTGGCGTATCCTGTCTTTGCCTTGTTCGACACTTTGGTTGCGCTTAGTAAGAGACGGCACATCAGCGCGCTTCATTGCGACATAGGCAGCAATCTCTGATCGAATTTGCCCAACCTCTTGAGCACGTTTCTCGCGCATGGTGCGGATCGCATCTTGCAGCTTGTGGCGTTCATCCAACTGGCGCTGAATCAGACGATCCTTCTCCTGCCGATCCCGTTGCCAGGATTGCAGGGCTTCCATCTCGTTTTGTGCCTTGAGCTTGGCCACCTTACCCGTGAGGCGTCCCCAGATGCCGCTAAAGCCTTTGGGCAGGCGTGCAGCGCGGGCGACTTGCTCAAGGCGTTCACGCTCTGCAATGCGGGCATATTCGGCCCTGCGCTCAGCACTATGGCGCGCGGTCATTTGTTCTTTCTTATGCGCGATGGCAGGTGATGCGCGCTTATACCCATCATCCACTTCGCGGATGTAGGTTTTGAGCTGATCAGTCATGCGACCAGCAATATGCGCCTTGGTCGCTGAGACGCTTGGCAGGAAGTCAGTATCAGGAAGGCGCTCACGCACATCCTTAGCCTTCACGCCAGCCCAACGCGAAAGCGCATAGGCTTCCCCGCGTACATCAACGGCCACGACGCCACGCCGATCACCACGGGCGAGGAAGAAGCCTTTTTCTTCCAGAGCTGCTTTAAGTGCATCGCTGCCATCGGAGGTTTTCCAGCACTCTTGAATGGCGGCTTTGATCAACTTGGGGTCTTGTTTGGAACGTTGGGCTTGCTGCCATTCTGCGCGCGAGTAGTTCAGCGGGTTGCGCACGGAGTGATCCAGCATGCCTTTGGGCATATCCCAGCCATGCTCAAGATACAGATCGCGCGATACGTCCATGAGCTTGCTCTTGTAGAAGCTCATATTCTTGGCGGTCATCGACTCCAGATCAATCCGGCTCCACACCGCATGGGCATGGCGGCGTCCATCCTTCTCATGGAAGACGATGGCGCGGGCATGATCTTCTAAGCCCAACTTGCGGTCGATCTGATCCGCAGCGCGCTCAAAATCCTCTTGGCTGACGTGTTGGCCTTCGGGTGGGTTCAGGCTCATGGAAAACAGATGTTTCTGACATTTCGTCTGAGAAGCGATGGCCTCTGCCTCGCCGAAGGCTCCGGCTAGATCGACGCTCACAAAACCGCGCAAGGAATGCAGCTCGACATGCTCGTTATCGCGCATTGAGAGCAGATAGCTTGCGAGTTGGGAAGCATTGCCACGTTCTTTAGCCTTCAAGATCATGGGCTGCCTCCATCACTTAAGGCAGCCATCAGCGCATCGCGCATGTCCTGGACAGCGCGGCATGCATCCTTAATCTCGCTTTCTGTCTCAGGCGTGACAGGCAACGATCCCATATTGGCGGATTTTGCGAGTTGGTTGAGGTTCTGAGACAAGCGGGATTTGCCGAGCTGGCCGAGGGCTTGCGCCACGACCTTATCATCGCGCGGGGCGATTTTACCTCGCGAGACGCCCGTTCGAGCCTGATCAAAGAGAACAGCCTTGATATATGCGCACAAGGGCACATCTCCGGCCATCTTCTTGAGGGCGGCTTTTTCTTCGAAGTTCAAGCGTAGCGAAAACGGCGCTTCACGCTTTTTCTTTGGCTCAACCGCTCCAGAGGCTAACTCATTGAAATTATGATGTGAAATCGTTATCTTCGCATCCCTGATCTGCTAGATCAGAGTGCGTGAGATGGGTTTCCCATTCTTCCAGCACAGCGATGAGAGAGTTCAAACTTTCTCTCTCTAGCTGCACCATCATTTCAATGATTTAGCAAGTCTCGGATGGGGCAATTCTGCACACCTGCTCAGTTGTTTGCACTCGATTGCGGTTCTGACCGACTACCGAACGCGAGGGTGGTTTGGCGAGGGTATCGGTGCCGACGACGATATC
>JBCBON010000064.1:0-12181 GCA_039821195.1 Pseudomonadota bacterium
CGAAGATCGGGTGATCTTTGACATCAATAAAGATGTAGAGGTCGCCGGTTGGTCCGCCGCGCATACCGGCCTCGCCCTCGCCGGAAAGACGAATTCGAGTTCCGGTTTCAACACCTTTGGGAATGTTTACGGAAAGGGACCGCTCTTTGGAAACGCGTCCCTGTCCTGAACAACTGGAGCATGGGTTTGTGATAACTTCGCCCCGTCCGTTACAGGTCGGGCAAGTCCGCTCTACGGTGAAAAACCCCTGCTGGGCCCGCACTTTGCCCATACCCGCACAAGTCGGGCATGTAGAGGGTTCAGACCCTGCTTGAGCCCCTGATCCATTACAAACATCGCATTGCGTTGAGGCATTGATGGAGATCGTCTCGGATTTTCCGTGATACGCATCTTCCAAGGAAACGGATAGATTATACCTCAGGTCGGAACCACGGGTTGCACGGTTTCCACCACCGCTACGACGGCCACCCATGATATCGCCAAAGAGGTCGTCGAAAACATCTGAAAATGCGCTGTCAAAACCACCTGCGCCGCCCCCAAAGGGACCACGACCACCACCACCGCCCATTCCACCATCGAAGGCTGCATGACCAAATCGATCGTAGGCCGCTTTCTTCTCGGCGTCTTTTAGGACGTCATACGCCTCGTTCACTTCTTTGAACTGGGCCTCTGCATTGGGGTTGTCTTTATTCCGATCCGGGTGAAGCTCCATCGCCTTCTTCCGGAATGCTTTCTTGATCTCTGCCTCGGACGCGGATTTAGAGATCCCGAGCAGATCATAGTAATCGCGTTTAGACATTAAAACCTCCGCGACGGGAAAAGCGCAGGGTTTCCCCTGCGCCTGCCGTCAGGATTGCTGTGCAGTTAGCGATCGTCTTTGCCGAGATCTTCGAAATCAGCGTCCACGACGTCGTCGTCAAAGTCGCTAGAACCTGGCTCGTCTGAAGAGCTGCCGCCCTCGGCCTGCTGGCTCTCGTAGATTGCTTGACCCAGCTTCATGGAGGCTTCGGCCAAATCTTGTGTCAGCGTCTTGATCCGACCCGCTTCTTCACCTTCGAGGGCTTCCTTCAATGCTGCCGCAGCCATTTCGATCACTTCGACCGTAGATGGATCCACTTTGTCGGAATGCTCTTCCAAGGACTTTTCCGTTGTGTGGATCAAGCTTTCCGCGTTGTTTTTAGCTTCGATCAGCTCGCGGCGCTCGCGATCTGACTCTGCGTTCTCCTCGGCGTCACGCACCATTTGTTCGATGTCTTCATCCGAGAGGCCACCAGACGCTTGGATCGTGATCTTTTGCTCTTTGTTCGTGCCTTTGTCTTTTGCCGAGACTGACACAATACCATTCGCATCGATGTCGAAAGTGACTTCGATCTGCGGCATGCCCCGCGGTGCTGGTGGAATTTCCTCCAGATTAAACTGACCAAGGATTTTGTTATCCGCGGCCATCTCACGTTCCCCTTGGAAAACTCGAATTGTCACAGCGTTCTGATTGTCTTCGGCTGTTGAGAAGACCTGAGATTTCTTAGTCGGGATTGTCGTGTTGCGATCAATCAAACGTGTGAACACACCGCCCAGGGTTTCGATACCCAAAGACAATGGTGTGACGTCCAAAAGGACCACGTCCTTTACATCGCCTTGCAAAACACCGGCTTGGATTGCAGCACCCATAGCAACAACTTCATCCGGGTTCACACCTTTATGGGGTTCTTTCCCAAAGAAGTTTGTCACTTCCTCAAGAACCTTGGGCATCCGGGTCATACCACCGACGAGAACAACTTCGTCGACGCTGTCTTTGGAAATACCTGCGTCTTTCAAAGCAGACTGACAGGGTTTCAATGACCGAGCGATGAGGTCGGAGACCAAAGACTCCAGCTTGGAGCGTGTAAGCTTCACGACAAGGTGCAGCGGTTGACCAGAATTACTGTCCATGGAAATGAACGGTTGGTTGATCTCTGTTTGTTGGCTTGATGAAAGCTCAATCTTGGCTTTCTCCGCAGCTTCCTTTAGACGCTGTAACGCCATTTTATCTTTGGTCAGATCGACGCCGTTCTCTTTTTTGAACTCGGCAGCCAGGAAATCAACGATCCGCATGTCAAAGTCTTCACCGCCCAGTGCTGTGTCACCATTCGTGGATTTCACTTCGAAAAGGCCGTCGTCGATCTCCAAAATGGAAATATCGAACGTACCACCACCAAGGTCATACACGGCGATCGTTTTGGAACCGGCCTTGTCCAATCCATACGCTAATGCGGCTGCTGTCGGCTCGTTGATAATCCGTAAAACGTCCAGGCCGGCAATTTTGCCAGCATCTTTTGTGGCCTGACGCTGGGCATCGTTGAAATACGCCGGCACTGTGATGACCGCTTCGGTCACTGTTTCACTGAGATACGACTCGGCGCTTTCTTTCATTTTTTGCAAGATAAATGCGGAGACTTGTGACGGAGAGTATTTCTCTCCTTTTACTTCGATCCACGCATCGCCATTTCCGCCATCGATGACGTTATATGGCAGGTTCTTCATCTCTTTCTTGATCGCGGAATCGTTGATGCGACGTCCGATCAACCGCTTAACCGCGAAGAGTGTATTCTCTGGATTTGTGACCGCTTGACGCTTGGCCGTTTGGCCGACCAGCCGTTCGTCATCGGTGAAACCAACGATCGAAGGTGTCGTGCGTGCGCCCTCAGCGTTCTCTATGACTTTCGGCTGGGACCCGTCCATGATTGCGACACAGGAGTTTGTTGTGCCGAGGTCGATACCAATCACTTTTCCCATTACTTATTCCTTCCTTTTGGCGATTTTGGCCGCTGGCCCCAAAGGCACCTCGCGTCCATCCCGAATACCGCCCCAAAACGGACGGTGACAGCGGGGATATAGGGACCTGCCCATGCTTCCGCAAGGTTCAGAGCGTATTAATCAGCGTGTGCCCCAACTTGCGGAGACAACCTTTTTGGACGCGAACATCAGAAGGAAGCCGATGGTAAATGCTGTGAAGGTAAACCACATCGGATAGACCATATTTGTATGCATGGGATCGTAGTTCCGAAATACGGCACCCCGGGCCTGATCAATGATGTGAAAAAGTGGATTCCAAAGGAAAAACGGCAGCATGAAAGTTGGCAAAGAATTGGCAGTGAACATCTTCCCGCTAAAGAGCATGTTCAAACGGCGAAAGAGAGGAGTCGCTACGGCCGGAATGATCGGGACAAACGGGCTCATCCCCGCAATGACTGAGCCAATGGACAGCCCTGACAGCCATGCCCAAAAATAGGCATTCATCAGACCCCGCACATCTTCAATGACTAAAGGACCACGCCAGCAATGCAGCACCAAGAAAATTAGCAGGATTGAAACAACATTCTGATACAAGAACGCGCACGCTCCGCTGAACAATTCCAATAAGGGCGTGATTGGCGCGTGGAGTGACAGCGCACTGTTACCTTTTAACCCGCGTGCCTCCATGAAAGAGAAGATGTGGGTCATGAACAACGTGATACCGATGACAATGTTCAGAAGAAGATCGATCCGGCCAGAAAGATTGCGAAGGCCAGTCAAACTCATCATCAAAAAAAATACAAATATCAACGTCGCCATCGCGATGAACCGTTTGATAATGCCCATCAGCGGGTTTGAACCCTCACCTCGAGCGTTAAACGCAGTCATAACGAAGAGGAGTCGGAAGAACTCGACGATCCGGCCCACGGCAGTGTACTTGAACGGTTTAGCAATGTTGCCCGGTAGCTGCGCCATGCTTTTCCCTTGCGGCGGTTAACTCGGCCTCTAAAACGCCGAAGGAGTGTTGAGGTTAGGTTATGGATAAATCGGAAATTTTCGTCAAATCTAGGGAGTTGGCCTTGCGTGCTGGCGACGAAATCATGAAGATTTACGAAACGGCAGATGTCGCCGTAGATACCAAAGCCGATAACAGCCCAGTGACCGAAGCAGATCGTAAAGCAGATGATGTCATTTATGACGGCCTATCGGGTGCTTTCGACATCCCCATCGTTACAGAGGAAAAGTCGGCCACCCATGACCTCAACCCCGATGTTTTCTTTATTGTTGATCCACTCGATGGAACAAAAGAGTTCGTTCACAAGCGGGGCGATTTCACCGTCAACATTGCGCTGGTGGAACATGGCGTTCCAACCTTTGGTATCGTCTTTGCACCTGCGAAGCGACGCTTGTTTGCGACCCATCCTTTGGGCGGTTCGTGCGAAGAAAAATCCAACTTCGGGTCTCTTGACATGACGACGCTGGAAAAGATCAAGGTCCGACAAGACCGCGCAGGTCAGCTGGATGTCGTCGCTTCAAAATCGCACCGTGATGCGGCGACGGATGATTATATCAAACTGTACCAAGTTCAGAACTTCAAAGCGGCGGGGTCATCTTTGAAATTCTGCCTTGTGGCATCTGGTGAAGCGCATCTTTACCCACGTTTGGGTCGCACGATGGAGTGGGACACGGCCGCAGGTGATGCGGTGCTGCGCGCCGCAGGCGGAAAGGTCGTTCGTTTCGATGATCATGCTCCTTTAGAATATGGCAAAGCAGGCTTCGAAAACCCGTTTTTTATTGCAGCTGCCGGCGGCGTTGATTTGAAGCGCGGCTAATGTCGGTCCTTATCGTCATCCCCGCGCGTTATGCTTCCAAACGCTATCCGGCAAAACCGCTCGTCCAACTCAAGGGCGCGGATGGGACATCAAAATCTCTGATACAGCGGAGCTGGGAGGCTGCCCTCAGGGTTGAACATGCGGATCGCGTCGTCATTGCGACCGATCACGAATTGATAGCCCAAGAAGTGGAAGCTTTTGGCGGCGAAGTGGTCATGACATCTCCAGAGCGTCGGAACGGGACAGAGCGCTGTGCCGAAGTTGCCGAAGCGCTTCCCCAGTTTGAGACCATCGTCAATTTTCAAGGCGATGCACCTTTAACGCCACCTTGGTTTGTCGAAAACCTGCTGACCGGTCTGGCGCAAGATTCATCGGCAATCATGGCGACACCGGTCTTGCGAACCAACAAGGCAACTTTGGCCTCCTTTCAAGAGGACCGACGCCATGGTCGTGTCGGTGGAACCACGGCTGTGATAAACGCCAATGGTCACGCATTGTACTTTTCAAAAGAGGTGCTGCCCTACACCCCGACCAATTGGAACGGTGATGGCCTGCCGGTTTTCCATCATGTTGGTGTTTACGCTTTCCGCCGCGAAGGGTTGCTGAAATACGGTTCATTAACCGAAACGGATCTTGAACGCAGAGAGGGTCTGGAACAGCTTCGGTTTTTGTATTTTGGGTTGCCTGTTTTATGCGTGCCAGTCGACGCCAGAGGGCACGCGTTTTGGGAGTTGAACAACCCCGAAGATGTGTCAAGGGTCGAAGCGATGCTGGCTCAAAATGGAATGAACTGATGCGCGTCTCGGTTATTGTGGTGAGCCGCAATCGAGACAATGACCTCAAGCGCCTTTTAGCACTTCTAAAGTACCAACAGGGAATATCCTTCGACCTTATCGTTGTGACGAATACCAGCCAACGTGACGTTGCTTCGTTTCTTGGTGGGTCCTCGGCGAAGTATGTTTTTTGCGACACTGCCAATATCTCGATCATGAGAAATATCGGCCTATCGGTCTCTCAAACCGAGTTGGTCGCATTCATAGATGATGATGCCATTCCTGAACCAGACTGGTTGCTTCATCTGATCGAGCCGCTTGCACAATCGGGAACCGTTAGCGCGACAGGTCCGGTTATGACGCACACGGGAACAAGCCTTCACTACGGTGTCACTTGGTCCGACTTGGATGGTGTAGATGTGTCGCACGACGCACCACCCAAAGAGGTCGTTCATCTTCATCAACAGGCAGGTAAGTTTCCTCGTGCCCAAGGCTGCAACGTTGCATATGTAAGAGAAGCCCTCGAACATATTGGCCGCTTTGACCCGCAGTTTGCGTACTACCTGGATGAAACGGATGTTTCACTTCGGCTCGCCAAGGCGGGGAATACCCTTGGTTTTGCACCCCGCGCAATAGTCCAGCATCTCTCGGCTTCCAACGAGACGCGGAGTGCAACCCGTCGACCAACTTCATGGACTTTGATTGGACAGAGCATCGATCATTTTACGCGCAAGCATTGTCAAAACCCACAATCGGCGAAACGGAAACATTTCAAAGCCTTTGAAAACCGCCTTTTACGCGCTCTTGGCCATGGTTTTCTCGAGCCGCGGGATGTGACCAAGCTGCGCAGGCAACTTGCCACAGCTGCCCCGTCTCAACCTATGTCTGTACCCGATATCGAAATGGAACAACTTGGCCATCGTGACTTTATGGATGCCCCGCGAGACGATGACCGCATTTCGGTTGTGTTTTCTAGCCATGATTCCCAAAACGCCATGGACGAAGCAAAACAGGCAATACGTGCGGGCAAAGTCGTTTACTTGTTCGAAGTTGAAAGTACGTTTTCACGCCATCATCGAGTATCCGATGGTCAATTTTACCACTACCATGTTGGCCGATTTCGGTCTCCATCGGGGTCATGGCGCTTTGGATCGGTCGAGGCGGCTCGTGCAAAAACCATCACAGAGTACGATTTGGAGCATAAATTCGACGAACTTGTCCTGAAATAAGCACAAGCGCGCGACACAGTACGTTACAAAAACTTCAAATTGTAATCACTTTTGTTCGTCACTAAGCGTGTAGATAGAGCGGCTGATTTAGCCAGCCCGTGTCAAAACTTGAGGACATGGTACGATGACAAAAGTTCGCAAAGCAATTCTGCCGGTGGCAGGTTTGGGCACACGCTTTCTTCCAGCGACGAAATCAATTCCAAAAGAAATCCTAACACTCGTTGATCGGCCTTTGATCCAATACGCGATTGATGAAGCGCGGGAGGCCGGGATTGAAGAATTCATTTTCGTGACGTCCAAAGGCAAGAGTGCCTTGGAAGATTATTTTGATGGCTCGCCACATCTAGAGGCCGCATTGCTTGAGAAAGGTAAAACTGACCTGTTGGAGGTTTTGCAAACCACCAACATGGAAAGCGGAGAAATTGTTTATGTCCGGCAACGAGACCCGTTGGGTCTTGGTCACGCGGTTTGGTGTGCAAGGTCGCTGATCGGTAACGAACCTTTCGCGGTATTACTTCCAGATGATGTCATCGCGGCAGAAAAATCATGTCTTCACCAAATGGTGGATGCCTATCGCCAAACCGGCGGAAACATGGTGGCCACAATGGAGGTGCCAAAGTCCGAAATCCGAAAGTATGGCGTTCTGGATGTCTCTGAGGAGATCGGGCCGATCACGCATGTGAAAGGCATGGTCGAGAAACCAGAGCCGGGTACTGAACCGTCAAATCTCGCAGTTATTGGCCGCTACATTCTTGATCCTAAAGTCATGCAAACTCTCGACAGTCAGTCGACGGGCTCTGGCGGTGAAATCCAGTTGACGGATGCAATCGCTGCGCAAATCGAAGGAGGCGGTAACGTTTTTGGATACAAATTCGCCGGGGAGCGTTTTGATTGCGGCTCCAAAGCCGGCTACTTGCAGGCCACAGTTGCCTTTGGTTTGTCGCGGCCCGAATTGAGAGACGAGTTTTCAGCGTTTCTAAATGCGGCCGTGGGGTCCCAAAAGGCCGCAGAATAACCTGGGGTTGTGTGGGAGTAGATGAGGCGCGTTTTTCTAGACGTCAGTCGGACGATTTCGCGCCTCGACGCTATAATTCCAACGGGTATTGATAGGGTTGAGAGGGCTTATATCGATCACGTTTCCGATCGGTATCCGGATGCCTTGGCGATCGGTGGATTTGGTAAAGAATACATGATTTCGCCCTTGCGCGACTTTCTCCTCAGCATCCAGCTTGCAGGTGACATGAAAAGCCTCACGTTTCAGGATCGTTTTCGGCTAAAGTTGCGTCCCCAACAGCGACTTACAAAGTCACTCTTACGTCGGCGCCACGGGCTGATGTCCCAGCGTGTGTTTCTGCAAAAAATGAAGGCACTGTCCGAAAACAAAAATCGACTACTTTCGGTCGGCCACAGCCGAGCGCTGCAAAACCTTTTTTCGGAACTTAGTAGCATGGGTTTAGCCGTCGAGTTCCTCTTGCACGACCTGATCCCAGTGACGCATCCAGAGTTTTGTAGACCGAACATCATCACTCAGTTCAAAACGTATATGGAAGCGATCCAAAAGACGGCCAGCTGCGTGTATGCCGTGTCCGAAACAACTGCCAGATCCGTCGTCGAAAATCACGTTTTTGCAGGACCGGTTGTGGCCCGGCCTGGACTGACGCTGAGCCCTCAACCATGGAAGCCCGAGACAGAGGTGCCTTATTTTCTGGTTGTCGGAACGGTTGAGCCGCGAAAAAACCTAGAACTGCTGCTGGATCTTTGGCAAAAAAACAATCTTCCGAGACTTAAAATAGTGGGCAAATCGGGTTGGGCTGCGCAATCGCTTTTTGAAAAACTCGAAAACTTGAAACATGATCATCGGGTGGAGCATCTATCTGAGGTCAAAGATTTTGAACTCGCCAATCTTTATGCTGGATGTCAGGCCATTCTGTTTCCCTCGCATGTCGAGGGGTTTGGCCTGCCGCTCTATGAGGCATTGTCGGCTGGAGTGCCGTGCATTGCATCCGACATCCCAGCGTTTCGCGAAGCGACCGATGGAAAGCTGCCGCTTGTGGACGCTTCTGATCCAGAGGGGTGGCTTTCTGCGCTATCGTCCCCAAACCGTTTTATCAGTGAGATTTCTATTCCCACATGGGACACCCATTTTGCTAAGGTCGCGCTGTGACGCGCATTTTTGAACTTCTCAGACTCCGCACAGAACGTTCATGGCTGCTTTTCAGGAGCATGGTAAAATCGCGGGAGCTGCGATTGGTCTCTGACAGGCTCAATCAAATTGAACCCGGTGACATTTTATTGTTTTTTTGTGCGCGAAACGAACTCCAACGCCTGCCCTTTTTTTTTGACTACTACCGCAAGATTGGTGTTCGTCACTTTATCGCGGTTGATAATGGATCTGACGATGGAACCACCACATTCCTTAGCACGCAACCAGATTGCACTCTATGGGTGGCAACCGGATCATATAGATCTGCACGTTTCGGAATGGATTGGATCAATGCGTTGCTTGCTCGCTATGCTGTAGGCCATTGGGCCATTATTGTTGATCCAGATGAGTTCTTGGTGTTTCCACATCAAAATGTCCGGCCTTTGCGCGCTCTGCTGGACTGGATGGATGCGGGCAATATTCGAAGTTTTGGGGCCCTTCTTCTGGACATGTATCCGAAAGGTTCCTTTTCAGCTTCGAGCTATGTTTCGGGCGAAAATCCCCTAGACCATTCGCCATATTTCGATCCCCAAAATTATCAGTCAAAGCTGGATCGTTTTTACAGTAATCTTTGGATGCAAGGCGGGCCGCGGCAGCGCATTTATTATGCAGATCGCCCGGAAAGAGCGCCAGCCTTGAACAAAATTCCACTTGTTAAGTGGTCGAAACAGATGGTTTTTCGCAGTTCCACCCATCAGCTTTTGCCACGTGGTTTGAATGTGACCTACTCGCAAAGTGCTATCCCCAGACCTTGCGGATGTTTGCTCCACTTCAAGTTTCTTCCCTCGTTGAAACAGAAAGCCGAAGAAGAGCAAAAGCGCCGCGAACATTATCAGTACGGTCAAGAATACATCGAATATTTGAAACGGCCAGATGCCTTATTTTGGACCGATCACTCAGCCCAATTTCAAAACTGGCAACAGTTGGAAGAGCTAGGCCTTATGTCTCGCGGAGATTGGGTGTGACGGCTAAGATCGGTTTTATCATTCTCGCCCACTCCAACTCGAGGCGTGTCGCCCAAGTAGGTCAGTACTTAATTGAAAACGGCGGACGCGTTTTTGTTCACTTTGATGCCCAATCCGGAGTTCCCAGGGGTTTCAATTTATCAGGTGGGATGACCGCTTCAAAGTTTAAGACGAGCTGGGGTGGGTTTGGCCTGATCGACGCTACACTCCACGGCATTGAAATGCTTCTCCTGGAAGACAGCACATTGACCCATATAGTCTTAATGAGTGAAACCTGTCTTCCAATTCGCTCTTTTAGGGAACTCCGAGAGCACCTAACCGATCATCCGAGAACAGATTTTATCAACTGCTTTGATTTCGCAGATGCTGACTGGATCGGTGATGGCTTGGCAGAGGAAAGACTGACGCTGTTCCACCCGTTTTCTTTTCGCACACAGCGTAGGGCCTTTGATTTGAATGTTGCTCTTCAACGGCTTTTGCGGGTCCAACGAAAACCACCCGAAGGCATAACACCTTATATTGGTGATCAATGGTGGTGCCTCACAACAGAGACCATTCGTCGGGTGCTGTGCAATCCAAATTTTGAAACGATGAAGCGTTTTTTTCGAACAACTTGGATCCCAGACGAGTCGTTTTTTCAAACGCTTGTTGCTAATTGGTCGGACATGCCAAGCCAGCCTGCTCTAACCTGCGCGGAGTTTGATCGCAGTGGAAAACCCTATGTTTTTTACGACGATCACCTTGATCACCTACGGTCCGCGCCAGCTTTCTTTGCGCGAAAAATTTGGCCCGAGGCGGATATGCTTTACGATACTTTCCTAAGTCATGCCCCGAAGGTGCGATCTGAACACCGGGTATCGATGCGGTCTAAAACTTCTCAAATTCGACGCCACGCCAGCAATATGGGTCAAAACACAGACCATCGGCGACGTGGTTACCGTCTGACAAGCACAAAGTTTTACGTTTTTGTCGGATTTGGAACCGCTGACACGGGGTTTGCGGATCATCTTCGAGGGTCCACTGATCTTGTTGTGTATCCACAAGTCTTCAAGCGGGGAGCTCAATTTACGGGCGCTGATTTGACCCCCGGAAATGTGCTGCTGTCCCCTCGAAACCTGCGGTATAACCCGCATGCTTTGGTTGCGAATATTTTGAACTCTCACGCTGATGGCAGCGTCGCGCTATGCTTTGAACCGGGTGATCAGCATGGCATCTGGAGTACGCTGCTTCGAACATCATCGGCACACATCGTTTTCTTGGAGGATCACTGGAGGGCAAGGTGCACGGATGGGTCAAACGCTTTGCGCAAACGTCGTGTTCAGGCGATTTACAACCGTATGATTGCTCGCGATCTTATTAAAAATCTCAGAGCCGACTTTCAGACGATTTCTTGGGATGCGTTCCAATCGGATCGGCATATTGCCTTCGAAACACTTGGCAACAGTACCGATGGATCAGATCGGCAAAGAGCACGCCTTGGGTAAGTGGTCTTCATTTGTTTTGATCGCGGACATGCGCACGGGCTCAAACCTTTTTGAGGAGACGATCTATCAGGTTTCTGGCGCTGTGTGCCTCGGAGAATTGTTCAACCCTGGTTTCATAGGTTCGGCCAAAAACACATCTGATGTCACACCCGAGATGGCTGATAGAGATGAAAACCCCATCGGTTTTTGGCACGACATAAAAGGTCAGAACGCACCATTATTGGTCGGGTTCCGATATTTCAACGGACATGATCAACGCATCCTCTCTCACGTGCTTCACGATGAAAGCTGCGCGAAAATCGTGCTTCGTAGGTCCCCGTTAGACTCGTTCCTGTCTATAAAGATTGCTCAAAAGACAGGCCAATGGCGTGTTCGGGACGAAAGCCGTCGACGTAGCAGTAAGGTTTTTTTCGATCCGGCGGAATTCGATGACTATCGAATGGAGCAATCACTCTACTACGAAACAGTCTTCGACACGCTCAAAGCGACTGGGCAAACGGCCTTCATTTTAGCCTTTGATGACGTTTTGGATCTATCGGTTTGGAAAGGTCTTTTGCGGTTCTTGGACTTGCCGCATAACGAGCTTAACACCCTTGGTTCACTTGTACGACAGAACCCAGAAGAACCTGTGGAAAAGGTGACCAACCCCCAAGATGTTGCCCAATATCAACGTATCTATGAACATTGGTCGGCAACTGTGCCGCAAGTTGCGCCGCGAATTGATCCGCTGAAGGTTTTTGTAAACGAAGACAGTGCCAAGGGATTTGATCTTTCGAACCGGTTTTTCGAAGAACGCTTATTGTCTATGCAACCGGGTCATTCTGTACTGACACAAAGACAAGAGATTCAAGACTGGCAGAAACTTCATCCTTTGCACAAGGTAGATTTTTGGCTCGAACATCCATTGCACCGGGCCTATCGGT
>JBCBON010000065.1:0-12177 GCA_039821195.1 Pseudomonadota bacterium
AGCGGCCAAAGTCGGTGGAATTGTCGCTAACAATACCTACCCGGCAGAGTTCATTCACGACAATCTTCTGATCGAGGCGAACTTGATTGATGGTGCTCATGCCGCCGATATCAATGATGTTTTGTTCCTTGGATCGTCTTGCATTTATCCAAAGTTCGCCGAGCAACCTATGTCAGAAGACGCACTTTTGACGGGTGTTCTGGAGCCTACAAACGAGCCATATGCGATTGCTAAAATCGCAGGCATCAAGCTGTGTGAGAGCTACAATCGCCAATTTGGACGGGATTACCGCTCTGCCATGCCGACCAATCTTTATGGACTGTTTGATAATTTCCACCCTGAAAACAGTCATGTCATCCCTGGTCTGATGCGCCGTTTCCGCGAAGCGGTCGTCACAGGGGCGGACAGTGTGACGGTTTGGGGCAGTGGGACACCACGTCGGGAATTTCTTTTCGCTGATGATTTGGCAGAGGCTTGTTTGCATATCTCTGCGTTGCCCAAAGAGGTATTTTCCGCAGAGACCGAGCCGATGCGCTCTCATCTCAATGTGGGAACGGGGGAAGATGTGGAGATTGCTCAGCTTGCACACCTGATTGCAGCGACCGTCGGGTTTGAAGGTGAGATCGATTTTGACAGGTCAAAGCCCGATGGCACGCCTCGGAAGCTATTGGACGTGCGCCGGATGGAGCGGCTGGGATGGCGAGCCCAGACCAAGTTACCAGATGGTCTGCGCCAAACCTATGATTGGGTACAGGCTGAAGGGGCCTTAGGCTAGGATTGCCCGGATTTTTTCGAGCGTTTGGGTGCTGACTGGGACGCCATGGGCGTGTGCCATTTTGCGTTTTGAACCGCGGCCATCGCCCGGCAGCCGCGCGCCGTCTTGGGCGTGAATAGAAGCGGTTAGCGCCGAAACCGTATCGTCAAAAGCCCCGCCTGATGCCGCGCCAGGATCAATCGCGACAAAGGCTTGCCCGGTTTTTGGCGGACCGCCCGCCGTGCCCGAAAACGGGGACGCGACCGAGCCCAGCGTGGCACCTGCCAGCGCAGCCGCCATAATTTCGGTCAGGAGTGCAACACCGACCCCTTTATATCCCCCCGCAGGTGCCATCGACCCCTTCAACCCAATCTCTGGGTCGGTGGTCGGGTTGCCATCAGGATCAAGCGCCCACCCTTCGGGGATCGCCTTTCCCTCGCGCGCATGTTTCATCACTTCGGATTTGGCGATGGTGCTGGCACTTTGGTCGATCAGAAGGGCAGGCGTGCCGTCTGCTCCGGGAACCGCAATGGAAAACGGGTTTGTGCCCACGACGGGTTTCGATCCACCCGACGGTGCGATGGACGCCGGCGCATTGGTAAAGCCCAGACCGACCAAGCCCGCCTCGGCCAGACGATGCGTATGGTACCCCAAAACACCACAATTATAGCTGTTGTGGAGCGTAAGGATTGCGATGCCAGTTTCTTTTGCCGTTGGAATGAGAGTCTCAAATCCAAGGTCAATTGCAGGATGGGCAAAGCCCGTCGCAGCATCCACACGGATCACACCGGGCTTCGGCCGTTCCAAGGTCGGCGTGGCGACCCCGTCGACTTTGCCGCAGCGCACATGTTCGCAATAGATCGGGATATAGGCCAGGCCATGGCTTGCCACGCCATCGGCTTCGGTCGCGGCGGTGGCCACTGCCAAGGGGCGGGCATTCGACGCGCTTGTTCCGGCAGTGGTGAGTGCGTCAAAGGCCAGCGTTTCAATGTCGTTCAAGCTCAGGGTTTCGGTGCTCATGGTGATCTCCATTAGTCATTGTCAGAAAGGGCGCTTCCAGCGCCTTTACGGGATGCCTCGGATGCGGGTGCGTAAGTCTTAAATGCGTAAGCGTTGAGCCGCTCGTAAATGTTATCTGCGCAATCCACACGGTAGATAATGTCAGTTACGGGGACTTGTCCTGTGTGTTTTGAGATAGCAACAGCGCCGAGTGTATTCTGATCCGGATAAGACCCACGCACAGCATCGGTCGTGACGACGGTGCTTTGGTCGGCCCATTCCATTTGCAGCGCAGTGTTCAAAGTTTTCGCGGCTTGGGCAACAAAAGGAACCACGAAAATCGGAATGGCGATGTTTCGCAATTGGATAGGGGCCTCCAAAAGACGGGTGGCGGCGTCCGACAGGGACGCGCCCGTTGCGATCGGACACAGAGCGTCCTGTGCAACCCAAGTCCCTTCGACGCTGCCGGGCATATGGAGGGAAAGGTCCGTCGCGAAACCCGCGTCCAACAGCGCAACCAGCGCTTCGCAGCCTTGCTGCCCCCGTTGGCATAACCACGTAGTGGCAAAAGCGGCCTCTTCTGCAAATCCCCAAGGATAGCCCGCCCCACGCGCCGCCTTTTGCGCCAAAGCGCGCGTTTCATTGAGGGACAGGATCAAACAGCGCCTTTGGGGTAAATCCAGAAATCTGCCGTCTCGGGCGAGAGATCCTCGGGATAGGGCGCGCCGGCATACATGCAAATGCGCACCCATCGGTCCGAACGAGGGTCAAAATGGGTGGCCCCAAAGAAAGACAGTTTGGCCCGTAAAAGATCAATTGGCAGCATATCGGCGCTGATCGTGTTGTCACGAATTTCACCATAGGGCGCGTGGGTCAGGTGTTGGATGCGGCGCACGGCGTGGCGGTGTTCGGGATGTTTCATCAAAAAGGCGGCTGTCGTCTCTTCATCCGGCCAATGCATCAGCGCTGCATGGGCCGAAGCAATGTCGCGTCCCGGGGCGAGGGGTTGTTCGTAAGGGTCCAGCGGCTCTTCCGCGCGTTCGCCAAGACGGGGTTCCAGCTTTTCAACTGAAGTATACCAAACCCGCGCCGTTTCGTCGGCTTCGGTCCAATCTGTGTTGAGGCACCAGGACATGTGATCTTGGATAATCCTGCGCAGCGCCTGAACCGACATTTGTCCGTTAAGCGCGGGTTTCGTGCCCATTGGCGCTGCCATGCAGCACGCAAGCCCATCCACCAAATCCCCGAACGGTTCGAGCATGAGCGAGGCCAGCATTTCTTGCGCGTCTTCTCCGCGATCAGATGCGAGGTGATAGAGCGCGTCCCAAGCCCGGTTCTGGTCAAAGTCAAAATTGGCAAGACGTCCGGTCAAAAGCGCGATGTCGGCGTGCAATTCGGTCAATCTTTCCATCTGCAACGGGTGAGAGGACGTCCAATCCGCCATAAGGGCTGCGTTGCGGGCCCAAAGATCCTTAAAGAGTGAAACCTGATCTGATGTTGCCGAAGGCTGGCTGCGCACCCGAGAGAGCGCTTCTTCGCGGACCATGATCCAATTGTTGATCAGGTCGGGATGGTTCATCAAGAAAGGTGCCATTCCCAATCCGGTGGAGTTTCCAATTCCCAAACGTTGAGCAATCTCAGGGGCGAGCGGGACGGCATGTGGGTTCTTCGAGCGCGCCATCTGGTTTACAAGGTCGCGCACAAACACACGGATCAGGTAAACCGTCAGCATTTCAGCTTGAAACGGGGCTTCGAACTCTGAGCGATCTGCAATTACATCCCGGTCTGCGGCCCCAAATTTACCCGAGCCATAAACGGCTGTGGTGCGCATCAGATAGCCAACGGCATCGATTTGCGCCCGATCCGGCTGGCGACCCGCGGCGAGCGCATCAATAACATGGGTCCAAAGCCGAACAGACCGGTTGGCCCGCGACAGGGTGAGTTCCCGATCAGTGATGCGTCCGGCCTCTTGCACAGGGACGGCCTTGCGTAGGCGGTCGATATCGGCATCGGTTGGATCGCCGTCAAACAGCGTGAAAGTCGCATCCCATGCGGTTGCAATCACCCGGTCTGATCGTTGATCCGCTGGAAGATCATGTGCAAACGCCACCAGAGAATAGGCGCGCGTCCCTGTGAATACGCGGTAGATCGCAACACCCACGCCGCTTGCGTCCACGTCAAAGCGGGGGCGTGTGATCTGCCACGCCTCATCCGCCATGCGGCGGGTCAGCTGCCGCATGAAACTGAGCCGACACTGATGTAGCGACCCTAAACGGGACAGTCGCATAACATCATTGGGGTCTCGTCGCGGGATCATGCAATCAGCCCATGGGTTGAAAGTTTTCGTCAAAGAAACGGTACCAATTTCCGCCCATTAGGGAAGTGACTTCAATGTCGCTGAAGCCGACTTTGTGCAGGCCCTCTTCGATGTTGCCCCAATCGCGGTTGTCGTGAAACCAAACGGGCATTGGCGGAAACCCCGGTGCTGTTGCCGACCCTTCGCCATAGTCGATGTCTTTGCTCCAACGTCCAACGCGCATCCATGTGACCACGCTGTCGGGTTGATCCTGACATAAATCAGAGCCGAAGCCCAAATGCGCCACGCCAAATTTTTCGGCTGTGTCGGCAATCATCTGGCAGAAACTTTCCAAAGTGCAGTCTGTGCCGCCAGCCAAGTGATGGGGATAAAGCGAAAAGCCCAACATCCCGCCACTGTCGACGACCGCGCGGATGACGTCGTCACTTTTGTTGCGCCGCGCTGCGTGCCAGGCCGATGGGTTTGCGTGGCTGATCACGATGGGACGTTCCGAAATCTCTGCCGCTTCAATTGTCGAACGATCGGCAGAGTGACTCATATCTACCAACAGTCCAACGCGGTTCATCTCTTTGATCACTTGGCGGCCCATGCGGGTTATGCCTGGGTCCTCGTCCTCATAACATCCGGTCGCGAGCAGCGACTGATTGTTATACGTGAGTTGCATAAACCGCGCGCCTAGGGTGTGGAGGATTTCGATCAGCCCGATGTCATCTTCCATGGGCGAAGGGTTCTGAAAGCCAAAGAAGATAGCGGTGCGATTTGTGTCCCGCGCGCGGTCTATGTCAGAGGCCCATTGCCCTTTGAGGATCAGGTCTGGATACTCCTCGAACCAGCGGTTCCACTGCTCAAAATTCAGGACCGTTTCGCGAAAGCTCTCGTGATAGGCGATGGTGACATGGATCGCATCGACCTGGCCTGCACGCAGTTCGCGAAAGATCTTTTCGGACCAATTGGCATATTGAAGCCCGTCAATGCGCATCAGGGCGTGCCGGAACTGATATAGGCGGTTTTGACCGTTGTATAGAATTCGGCAGCACCGCGCCCTTGTTCCCGTGGCCCATAAGAGCTTTGCCCGCGGCCCCCAAATGGCACGTGATAATCGGTCCCCGCTGTGGGCAGGTTGACGGTCACGACACCAGTTTGGGCATTGCGCCTGAAATGATTGGCCTTGGCCAGCGATGTGGTAACGATACCAGAGGTCAGGCCAAATTCAGTATCGTTCACAACCGACAGCGCCTCGTCATAATCGCCAACTTTGATCACCGAAGTGAGCGGCGCGAACATTTCTTCGCGATTGATGGACATATCGTTGGTGGAGTTCACAAAAACTCCGGGCGACATGTAGTAACCTTCATGCTCGCGCTTGACCCGTGTGCCGCCACATAACAGTTCGGCACCGTCTGAGACGCCCCGTTTGGCATATTGCAGGTTCTCGGTCAGTTGCGCTTCGCTCACGACGGGTCCCATTTGAGTGGTGGGATCAAGGGCGTGGCCGACCGTCATCGCTTGTGCAGCAGCGACAAGTTTTTCAACGAAAGCATCGTGAACCGCCTCGTGCACGACAAGCCGGGACGAGGCCGTGCATTTCTGTCCTGTGCCGCCGAACGCACCACCCAAAGCGACGGACACCGCCAGATCGAGGTCACCATCTTCCATGACCGCCAAAGCGTTCTTCGAGCCCATCTCCATTTGCAGTTTGGTGAAATTTGGTGCCGCTGCCGCAGCAATGCCGCGGCCCACCGGTACAGAACCCGTAAAGGAAATCGCATTAACCGATCTGTGTTCCACCAGCGCTTGACCCACTCCTGATCCCGATCCCATGAGCAGCGAAAACAACCCCTTAGGAATATCCTGACGCGAGATGATCTCGGTCAGGGCATGGGCCGAGGCGGGCGTGATATTCGCAGGTTTCCAAATGACCGCATTGCCATAGCAAAGCGCGGGTGCGATTTTCCATGCGGCGGTTGCCATCGGGAAGTTCCAGGGGCTGATGACGGCCACGGTGCCGACCGGTTCGCGGCGGACATCAACCTCGATCCCAGGTCGTACGCTGTCTGCATTTTCACCAATCTGGCGAAGGACTTCGGCGGCGTAATAGGTAAAGAATTGACCGGCTCGGAACACTTCGCCTTTGCCTTCTGCGAGTGGTTTTCCCTCTTCCCGCGACAGCAACGTTCCCAACTCTTCAGTGCGGGACATCAATTCGGTGCCGATAGCGTGCAACACGTTTTGTTTATGCTCCAACGGTTTCGCGGCCCATTCAACTTGCGCAGGGCCGGCAGATCCTATCGCCTCTTCCAGTTGGGCAGTCGCGCCCTGCGCATAAAGGCCGATCAGATCGCTCACGTCAGATGGGTTGCGGTTTTCGATCGTGCCAATGCCCGATTGCCACTCACCGCTGATGTAAAGCTTCTTTGTTTCTGACATAGTCACCTCCCCGCTCGGGCTGACTAAGGCGAATTTATCAAAGCCAAACAAGGGAAATCCGGCATCAGGAATCTCGCAAACGAACTTTCCCAAAGATACCACTCCGATTGGGACGCGACATGCGCGACAATCACTCTAAATGCTGTCAATAACAGAATTTAAGGCACTGGAATGGACGCCAAGCTTTTTCGTGAGACTCTTTCGCATTTCGCCACCGGCGTGACGGTGGTGACGGCCAATGGCCCGAGTGGCCCTGTAGGGATCACAGTGAACAGTTTTGCCAGCCTCTCGCTTGATCCACCTTTGGTCCTTTGGTCCGTTGACAAGGCATCGCGGCGTCAACCGATTTTCGTGGCGGCTGAAAGTAGCGCGATACATATCTTGCGCGATGATCAGCAAAGCGTAGCCCAAAGTTTCACAAGCGCGGATACGACTTTTGACGGGCTGCGGCCCAACCAGTTTGGCGTACCTTGCCTGCCGGAATGTCTGGCGCGTCTTGATTGTCGTTTGCGCGAAGTTTTGGAAGGTGGAGACCACTTTATCCTTGTGTCCGAGGTTGTCGGTGCTGAGGTGAAATCAGGCGAACCGTTGATTTTCTTCCGGGGTGGGTTTTTAGCGCTGGAGCCAACCTAAGCGGCTTTGAAACCGAGGCCTGATCGATTGTGAAATCAGTTATTTTCAGTTTTCGAGGGGACGCAGCGCGTCAACCGGGGTTAAAAGACCGAAAAACCTCGGGTGTAGCATGGAAATTACGCTTCTGATCCTTCGCGGCACGGTCATTGGTGCTGGCCTTTTGTTTATGTGTGTTCTTTTAATCGAACGCCCGCGGGAGCAAATTACGCTTGCGACATGCGGCCTCAACCTCGCGATCATATGCGAAAATCTGATCACACTCGTAGATCCTGGGCTCACCGGGCTGATCTATGCATTTGGCGTTGGCCGCGCGACCTTGCCCTTCTTTTTTGCGTGGTTCGTGCTGTCTGTTTTCACCGATACAGAATTATCTTGGAAAAATGGGACCACAAGTTGTCGCGTGATCGCCAGCATTGCGCTGCTTGCGTTTGTTTTCGGACTGGTTCCTGAACGTTTCGAAGCGCTGCATAGGATTTGCCAAGTGCTCGCGATCACCACATTTATCGGCAGCGTGGCGATGGTATTGGCGTCTGCCAAAGACGATCTTGTGGATCAGCGACGCAAAGCGCGCACCGCGTTTTTGATCTCTATGGGGGTGGCAGGCGCGACCTTCACAGGGGTCGAATTCTTCCCGGGTCTGGAGCCTTATGCGCTGCAGATCGGTATGGTCAAAGCGGTCGTCATTTTTGTGCTTATTGCCATGTCCGCTGCCTTTATCCTTCAAACGGGAGAGGCATTTGTTCCCGATCCTTCTCGCGCGAAGAAAATCAATCAAGGTGATGGCGAGGTTTCGGATTGGGTGATTGCAAAGATTGAGCGCGTGATGGGTAATGGCATTTGGTCGGAAGAGGGGCTGACGATCTCTGACCTTGCAGAAAAGGTTGGCGCACCCGAGTACCTCGTGCGGCGTACTATAAATCAACGCATGGGCTTTCGCAATTTCCCGACCTTTGTGAACTCTTACCGGGTGCGTGCGGCGCAAGACATGCTGGCCGATCCCGATCAGTCCCGCAAATCCGTGCTGGAGATCGCCTATGAGGTTGGCTTCGCCTCTCTTGGGCCATTTAATAAGGCGTTCAAAGATTTCTCTGAAACAACGCCGACGGAATTCCGAAAACAGGCTTTTGCCCACGGCTCGTTGATTTCTGAAAAGCTGCATTGAAAGTGAAAGAAACAAGCTGATTTCGCAATCAGTAAGAATTTGCCCGCCCGCACGGCCACATCTGTCTCATCGAAACCGCATCAGGAGATAGACCTATGAAAACTTTCATCACAGCCTTCGCAGTGAGCGTCGCACTTATGACAACAGCCGCATCCGCAAATATGGGGCCGCTGTTCCCGGAATTCCCAACAACCTTCCCGCAGGATGGTGCATTTGATGGCAAAGGCCGTTTGAGCGTCATTGTGAAGGACAAGTAATCGTTCCACTCTGAACGATGTGTCGGGCCGTCCCAGAGATGGGGCGGCCATTTCTTTTCGCGCAATTTAACACGTGCCAAACTTGATCTGCATCAATGAGCGCCAAGAATGCATGTGTAAGCTTAGGTTTACACTTTTGGAGAGGCTATAGGATGCGTATTCTTTTCGTTCACCCGAATTATAGGTCCGGCGGTGCGGAAATTGCGGGCACTTGGCCGCCCGCATGGGTCGCATACCTCACGGGTCATCTGCGAACGGCGGGCTTTGATGATATCCATTTCATAGACGCCATGACCGATGAGGTGTCAGACGATGACCTCGCAGAACGTATTGAAGACTTGCAGCCCGATGTGGTGGGCGTGACCGCCATCACACCCTCCATTTACCGCGCCGAAGACGTGCTTCGCATCGCCAAAGATATTGTGCCGAATGCTGTACGGGTGCTGGGCGGCGTACATGCCACATTCATGTATAAACAAGTCCTGAGCGAAGCGCCCTGGGTGGACGTGATTGTCCGCGGCGAAGGCGAAGAGATTTGCACCGAGTTGATGACAACGATCCGAGATGGACGCTGGCCGGCGGACCGTCAAAAGATCAAAGGGCTTGCGTTCCATGATGGTGAAAAGATTGTCGCAACCCAAGCGGCAAGCACCGTCAAAGACCTTGAGGCGATCAAACCCGATTGGTCAATCCTGGAATGGGCGAATTACATTTATATCCCGCTGAACACGCGGGTCGCCATTCCGAACCTTGCGCGGGGTTGTCCGTTTACATGTTCGTTCTGTTCGCAATGGAAATTCTGGCGCGACTACCGCATTCGCGATCCCAAGGCGGTCGTCGATGAGATTGAGGATCTGGTGGAAAACCATGGCGTTGGATTTTTCATCCTCGCCGACGAAGAGCCCACGATTAACAAGAAAAAATTCGTTGAGTTCTGCCAAGAGCTGATCGACCGGGATTTGCCGCGACGGGTGAAATGGGGGATCAACACGCGCGTCACGGATATCTACCGCGATCGTGACCAATTGAAATTCTACCGCAAAGCGGGATTGGTCCATGTGAGCCTGGGCACCGAGGCGGCTGCGCAGATGAAGCTCGATATCTTTAACAAAGAAACCAAGGTAGATGAGAACAAAACGGCGATCCGCCTGTTGCGGGAGGCGGATATTCTGGTCGAAGCACAGTTTATCGTCGGCCTTGATAACGAGACGCCAGAAACGTTGGAAGAGACCTATCAGATGGCGTGGGACTGGCAGCCCGACTTGGCCAACTGGTCGATGTATACGCCGTGGCCGTTCACGCCCTTGTTCCAAGAGCTGAAAGACCAGGTGGAGATTTTCGACTTCAGCAAATACAACTTTGTGACGCCCATCATGAAGCCCGCACAAATGGAGCGCGGCGAGCTGCTGGATGGGGTGATGAAGAACTATCGCCGTTTCTACATGAAAAAAGCCCTGTTCAATTATCCATGGCGGGGCACGGGCTTTCGCAGGCGGTACCTGCTGGGCTGTTTATATGCCTTTTTGAAGGCGGGTGTCGGGCGGACATTTTATGATCTTGGCAAAGCGGGCTATTGGGGCCCACAGACCAAAAACTCGGTCGATTTCAATTTCGATGAAACACGCCAACTGGCCGAGGCGCAGTTGGAAGACTGGGAGGCGGCAGCCGACCGGGCAGCCAAAGCGGCGGAACGTCGTGAGGCCGTTAAGGCCCAGATGAAAGAAAGGGCGGATGTCAGGGCCTGCGGTGGCGGCGATCAGCAGATGGAAAATGCCTGAGGGGGCACCACCTGTCGGCCATATAGGGCCAAACGCGATTTTGCAGGTTCTTCCGGTGCTCAAGCAGCTTGGGGTGGAAGAGGTTTTGGACCACGCCAATGTGCGTGTGCCCGACGGCCACTCTATGGTCGATCAGGCTGAGGCTGCGCGGCTCCACCGTCAAGTCCGTAAAGACCTGCCCGAGACAGCCGACGAAATCGCAGCACTCGCGGGTCGAAATACGGGCGACTATATCCTGAAGCACCGAATTCCCAAGCTTGCCCAAACGCTGTTAAAACTTTCGCCGCCCTTTCTGTCCGCGGCGATACTCTCGCGGGCGATTGCCGCGAATGCTTGGACATTTGTGGGCAGTGGGGAGTTTGAGACCCTCTCCCCTTGGCAATTTCGCATTTTGAAAAACCCGCTGATTGCGGGCGAAGAAAGTCCAGAGCCCCTTTGTGTCTGGCATGCAGCAGTCTTTGAGCGGTTGTACCAGAAATTGGTGCATAAGAAGTGCCGGTGCATTGAGGCGACCTGCGCCGCGCAGCCCGGGCAAGACGCGTGCATGTTTGTGATCTATTACAGGTCCAGACCCTTTTGATGGCCCAGACATGGCTCTTGACAGAAGGGTCTGCATCTAACATATGGCGCGCTCTGATCAATGACACTCGTTGAGAGTGCGCTGTTCGAGGCGGGTTAACCCAAACGAAGACCCAAAAAAACCAACTGGTTGCCGCAGGACGCGAGTAAAGAAGGAAACGCAGCCATGTTTGCTGTGCTTAAGACTGGTGGCAAGCAGTATAAAGTTGCCAGCGGCGATACTCTGGTGATTGAAAAGATCGCAGGAAATGCCGGTGAAACAGTTCAATTTAACGCTGTGCTCATGCTGGGTGGCGATGCCCCGGTGCTTGGGGCGCCTTTGGTCGAAGATGCAGGCGTTCAGGCCGAAATCCTGGAGCAAGGAAAAGGGCCCAAGACGATCAAATACGTCAAACGTCGCCGGAAGCACTCGTCACAGCGCCGTCGTGGTCACCGTCAACAGCTGACAACGGTTCGCATTACCGACATCCTGACGAAAGGTGCGTTGAAATCTGGCGTAGCCGCAGCCGTGGGCGGTGCGGGTTTCGTGCCTGCAGCGGCCGAAGCGGCACCTGCGCCAAAGGCAAAAGCAACAAAGAAAAAAGCAGAGCCGAAGGCCGAAGCCCCAAAGAAAAAAGCAGCAGCGCCAAAGCCTTCAAAAGACGCGGCGCCTAAAGCCGATGCGGGCGCCGCAAAGCCAGCGAATTTGCTGGATGCAGCGCGTGACGGCAAAGCAGATGACTTGAAGAAAATTTCAGGCGTTGGGCCAAAGCTTGAAGAAAAACTGAACGCGGCGGGTATTTTCCACTACGATCAGATTGCAGCTTGGACAGAAGCGGAAATCGCGTTTGTGGATGATATGTTGTCCTTTAAAGGCCGGATCGAGCGTGATAACTGGATCCAACAGGCTACAGACCTGATGAAAGGGTAAGACAGATGGCACATAAAAAAGCTGGTGGTTCATCCCGTAACGGTCGCGACTCGGTTGGTCGCCGTCTTGGCGTCAAGAAATTCGGTGGCGAAGCCGTGATCCCGGGCAACATCCTCGTGCGTCAGCGCGGTACCAAGTGGTGGCCTGGTGAAAATGTTGGCATGGGCAAGGATCACACCTTGTTCGCCCTCGAGCAGGGTGCTGTGAAGTTCCATAAGGGCTTCAAAGGGCGCACGTTCGTATCCGTGCTTCCGGTTGCCGAGGCCGCAGAATAAGCCGCCGCGCATATGTATTTATGAAGGGTCGGTGGCAACACCGGCCCTTTTTCATTTGGAGAGCGTGATGCACCCATTTTCCATCG
>JBCBON010000066.1:0-12140 GCA_039821195.1 Pseudomonadota bacterium
GCAAATGGCGCAGGTAGGTGCTGGATTGGGTCTTGGTGGCCTGCCCGGTGCCCTTCTAGGCGCAGGAACGGCTGGCGCATCACGTAAGCTTGCAGAGCGTATCTCGCGGGGCAACGCAGAAACAGCTCGCGCCGTCATCGCCAATGGGGGGATGCCGAATGTGCCGGTGGCCTCAGATGGCGCTCGGATTTTCTCTGAAGCGCTGATGCGTCGGATTGCGGCTACTGGCCCCCAATAGGTAGCACTATAAAGAAGACAAAAAGCAAAGGGACCGCCGCTCCTGCAAAAAAGCCCCAAGGAGCATCTGCCTCACGTTTGTTGAGAATGTACATGCTGTAAACAAACATGACCGTGAGCAGGTTGGCAGCAAGTACCGCCCCCATCACTTCGAAAAAGCTCAATCCATCCAATAAAAATCTCCTCAGCTATCCATCCAATATAAGGCTGAAGAGCTTGCAAAACTAGAGGTGTCTTATGCCAAGAAATGTTTCCGGCGTCTATTCCAAGCCCAGCGGAACAACTGCCGTGTCAGGCGAGGTTATTGCTAGCGCAACATACAACCTGCTCATAAACGATTTGGTTGCAGATCTTAACACGCCGCGCCCTGTAGAGGCTGGCGGCACTGGGGCAAGTGATCCGGCAACGGCCAGGGCAAATTTAGGGCTTGCCCTCGGCGCCGATGTGCAAGCTCAAAGTGCTTTTCTGCAGGCTGTGGCGGATCTATTTCGGACCGGGCAGGAAGGGAAGTTGCTTGGACTAAACGGCGCTGACCCGAATGTGCCGGAGTATTTCACGCCTGCCAACATCGTCGATCCGGTAGCAGCTGATGATCTCAGCTTTCTCCAGCGCGATCAGGTAAACGACCGCTACATTCACATCAGCCTGATCGCGGATCAGGCGACTTGGAATGTGGGGGCTGGAACAGCAATCAAAGCAATTAGCCCGGCTCAGCTCAATGCAAAACTTGCTAATTTTGAGCAACAACTTGGCGTAGGTCAAACTTGGCAGGACGTAGTGGGATCACGCTCCCCTGCCACTATTTATCAAAACACGACAGACAAACCAATCGCCGTTAGCATCCGAGCTAACGGGAACTCACAGAGTGTTCAGGTTTCAACAGATAGCACCACTTGGATTAATGTTGGGCGCGTCGGAGATTCAAGCGGAATGCAATCGTATTTCGTCGTTCCAGACCAGCATTACTACCGTATCAATGGAAGCACTACAGTTACTAGATGGGCGGAGCTGCGTGAGTCAACATGAGCTATCTTGAATACTGGCCTGTAATTGTAGGCGCGTTGACTGAGAGCGCTCCGCCTCACAACCGCAATATGAAAATTTAGAAAGATGAAAGCCACCATTGTGAAAGAAACAGCTCCATTCTTCATCGGCAGCGCCGGTTTGACCTTTCCACTTTGGGTGGAAGCAATTGCTACTGGCTGGCAATTCCTGATCGCATTCGTCGGTGGTCTGGTTGTGCTGATGACATTCTACAACAAATTCCTTGAGATACAGCAGCGCAGACGGGATCTAAGGAAGTGAGACAAACCCCAGCCGCGTATGACTTCTACAAAGGCAAGATGCGCGTTTCAGTCAATGGCGAAACCGTTGCGGAGTTTCCGCCGCATTACTTCATCCACATGGCACAGGATCTTCTAAAGCAGGTACAGGAGCAACTGAATGATAAGCAATGAAGACATTCAGGCGTTCTCAGGCGACCTAGAGACGGCAGATCGCATTATCGAACGCGCCAAGCGGGGCGTTCCGGCCGGCCGTCACATCATGGCCAACGAAGAAATGCCACTCATTCGCGCATATGCCCTCCTGCGCGCAACAGCAGAAAAAGCTGCTGAATACATGACCGAACAACATCAGCGCGAAGTTGATGGAATGGGTCTGGGGCCGACAAAACCGAAAGGGTAAGTCACCATGAAATATCTAGCTCTCGTAACCGCCTTGGCGGCATCTCCAGTCGTGGCGCAAACGCCCTGCTTGCCGCGTGATGTCGCTTTGGAGCACCTCGCCGCAGATTATGCTGAAAGCCGTCAATCGGTGGCGCTTGCGGCAGATGGCTCGTTGATTGAGGTATTTGCCAGCGAAGCCGGGACATGGACTCTCACACGGACACAACCAGGCGGCCCAATGTGTCTGCTTGCCGCAGGTGAATCCTACCAGTACGTAAACGAACCACTGCCACCAATGGGGCAGGAGGGCTAAGAGTTGCCGTCAAAGCCTGTTCCCGTTGAGCAGCTTAAGAAGGTCTGGCAAGCCAATCTGACAAGTAAAAATCCGACTCAGGCGGCGCGTAACCTTGGGATGCCAAGGGCTACGTTTACGCACCAACTCGAACTGGCGGAAAAGTGGGCTGGACAGAACCCTTCTGAGATAAATGGTGTACTAGACCCAACGCAAATTCCGACTGCAACGGGCAACCGTTTTATCCTCACTTCGGCGCAATCTGGCACTCAGATATTCAAGCCCTTTTGGGAAAACCTACTTGTCTTCGCGGACCACATCGGCGCTGAAATTCATGTCTCAAGATTCCGCTACAATGTGTCGGCGCAGCAGGCCAAGCAGAGCAAGACGGATGATGTTGCAACCAATGCTCAGTGGTACGCGAAAGAAGTCCTGCCATACCTGAGCGACGACAGGCTGCGGCTGTGTGATGGGTTGGTATGGGCGGGCGACATGAACATCATGCCCACCGCGACCGACCCTTTGAGCGGCATGGACAGCTTCACCGGGTTGGATAGTTGCATTTTTCCGCACGCCAAGATTGCCCTTAAGTCGATTGCCACAGCCTTAGACGATCCACGCAAAAAGAACTACACGACCGGAACGGTTACCCTTTCCAACTACATTAAGAGGAAAGCAGGGCAGAAGGCAGAGTTTCATCATGCTTACGGAGCTGCGCTTGTTGAAATAGATGAAGACGGTGATTTCTTTGTTAGGCAGCTAAACGCCGGCGAGGATGGCTCATTCTTTGACCTTGATGTTAGGGTTACAAATGGCGCGATCGAGCGCTCTGAGATTGCCGCCCTTAGCGCCGGTGACATTCACGCTCGGAACATCGACCCGATAGTCAAAGAGGTCACTTGGGGCGATGGTGGATTGGTGGACACACTCCGGCCTGCCAACCAGTTCTTTGGCGATGTTCTGGATTTCGAAAGCCGGTCGCATCACAACACGTTATTCGACAGCTACGACTTGCATTGCCGGGGCAAGGATTGCGTAGACTCTGAGATATCAGAAACGTTTGAGTGCCTCAAATACCTGTCGCGTCCTTGGTCCACATCTTACATCAAGAAGGGCAACCACGATGAGCACCTTGAGCGGTGGCTCAGAGAGGCGAACTTCAAGACAGATCTGGTAAACGCCCCTTTTTACCTTGAGGCGATGGCCGCAAAGCTGCGGTCCATCAAAGAGCAAAACAAAGACTTTGACATGCTTGAATGGGCGCTTGCTAGGCACGGCGACCTCAATGTTGAGTTTGTGCCTCGAAACAAGACCATAAGCATTGCCGGGATCGATATGGCCCAGCATGGGGATCTGGGGCCAAACGGGTCGCGCGGAACGGTGCGCAATATCTCAAAGACAGGCCGAAAGGCCAACATAGAGCACTCACACTCAGCGCAGATATTTGACGGCGCGTACCAGGCAGGAACCAGCACAAAACTGGAAATGTCTTACGTCCGAGGCCCGTCCTCATGGTCTCACGTTCACATCATCACTGACACCCACGGAAAGCGCCAAATGGTCGAAATCAAAAACGGCAAGTGGCGGGCAAGGAGCTAGTATGAGACCCATCAACGAAATCGTAATTCACTGCTCGGCGACACGCCGCAACTGGATGCAGGGCGCAACGGCAGACGCCAAGGTCGCCGAAATCAAGCGTTGGCACACGCAGGACAACGGATGGTCTGACATTGGATATCACTATGCCATTGACCGAGACGGGCGTGTCATTGGCGGACGGTCCGTTGCAACGTCTGGAGCCCACACGCTTGGCCGCAACGCCAACACCATCGGGGTTTGTTTGATCGGTGGCCACGGTTCATCTGAAACTGATCGCTTTGACGAGCACTTCACCAGCATGCAGGACCGTGCGCTGCGCAAGCTAATCAAGTCGCTGCAGTCCGAGCATGGGCGGCTTAGCGTTTCAGGCCACAACCAATACGCAGCGAAGGCCTGCCCTGGCTTCACAGTAAGCGAATGGATCGCGAGCGCGCCCCCTGTTGGAGGTGAGGCTGTAACGGCAAACGCCAGCCCCCTCGCTGTCATCGTCAAAGCATTTCTGTCAGCAATGAAGGGGCGCAAGTCATGAAAGGCTATCGCACAATCACAGTTAACTTCCTGCTCGCCATTATCCCAGTTCTGGAGCTGACGGAGGTTTACTACGCGCTGCCCGAAACTTGGAAGCCTTGGTATCCGGTTGTTGTGCTGCTGGCGAACATGGTTCTGCGCGCCCTGACCACTACACCGATTGGCAAGTCGTGACACGCCTCTACATCGCGGGCGCCCTGATCGCCGTTCTGGCTTCTGGCGCTGCGTATCTGCGCTGGGATGCCGTGCAAGACGAACGCGCGGACCAAGCACGCATTCAGGCCGAGCAGACAATCAAAGACAGGAGAAAGATCGATGAAGCAGTCATTGATAATCGCAACTCTGGCGGTCATTTCACTGAGCGCTTGTGCGCAGCCGTTCCCGAGCGATGCAGCGGTTTGCGATAGCCTTGATGCGCCCGTTGACGCACTGATCACTGGCCTACTCGACAACCCCAATACATCCCCGGCTGTGGGCGATCCTGCGACAGATATTGTCGTGATCCACAAGGCGGGCTGCTGATGTTCTGGCTTGGCGCCGCTACCGGCTTTTTGTGCGGAATCCTGTTCTGCATCTTTATTGTTCTTTTCTACGCATAAGGGGACTCAATGACCCTCGTTCTTGGCATCTATCAAACTGACGGAGTAGTAACACCCGTCAATACAACGCCACCAAGCATTTCTCGAAATGGCAACATTTACACTGCCGTTCCCGGTGTTTGGAATGACGCAGGGACAATTAGCGGCCAGTGGATCGTAAATGGGGAGGCACTCAGCCAAACGGCGCTCTCTATTGGAATCGCAAACCTTCAAAACGGGTCTACAGTTCTTTATCGCGAGACAACTCTTGGCGTAGTTGCAGACTCGAACGTTATCACGATATCCACTGCAGTGAATATCACTCCGCCCTCCATCTCGGAAAGCGGCGGCACTGCGACCGCCACACCGGGCGTTTGGGAAAATGCTGGAACCATTACGGGCGAGTGGGGGCTAAACGGCTTTCTGACAGGTATTACAACCCCAACATATGATGTCAGCGGCCTGTCTAATGGAGATAGTTACTTCTATCGCGAAACAACTCTTGGCGTAGAAGCTACCTCTAACTTGATCACCGTTGCGTCAGCATTCCCAACGACGTGGGTTGCATCCGCAGCGAGTACAAACATTGAAGACCATCAAGGCGTTCAAGCTCGCACAAACGGCGAGTTTACAACGTTCGATGATGCGACAATGACCCGTTGGACAAGTGACTGGCGAATCCTCGCGGCAAACAACACACCGTCATTCGATATGGGTCAGCAAGCAGACCCCGGCTTCATCCTGCCTGATGCCGCTGAGTGGCCGGACGGTTACATCTACATGCACCGCTATGATGCCCTTTGGCGGTGGGATGCCGAGACGCTTGTGCATGATGCGTCTTATGCCGTCGCAGTCACCCCAGACGGCGGCTACGCATCTCATGCGCCGGGGCCTGTCGCCAATATGATGTATTGCGTCAGGTTTGAGGCAGCGCCCGGTGCGACCTACATCAGGCAATTTGATCTAACCACTGGCGCAGTTGTTCAGGACATTCCCTTAAGTAGCAATATCATTGAAGCTCAGGGTATCACCTACGCCTTCGGCAAGTTCTACATTACTGGAACCGGTAACGACATTTATGAAGTCGAAACAGATGGCACAAACAACGGCGTGATTGTAACAATACCGGGCGCCGAAATCATCGAGGGCATCTCAAATAGAGGCGACAGCCTTTACGTTCTTTTTGATGACGGCTCCGATAGTGGACTGGACGGCAGATATGAAGAGGTCATGCGCGTACGCCGCTACACAAGCGCGGTAACGCAGACAACGGGACAGACCTCTGGCAACTGGGTGCAGAATCCTACGGCAGAGCAGCTTCCTGATCAGGTATTCTGGCAAACGACGCGCCAAGCGGATCTGAGCATCTTCCGCAACGGCGGCGCCGGTGGTGGTGGTGTCGGCGCGCAGGACGATAGTGACCTAGCAAACCGCTCCAACAGCATTCTGTTCCAAGGTGGTGCGTTCTCGCAGCAGGTCTATGAAATCCCGCAAGAGGCATGGGATTCAGTGGACGCGGGCAACGCGACCATTGAGGCAAGCGGCTTAGCGTTTGGTTCCGATAACGTGACATACTCTGTCATTCTTTATGATGATCGACGCACAGAGCTGACACGCACAACATCTGGCGCAATGTCACCGGGCTTTACGACTTGGCAGCAATGGCAGGCAACCGGGTTTGCCGTTCCTGCAGGCACAAGGTCAATGTTCTTTGTAATGCAGTTAGAGGACAGCAACGCTTATGCTGATGATGCATCATGCGTGTTTAACTGGTAGCAAGCGCCGCATAGAAAAGCAAAGCCCCGCTCTGTTAGTTCAGGGCGGGGCTTTTGTGTTTGGGTGTCCTTTTCGTCGTTAGAAATATAGCTTGTTGATTTCACCGTTTTCGAGGCGGTGAAGGGCAACGGCGATACGCTCAAGGTCTCGGCTAGCAGACTGCATTTCCCGTTCGGCATCACCGCGTTTCTGCACAAGCAGCTTCCGCATTACATCGGGGTCGCGCTTGGCGTCTGGCTTCATGAGCGTTTTGGCCCGACTGTCATTTGAGTGGCGCATGACGACCAAGTCATTCGGATCGTAATAGGCTTCATTGTCGTTAAGCTCGATCAAGTCGTTCTTGTTGCCCACAAGCACCAAATCAACCCTCTCGGGGTCAATTGCATGTTCTGTGCTGCGTTGCCCCCAGAAGGTGTCGACCAAGTGCTTTCCGTCAAAGACGGCTATGCATGACTTGCAGTGGTATGCGCCGAAACCGCCAAGCCCACCGCGTTTTTTTTCTATCTCTTGCTTGTAACGCCAACGGTATATGTCGCCTTCACGCATTTGCCTTGGGTCCTTTACGTTAGTCGCTCATTGATGACCTTCATCACCTCGTCATAGGTGACATTTTCGCGGTCAATTACCTCATTAATTTGATTGCGGATCCGGTTCATTCGCTCGCGTGCAAGATCTTCTTCTGATCGCTGCGAGAAGCCGCCAAAGATATCGTCGCCCCAAGTCATAAGCATCATTCGGTCCTTTGCGTTACTGTGTCAGTCGGTCAATTTCAGCAAGGCTATCGCTTATGTGGACTTGCAGGATTTCAAGTAACCGATGGCCTTTCTCGTCGTGCTCAAAATATCCGAGGTTGACCTCTAGCTGATGTCGCGCCTTGTCAGTTTCGCGCTTGATGGCTTTGCGTGTTTGCGAGTTGAGCATGGCGGTCCTTTATGCGGCGTCGTATGTGGCTTCGAAAATATCGGGTTTGCAAGGGTAGAACTCACCCTGAACGCCTTTGATGATCCAGTCGCCGATAGATGCAACGTGCTTGGCGCGACCATCCGGGCCGTCCTCAAGTGTTGGGATATTCATCCCCTCAGAGCGAACGGCGGCCTCATAGTCGTCCCAATACCGCTCATTATGACCAGTAACGTGCACTGGCCCGTGCACAAATTCATAGGCTTTCCTGATCGTTCTTTCTGTTAGTTGGACAGCCTCAATCATCACTGGCTTTTTTGTGAACATCGGCATGATCTGGTCCTTTATGTGCGAACGTGTTCGATTGCCTGATCGGGTGCTGCCGTGCGCCAGTCTGGCCAATCGCGCTTTTCGTTAATGCCTTGCTTTTCGCAGATCAGCTCAACGGCGTGCTGCGCAACATGATCATATGACCATGACGGGCAACTGTCTGCGATACTGCGCAACAAGCCATCAAGCCCGAGGATAGCCACGTCGGCCCATTCACGATTGCGCGCCGCAGGGTCGCCTGCGTCCTTCTCAACCTCCTTAAGCTCTTTCTTGATGTGGTCAGTAACGCCCTTTCGGCGCTGGCCTGGGCCAAAGGTTGCGCGGCTGAAAACAGCCTGCCGGGTTAAATGCGTCTTCATGTCCATGGCTGTGTTGGTCCTTTATGTGTTTGCCCCTGATGGGCCTTCATCCCAGTAAGCAAGGATGCCCTCGCATACCAATTCCTTTGCATCGTCTTTGCCCCAGCTTGCATCGTCGGATCCAAACGGTTCGGCCATGTCTCGCAACACCTCAAGGCACTGCTGGCGCGCATCCTGCTTAGAGATTGACCAAAAGCTCCGAAGTCTGAGGTAGTGGACCATCCAAGAGAAAAACTTGGAGAAACCCGTTCCATCAATGTCCGTTGCGATTTCTGCGGTCCAAACAATTTCTTGCCGTCCCTGCGATCCATCCGAATAGCGTGCCATTCCGTAGCGAACGGGTCTCTCTGGAAGGGCAGTAAAGCACTCAGCGCAAATCCACATGCCGTGAACGAAATCACCTTTTGTGTGCTTGCATGGCATAGTGCTTCGGTCCTTTAGATTAGTCCCTGACGCATGGGCATGAATAGCCCGCGTCATCGCCACAAATCGGGCATTCTTCGTCGTCTTCATCTTCGGGCCGGTAGCCTTCCGACAAAGCGTCATCAAACCAGTCATCATCCATCTGCGTGGTCCTTTATGCGAAGTTTGAAAGAATGGCGCGAAGATCACTTGGCACCATGCGGTCAAGGCAGTCATCGCGTCTTGCAAACTCCCGCCATTCTTGAATCGTTTTAACGGGTCCGTCTGGAGTGCGAAGGACAGGCAGGCGATGACGGTATTCCGGCGCACGATCATCATACCAAGCAGCATACTTGTCAGCCCAATCGTTGTTGGGGTTTGACATAGGCTCTGGTGGTGAACGGTACATGCTTCGGTCCTTGTGTTTCTACAAATAACTTGACTAGACAATAGTGACATAACTTGAACAAGTCAACCAACTTGACAAAGTTATATAACATTGCCATTGTGTGTGCAATTCGAATAACCGTGGCATATGAAGGAATCGAAAGTGTCAGAGCATTTTGTCAGATTGGGCATGACCCATGAGATGCAGCGCCGTGTAAACGAATGGTGCGCTAGCAATCCTGATCCTGAGACTGGAAAGTTACCTTCTTTCTCTGAGGGATGTCGCCGCCTGATCGAGGCGGGGCTTTCAGATGACTAATTATGTCTATCTGATGGTGTCCCCATCGCGTTACAAAATTGGAATTTCACATAACCCCTGGTCAAGGCGCACCAAGTTGCGGAAAGAGACCGGCTTGGATTTATCTCTGTATGCTATGCTTCAGGGAGAGCGATCACTCGAGAAAAGCATTCTGACCTTCTTCCGCAGTCTGCGCCTTGAGGGGGAGTGGTTCGAGGTGTCAGACAAAATTCTGCATTGGTTTGCGATGCACCGAAATGTCATTGATCCTGGCTTGCCTCGCTTCCCGAACACAACGCCACAGTGCGTTCTTGACAAAGGTAATGCTGTACGGATTTGGCCAAAGGGTGAGGGGCCTGTCATTGTTGATCGCATCAAGCTGCGTACAGGGCTGGACGTGAAATACACTTGGGTTCGGGATCGTGCCAAGAAACGCTTCGGTTCTGCGGTGAGAAATCCTGACGATTTGCCGAAGGAGAGCGACTAATGGGTGAGTGGCAAGCAATAGAGTCTGCGCCAAAGGATGGCACGCCTTTTCAGGCATGGATGACTGACGGCAAGTCGGGACGTGGCGTTGATAGTTGCTGGGAGCCATATGCACGCATCAACCCAACCGATGAAGTCTTCGAGATCTGGGGCCGTGTCGATTATGATGCGGAAAATTGGCACTCTGACTTCAATCCTGACTGGACCGCAACTTACTGGATGCCGCGTCCTACAAATCCCACAAAGGAGGCAGAGGCATGAGTAAATCTTTTTGTGTCATAAAGTGCAATGGACTTTACGCAAAAAGGATTTCCGGCGTGTTGAGCGATAGCGTTGATGTCGTTTGGGTAAAGGATTTGGAGAATGCTTCCAGGTTCACAGATTTGGTGGCTGTCTCAATTGCGCGCGAGTTTCGCGGCGCTCAAGCGATACCTGAATCCTCACTTCTCACAAAGGAGAAGGGCTGATGCCTAAGCCGCCTGACTTTTCCGACGATGCGCAGCGCCAAGCGTCAGTTGCCGCCGTTCTCCGCGAGTACGGAAATGTGGTTGGCACCCAGCAGGCAGAGAACATCGTTTTTCATGTGTTGGTGGCGGCTCGATCAGCAGAGCTGAACAAGTACACAAAGGAGGAGCAGTCGGATGGGTGAACGATACGAGCCACGTCATGTTCCGGGTGGATGTCCAATGGACGTTTGCGAGTTTGGAGTTGTTGATTTGGATCTTGGTCAGGAGATTTGCAGGGCTTGGACAGCCAACGGCGCGCGGCGCATAGCGAACGCATTGAACGGCGCTGAAGGGCGCAAGTTAAACATCATCGGATCATGTCTACGTGACCACGCAAAGGAACAAGGTTGATGTTTTGCGAGGTGCAGTGGGGGAGCCGAAAGGCGCTAGATCTAAGACCGGTGGCCCAATCCGGCGACGGGGTTCATGGCCCGTTCTGCACTTCACATGACATCAAGAAGGAGCAGTCCGATGCCTAATTTTGAAATCAAGAAATCAGAGAGCGGCGCAGATTTCTCTCTGATTGTCGGTCGTCCCGGTATACCCGGATCACACCGAGTTGACGGACTGACCCGTGATCAATCTGAAAAACTGGGTGAAGCGCTGCACACTCTTTGCTCGCGCATCCGATATGAAACACAAGATAAGATCAAGTCCGCAATCGGTATACGGTAAAGGAGCAAGACTGATGCCATTTGTTGATGGAATGGGATTGCCCGCTGACATTGATACTTCACTAAGTAGATTTGCGCTCACCGACATGAAGGCAGCCGAGCACCTTCTGAACCGGGTTTCACGTCAAGTCGCGGAAGTAATGGAGGTAGGGGATGTTAGTTACGCTCAGGATCTAATGCCTATTTATCGCTGGCTTCAAGCTGTAGTCGCCGAGGAAACCACAAACAGAAATGCAGACCTCACAAAGGAGAAGAGCTGATGATTGACGGCTATGGCTTGATTTAAGGCCCGGAAGACTAAACCTCCCCATACCCACCCGCAGGCGCCTGCTTTGATCGCAGCCGAATCTGCGGATTACGCGCACCGCATTCCTTGCACTTGAGCCGCGCCTTGAACTGCGGGCCTGTCAGATCTGGCAAATCCTCACTATCCAGAAGCACGTAGCGACCGCAGCCTGAGCAATAGACGTCTATGTTGTTTTGAGGCTTGTTCACGAATTTTTTCCCATTATTATATATTTATCGATCAAAAACAACATGATAAGAATCCGGCCGCGGGCACCACTGTCTGATCTAGGCGAAAGCCGATCTAATCAACCGCAACAGCTGTTCTGAATAGTTGTGCTGCACGTAGCCTTTTTCGGCGATGATACCGACCTCTCGCGCGGCATCAGGTTCTTGGAAGGGTACGACACGAAATCCGTCGAACTCTGACATTTCAATCGCAATGGAAGGTAACATTGCGATCCCAAGACCAGCAGAGGCAAAGCTAAGCGCGGTGAAGGCATTCTGCAGTTCATATGCGATGTTGAGTGAAAGTCCTTTGCGATGAAGAATATCGTCGATCAAGGTCCTGATCGCTGTTGATTGATCGAGCAAGATGATCGGCGCATCGCGTAGGTCTTCAAAACGCACCGACATTTTCCCTTTGTCGACCCGCGGAGGGATACAGGCCAGAAGGGGTTCGTCGGTTAGTTTCTCAAACGTGAAGGTTTTGAGATCTGGGATTGAAGGCCCCACATAAAACTCGGCGGCCTGCCGTTCCAGGATTTCGAGAGCCGCGGCTGGTGGTGCTTCGATCAACCGAACACTGCTGTCGGGAAACCGACGTCCGAACGTCG
>JBCBON010000067.1:0-12105 GCA_039821195.1 Pseudomonadota bacterium
CAGCAAGCTATACCGGCGGTCTCAGTGTGCACAAGTTCATGAAGATCGTCACATGGCAACGCGCCTCGAAAGAGGGGGCGAAATCCACTGCGATCGCCACCGCTCGTATTTCTCGACTAGAAGGTATGGAGGGCCATGCGCGCGCCGCGGATGTGCGACTGGCGAAATACTTCCCGAAAGAGAATTTCGACCTCAGCGCGGATGGCTAACCCAACGGACCTGTTCGATCTCAGCGGCAAGGTTGCCGCTGTGACCGGGGCAAGCTCCGGCCTTGGGCAGCAAGCAGCAAATGTGCTGGCTGATGCAGGCGCCCAGGTGGTTGGTATTGCGCGCCGTGCGGATGCACTAGACGCGTGGCAGCAGAGTGTGGGCGAAGCTGCATCGGTTATCGCTGCGGACCTGAGTGATCGCGCCACTTACACAGAGGTCGCACAGGCGATCTCAGAACCTTTTGGTCCTCCCGACATTTTGGTCCATGCGGCAGGCATTAATACCCGCGAATTGGCCGATGAAGTGACAGACGCGGGTTGGGACGTGACGATGAACTTGAACTTGGCCGCGCCGTTTTTCCTGAGCCAGCATTTGGTACCCGCAATGAAGGCGAAGGGCTGGGGACGAATTATTAATTTCGCGTCGCTCCAATCGTTCCGAGCGTTTCCCGGTGGAATTTCCTACGGTGCTTCCAAAGGCGCGGTGGCACAAATGACGCGTGCAATGGCTGAGGCGTGGTCGAAAGATGGGATAAATATCAATGCTTTAGCACCGGGATTTATCCGAACCGAACTCACGGCAGCCGTGTTCGACGATCCAGATCGTGCTGCACGAAATGCTGCACAAACCTGCATTGGCCGCAATGGAGAACCCGAGGACCTTGACGGTCCTCTATTGTTTTTCGCGTCCCGAGCGTCTGATTACATCACCGGCCAGATCATGATGGTTGATGGGGGGTTCACTGCAAAATGAAAGCGCTGGTTTACACGGATGTTGAACAGCTCACCTATCGCGACGAGGTGAATGCAGCGCCGCGCGAGGGCGAAGAACTGATCAAAATTGAATTCTGCGGCATCTGCGGATCGGACATGCATGCCTATCTCGGCCATGACAACCGTAGGCCCGCGCCGCTGATCCTTGGGCATGAAGGGGCGGGCATCATACAAAGCGGCCCCCGAGCGGGCGAGCGTGTCACCATCAACCCGCTCGTGACGAACCCAAACAGCGAATATTCAAAACAGGGGCGGACGAACCTTTGCCTTGATCGGCAGATCATCTCCATGATGCCCCGGCCGGGTGCGTTTGCAGACTATGTCGCTATGCCACCAGAGAACCTGATAACCGTACCCGATCACGTGCCGCTGGAAAAAGCGGCCTTGGCCGAACCCATTGCGGTCAGCTGGCATGCCGTTCGTTTGGGGTTAGAGGCGCTTCATCCGTCGGCGGATCGATCTGCCTTGATTATCGGGGGCGGGGCGATCGGTGTTGCGGCCTACCTGTCGTTCCAGGCGATGGGTCTGGATGACCTGACTATCAGCGAGCCGAACGATAAACGCCGCAGCTTTCTGGAAAGCAACGGGTTTCGCGTGGTCCCCAAACCCGAAGGGGATTTTGGCATCGTCGTCGATGCTGTGGGATATGCGGCCACGCGTGCCACGGCTTCGGCTGTTGTAAAACCCGGTGGTGTGATCCTTCATATCGGCTTGGGAGAGGATGCAGGAGGATTGGACATTCGCCGTATGACCTTACAGGAAATCACTTTTATCGGGACATATACTTACACGGCTCAGGATTTTCGCGATACCGCAGAGGCCATTTTCGATGGTCGACTTGGCACCCTTGATTGGACCGAAACCCGAGACCTCAAGGATGGCTGGCAGGCCTTTAAAGATATCCGAGCAGGCCATGTCCTTAGCCCGAAAATCGTTTTGAAGCCTTAGTTCATTTCGACGAAATACGTCAGGTCTTCTGTCACAAAGATGCCCTTGCGCATCTCAACGGTCCGCTCCAGCAGATCGCGCGTGACCCGCTCAGAGACCAATACTGGGGTGCCCTCAGCGATACCCATAAATTCAGCCATCTCTCCATCCGCCAAAGACGCATGCAGATGCTCTTCCGCTGAAATGATAATGCAGGAATAGGCTTGTTGGAACATCACATAGAGGGCGTTCTTGAGCGGAGCGCGTTCCATCAAGCCGGGGAACAGTTCCGAAGGGACCACCGATTGCTCCATGCACAATGGCTTGCCTTCGAACGATCTCACGCGTGTGATCTCAAAGACATGGCTTGGGTTTTCAAACAGTGTCGCGCGTTCTGCCGCCGTCGCCTTCCGCTTTGTGATCGTCTCGGTGTGCGGCTCCGGTGTGACTTGTTCACCAGTTTTTGTACGCAATCGGAAAAAGTGAAAAAGCGAATTCTCCGGCGTTCGCAGAATAACAAACGTGCCCTTGCCCTGTCGCCTTTGGACAATTGCGCGATCTTCGAGCGAGCTGAGTGCCTTTCGCGCCGTTCCCTGCGAGACACCCAAATCTGCTGCAAGCTCAAATTCATTGGGCAGCATGGCCCCTGGCGGATAGGTGCCATCGGCAATCCGCTCGATCACTTTGCGATAAACCATCCGATAAAGTGGTTCTGTCATGTTTTTCGCCAACAGCTCTGAATCTCGTTGAAACTTATATAAGAATACTTGTAAAGTAGTGGAAACGAAATTTCTGTTGGAGGAACGAAATGTCGAATGTCCCGCATCTTTTGGTACATGATCACGAAGACAACGTGGGTGTGGTTGTCGTCGAGGGTCTCACAGCCGGAACGGAAATGTTTTGCTGTGTCACCCATGACAACTCCACATTCACGCTAGAGGCCGGGGCGGATGTACCCATTGGCCATAAGATTGCGCTGAAGGATCTTAAAGCAGGAGATACGGCGATCAAGTATGGCGAAGACATCGGAAAGATCATCGCGGATATTCCGAAAGGTGCTCATGTCCACACACACAACTGCAAGACGAAGCGCTGGTAAGGAGGAGAAACCATGTCAAAATATTCAAACATGACGTTCAAAGGGTACCGCCGCGAAAATGGTCGTGTGGGTGTCCGCAACCACGTCGCGATCCTTCCGGTCGACGATATTTCAAACGCAGCCGTTGAGGCCGTTTCGAATAATGTGAAGGGCACAATGGCCCTGCCGCATGCCTATGGTCGCCTTCAATTCGGGGAAGACCTCGAGTTGCATTTCCGGACGATGATCGGCACTGGCGCGAACCCAAACGTGGCCGCGGTTGTCGTCATTGGTATCGAGCCGGAATGGACACGTCGGATTGCAGACGGCATTCGGGAAACCGGTAAACCTGTTGCCGAGTTCTCGATTGAGCAAAACGGCGATTTTGAGACCATTCGCGCTGCAAGCTGGAAAGCCAAAGAGTTTGTACATTTCGCAACAGAGTTGGAGCGGGAAGAGTGCAACATCTCCGAGCTTTGGGTGTCTACGAAATGCGGCGAGTCCGATACGACAACGGGCCTTGGTTCTTGTCCGACCGTTGGCAACATGTATGACAAACTTTTGCCCGAAGGCATTTATGGGTTCTTCGGAGAAACCTCTGAAATCACAGGTGCCGAGCATATTTGTCAGAAGCGCGCGATCAACGATGAGGTTGGCGAGCGCTGGTATAAGATGTGGAAAGCGTATCAAGACGACGTGATCTTCGCGCACCAAACGGATGACCTGTCCGATTCTCAGCCGACAAAAGGCAACATCCTTGGTGGTCTGACAACCATCGAAGAAAAGGCCTTGGGTAATCTCGAAAAGATCGGTCGGACATCCCAGTATATCGACATTCTGGAACCGGCCGAGCAGCCGCAATCGGGAAAGGGCCTCTACTTCATGGACAGCTCATCAGCGGCTGCGGAATGCGTGACGCTTATGGCGGCGGGTGGCGCGGTTGTGCACACTTTCCCAACGGGGCAGGGCAACGTGGTGGGCAATCCCATCGTTCCCGTCATCAAAATCACCGCGAACCCGCGTACAGTCCGGACCATGTCCGAGCATATCGATGTGGATGTTTCGGGCATTCTGCGCCGCGACATGACCATAGACGAAGCCGGCGATGAATTGATCGATATGATCCGCCGCACGGCCAATGGGCGTGCAACTGCGGCAGAGGCGCTCGGCCATCGTGAATTCTCGATGACGAAACTCTATCGCAGCGCCTAAATCACTTATGGCGCAGGCGTTTCGCCTGCGCTGACCCTTTGGTAAATGTGCCAAGTCATGAAGCCGAAAACGGGCATCGTAAAAAACAATCCCAAAAACCACGGCACCATCGACAGCAGTGTCACGCATCCGATGAGGGCACCCCATCCAATATAGATCAGAGGTTGGCGGATCACCGCACCCATCGACGTTGTCAAAGCCGTCATAAAGTCGACATCCCTGTCAATCAGCATGGGAAAGGCGAGCACGGAAATACTGAAAACCAGAATGGCAAAACCGGCCCCGACAAGCGATCCAAAAGCCAGCATTTGGAGGCCAGCAGGGGACAGAAACACATCCAAAGACGACATGACGTTCCGCATGGGGGCAAGGCCAAGGAACAGTGCAAAGATCATGTGTCCAATGAAAAACCAAAACAAGAAAACAATCACAATGATCGCCGCGAGCCAAGGCATCTGCCCCTGAAGGCTGCCCCACGCCCGTTGCCAGACGATTCGGATCGAAACTGGCATATCGGATCCAACCATCCGACTGATTTCGTAGAACCCGACAGCCGCCAACGCTCCCACAAGGGGAAACCCCAACACGGCCAGCACCAACCAGAATGTCGTGCCACTGATCCAAGTGATCCACGTCATCAGCCATCCCGCGATCACAAAAACACTGGCCACAAAAAGCGCTGACAGCGGAGCGGCTTTGAAATCGCTCAAAGCTGCCTGAAACCCGACGCGAATGTCAGCGGCGGTCAAGTCCCGTATCGTGATGTGTGAGGCCACTTGAACCTCGTCCCTCGTATGGCGACGTAATAGCACCAGGGATAACTTGTGATTTTTTGTAATCAAGCACCGTCTATTCCAAAATTTTTCCGTGAATTTTCTGTGAATAGATGATTTTCTTTAAATCTATGTCATAAAACTACCTCTCGCGCGTTAAATTAACGCCCGAACTCGGGGGGGCGTCATGAAAGTCTTTTCCATTAAATTGATGGGTGCATTGTGTCTGACGGGGCCAGATGGCGATGTGAGAACACCTCGGCTTGCAAAGACGCAAGCCCTTTTAGCATTCCTCGTCTTGGCCGAGGGAAAATCCGTAAACCGCGCCAAGCTGCAAAACCTTCTGTGGAGTGACCGAAGCCCGTCACAGGGCCGCAACAGCCTCCGCAAAGCCATTTCTGACCTCAAAAAATGTTTTCAGTGGGCTGGTGATAATCCTTTGAAAACCGATGGTGGGCCCGTTGCGATTGACCTTACCTTTATCGAGGTCGATCTTTTCGATAACCCGTCCAGCCGGGCACAAAGCCTGTATCGTCCCGAATTTCTTGAGGGGATCGATATCTATGACGATGAGTTTAACTCTTGGCTCCAGGCCGTCAGAATGGACCTTGCCCCAGATGACGAATTGCAAGCGCAGGGCAAGACACCGGCCGAGGCGATAAGAGCAAACCCATCCAAACACAAACCGATGTTTGAGCTTGGTTTCTTGCCGTTATCGGGATGCGGCAACGGCTTTGGGGCGCGGGTCGGTGATATGTTGATCGCGGAGCTTTCAGAACTTTGTCTGCAAAGTGCGATTGTTCGCCCTTTCGATTTCAGAAGCAACGCACCCAATTACGAAAACACGAATGGACCCGATGTGTTCCTCTCGCTTCAGGTGGTTAAAGTCGCTGGAGCGTTGAACTTCGCGTTCAATTTTCACCATACTCCAACATCGCGCGTGATTTTTTGCCCGACGCTCACATTGGAAGTGGACGATTTCTCCATCAATTGGCTGCGGCGAACATCAAACGAAGTCTTTGACCAGCTGTGTGAGAAACTGGCCAAGTTCGATGGGTTTTCCTTGGACCTGCATGTCGCGGCGAAGAAAGTCTATTTTGCAATCGACCGGATTTTTCGCCTTACAAAACACGACTTGGATGTGGCTGGGGCGGCTTTGGATGAAGCATCCGAACAGACGCAATCGGGGTCAGTTTTGGGTTGGAATGCCTTTCTGACCGCTTTCCGATTGGAAAAAGAGGGCAATCACGATCGTGCGGCCCTGATGGAACGGGCCGAAGAACTGGCGCAGCGCGCTTTGGAGAAAGACAACAATAACCCGCTTATCGCAGCGCTCGTAGGACATGTTTACGGTTTCGTTCTTAATGACCGTCAGCGCGCCGCCGATTTGCTCCACTTATTTTCGGACCGGGCGCACAGGAATCATATGCTGGCTGATACAATTGCCATGCATTGTTACTATTCCGGCGACTACGCCCAAGCGCGCAAGCATGCTGTTCAAGCGGTGCAATTGGGTCGCTTAAATCCGTTTCGCTATAGTTTCACTACGTCGCTTGCGATGACGAACCTGATGTGTGGGAACACGCAAAGATCTATTCAAAACTGCCAGACGGCGCTGACGCAGCATCTCGTCCGGGGCGGATATATGTACGAACCAACGTTGCGCACGCTTGCCGCAGCCGCAGGTCATGAAGGCGAACGAGAGCTGGGGTTATGGGCCTATCGCCGTCTCAGCGAACAAAGCGGAAGTGATCCCCTCGAAGTGATGAAGCAGAGCGCAGTTCGGTTTCCCAACACCGAAGCCCTCGAAACGATCAAGCTTGGTATGGAGAAAATTTTTGACTAAACCCGGTATAATGTGCTGATCTTTGCTGAAAGTCCTTAGGCTATTGGAATTTACTTTCAGGTAGGGGGAGGGGTTGGTCGTTTTCGCAATGGCCAGCCCACTACACAGGGGTAAAGGTCGAGTCACTTCAGAGATGCATTCAGCAGTATCGGCACGGGTGACGTTTCCTGTTTATAACCTCCCGATAGGTCGAAATTCCGAGCGAGACGCCCCGATGACGGAACGATCAAATATGCAACGATTTTCAGTTTAGACTGCGGGGTCAACAATAGCAAAAACCCCTCGCTTGCGCCGAATGCCGCGTCGGTTTCATAGTCGGCAGGAACCTTACCCAGAAATCCAAAGACATTGCCGAGCGGCGGGATCCGTTTTGCGACAAAACTTTCAAGCGGTCTTGCCTTTGACGCTGAGGTCAAAGGTTTGGTGTCAAAAACCGACAGTTCAATGAGTTTTCGCTCTTTCATGTGTGATTTGAGGACAACCCTTGTTTGCAGTTTTCGGGATGTGCCACGTGCCGATTTCAAGCTGATCCGCATCATTTGCGCCGAGAAGGCCAAACGCTGAAATCCCAAATGATCCGACGTTTGACCTTCGACTTCGCCCTCTTGGAACGACATTTGCACCTCCCCTCAAGGCAGTCCGAGGGTAAAGATACAGTATTCCTCAACCGTGATCTAAAGGCGAACCAGTCGAAACCCGATATCGCGTGCGGTCGCGACAGAAAGGCTAAACCAAGCCAAAAAACCGTTCGGGCAGTTCCATCATCACCCGCTCATCGAACTTTCCCGCTTGCCAGAAACCGGAATCGCTTCGCGGTTCAAAACCTGACCTCATCTTTTCCTTGATGGCTTCAACGGAAAAAGCCGCTTTGGGATATGCCGCGAATGTCGCAAACACATCGGTATCTTCTCCGCGAAAGTCTTTGAACCAATGGCGCCCGACCGAGGCTTTGCGAAAATGTGTGTAAGTGTCCCCTGTGAACTGGTTGCGCCGATCCATGGCCGCTGAGTACTCGGAAAAATCGCAGTGCTTGAGGTGCAAAAGGTAAAGTCCATCTGGCACATGAAATGTGTCAGATTTGGCAAAATGCCCACCACGCGAGAGCTTCACCGGCTGTGATAAAATTGCGGGTTTGGAGTACTTCCAAATTGGACGGACGAACCGACGTGGCCCCAGTATATGAGTTTTTATGGGCTCGGGCTCGTCGTCGACAAGATGACACGGCTCTAGCCCAATCGGTGTGATGGCATCGTAGGCTGGGCCCGTGGCCACAAATTCGAACAGCGAGCCGTACATGTCAGGATCTGTGACAACCACTTCATCAACATCACCAACCACTACGTAAGAGTAGTAACTCAGCAGGCCATGGACCACGTTGTTGATCAATCGCCAACGCTGAACGTCGAAATTGGGATCAGCCCGGAAGGGAATGCACAGGATATTGCATCCGTCAGCGATGTCCTCCAACTCTGGATCGAAGCCGTGCGTGATCACATAGCACGCCTTCCTGCCCAGCATGTTTCCGTAGTATTTTACCCAATGGCGCAGGAAAAACATGTCCCCCCGGACCATCGTCACAGCGGCCAAACTGTTCTGCAGGGCATTATCAAAGCGAGCCATAAGCGTGATAAACGCTGTTTGAAGGCCGAGCGGAAGGGCAAACATCTCCAAGCACAGTGGAGCCTGACAAAAACTTAGGTTAGTCCTTCCTAAACAAAGACGGGATCAACCTTGCCACAAGCCGAGCAATCAGAGCTTTCGATTTTGACAACGTATCATGATCTCGATGTCTTGGACGTACCAGAAATGGTGCCGCCCATCAGGAAGGCTTTGAAAGAAGGTCGCTACGAGCGGCGTGAAATAGCGGCCGGCCTTCAGCTTTTTAAACCCGGTGATCGCATCATAGAGATGGGGGCAGGGATCGGCGTGGTTGGTGCCGTGATCGCAAAACACACTCGGCCCGCTGCGATCTTAGCGGTCGAGCCGAATTACCGCCTAATTGACCGGATCACGGACCTCTATCGTCAGAATGGCTTATCCCACCTTCTCGAAGTCCAACAAACGCTTATCCGGTCCGAGCCTGACGCGCCCAACGCGATGGAGTTTCTGGTGCGCATCAACTTCCTAGGATCAGGCATCACCATACAGCGCGGGCATGACCGGGCCGAGCGCATCTCGGTACCCGTCACGCACTGGTCAGAGATCGTAGCCCGGTTCAAACCCAATGCCATCATGATGGATATCGAAGGCGCGGAACTCGACTTCTTTCGGCATGCAGACCTCAGCGGTGTGGACCGCGTTGTTTTGGAAACCCACCGCGGAATTTATGGCCGCGAAGGCATGCAGGAAATCCGCGGCTGCCTGTCGGCCCAAGGCCTTGCGCGCACCGATCTCTCAGGCGGCGGCGTTTTTGCTTGGGAACGGACGTCGCCTTAGCTCAGCATGAAAATCGCGATAATCACTTGCATGAAAAACGAGGGCCCGTTCATCGTGGAATGGGTGGCGTATAACCGTTTGATCGGTGTCACCGACTTTCTGATTTATACAAACGACTGCACGGATGGCACAGTCAACCTGTTGGATGCGCTGGCTGCATCGGGTATCGTCCAACGCGTGGACAATCCCGCAAAAGAGGGTCAGCCATTTCAAATGGTCGCTCTCAAGGCTGCGCCATCTGAACCTGTCGTGAAAACTTCAGATTGGATTTACGTCTGCGATGTCGATGAATTCCTCGACATCCGTGTGGGTGCTGGCCGGATCGAGGATCTTGTGACGATCTGCGGTGATCCCCACGCCATTTCTGTCACGATGCGGATGATGGCAAATGGTGGCATCGCGCAGTACCAAGACACGCCTGTTATTGATCAATTCACCCTGTCCCATGATCCCGAACAGTGGGGGCATCATACCGCGATAGAGGTCAAAACTCTGACGAGGGCCGACTTTCCGCTCAAGTTTTTCGGCGCGCATCGGCCCTTCGTCAAAGCCGGCCGTGATAGGGGGCAATCGCCTGTCGTCTGGACTGACGGGTCCGGGCGTCAGGTGCCGGATGCTTTTATCGACGTCACAACAAATCGCCGCAAACACCGTTTCCCCGCCAAAGGCGCATCCAATTTCGCCAGTCTCAACCACTATACGCTGCGGTCTCTCGACAGTTATCTGGTGAAGTCCGAACGCGGAGATGTGAACCGCGCGTTCCGGGCCTTCCAAACGGATTATTGGATCGCCCGAAACGATGACAGTTTTTCAGAGACACGGTTACAGCGCCGCGTCCCCGAACTGTTGGTCGAAATGGAAAAGCTTTTCAATCTGCCCGGTGTGCGCACAGCGCATAAGGATTGTGTGGCGGTTCATAAACAAACCGCCGAGCGCCTGAAACAGACACCTGAATATGGCGATCTCCGGGAACAGTTGATCGCCGTCAGCCCGGCACTTCAGGGTTGAACTTTGACCGGATTAAGGTTTGTGACAGTATTGTGTGGGATTTGCATTGGCAGGAGCGTGGCGCTGTGACTTTTGCCTGTCATCATATTTGGAAACTGCGTGGGCAGCGTTTTACTCGGCCGGTTGATGCCTGCGGCGGTACCATCTGATGCGTCTTTACATCCATACTGGTACTTATGGGCCGAACCTTCGGCTCTTCCAGAAGGCGCTCGCGAAGAAGCGGAACAAGCTGTTGGAATTGGGCGTATTGCTTCCAATTCATGCAGGGATCTACGATCACGCACGTCCGTTCATGGCGGGGATGCGGCGGTCCGGCTGGCATCCCACCAAAGAGGCTGCTGACTTTCAGGATCCGGCGACTTATGCGGCTTTCTGCGATCAAGCGCTTGGCGACATTTGCGTCCAGATTGCCCAGACACGACCGAAGGCGATGATCCTCACAATGAGTGATCTATGGACGTTTTGCGACACAGGCGAAAAACTGCGCCGGTTCATGGATCACATCGACATGTTTTCCGACGATGTGCATGCCTGCCTTCACATAGATCCACCCGAGGTGGCACTGCATGCCCATATGGTCCGTCAGATCAAATGGGGCAGGCGGGAGTTTGGCGGGGCCGAAGCGGGGTTACCCAACCCAGAGAGTTGGTTTGATGCGGCCCATGCTGCGGCGAGCGTATGGTCTGATCAAACGGGCGACGACCGTGCAATCGTTCATTGTGCCAGCCCATCTTACGACCAACCGGCCATGCTTCAGCTTTGGGAGAACCTGCTGGGGGAGGACGCGGTTTTCGTCAGGGCCTTCAACGCGCATCCTACAAGTGAGGACTTTCACAACGACATGCGCGGCTTTTTTGCGCTCCCCGGAAAAATTGGGCGGGTCGAATTACCACCAGAGGCCGATCCTTTGCCCAGCCTTCCGCGACTTGAAAAGTTTCTGGCACTCAATGCGGAACTACCAGCGATTGAAGCGGATAATGGTAACTTGCGGACACCAACGCGTATTTTGCGACGACGGCAGCGCGCCATCAAGGGCGATGTGTCAGGCCAGCGTTTCGAGGTCGCACACGTAGTCCCGTTCCTTACAAAGGCTCCACGTGGGCCGTGGCACGCAGAGCCGTTGTCGGATGGCACGAAACTGACATCTCTCAAGGCGGCACCCGTCGACTCGGACCCTCTGCTAAAGGATATCAAAACAGAGGTTGTGGGATATTACGGGCGCATCCGGTCATGGCTGCGCACGCGGAAGCTGGAACTGGCGAAACTTGCGAAAATCAAACAGGACTTGGGAACGTCGCTATCCGAGGATGGTCAGACCTTGTTGAATGAGTTGGGCAAAGACACTTATGCCAAGATTATGTCCGGTCGCTTTGTGCCCCGTCAGGTGAACGGGTTCGCCGCAAATGAGAGCGAGCCACCACAGCCCCTAGCAGTCAAACCGGTAACGCCGGTTCCGGGGACCCTCATTATTGCCTGTATGAAAGACGAAGCGCCCTACATTCTAGAGTGGATCGCCTTTCACAAAAGCATCGGCGTCGAAAATTTTCTCGTCTTTTCAAACGATTGCAGTGATGGAACCGACCGCATCTTGGATCGCTTGCAAGAGTTGGGGCACCTGATCCATCACGACAACAGTGTCTGGCAGGGGAAGTCACCGCAGCAAGCCGCACTCAACAGGGCAATGAAAATGCCGATCGTGAAGAAAGCGAGTTGGCTGATCCATATTGATGTCGATGAGTTCATGAACATCAAACTGGGTGATGGCACTTTGGATGAAGTCCTCGGTGCTGCGGGTCCCGAGGCGACGAACATTGCCATGACATGGCGCGTGTTCGGTCATGG
>JBCBON010000068.1:0-11696 GCA_039821195.1 Pseudomonadota bacterium
GCATGCGAATTTGAACATCCGACAGGATACGGTTTTGCAGGATTTGCTGCGCATATCCACTTGTGGCCTTGGCCGTGGTCAACGCAATAATCCCGATAGGCCCCCAAACGGCGACGGAATAAGCTTCGTCCTCGAACGCTTCCATCACCCATTGAATGAACTGCGCATAACCCGCAGAGGCCAACGCAATCACGGCCATAAAGCCTAAAAGAATTAAGAACTTGGCCTTGTAGCCCCGCAGCCAATCCCGCCAAAATCGGGTAAAAACACTCCGGGCACTGGGAAGCTCATCGCTATGGGATCGCACGGTTCCTCCAATAGTCAGGACGTCTAACTATCATGTGAAATCAGGAAGGCCAATCGCCGTTTGACCCGGTCGCAATCGCCGCTAAACTATTCAAATCTTCCCGGAGTAACCCCATGACCCTCGCAAAAGGTTTCCAATTCATGTCCATACCCGGCCCTTCTATGGTGCCGGATCGCGTCCAACGCGCCATGCATCGCCCCTCACCCAACATTTACGAAGGCGAGTTGGAGGCGATCACAGAGACGGTTGTGCGCGACCTCAAAGCGATTGCAGGCACCACCCATGATTTGGCGATGTATATCGGCAATGGCCACGCCGCATGGGAAGCGGCACTCGCCAATGTGCTGGCTCCGGGTGACCGGGTTCTTGTGCTGGGAACCGGCCGTTTCGGCCCGATCTGGGGGGATATGGCGAGCGGTCTGGGCCTTGACGTGGTGGACCTTGATTTCGGGATGCAATCGCCCGCAGATCCCGGGCGTGTCACCGAAGCTCTACGCGCAGATATTGACCACAAGATCAAGGCCGTGATGACCGTTCAGGCCGACACGGCGAGTTCTGTGCGCAACGACATCCCCTCTTTGCGCCAAGCGATCACCGCGGCGGATCACCCCGCCCTTTTCTTGGTCGATTGCATTTGTTCCTTCGGCTGCGAGCCGCACCATATGGACGCCTGGGGCGTGGACGTCATGGTTTCGGGCTGTCAAAAAGGGATTATGACACCCACCGGGGTCTCTTTCGTGTTCTTCAATGACAAAGCGGACACGGCACGTCGCGCCCTAGATCAGGTCTCCCCGTATTGGGATTGGACCAACCGCGCAGCGCCGGGCCAATATTATCAGTACTTCTTCGGCACCGCCGCCACACACCACGTCTATGGCCTGCGCGAAGCGCTCGATATGTTGCTCGAAGAAGGGATCGAGGCGGTTTGGCAGCGTCACCATATCTTTGCCCAAACCGTTTGGGCCGCGCTTGATACATGGGGCCAAGGCGGAGAGATTGCCCATAACATCCCCAACCCCGAGCACCGCTCTTGGGCGGTGTCGGCTGTGCGTATGCCGCCCCATATGGGTGGTCAGCTTCGCAAATGGTCCGAGTTCGAGGCGGGCTGCACCCTTGGCATCGGTCTGGGCCTTTCTGACCTGCAGGGGCCGCGCGGCGATGACGTCTTTCGCATCGGTCATATGGGCTGGCTGAACGTGCCCATGATCTTGGGCACACTCGGCACAATCGACGCGGGCCTAAAGTCGCTTGGCGTGCCCCATGGTGCTGGCGCGATGGAGGCCGCAACCGCCAAACTGGCGGCCCTTCAGGCCGCACACGCCGCGACGCCCGCTCAAGCCGCCGAATAAGCAAGCGCCGTCAGAGTGCGGCAACCCGCTCCATCGCCGCTGAGAGTTTCGCGCGCTCGGCTTCTGCCGCCGCCAACCCTTCGCGGTTCTCATTCACGACCTCTTCGGGCGCATTCGCTACGAATTTAGGATTGTTGAGTTTGCCGCTCAGCTGTTTGATTTCTTTGTCGAGCTTATCCATGGATTTCGACAAACGCGCTTTCTCAGCGTCCACATCGATCACATCCGACAGTGGCAGGCAGACCTGCCCGCCTTCCACCGGAATGGTGACCGCGCCTTTCGGCACGTCACTGATCGTCGACACGCCATCCAAACGCGCCAAACGCGCAATCATCACTTGGTTGCGATCAAACGCGCCCTGAGCCACGTCATCCATTTCCAGCAACATCAACGGCAGCTTCGCACCTGCAGGTACACCCATCTCGGTCCGAACCGAGCGGATGCTCTCAATCAAGCTCACAACCCAATTCATTTCACGATCGGCTTCTGCGTCGATCAGCTCTGTCCCATAGGTTGGCCAGTCCGTATGCACCAAGCGTTTCTCGCGGGTGTCAGATGTCGCCGCCCACAGCTCTTCGGTGATGAAGGGCATAATGGGATGCATAAGGATCAGGCATTGGTCGATCACCCATGACAGAACCTTCTGTGTCTCGGCTTTCGCCGCCGCGTCATCGCCTTGCAACAGCGGCTTACACAGCTCGACATACCAGTCGCAAACTGTGCCCCAGACAAACGCATAAAGCGCATTCGCTGCATCATTGAATCGATACTGCTCCAATGCGCTATCAACCGCGATCCTTGTCCGACCAACCTCGCCGATGATCCATTTGTTGACAGTATACTTTGCTGATCCCTCTTGGCTCACATCAATGCCCACCGCGTCATTCATTTCGGCAAAGCGGGTGGCATTCCACAGTTTCGTTCCGAAATTCCGATAGCCCGCAATGCGCTGCGTTGACAGTTTCAGGTCACGCCCCATCGCGGCCATGGCCGTCAGGGTAAAGCGCACGGCATCCGCGCCGTATTCTTCGATCAGTTCCAGCGGGTCCAAAACATTGCCCAAGGATTTGGACATCTTCTTGCCCTTCTCATCGCGCACCAGCGCATGAACATAAACCGTATGGAACGGCTTTTGATCGACAACGGCCAGTTGCATCATCATCATCCGCGCCACCCAGAAAAAGATGATATCAAAGCCCGTGATCAAAACATTCGTCGGGAAGTATTTTTTCAGTGCCTCGGTTTCCTCGGGCCAGCCGAGCGTGCCGATGGGCCAAAGGCCCGAAGAGAACCAAGTGTCGAGGACGTCTGGGTCGCGCCAAATTGGCACGATCAATGCTTCACCAAGTTTATCGGCGATTCCTTTGTTAATCGCGAACCTAAAGTTCTCGATTGGTTCGTTTGCTTGTTCTCTGCTATTCAATTGGAGAATACTTACTTCTCCGTAGTATTCAGCCAACTGATCAAAAAGGCTTTCTTCATCCGCTGCGCAAAAGAAAGCCAACTCTTGGTTTGCGATACCATCAGTACTTTGCATACTTGGCCCATACCAAACCGGAATCTGATGCCCCCACCAAAGTTGGCGGGAAATACACCAAGGCTCGATATTTTCCAGCCAATGGAAATAAACCTTTGTATCGCGTTCGGGCAGGATTTGCGTCTCGCCATTGCGGACCGCATCAATCGCAGGCTGCACAATCTTATCCGTGTCCACGAACCATTGATCGGTCAGCATCGGCTCGATGACAACTTTCGACCGGTCGCCAAAGGGCTGCATGATCGGTTTGTTTTCAACATAGGGAACGGTCTCAGTGACCTGAGACTCGTTGCCGTCTTCGTCTTTGACTGTGCGGGTCTGCTCGATCATCACCGCGTTGCCCTCTGCCGTGATGTCGGCCACGACCTTGTCGCGTGCCTCAAAGCGGTCCAATCCGCGATATTCGTCCGGAACCAAGTTCATCGCGGCGATCATCGCCTCGTCAAATTCTTGGTCACCATTGGCAATCGCTTGGGCAATGGTCGCCTCTTCGGCATAGGACTTGCCGTCGCTGCGCATCGCGCCTTTCGTATCCATCAAAGAATACATCGGGATTTTCCCACGCTTGGCGACTTGATAATCGTTGAAATCATGCGCGCCAGTGATCTTCACCGCCCCGGACCCAAAATCAGGATCAGGGTATTCATCGGTGATGATCGGGATCAGGCGGCGATGCTCTTTTGGCCCCACCGGAATTTCACACAGCTTCCCCACGATGGGCGCATAGCGTTCATCCTTTGGCGAAACGGCCACCGCCCCATCGCCCAGCATGGTTTCAGGGCGCGTTGTTGCGATGGAAATATAATCGCGCTCTTCCTCAAGCGTGATGTTCCCGTCCGCGTCCTTTTCAACATAAGTATAGGTCTGACCACCAGCCAGCGGGTACTTGAAATGCCACATATGGCCGGCGACTTCTTTATTCTCGACCTCGAGGTCGGAAATCGCGGTCTCAAAATGCGGATCCCAGTTCACCAAACGTTTGCCGCGATAGATCAGGCCCTTATTGTACATTTCCACAAAGACGCGGATGACGGCGTCGTGGAAGTTGCCTTCATTACCTTCGGGGGCGTTCGGTGCGCCCGACATGGTGAACGCCTCGCGGCTGTAATCACAGCTGGCGCCAAGGCGTTTAAGCTGTTCGATAATGGTCCCGCCCGATTGAGCTTTCCATTCCCAAACTTTCTCGAGGAACTTTTCACGACCCATCTCGCGGCGGCCATCATTGCCCGCCTCGGCCAGTTGACGCTCGACCACCATCTGGGTCGCAATACCCGCATGATCCGTACCCGGCTGCCAAAGCGTGTCAAAGCCGCGCATCCGATGCCAGCGGGTTAAAATATCCTGCAGCGTGTTATTGAACGCATGCCCCATATGCAGCACGCCGGTGACATTGGGCGGCGGGATCATGATGCAGAAGGTCTCGTCGCGCGACGCGTTTGCGCCCGCCTTAAAAGCACCTTCTTCTTCCCAGACCACACGCCATTTCGCCTCAGCTGATGCCGCGTCGAAAGTCTTCTCTAGTGCCATGGGTCATCTCCGAAATGGGGTTCAGACGCCCCATTACAAATCTCACTCATGAAGGGAAACCCCCGGCCTTCTTCTTTTAAAAATATCCCCGCCGGAGGCTTTGCGCCCGCCGGATGGCGGATGCCAAACATCGCGTGCGGAGCTGACAGGCCCCGCTCCGTAAACCAAGGCTATTTCTGCTTGATACGCCCTTCCAATGCTGGCGCCGCGTTACCCTCGGCCATGTAAGCCGCCAATACTTCGGCCAGATCAGGACCAAAATCATAGACATTCTCGGCGTTGCCAAACATGCCATAACCATCGCCACCGCTGCGCATATAGTTGTTGGAAACAACGCCATATGTCGCTGCAGGATCGATCGGCGCGCCCTCCACCAGAACTTCGACGACGCGCCCTTCCAAAGGGGCCACGGACGGATCCCAAGTAAACTCAAGGCCCGCGACCTGTGGGAACCGGCCCTTCACCTCTTCCGTTTGGGAGACACCGTTTTCCAACGCATCAATGATCGTCTGACCCGACACAAAAAAGGTCGAGAGCGTGTTCTGGAACGGCAGAACCGTGTAAATTTCACCCATGGTCACCTCGCCCGCATCAATCGAGGCGCGAATGCCGCCACCATTTTGGATGGCAATCTGGATACCCTGATCTGCCACCCGATCCAGCATGGCATCCGTAATCAGATTGCCCATGGCACATTCCTGAAGGCGGCACCTTTCGCGCTCGCCGTCAATGGCGGCAGGAGCCGAGGCCACGACCGTATTTTTCATCTCTTCCACTGGCGCGGCCAGCTCGGCAACACGCGCTGCAATCGCCGCGTCCTTGGGTGTTGCCGCATCAATCAGAAACGGCGCGCCAGTGACAGAGGTCAGATGGCCCGCATCATCAAAGGTCACAGTGAGATGTCCCAAATACTTGGAATAGGCATAGGCCTGCACAACAGGAACGTCCCCAACCATCATCGGATAGGGACCAAAGGCGTCCTCGTTGTCACTGTCCAACAGCGTATGGGAATGGCCGCCCACAACCACATCGATACCCTCAACGTTGTTTGCGATCTCCATATCTTTGACGATGCCGACATGGTTCAGCGCGATAATTTTAGACACGCCCATTTCGGTCAGGTCCCCCACAGAGGCAGCGAGGGCATCAATCTCGTCTTGAAAGATCACATTCGGACCCGGAGAAGAGGTTTCAACCGTATCGGTCGCCAACGCGGAAATAATCCCGATTTGCTCGCCGCCGACCTCTAAAATCACGTGATCGTTTACCTTACCATTGAGAAGGTTGGATTGGCTGACATCCAAATTGGACGACACAAAGGGGAAGCTGACGGCATCAATAAAAGCGGACAGCGCTTCCGGCCCATCATCGAATTCATGATTGCCCACGGCCATGGCATCGAAATCCATGGCCTCCATGAATTCTGCCGCAGCCGAGCCCTTATACGTTGTGTAAATCAACGAGCCTTGGAACTGATCGCCGGCATCCAACAAAATCACATTCTGACCCGCAAGCTCGGCCCGCTTGGCATCAATGGCTGACTTCAAGCGCGCGACCCCGCCAAAGCATTCACCTGCAGCATCGTCCTCTGCGCTGCATGTGCCATCGAAGCGGCTGATGCTTTCAATTCGGCTGTGCAAATCATTTATGTGCAAAATATGCAGCGTGTAATCCGCAAAGGCAGACGTGGTTGATGCGGCAAAGGCCACGGCAGATGTCCAAAAGATACGGTTCATAAAAAGACCCTCCTGATCGCTTGGCACAAAGCCTAGTCAGGGGACGTCACACTTTTGTGTCATTGCCCGAGGCTCACAAGGCAGAGGCGTTATAACGCTCACTCAAATGGATCAGGCTTTCTGACGATGTGATCTCAGCCGTCTCGCCGATCCTGTCCAAAACCGCATCGAGCGCCGCGGGCGTTTCCGCCACCACCTCTAGGATCAAATCAAAACGCCCCGAAGACGTCAGAACGCGTTTCACCTCGATCAGCTTTTTCAGCTTGCCAACCGTCGCCGCGACTGAACCCGGTCGCATCTGAACAAGAACCGTTGCCGCAATGCGCGCGCTTTGTGGCGTGTCACCAAGGCGCACAGTGTAACCTGCAATCACGCCCGAGCGCTCCAACCGCTCAAGCCGCGCTTGAAGCGTCGACCGCGCCATACCAAGGGTCTGCGCAAGAGACGACAAAGGGCGTCGCGCATCCTGAGCCAGTAAATCCAAAAGCTTCTTATCTGTAGCATCGATCATATCGCCAGATATATCGGCGAAATGTTCGTCAAACCAAACAAATTATCCAATAAAACACTTCGTTCTGACGAAATTTGCGGATCATATCAGGGAAAAGAGGTGTGCCATGCACGAAGACCGCAGACTTTCAGAGACAGCGACACAACATCTGCTTCGAACAACACCGGATCACCCCGTACTTTATGTGTGTCCAGACAGTCTGGTCAAAACGCTTCGGGTGTTTCAATCGAGCTTTTGCGGCATGACGACATTTGCTGTCAAAGCGAACCCCGACCCTACAATCATTGAGAATTTTGCGGCCGCCGGTCTAGCTGGCTACGATGTGGCAAGTTCCTACGAGGTGGAGCTTGTTCACCGGATCGCTCCAGATGCGCCGATGCACTACAACAACCCGGTCCGATCCAAGGCGGAAATCAAACATGCCTTGGCCCATGGTGTGCGATCGTTTTCCGTGGATCGCCCGACGGAGCTATTGAAACTGGTCGAACACGCCCCCCGCACAGAGACCGAGGTTTCCGTAAGATTAAAGTTACCCCTTGAAGGGGCCGCCTATGATTTCGGGGAAAAGTACGGTGCCTCACCGGCTTTCGCATTGCCCCTTTTGCAACAAGCCCGCGACTTGGGCTTCATCGTTTCGATGACGTTTCATCCCGGCACACAGTGCCGCTCACCCGACACGTGGCGACGCTACATCACCGAATGTGCCGAACTTGCCAAAGCTGCAGGCGTGAGGTTGCACCGCTTGAATGTTGGCGGCGGGTTCCCGTCGCAACGCAAGACATCAGAAACATCCGACCTGACTGCCGTCTTCGATTGCATTCACCAAACTGTCGAAACTGTATTCGATGCGCCACCAGCATTGGTATGCGAACCGGGTCGGGCCCTTGTGGCGGAGGCGTGCACCCTTGCCGTGCGCGTCAAATCCATCGATGATGACGACATCACCTTGAATGACGGGGTTTACGGCGGAATGTCGGAATTTCGAGATATTTACCCGGTGGATCGCATCGACGTCATAGCACCCACTGGCGCGCAACGCCTTGCAGCAAAGGCTTTGCGCCCGATTTTCGGCCCCACATGCGACAGCCTCGATACAATTCCGGGCGGTCTGCCCCTGCCCGCTGATACCGAAGAAGAAGACTATCTTTTGATCCGGGGCATGGGCGCTTACGCCATTGGCATAGGCTCTCGCTTCAACGGATATGGCGCGATCGAGGTGGTGCCCGTTAGCGCGGTTTAAGCGGCCCGTTTGGCAGCGACCTTCGGATCGACCAACGGCTTGGGCGCAGCGCTAACAACCGCCGGATCATAAGGCTCTCGGGCGAACACCTCTTTCACCATCGGTTCAAAGAATGAGAGCGGCAGATCCTCATAGACTGGATCAAAACTCGCCTGGTCCCACCGTTCACAGAACTCGGCACAATCATCAAAGAAGGCATGGCCTTTGTGTTTATCGCGCTTGTGCTGATCCCCACCCACGTGATGCCCGAAATAAAGCATCTGAAACTCGCCATGCTTTTCGACCACCCAGCGGCATTGCTCCCGCACAAAAGGGCGCAGGATCGTGGCCGCATATTCGTCGTGGTTATAGGGCGCGTAAATATCCCCGATATCATGCAGCAACGCGGAAACGATCCAATCGGTATCGGCCCCATCCCGCCACGCTCGGGTGGCTGATTGGATCGAGTGACCAAGACGGGTGATTTGATACCCCGACAGCCCCTCGTCCAAATCCACTAGCGCCTTCAACAAACGTTCGGCCGTGCCTTTGGTATGTTCGACCTCGTGTTCGGTCAGAAACGCATAATCCTCGGCATCGCCATCTTTCATCTGCGTGAATTTTACATGCTCCATAGCGCCCTCCACTTGCTCGGACGCTAGCTAATTTTCGAGGCCGCACAACCCCGTAGCTTGCGAGTCATCCTAAACATGGTAAGGGGTACTAACACTCATTGGAGGAAGATATGGATTTCTCTGCCGCGCGCATGGCCATGGTCGACAGTCAGGTGCGACCCAACGATGTCACTAAATACAGCATCATCGCCGCGCTTCAGAAAATTGAACGCGAAAATTTTGTGCCCGACGCCCTGCGCAGCGTGGCTTACGCCGAAGTGGATATCGAATTTGCCGAAGGGCGTACACTGCTGGATCCGCGTATCTTCTCCAAGCTTTTGGATGGTTTGAATATCACGCCAAGCGACTTCGTTTTGGATATTGGCTGCGGGCTTGGGTACTCGTGTGCAGTTATTGGCGAGCTATGCGAGGCTGTTGTGGGGGTCGAAGACAACGAGAAACTTGTGATTGACGCGACGGAGAATTTGCAAACCGCGGGTAACATGAATTCGATTGTGGTTGAAGCGCAGCTTAAAAACGGTGCCAAAGCGCATGGTCCTTATGACGTCATCATGATCGAAGGTGCCGTCGAAGAGGTGCCAAAAGCATTGTTGAAGCAACTCAAAGATGGCGGTCGGATCGGCTTGATACAGTCCGGTTCCGGCGTCGGTGTCGCCCGTGTCGGAGTCAAATCCGGCGATACCGTCAGTTGGAGAGACTTATTTAATGCAGATGCGCCAATCTTGCCGGGCTTCGAAACAGAACCAGGATTCAAGTTCGTATAAGTAATGTGGGCGACTGAATCTGTAACCAGGACATTTGAATTTAATGCGTAAACTGAACATCTTCCTTTCAACAGTAATCTTGGCTCTTTCGGCGACTACGGCTCATGCGCAAACATTGAAAAGCGCTTTAGAAGCAACCTATGCCAATAACCCAAGCCTGATTGCTGCGCGATCAAATCTTGCAGTCACCGATGAAACCGTAGCGGCCGCCCGCGCTGAATTACTTCCGCAAATCAGCGCTAGCGCGACCAATACTGAGACCCGCGTCTTTGATCCCAATGTCGACACAGACACTTGGTCCGTCACACTCAGCATCACGCAGATCATTTACAACGGTGGACGTGCCCTGCTGGCCTTCGATGCTGCGAACCTCAATGTGCTTTCTGATCGCGAAGACCTTCTAGACACGGAACAAGACATCCTGCTGGACGCGATAACCGCCTTTATGGATGTCCGTCGCGATGCGGATGTTGTCCGGCTCAGTCAGAACAACGTGCGCGTTCTGGGTGAACAACTTCGCGCCGCAAACGACCGTTTCGAAGTAGGTGAAGTCACGCGGACCGATGTCGCGCAAACCGAAGCCCGTTTGGCCACCGCGCGATCCTCTTTGGTCTCGGCTCAAGGTATTCTCGACGCGTCCCGCGAAGCGTACCGCGCCGTCGTCGGAAGCTATCCTGTCGCGCCTCAGGCCCCAACTGATTTACCCAGCCTTCCCACAACCCGCTCCGAAGCAGAGGCAATCGCGCTGACCGAACACCCTCGTATGCTTGCCGCGCAGTTCGATCTGGCAGCAGCAGAGGTGAACCTGACAAGCGCTCGGCGCGCCTTTCAACCGACGATTTCGGGCACGATTTCCGCACAGCGCTCCGAGCCGTCTAACTCCGATACATCTACAGACTCCGCCAGCATCAGCATCACAGGCTCTGTCCCGATCTATCAAGGCGGTAGCCTCAACAGCGGCATTCGGTCGGCAATGGCATCTGTGAACTCGGCCAAGGCCGGTCTGCAACTGACGGCGCGATTGACGCAGCAGGCAGTTCTGTCCGCCTACGCAACATGGCGCGCATCTGTTGCAAGTATCGACGCCACATCCGAAGCGGTGCGCGCCGCCCGGATCGCGTTTAACGGCGTCTCGGAAGAGGCGTCTTTGGGCGCTCGAACCACATTGGACGTGCTCGATGCCGAGCAAGAATTGCTCGATGCGCAAACCGACTTGGCAACCGCAAGACGGGACGAAGTCGTCGCAAGGTTCACGGTCTTGTCCGAACTCGGTCGCCTAACGGCCGACGATCTTGGGCTTAATGTCACAGTTTTCGACCCGGAAGAGAACTTTTCCACCGTCAACCCGCCCACTTTACTTGGGAGCCGTCGAGATGCATTACTAGACAGAATGCTGGAACGAAGCGGCAACTGAGGACTGAATGACAGATAAATCCAAGCCTGATCTCGGAAACTTTCGTGACGAGCTTGTAACTCCTGGCAAAAGCTCTGAGGGCGGGAGTGTACTCAGTAAGTTTGGGTCTATTCTTGCGCGCCGCACCGCCGCAAAGGCCGAAGAAGCAGAGCCGCTTGACCTAAAACCCAAAGCACCGCCTGCGGACGCCGCCTTGCCGGATGCCAAAGCCGACCTTGCAAAAGATGCCGGAACGGCACCGAAGCCAAAGTCTTCTGGCTTTAAGAAAGGTGTGTTCAAAAAGCCAATCAGCGCGTTGAAGCCACCACCCGAGCCTGAAGCGGAAGACCCCCTCGCAGAAGAACAAACAGCAGAAGGCGCCCCTGAAGCGGCAGAGCCCGTGGCAGAGGTACCTTTACCTGAAACCCAACCCGCAGCGAAAGTACCGGTTGCTGAAACCGAAATTGCAGCCGAAACAAAAGAAGCGGAAGACGACGCGACCTCCGAAGCGCAGGTTTCAGAAGACGTTACCGAAACGCCGCTTGCCGAGGATGCGCCTATCGAGGCCGCGGTGGAAGAGTATGCAGAACCGGAAATCGACCATCGCATCGAAGCCGAAGATGATGTCATGAACGCTTTGGCCGCGCTGGCACAGCCCGAAGACGCAGACCAAGTCGAAGACAACGCACCTGACACAACTGCCGAACGGCACGCGCTG
>JBCBON010000069.1:0-11410 GCA_039821195.1 Pseudomonadota bacterium
TTTCGGCTTTCTCTCGTTGCTTCATGATCAGATAAAGCCGAAATCTGAAGTAGATCTTCGCAGGAACGGACCTCAAAGATGGCACAAAAGAAAGAACGCAAACGGCTGCCAAGCAGGCGATTGACGGAAACCCGCAGGGTTGAGACAGAACAGGGACAAACGGTGTTCTTGTCAGTTGGCTATGACCCAGACCGACCAGATGAGCCAAAAGAGGTCTTCTATTCATCCGGGTTCAAGTCAGGATCGATGCTGGAATTTCAGGTGCAGGACTTCTGCGTGCTTTTCTCGCTCTTGCTTCAGTATGGCATGAAGCCAGACGAGGTGGCGAAATCGCTTGCTCGCAAAGAAAACCCAGACGGAACGCTGTCATTCGCGAGCATATCAGGGCTGATTGTGAATGAGCTATCTCGGCCGCCGGCATGGGCCTGAGGCAATGGCAAGGCGGCTGCGGAAAAGAAAAAACTACATCCCTTGGTTCCGGACGAGGGGGTGGGGGACAGTTTACTTGCTTCAGTCCAGATCGGAGCCTGATCTGTTCAAAGTCGGGTTCACACAACGAAAGACGAACACACGCCGCAACGAACTTAAAGGTCTGGTGGACGGGGGGTTGCGCATTGTGTTCACAGTATCAATGCCGCACGCTTATGTGACCGAGCAAAGAACGCTAAAAGGACTGGCAGGTCGATGGTTCGGACGTCGCGATCGGCGTGGAACAGAATGGTTCATCTTGCGCCAGAGAGAAACGATTGACGACATTGCGGCCAGGATCCTGAGAGCAGCGAATGAAGTACAATTTGAAGCCCGTCTGAAGTTTTCGTGGGGCGGGGGCAGCAAGATCCGAACTTTTGCGACAAAGCAGCTATCATGAAAAGCATTAAGGTCATCTTCGAGGACGGGCGAGAAGAAGTCTTGTCTGACGAGCATAGATCAGGCGTCCTCTACGGGATCACGCGACTCGAACAGACACCAATCATATCGCTCCTCGGGATCAAAATGATCACTGAAGAAAGTGGCGAGGTTCTCTGGCCGGCGTCCGAGATCCTAAAAGGACGTGCGATTCCTGACAGCTAGGCCGAACGCGGAAACTCCGGTCCAACCGCGCGATCAATCCGCCAGGACATGTCGTGCCGGTTCCCACAGCGTTTGCAAACGAAGTCGTCAGCAAAACTCTCTATCGGCCTATGCTCATGATATCGCTCCAAAAGAATGTGTGGGGCAACGTAGTACGACTTGTGACAGGCAGGGCAGGTCACCACGAGGACATCACGGGCCGTCAGCTGTTTGAGGCGGATTGCAAACTTGAAACCGAGAGTGACTGGTTCGTAGGGCATACGACCAAATTGCACATGTTCCCTTTTTGTTCTAGTCTTTTCGGCGTGTCGAAAACGCCGGACCCTGACACCATAGGCGGGAAAGCTGCGAAAAATGTTTCTCTTTAGCGGCTTAGTACACGATTGCAATGATGATGGATACAAGCGCGGCCGAAGCGAAAAAAATCGACAGGTAGGTGTAGCGGCTTGCACTTATCTTACGTTCGAATTGCAAACCCCCGATAAATGCAATCCGCTAAACGTAAGGTTCGAAGGGACTATCCCGGCGGATAGTGCTGTCGAGGTTTGAGGGACAGCTGATGCGCGCCACGGCTAAGAGCGTGTAAGTCGAAGACAATAGCCACCGTGTTCGCGAGGATTGTGAGGGCCGACGTAGGTGCTACCTTGCGGGCAGCTTGTAGAACGAATGCCTTCGGTGCTGATCGAAAACCGGTCGTCTCGCAATTCGACGCAAAAACCGCCGTGTTCGCGCGCATTATGGGGCCCAAGGTAGACTCCGTTACTACACGTGTTGGTGCGAACTGACTGTGCGGAAAAATCACATCCATTGAAGTCCACACAATAACCGCCATGCTCTCCTGGGTTGTGGGGGCCGACGTAAGTGGAGCCCGCGCCACAACCAGAGCCGCGTGTCGCTACAGCGCGAATTTGACAAGTCGGCCGCGATACTGCCTCCGTCGGCGGACGATATCCAGGCAGTTGAGCGAACCCGCTGCCAAAATTTGCGGCTGGATCTGAGTTGACGACGACAGTGACAGACTGCGCTGCGTCATCTCGCGTACAGCTGACCACCCTTTGGACGGGAACGGTCCGATCTTCAGAGTTTATCCAATCGCCGCGGCAACTGACTTCAGCATTTGAACTGATGTCGATACCATCCGTCCCATTTTCGATCTTCACGTGTGGCAGGTTTCCATTTCGCACGTACCGCATGACGATTAGGAAACGCGTTGGTTCTTCTGTTAGCCTTACGCCAACTTGGAACCCAGGGCTTGCCATGCACCTTTCCCAGGCGCGGACCACGCCTTGGTTCACGGTTCGGAGGATGCGATTGAAGGATTCACGGGTCTCTTGATCAACCTGGGTCCGGCCACAACTCTCGCTGGCTTCTGATAGATCGAAGGCCGCGGCTACGGGAAGACCGTCGATTGGAAGAGAAACGTTACCGCCAGCGTCCAGACTATGGTTGGCGCAAAACCAGTCCCGAAACGAATAGGTATGAAATCGGGAGAAGTTCGTTGTCTCAAAATCATACATGCCATCCAGGACTGCATTGCACTCTTGCGAATGGACTGTAGCTGGAGAGGCAAGGAGCGCGACAAGTGCCAAGAAACCAAGACGCATAGGCTTTCTCCGTAGAACAATATTTTAACATTTAATAACGTAATGCTACCAAACGCGCTCCGGTCGCGGCAAGGCCTAATATCAAATCGGCCAAATGACAGCTTTCAGTGGGTCTGAAGAGAGGTGATTTTCCTACGCAGCGGCGGCACTGCCTATTTTGAAGAGGGGCCGTCTGCCCACGGGCGCGTGCCGCGCCTCCCCCGGGGATATTTTTGGCAAGAGAAAGGTGGCGTGTAGTATGGCGACAAGGATCAATTTTAGAGCGAAGGGATATTAGGAATGCTTTCGATTGCGCAAACGAGGGCTAACGTTTCAGTTCGCGTGATTTTCAACGATGGAAGGCCGAATACGGTCCGCATACAATCAACCGACGGCAAGCGAAAGGAGGCCATGATCAGGGTCGGGAAGTCAAGCGCGGTCGGCCAAGCGCCCGACATTCAGGACTTTCTCGTGCATGTGGATGAGACGTCGCCGAGCTTCATCTACGGGATTTCCGAGGTTAACGGCACCGACATATCGAGCGCCGGTGTTGTCAGCGTAAAGGACGAATTCGAGGCGGGACGGCTGACCGAAGGCCAAGAATACAGCTTGCGCGAACAAAGGTATGAGAACGGAACCGGGCTCTTCTTGCGGACAACGCTGATTTCCAACGCATCGGTTCTGTTCACGGGCCGACTGGGCGAAGGAGAGTGGCACACCCAGGCTTTAACGGTGTCCAACAGAGATGGCATTCCAGAAACGCCTATTGGGTTCATCATGCCGGATCAGGAATACCGGATCGAGGGCGTATTCGGTTCATGGTTGATGTTTTGATTTGACGCGCAGGTTACGCGGAGTCTGTGACCAGCTCGGACGCAATCAGACCGATGATGCTGGCATAGGACATACTGCCGTCAGGCTGCTCAGTCTGGGCTAGCGATTTTGCGATGTCCTTGGGCCGTTGGCCGTGTTGCAGCAGGAGCGAAATCAAGACGTAGGCATCCTGGATTTGGAACTCAAGCTGCGATCATGACTTGAACCCGGCCGAATAGAACAATTCGCCGGGCCGCTGCGGATATTTGGGATCGTAACCGATGGATAGATGGATTGTGTGACCGTCGGGCGTCGTGATACGTCGGTTTTCCACAGGTAGGTTGGCGACAGTCACAAAGCTGATCACCGTCGGTCAGCAGACTGATCATGAGCAGCAGTGGTCGTTCGGGTCAGGACGTCGGATGCCTAGCATGCGGACATTTCCGACATTGATGTTTTTTCATGTTGCTGACGCAGCATTTGCTCGCACTTGCGGCACAAGTATTGTTGCATCGCAGCGTCTGTCGCCATTCCAGCCGTTCAAGAGAGGTGTTTTGGGTGGACCCGAGACCGTGCTTTCGCTGCATGCGGTGCAGACAAACAAGACGCGGACTTAGCGAACTTTCGCCGCAGCTGCCCAAATGGCCGTTTTGCGGAAAACCTGAAAAACGACTGGAATATTCTATTGATTTTTTCGGCTAATTTCCATCTTCTTGTACGAATACTGCCAAAATTCAGCCTCTCTGCACCGAAGGCCATCTGAGGAATGAAACTTGAACGATAGATTCTCCAATATTTCCGACGAACCAGAACTCTTCTTGGAAACCGATTTTCAGCTTCGACGGACCCTAGATCCACATATTGCCTCGCTTTCGATACGTGGAAAGACAAATGACCCCACAGAAGGCTACGATTTGGCCGTCACAGCCGGGTTTGGTTCGAACGAAAAAGTACGAATACCTATCGAAGACGAAGTTATTGAGTTTCGCATGGAGCTCTTTAAGGCGGAGTTGGTACTTGAGCCTGCGCGATGCGTCTTTGATGCTACTTTTGAGAGGGACAGGTCAATTGATGCGCCGATCCCATCCTCGCCGTATGGCGTGAGCGCCGCTCGTGAAAAAACCACCAGATATCATGTCGAAACAGGTGAACTCCTCAGCAGCATTACTGGAGGAGTTTCCGGTGGCATGGATCAAACTATCGCCGAAAAGACCGATGTCGAGCCAGAGTGTTGGTATCAAGTGACATTCAGGGATGACAGAACGGTTCAGTTCACAAGTCGAGGAAAACACCCGCTGCCTTTGAACGGCATGTTGCTTGATGACTATGCAGGTTGGCGAGTAATACCCGATAAAGCAAACGATTCAGGTATGCTCAGTAGGCTAAGGATCAGAGAAGACTGGATACGCCTAACCGACCCAACGCCCGTCTCTGGCGCTGGCAAAATTCTAAAGGCCATAATAGACCTCTTGGCCAGTGAAGATGAAGAACTAAGGTTTCGGCGTAAGGCATTCCACATTCTGTTATCGCACCTCGTCGCGGAGGGTTTACAGCTTCGTAGCAACACGCAAGACGCTACTCTCGCTCTAGATGCAGCGCTCGTTCGACCGATGGAAAAACGGCTGGACAAAGCTCTTATGGAAAAGGATGTCCGCGACATAGATTTCTCCGGCCATTTGATCGCAAAATTCATGGCGGCAAAACCGGGCCATGAAACTGCAGTATTGCTGGAAGCAGGCGTCGAAACCTCTCGACTTGAAGATGCTGGATTTACTGAACATGATTTTCTGAATGAGTTTTCGGAGCCAGAGCTTTTCGTGATTTTTGTTTTATTCAGCTACGCATATCAAATGTTAGACGATACAACTGTGGATGTGATCGATGGTGTGCTTGACTCTGTGTTCGTGGAAATGGGCGTCCGCGCAAGATCAGCCGGGTACCTTAAGCCTGAGTTTTCGATGAGCATGAAACGGAAACAAGCGTTCAGAAAGTCGTTTGCGAAGGTCCCCGTTGCGACGCGGGATAAGCACTTCCGGCAGCAAGAAGCAGCCTTCGAAGAAAGCAGCACATTAAGTTATGACGTTGATCTATTATCCTTCATTTGTAGCGGAATAATTGAGAACGGCAGAGATTTGAAAAAGGGTTCAGACATCAGAAACGCCGTACTGGCAGGATTAAAAAGTCGTGAGCCCAAGAAGTTTTTCATGGAGCGCGCTGAAAGCACAGTCTTCAAGCTAGTTCGCTCAGGCTTACATGTAGGTTGAGCCACTTTTGGGATGTCAACCTGCACATCTAGAGATGTACGCTGAGCCGTCATGGTCAAAACAGTCGTTCGAGCAGATTTCGGAACTTGTAGTTTTGGGCTCTCTTCAGCCTTCGCCGCACCCCACTCCAACGGCTGGTAATCGTGGCCAACAGCTGTGTCCAGTCTGTTGACCAAGGGTGATCAGCTTTGTGACTGTCGCCAGGTAGGTTGTGAAGACGAACCATGCTGCCGGAACGAGCTTGGCAAGCAATATGCCTGTAACTGTTGTCACTTAGCCGAGGAAAATAGGGGCAACTATCATCCAGACCGCTGGTTGAAGTTGGAACGCCAGTAGCAGCAACCAAAACCAGATGGCGACTGCCATCATGCCAGCACTGCCAAGGAAGTCGGAAGATGGATCTAAGATTCTGCTAGCGACATCACGTTTCATACATAGATGCCTCTGCAGCAATCCAGTAGGTCACAGCAACCAGGTCCGGCAAGTCATCACCCTTAGCCTCGACACCGGTTTGAAACACCGGTCCTGTCGTAGACCCAACTTCCTCCCAAAAGAAGCCGATTCCTTTCTGTATCACGGTGAACTCTGGCACATTCCGACGGTGTTCAACAAATTTCATCGCCGTTGCATTCTCAAGCCACGCTCCAACCGTATCATCGTGTTGTTCCGATATCTTGGCTAGTTACCTTTCCGCGCCAGCTAAATTGTCTGGTTCAAAAGCAATTCGCAATTGTCAGGTCTCCGAGGTTAGTTGAAAGCTATTTTGACGAGGCCGGAAAAACAGTGAATGTTGATCCATCGGGCATGAGGCACACCGTTCTATTTGATCGGCTGAACAGCCCATGGCTTACCACGGTGAGCTCACCATCAGAAGCGACGCAATTTTGAACAGTATGCCCAGCATCCTCGGATATTCCGACGATAACGCCCTCTAGCCAAGGCTGCGCTCCGATAAATAACGTTACTGCAGCAAAGAGCCCCGCCAAAACCATTAGCCCACCTCTGGTATGAATCCGCTCTGCATGTGGCATCTTAAAAGCTCTCCGGCGTTTGTTGGAAATCAGTTGTTAGTATCACAATACTCGGTCTGCGTTGTGGCGGGACCATATGTTCCTGACATACGGGCAACCGTCATACGATAAGGACGTTTTTCACCAGCTTGTACAGCCATCGGGTTTCCGAAGATCGCATTGCCGACAGACACCCGGGCATCAACTACTCTGCCATCCTTCCGAGGCTCTAGCCAAAAAAGCACGCATTCATTGCATCGGTTCACGATCAAAAAATCGTATGAGGACTCATCGCGAACCACATCAGTGAAGCTACCGTTCGCCTCCAACTTGAAGCAAGAATCCTGTGCAAACGATGATGTTGGAAGTGAGGACAGAGCGGAAAGCACGAAAATATTGAGAGCAAGACGGTTCATCAAAAATTCCTATATATGGTATGTGACTTTTCTGGCGTTTATTGGAATTTCAGTAGTCGATTTGCTCAAGCAGATCGTCAGCTTCTTTGGCCTGTCGATCAAACTGCTCGGCCAGGCGCTCGTGGTTTGGAATTTGACGAAGCGTTGATGCGTTCTCGACGTACTTGTCGCGAGCCAGCTCCAGAGCCCCACGGATTGCCGTGACCTGTCTGTCATTCAGTTGAATGCTCTGCATTGGGTCTCTCCGAGCGTTAGTTGGAGGTTTCTGCGAGACCAAGACGGCGCTCGATCACATCCAGACGGGCTTTGATCGTTGCGCTCTCAGAGTCACGCGTCAAATCACTCTGAACAAGGCCGAGAAGATGGGACTTCATCGCGCGCATTTCGCCCCGCACTTCGGCCATCTCCCCACGCATACCGCCAAGTTCGTCGCGGATTGCCTTGAGGTTTTCGAGTAGCAGTTCGTTCGTGACATTCTCCGCCATAGCATTTCCAGACTAACTTGATCCGAGCCTATCCCGTACCTCTTAATTGACTTTGTATCGCACTTGTGTCAATGTGTCAATAATCAAAGTGTGACACAGATGGAAAATGAAGCGCGGATATATCAGAACAGTGCCGGGTGGTATTTCAGTCAAAGCCCAAAAAGCTGCACTTTCTACGGCTGGGCTTGATGTCGATGATCCATACGGCCCAGTCTACATAGACGACAGAGACGCGGCCATTGCCAGTTTGGAAGCTGGGGACGAACTGGTCATTGCGGAGCCAGCATGCCTTGGGACAACCGGGCCTGATGCTCTCGAAGCGATTGCAGAGATCGGTAGGCGTTCTGCTACGGTGCTCGATCTATCTAGCGGCACTACCGTCGCTTGGCACCCAGACGCTCAAGCTCCACTTGATTTTGCCAATGCGGTCGGTCGCGCATCGCGGATCGCGCAGGCAAAAAAGATGCGGAAGGCTCGGGCAGCGTCGGGCAATTTCGGTCAAGCTCCATTTGAGTGGACCGCCCAAAAGCTCAAGAAGCTGCGCCAGCTAGAGAATGAAGGTGCTTCCAGAGAGGCGCAGGCTAAAGCGCTCGGATGTAGCAGAGCCACGCTTCAACGTAAGATCAGAAATATGACCTCCATGAAAGGTGCTGAATGATCGAGATGGCTTTGAAATCAGGTGTTGTGGCGTTCGGCGCAATGTCAGCGCTTTGCTGGTATCGGTCAGCCTATCGTCTCCCGGAACAAGTGAAGAACCGCGAACAAATCTATAGCTGGTACGGCAAGGCAGCAGCAATTTTTGCGTTTCTGGTAGTGGCCGCACAGGCTGCATTGAACTTCATCAACTGATTTACAAGAAAGGTGCGGATTGATGGTAACTCCAATATTTAATAGAAACTTGGTCAGTTTTTCTCTGTGCTTGCTGACGCTTTCCACCACTGCGTTCGCTGATCGGAGCCACGAGAACGCCGTAATCTGGGACGATCCAGTTACCGGAAAACGCATTACTGCATATGAAAGCTATCGAGAGTCGAATGGCTGCGAAACGATCACCGTTCATAGTCACGAAGCTCCGATCAGAGGATACGCGGAACAATGCAACAATGAGGGCTGGTACATAGAACGCTGTGGCAGACCGATGGAAGATGGACAGCTTATTCCTGCTGATGGATGGGACGCCCGTAACTACATAATTTCAGATTGCTTGGAAATGAGATGAACATCATGAAGCATTCCAACAAAGGTGCCGATCAGTGACGATATCTAGATCGAGGCGACTATGAAGACGCAAGGTCAAGAAGAAGACGAAAGAGGAAATTTACCTGAGGGCAAAAAGGGTTCAAGTCAACAGAGCAATTGGGTGACTATCGTTGTCGCTGCTTTTGCCGGAGGCTTGTTCGCATCCATTGCATCTACAGCAACTGGTTATCTTGATTTCGCAAGCAAAGACCGAGAGATCGACATCCGGCTTATTGAGATAAGCTTAGGAATTCTGCGAGGTGAGCATGAACCCGACGGAAGCGATCACGATAGCGTCGTCGTTGCGAGGAGGTTTGCGATTGAGACAATCGTCAGGTTGGCAAAGACTGAACTTACCGACGAAGATATCCGAACATGGGCTGAAGGTGGAGAAACACCCTACACTGAGGCTCGTACAAGTGGGGGCAGCTCAAGTGGCGGATTCTAGAAACATCACAGAACTTGACGAAGATGCGGGACGAAATTCCAAAAAAAGGTGCAAAGACATGAAATCAAGCGACATACCCCACAATGATTTTCGAGCCGGGTTCATTGTAGGCTGGCAAACTGTTAAGGGCACCTCGGCCGGGATACCCGGTACACCTGGGCAACCAGGTACTCCGGGAAATATGACGCCGTTCCTCATGGGTGTTCGAGCGGGTCTAAAAGCTGCCGGGCAAGAGATTTCCAAGTAAGGTGCAAAGACATGAAAGTCGATATTTCAACTGTAGCGGCCGCGCTGATTGGAGCATTGACTGCAGGCAGTGCAATAGCTGGTTCTGCGAGTTACATCTGCAGTATTGAAGGATTTCATGTTCCGGACCACTTGGGTGAGGCGGTTGCTGAGCTTCGCGGTCAGGACGCCCAAAGATCAGCAATGACCATCGATCGAGAAACGGGTCGCGTAATCCATTCCAGCTTGGGAAATACCAGCTTCAACCAGATCAGGGTTCTGAACCCTGGATCATCGGATTGGAGCTTCAAAGTAATGGCCGATAGCGGTCAAGGTGGCCACATCCGCTATTATGAGGTGGCCGAGTACGTTGAGGGACCGACAAAACCACTTATCATAGTAGCTGATGGAGCGTCGTACTGGGGGCAGTGTCAATGAGATGGATGAGTTCCAAAAAAGGTGCGGAGTGATGAGTCACGATCCCAGCTTGCATCCAATCTCAATGAACATCTTGGCCTCTAGTGCGACAAGTATTGTCAAAATACAGCCACACGATCCAAGCGCTGAAAGTGCCGACATCCTTTGGACAGAGCACGATCCAGATGGACTCTACGAAGGTGAAGCGATCTATGTCAGTCTAGAGCGCAATGGTGATTGGTGTGTGTCCTTCGAAACCGTCTATACGAGCGACACGGCAACCTCGGAAATATTCCTCGGGCCTGAAGCCGACGTAACGAGAAAAGTGCTTGCCGCTCTCATGAACAGTTCCAATAAAGGTGGTATTCACAAGTGATGCTCTTGTTTCGCAATTTACGGTCGTTTGTTCGCCAGAATAAGATAATGGCTACTATATTTGCCACGTTATTTCTATTTTTTACCTCTGCTGGTCACTTTGTAATTCCGGGAATGATTCAATTTGGAGCAGATCATCTGAATCCAAGATTGCATCAACTTTCATATCACATCAGACGGTTGGCATCTGGATATGATGATGACCGCATAATTCTTTATAGCTGTGACTGGGCGACCTCAGGTAACGTAATCACGCGCTTTAACCAGATGAATGAAGGGCAAAGCACTGATAGGGTAGATCAAGGTATGATTGTTTCGCAAGTAGACTACCAAGACGAAAGCTATCTCATGCCGCCTTCCGCGGGGTCGATATCTTTCAAAGTGTCGAATGGCTGGGCCGTATTTTTCAGAAACGGGACGTACACGATTATTTCTACAGAACCGAGAGTACTTGACGTTCACGATATTACTTTTGAGGTTTTGCTAGTAGGATTGAACGACGTCACTGAGCGTGTTGCACTTTCAGTCGATGCTTTCTCCGTTGAAAGAACCGCCAACAAGATGTCCGATTACGGTAATCAGACAACTGGGCCAAACTATGTGTTTGATGGGCTGCCGGCATTTGAGACCAAAATGCCCTTTGGAGCTATGGTCTTCGGTTGGGAAGTGAATGATATCCTGATGGGGTCTGGCTTTGACGATACTATTTTTGGATGGAAAGACGACGATCACCTAAGGGGCCGAGGTGGAAATGACGCTCTTTTTGGCGAACATGGTTCAAATACACTACATGGTGGTCAAGGAGCAGATTACTTCGGCATTTACGGAGACAAGGCAGCATCACTGATAACCGACACTATATTGGACTTCAATCCAACTGACGGTGACGTATTGGGACTTATTGCAATAGCCGCGACACATCAACATTTTTCAGCCATTGAACATTTGAGAGCCGAAGTATCGGAGGCTGAGATGACGATATTAGCAGCGTCTGAACAGGGTCAGTTTATTCCGATTGTAGTACTGCGTGGACACGATCAGTTTTGACCCACAGAGTACAGCAT
>JBCBON010000006.1:0-68779 GCA_039821195.1 Pseudomonadota bacterium
TTTGGATTTCATTGATGATCCGATAGATCACAAAGCGGTCGCAACTATTCGGGATCCTGTGACATCGTTTCTGAGCGGCACTCGAAGTGGTTTTTTAAACTTGTTTCAAGAGGATTTTGGCTTTTATTGCGAGCGCGTCGAAGCGTTCTATCAGTATTATTCTTCCATCGGCGCGCATTTCGAAAAGTATGAAGACATTGTCACCAACCCCGAGGCCTTTTTTGAGCGAATGTCACAACTTCTTGGTATTGAGTTTCCTGATAATTTTCGGGAGTTGATCGAAGACTCAAAGTTTAGTGGTGGCTCGGGACGGAAAGGTTCTGACCTCATGTTACGACCGGTTCGAGATGAGGACAAAGAGCGTTACGAAGAGTTGAAACGAGACGAGACGTATCAACGCGTGGCAAGCTTGTTGGGCTATTAGGCAAAAAACAGAGCGAACCTCAGCCTCTGCGAGGGAAATTGCGAAATTTCCGCGCTTCCTGATTGCCCTCCAAATGCGGAAAGCCGGTTTGCATGGGCTCAATTAGGAGTTTGGTAACCATGTTGGGCTAGGCGCTACATATCCATTTGCGAGGGATTCTGATGGCGCGTTTGTGTCTTGCCTTGCTGCTGTTGCAGCCCGTTGCGTTAACCGACTTGGCCCATCAGGGGGGCTGCCGAAAGGCTTCGCCGCCAGATCAATGCTGCCATGCAGGCGTGGAGCCTTATCACTGCCACAAAAGGGATAAGCGCCTCTGAGTGCTTGCAAATCCCCGTTCTTCGATTTATTAGCACCGTCTCTGGTTCAGCCAGACATTTGAAACCCCGTGTTCACCCGTCTTTGTCGCCTCGGCGGGTGGTTCCGGAAAGGAGACGCGACATGAGATTAAATGAGCTCGCCGATAATCCCGGCGCTTCCAAAAAACGCAAACGTGTCGGACGTGGCCCGGGTTCGGGCACAGGTAAAATGGGTGGTCGCGGTATAAAAGGCCAGAAGTCCCGTTCTGGTGTCGCGATCAACGGCTACGAAGGTGGTCAGATGCCACTCTACCAACGTCTGCCAAAGCGTGGTTTCAACAACATCAATGCCAAACGGCATGCGGTGGTGAACCTCAACATTCTGCAGAAATTTATCGATGCCGGTAAAATCGACATCAAGAAGCCAATCACCGAGACGGTTTTGGTCGACTCCGGTCTGGTCCGACGCGTGCGCGATGGTGTTCGCATCCTCGCCAAAGGGGAGTTTTCTGCGAAAGTGAACCTAGAGGTGACAGGTGCATCAAAGTCGGCGATTGCCGCTGTTGAGAAGGCTGGTGGCTCTTTGACAGTCACTGCGCCAGCACAGGACACACCATCCGCTGAATAAGTGTGATGTGATAGAGGGTTGTGGGCGCGCGGCGCCCCGCCTAAATACCGGACATTGATCCAAAGCCCCGCGCGGGCACAAGCATTCGCGCGGCGCCTTCACACAAAGGGTGAGACATGGCATCAGCCGCCGAACAAATGGCCCAGAACATAAGCTGGAGCACGTTTGGAAAAGCCAAAGAACTCCAGCAACGTATTCTTTTCGCGCTTGCGCTTTTGATCGTTTACCGGATCGGGACGTTTATTCCGGTTCCCGGCATCAATACGGTCGAACTGGCGAACTTTATGCAAGATGTTCAGCAAGGTGTCGGCGGTATCTTGTCGATGTTTACAGGTGGCGCTTTGGGGCGCTTCGCAATCTTCGCCCTCGGCATCATGCCTTATATTTCTGCTGCGATCATTGTGCAGTTGATGACGGCGATGGTCCCTCAGTTGGAGCAACTGAAGAAAGAGGGCGAACAGGGTCGAAAGAAGATCAACCAGTATACCCGATTGCTTACCGTGGTTCTGGCGTTTTTCCAAGCTTGGGGCATGACCCAAGGCCTGATGGGACAAGAGGGACTGGTTCTTAACCCCGGTTTCCTGACATTCCAGTTGCCCGCGATCATCACCCTTGTTGGGGGTACGATGTTCCTTCTGTGGCTGGGTGAGCAGATCACCGCACGAGGTATCGGTAACGGCATTTCATTGATTATCTTTGTGGGCATTATCGCCGAGCTTCCGGCAGCTTTGGCCCAGTTCTTTGAACTTGGTCGTAATGGCACCTTGTCCGCGGCTGTGATCTTGGGCGTGATCGTAATGGTCATCGCCGTTATCGCCTTCGTGGTCTTTATGGAGCGCGCGCTCCGCAAGATCATCATCCAATACCCGCGCCGCCAGGTCGGGATGAAAATGTATGGCGGGGAAAATTCCAACCTGCCGATCAAATTGAACCCTGCGGGTGTGATCCCACCGATCTTTGCGTCCGCTTTGCTTTTGTTGCCGACCACAATCAGCACGTTTTCTGGCACGCAAACATCCCCGTTTATGAACGCGCTCTTGGCGTATTTCGGGCCCGGGCAGCCGCTCTACCTGTTGTTCTTTGTTATTATGATCGTGTTCTTCAGCTACTTTTACACGGCTAATGTTGCGTTCAAAACAGACGATGTCGCCGAGAACCTCAAGAAACAGGGTGGCTTTGTACCCGGTATTCGCCCCGGCAAGCGGACTGAAGAATATCTCGACTATGTTGTCACACGGGTTCTTGTTTTGGGATCTGCCTATCTGTCGGCGGTTTGTTTGTTGCCGGAAATCCTCCGCAGCCAGTTGGCCATCCCATTCTATTTCGGGGGCACGTCGCTCTTGATTGTCGTGTCTGTCACCATGGACACCATTAACCAGGTTCAATCCCATCTGCTGGCCCACCAGTATGAAGGATTGATCGAGAAGTCTAAGCTGCGCACGAAGGATCGCGCGAAAGCACGTCAACGGAAGAGGGGCCGTAGATGAATATCATATTGCTCGGGCCACCGGGTGCCGGAAAAGGTACTCAGGCTCGAATGCTGGAAGAGGAGCGTGGCATGGTGCAGCTCTCGACCGGCGACATGCTGCGCGCAGCAAAAACATCCGGGACAGAAATGGGCCTGAAGGTGGCTGCGATCATGGACCGGGGTGAATTGGTCACCGATGAGATTGTGATCGGCTTGATCGAAGAAAAACTGTCCGAAGGCTCTAAAGGGGGGTTCATCTTTGACGGCTTCCCGCGCACGCTTGCACAAGCGGACGCTCTCGCCGAACTAATGGACAAAAAGGGGCAGCAGTTAGATGCCGTTGTCGAAATGCAGGTGGATGACGATACGTTGGTCGAACGTGTCGTGAACCGTGCCAAAGAAGCGGCAGACGCAGGGCGGCCCGTACGCGCCGATGACAATGCCGAAAGCATGCGCATCCGGTTGATGGAGTACTATAAAAAAACCTCTCCGCTGATTGGCTATTACCATGCAAAAGGTCTGCTGAAATCAGTGGACGGTCTGGCCAGTATTGATGAGGTCAAACAAAGCGTTTCAGACGCGCTTGATGGCTAGCATATAAGTCTTGCAAATTATTCGGATCGGCGCTAGCAACCCGCTCTCGCCGAGAATCATTGGCTTAAGTCGTGAGGCCCCGCAGGTTGCGGGGCTTTGTTGTGAAAAAAGGTTCTGGGGTGACGGAACCGCAACGAAAAGGAAGATACGTGGCACGTATTGCTGGTGTTAACATTCCGACAAACAAAAACGTCGGGATCGCTCTTACTTACATTCATGGAATTGGTCGCACATCCGCAAAGAACATTTGCGACGCTGTTGGCATTGATCACACGAAGCGTGTGAACGAATTGGCCGACACGGATGTTGTAAAAATTCGTGAGCATATTGATGCAAATTTCGACGTCGAGGGTGACCTTCGCCGTGAAGTTTCCATGAACATCAAACGTTTGATGGACCTTGGCTGCTACCGTGGCCTGCGTCACCGCCGCGGTCTGCCGGTTCGGGGACAGCGTACATCGACAAACGCACGCACCCGCAAAGGGCCAGCGGTCGCGATTGCCGGTAAGAAGAAATAAGGAAGCGGGACGATGGCACGAGATAAACGCGCGACAACGACAAAGAAACGCGACCGTAAGAATATCACTGCGGGCGTGGCCCATGTGAATTCTTCATTCAACAACACGAAGATTTTGATCGCGGATGCGCAAGGCAACGCAATCGCTTGGTCTTCAGCTGGCACGATGGGCTTCAAAGGCTCCCGCAAATCAACGCCTTACGCGGCGCAGATTGCGGCTGAAGATGCTGGCAAAAAAGCGCAAGAGCACGGTGTGCGGACGCTGGAAGTGGAAGTTCAAGGACCCGGTTCTGGCCGCGAAAGCGCATTGCGCGCCTTCGCAGCTCTTGGGTTCACGGTAACGGCCATTCGCGACGTTACCCCGATTGCGCATAACGGCTGTCGTCCACCAAAGCGTCGCCGCGTCTAACGTTTACTGCTGGGCGCTGGTTCTCGGCGCGCAGTGCTTTCGATAACTTGGACTAACCCTCGAGCGTGAGCGGCACAGGATCCAGCCACTCACAAGGATGGAGGAAAATATGATCCATAAGAATTGGCAAGAGCTGATCAAACCGACGCAGTTGAATATCAAACCTGGTGCTGATCCTATGCGGACAGCTCAGGCAATTGCGGAACCTCTGGAGCGTGGATTTGGACTGACGCTGGGCAACGCCCTGCGCCGTGTCCTGTTGTCATCTCTGCAAGGTGCCGCGATCACATCTGTTCAGATAGACAATGTCTTGCACGAGTTTTCGTCTGTCGCGGGTGTCCGTGAAGACGTGACCGATATCGTCCTGAACCTTAAAGGTGTCGCGATTAAAATGGATGCGGAAGGCACAAAACGTGTTTCCATTTCCAAACAAGGCCCGGGTGTTGTGGTTGCGGGTGACATCTCGGAGATTGCAGGCGTTGAAGTCCTGAACAAAGATCACGTGATCTGCCACCTTGATGAAGGTGCATCCGTTTATATGGAAATGACCGTTTCTACGGGCAAAGGCTATGTTGCGGCGGACAAGAACCGACCAGAGGATGCTCCGATCGGTCTGATCCCAATCGATGCTCTTTATTCCCCAGTGGTGAAGGTCGCCTATGACGTTCAGCCAACGCGAGAAGGTCAGGTTCTCGACTATGACAAACTGACGTTGAAAATCGAAACAGATGGTTCGATATCACCCGAAGATGCCATCGCCTATGCGGCGCGTATTCTTCAAGATCAGCTGTCCGTCTTTGTGAATTTCGACGAGCCAGAAGCGGCGATCCGTCAGGAAGAAGAAGACGAGTTGGAATTCAACCCGCTTCTTCTGAAGAAGGTCGACGAGCTTGAGCTGTCTGTCCGCTCCGCAAACTGTCTGAAGAACGACAACATCGTTTATATCGGCGATTTGATCCAAAAGACCGAAGCAGAAATGCTGCGCACGCCAAACTTTGGCCGGAAGTCCCTGAACGAAATCAAAGAAGTGCTGACGGGCATGGGCCTGCATCTTGGCATGGATATTCTGGATTGGCCGCCGGACAATATCGAAGAGCTTGCGAAGAAGTTCGAAGACAACTTTTAAGTTTCGGGTGCGCTTACTATGCGCACCCTACAAATGCCCGCACTGGCGGGGACGATCGGGCAAGACGCCCCAAGGAGAGGTCGGCGACACGCATCGCTTACCCGGACAAAGGATAAAGCCGGCACGATCGGCGTAAATTAAAGGATTGAAACGATGCGTCACGCCCGCGGCTATCGCCGTCTGAATCGCACCCATGAGCACCGCAAGGCGCTCTTTGCAAATATGGCTGGATCACTGATCGAGCATGAGCAAATCAAAACAACTTTGCCCAAAGCCAAAGAGCTTCGCCCGATCGTGGAAAAGCTGGTGACTTTGGCAAAACGTGGAGACCTCCACGCACGTCGTCAGGCCGCAAGCAGCCTGAAACAAGACATGCATGTTGCAAAACTGTTTGAGGTTTTAGGCCCCCGTTATGCCGAGCGGCAGGGCGGTTACATCCGCATCATGAAAGCGGGTTTCCGCTATGGTGATATGGCGCCAATGGCGATCATCGAATTTGTCGACCGTGATCTGGATGCGAAAGGTGCGGCCGACAAAGCCCGCGTCGAAGCCGAAGACGCGTTCGACGCTGAAAACGACTAAAGCCCACACGCGGGCTCTTGGCCGGGCGTTCAGCCCGGCCCTTTGACCGTTTCGTCCCGGTCACAATCCCCCTATAGTTTTTTCATGTCTGATCTTTTCGACCATTCTGCGCCGCAAGCAGAGGCACAGCGCCTTGTGCCTTTGGCCGAGCGCTTGCGCCCCTCCAGACTTGAAGAGGTGATCGGCCAAGACCACATCCTTGGGCCAGCAGCGCCGCTGGGGGCGATGATCGCCCAAGGTGCTTTATCCTCGGTGATTTTCTGGGGGCCGCCTGGCGTTGGTAAAACCACAATTGCGCGTTTGTTGGCCGATGCAGTCGATCGAACGTTCGTTCAGATCTCGGCTATTTTTACCGGCGTCGCAGACCTAAAGAAGATTTTTGAAGCGGCACAAATTCGTCATGGAAATGGGCGGGGCACGGTTCTTTTTGTGGATGAGATTCATCGCTTTAACAAATCCCAGCAGGACAGTTTTTTGCCTCAGATTGAAGCTGGTGTGATCACTCTTGTCGGTGCTACAACCGAAAACCCGTCTTTTGAGCTGAACGCCGCGCTGTTGTCGCGATGTCAGGTCCTGGTTCTGAACCGCTTAGGTTTGCCGGACTTAGAGGTGTTGACCCAACGCGCTGAGGCAACTTTGTTAAAACCACTCCCGCTAGAAGCAGAAGCGCGGGAGTTGCTTCAACTGCAGGCCGATGGTGATGGACGGGCGCTGCTTGGATTGATCGAACAAATTGCGAGTTGCACCATTGAAACAAAACTCGATGCGAACGCTTTAGAGGCTCGTCTTTCAAAGACGCTACCAAAATATGACAAATCGGGTGAGGGTCATTACAATCTGATTTCCGCATTGCATAAATCTGTTCGGGGTTCTGACCCTGATGCGGCGCTTTACTGGCTGGCGCGCATGCTGAGCGCAGGTGAGGACCCGCGATATTTGGCGCGCAGGATCACCCGCATGGCCGTAGAAGATATCGGCTTGGCCGACCCACAAGCTCAGGCGATATGTCTTCAGTGTTGGGAAACCTACGAACGTCTTGGAAGCTCCGAAGGGGAGCTCGCGCTGGCTCAAGCCGTTGTGTATCTGTCCCTCGCACCAAAATCGAACGCGGCCTATGTGGCGTATAAAGCGGCCATGGACGCTGCGAGGAAACACGGATCGGAACCTCCACCCAAGCATATACGCAACGCACCGACCCAGTTGATGAAAGACGAAGGTTATGGCGCGGGGTATGCCTATGATCATGATGCGGAGCATGGATTTTCCGGGCAGAATTATTTTCCCGATGGAATGAAGCGCGGGGTCTATTACCTGCCGGTTGATCGTGGGCACGAGCGCGAGTTGAAGAAACGGATCGACTTCTTTGCTAAACTTCGCTCAGAGCGTCAGTCGAAAGGACAGGCGCAATGACAGGTCTTTATGTGGCGGCAGGGGGCGCGCTTGGTGCGGTTCTGCGCTGGGCTGCAATCCAATTTGTGCAGGCTCCAATTGGCACAGTGGTTGTTAATGTCGTTGGGTCGTTCCTCATCGGTGTTGCGTTCGTGCTTTTGAGTGGATTGGATGCGCGCTGGCAGCTTTTTGTCGTCAGCGGTGTGTTGGGCGGGTTCACAACCTACAGCGCCTATGCGCTTGATACAGTGAAGCTGGTGGAGGCAGGGCGCTATCTGGAGGCGGGGGGCTATGCCATTGGAACGATGGTCATCTCGCTCGCGGCGGCAGGGTTTGCAATTTGGGCCACACGGAGTTTTTTCTCATGAGCGGGGTGCAAATCCTTGAAGTGGCAGAAGACGCGGATGGCCAGCGCCTTGATCGGTGGCTGAAGCGCGTCTTTCCCCACGTCACTCAAGGCCGGATTGAAAAAATGTGCCGTAAAGGCGAACTGCGGATTGATGGCGCACGGGCCAAAGCGAATACACGCGTTGTGGCCGGTCAGGCGATCCGTGTGCCGCCTCTGCCCAACGAAGAGCGCCGCGCCCCGGATCGACCTAAGATTTCGGATCAAGACGCGGCCATGATCCAGTCAGCGGTCCTTTATAAGGACGACGATCTGATTGCGCTCAATAAGCCACCGGGCCTGCCAACGCAGGGTGGCAGCAAGCAAACTCTGCATGTCGACGGTTTGGCCGAGGCGCTTTGCTTTGGTCTGCCAACAAAACCAAAACTGGTTCACCGGCTCGACAAAGACACATCCGGGGTTCTTGTGCTCGCGCGGCACACAAAGGCTGCCGCATGGTTGTCGCGTGCATTTCAAACGAAAAGGACGCGTAAGGTTTATTGGGCGGCTGTGGCTGGTGTTCCGAATCCGCGCGAAGGCACGATCCAGATGGGACTTGTCAAACAGGCTGGCCATGGCCCCCATGGAGCCGGCGAAAAGATGGTTGCGATCCATCCCCGAGACGTCGCCGAAACAGACGGCGCGAAGAACGCGACCTCTGACTATATGACATTGGAACATGTGGGGCAGCGTGCTGCCTGGGTTGCACTTCAACCGGTGACAGGCCGTACACATCAGCTCCGGGCGCATATGGCTGCCATTGGGCATCCGATCGTAGGCGACGGGAAATACGGAACCAACGCGCAGGAAAATCTTGGGGACGGGTGGGGTGCCCAACTTGGCGGGGACGTCAGCCGAAAGCTCCATTTACATGCCCGGTTCTTGCGGGTTGAAAACCCCGTCACAGGGCAAAAACTTGCGATCACTGCACCTTTACCAAAGCACATGAAGGAAACTTGGGACCTTTTCCAATGGGATGGCACAGATGTACCTGTTGATCCCTTTGAGGAGCCAAAATGATACCAAAGAAACGGTTTTGGAAAACGGTCGAGGTCGCAGATGTCGATGCGGGCTTCGAGGTGCGCCTTGACGGACGCACTGTGAACACGCCTGCAAAAAGCCCGATCGTTTTGCCAAATCAAGGACTGGCAATATTGCTGGCTGAAGAGTGGGACGCGATTGACGGTGAAATCAAACCCGCAAACATGCCAGCGACCCGGATGACCAATAGTGCAATCGATAACGTGACGGTGCGCAAAACGGATGTGGTCGAGATGCTTGCAGCTTATGCCGGCAACGATCTGTTGTGTTACTTCGCGGATGGGCCAGAACAGTTGGTGCTCCAACAATCGGAAAGATGGTTGCCCGTTTTGGATTGGGCGTCCGCAAAGTACGATGTGCCGATTTCGACGACATCGGGTTTGATGCCAATCCCTCAAGATTCAAAACTCGTGTCAAAGGTGCATTCAGATTTGGATGCGATGTCTCCGTTCGCTCTTGCAGGGCTTCACGACTTGATCGTGCTCAGCGGAAGTGTGTTCCTCGCACTGGCGTGGCAGGCAAACAGAATTTCTCTGGAAGAGGCTTGGGCGGCCAGTCGAATTGATGCCAACTGGCAAATTGCCCAATGGGGCGAAGATGAAGACGAAGCCCGGGTCGTCGCGCGGAAACATGCGGATTTTCAGTTTGCCGCGAATTATTGCAGCCTCGCCCAAAATAGCGCCTAAGAAACTGGCTCCGGTCATTTTTTTGGCAGATTTCTTTGGGTTTTCCACAGGCTCACGCTTGACCTGTGTCGGCCCGCGTTCCACACTCTGGCACGCATATCGGATTCCCGAATGCAAAACTTGACTGCCCTAACAATCGGGCTCGCCTTGCTCGGGCGAAAATCAGGAAGAGGTAAAGATGAAGAAAACTGCATTTATTGGTGCACTAGCAGCGGCTGGCATGGCAGCCGGAGTTGCATCAGCAGCGACAATCGACGACATTCAGGCGCGTGGCTCCTTGAATTGCGGCGTTTCCACAGGTCTGGTCGGTTTCGCCGCACCTGACGCGAATGGTAACTACGAAGGTTTCGACGTTGCGGTCTGTAAGGCTGTTGCAGCGGCGGTTTTGGGAGATCCATCTGCTGTTACTTACGTTCCGACAACAACAAAAACGCGTTTCACCGCACTTGCATCTGGTGAGATCGACATGTTGTCCCGGAACACAACTTGGACATACTCCCGTGATGTTGACCTGAAGCAAACATTCGTCGGCGTAAACTACTACGACGGTCAGGGCTTCATGGTACCTAAAGCACTGGGTGTCGGGTCTGCGACAGAGCTGGATGGCGCAACAGTATGTATCCAAACAGGTACAACGACCGAGCTGAACTTGGCTGACTTTTTCCGTGTGAACAACATCTCGTACGAGCCAGTTCCAATCGAAACCAACGCTGAAGCGCAGCAGCAGTACCTTGCAGGTGCATGCGACGTTTACACAACTGACGCGTCTGCTCTCGCGGCAACACGTGCGTCTTTTGAAGCACCAGATGATCACATGGTTCTGCCAGAGATCGTTTCCAAAGAGCCACTTGGTCCTCTTGTACGTCACGGCGACGACCAGTGGGGTGACATCGTTCGTTGGACGCTGAACGCGCTGATCACAGCTGAAGAGCTGGGTGTGACATCTGCAAATATCGAAGAGCTGTCCGGTGGCACAAACAACCCAGAGATCAACCGTCTGCTTGGTACAGAAGGTGAGCTGGGTGCAATGCTGGGTCTGGACGCAGATTGGGCAAAGCGCGCGATCATGTCCGAAGGCAACTATGGCGAGATCTTTGAGCGTCATATCGGCGAGTCTACACCAATCGGTATCGCCCGTGGTTTGAACGCTCAGTGGACAGACGGTGGTCTGCTCTACTCCCCACCATTCCGCTAAAGTCTTTAGGGCGCAGAGAAATCTGCGCCCTTTTTCCATCTAAACACATTTTTTGTTTGGGCCCGAAGCGGGTCTACAGGAAAGATGTGCCGATAAGGGGACGATGATGACAACGCTACCGGACGCACCACCGCAGCAACAATTTAAGCTCAGTCAGCTGATTTACGACACGCGATACCGTGGTTACTTTTTTCAATTCTTGGCCCTGGTCGCGGTCTTCGCATTCTTTGGCTGGCTCTACAGCAATATGGTGACAAACCTGCGCGCTTTGGGCCTAGACATCAGCTGGGCCTTCCTTGGGGAGCCATCTGGTTACGACATTAACCAACGCCCCATTGAATACACAAGTCAGTCAACTCACCTCAGGGCCGCGTTTGTCGGCGTGTTAAACACGCTGATCGTTGCGGTACTTGGATGCACTCTTGCAACATTCTTTGGCGTCATCGCTGGCGTGTTGCGCCTCTCACAAAACTGGATCGTTTCCAAGCTGATGGCGATCTACGTCGAAGCATTTCGGAATGTACCGGTTTTGATCTGGATTTTGATCATTTTCTCAATCATGACGGTCAGCCTTCCAGGGCCGAACGCTTATCGCGGCGAGGACGCAGAATGGAGCATGTTGTTCGACCTGTTCGCCTTCACAAACCGCGGTATCTATGCGCCTCGACCAGAGTTTCTTGTGCCACTCACCGGATCGCAATTTATGAGCTGGCTCTTGGTGGTTGCCGTGCTTGTCGGCTCTTGGTTTGGCTCAAAGGCGCTTGGAAACTGGGCGACAAAAACACAAAATGCTACCGGTCTTCGTCCGACGACTTGGTATTACACTCTGGCGATTTGGTTTGTGCCGCTGATTGCCGTTTGCGTGGCGATGGGGCTGACATGGAATGTGCCGTCGCTTCAAGGCTTTAACTTCCAAGGTGGCATGCAGTTGCGCGGGTCATTGATCGCGCTCACGATGGCTTTGGCAATCTATACCGGGGCGTTCATCGCCGAAAACGTGCGCGCTGGCATTCAAGCGATCAGCAAAGGCCAAACAGAGGCTGCCGCGTCCCTTGGAATGCGCCCAAGCTGGATCATGAATCTTGTCGTTCTTCCCCAAGCCCTGCGGGTCATCATTCCACCGCTGATTTCACAGTATTTGAACCTCACCAAAAACTCGTCTTTGGCGATTGCTGTGGGATATATGGATGTAACCGGTACTTTGGGTGGTATTACACAGAACCAAACGGGCCGCGCAATTGAGGCGGTTCTGCTTCTGATGCTCTTCTATCTGGCGATTTCGCTGACAATCTCTGGTTTGATGAACATCTACAACAATTCCGTTAAATTGAAGGAGCGCTGATATGGCTGCGAGAAAAGAAATCGCCTTTGTCCGCCACGAGGAGCTTGAAGCGCTGCCGCCCCCTCCGTTGCAGCGCGGAGCCGCAAAATGGCTTCGTGAAAACCTGTTCTCATCTTATCTGAATGCTGCGTTGACGATCGCATCGGTTGTTGCGGTTTACTATATCTTCGCGGGCATTTTCCCGTGGATTTGGAACGGTGTTTGGAACACTTCCAGCCTGAGTGAATGTCGCGAGGTCCTTCAGGGTGTATCTGGGGGCTGCTTTTCGGTTTTGACGGAACGCTGGAACCAGTTGCTCTTTGGCTTCGGGTATCCGCAAGATCAATACTGGCGACCGACACTTGCATTCGTTCTATTGTTTGCAGCGGCGGCCCCTGTTCTGTTTTTTGATCTACCGCGAAAGCTGCTGATTTTCACTGCATTCTACCCGTTTTTAGCCTTCTGGCTCATCTGGGGCGGACCATTGGGGTATCCGCTGATCGCGCTTATCGGATTTGTGGTCGCTTATCTGATCTATGCACAGCTGAACTTTGTGAATTTTTCGGTGGCTTTCTTCGGTGGTGTGCTCGGCGCTGTTGCCATTTGGTTTTTCGGAAGCATGCTTGTCGAGAATATGGCCGGCGAAACGACGTGGCTCTCATCTGTAGAATCCCGCGACATCGGTGGCTTCATGTTGAACATGATCCTTGGGACCGTTTGTGTGTCCCTGTCGCTACCGCTTGGCATTGCGCTGGCGCTTGGTAGGCAATCCGACCTACCCATCATCAAGTGGATTTGTGTGGTTTTCATCGAATTCATTCGCGGCGTTCCGCTGATCACGCTGTTGTTCGTGGCAAACGTGGTTCTGGCTTACTTCCTGCCACCGGGAACCAACTTTGACCTCATCATCCGGGTGATCATCATGATCACATTGTTTTCCGCGGCCTATATCGCCGAGGTGATCCGGGGCGGTTTGGCTGCCCTGCCACGCGGCCAGTACGAAGCGGCCGACAGTTTAGGACTGACCTATGCGCAGGCGATGCAAATGATCATCCTGCCGCAAGCGCTTAAAATCTCGATCCCGGGCATTGTGAACGTGGCTGTTGGCCTCTTCAAAGATACGACGCTTGTGTCGGTTATCTCCATGTTCGACCTTGTCGGCATGATCCGTGGACCGATTGCAGCGGTGTCCGAATGGTTCGGCGTCTATTGGGAACTCTTAGGCTTCTCAGCGCTTCTCTTCTTCGTCGTTTGTTACGGCATCTCACAATATTCACAATGGCTCGAGCGTCGCCTTGCGACGGATCACCGATAAGGGGACTAAACTATGGCTAGAGCGAAAAAAGCGGCAGCACCCAAGATGGACGTAAGCGACGTCGTCGCCATCGACATCACCAAGATGAACAAATGGTACGGCGCGTTCCACGTTCTCAAAGACATCGATCTGACAGTCTATGAAGGTGAACGGATCGTGATTTGTGGCCCCTCTGGTTCGGGCAAATCCACACTGATCCGCTGCATCAACGCATTGGAAGAGCATCAGCAGGGCTCAATCACCGTGGATGGAACTCTGTTGTCGTCAGATATCAAGAATATCGACAAGATCCGATCTGAAGTGGGCATGGTTTTCCAGCACTTTAACCTGTTCCCGCATCTGACCATTCTTGAGAATTGTACGCTGGCGCCGATTTGGGTTCGCAAAATTCCCAAGAAAGAAGCCGAAGAAACGGCGATGCACTTCCTTGAAAAGGTGAAAATTCCCGAGCAGGCGAATAAATTCCCAGGCCAGTTGTCGGGTGGTCAGCAACAGCGCGTGGCGATTGCACGCTCGCTCTGTATGCGCCCGCGCATTATGCTCTTCGACGAGCCGACATCGGCGCTAGACCCTGAGATGATCAAAGAGGTTTTGGATACCATGATCAGCCTTGCCGAAGAGGGGATGACAATGCTGTGTGTGACCCACGAAATGGGCTTTGCCCGTCAGGTTGCGAACCGCGTGATCTTTATGGACCAAGGTCAGATCGTAGAGCAGAACGAACCAGAAGAGTTCTTCAACAAGCCGAAATCAGATCGGACCAAGCTCTTCCTGAGCCAGATACTCGGCCACTAAGATACTGTTTTAGGCTGGTGCCGCCAGTTCGCGCGGCACCACGAATGCACGTCCGACACCCAGATCCCAAGCGGCCTCTGTCCAGGATGATATGTCGAAGTCCAGAACGGTTGTTGCCGCTGTCGGGTAAAGGGCGAATTGCTGCGTCTCGGGCAAAGGATGCGCATGAATGAGCGCTGCAAAATCACCGATACCCGGATTGTGCGCGAGCATCATAACTGTATCGCCTTGCGCGGATCGCAGGCACGCCAGCAGGCTTTCTGCACTCGCATGATAGAGGTTCTGAAGGTGATGCACAGGTGCCGAGAGGCGCATTTTGGCGGCGATGCGTTCATGGGTTTCGCGACAACGCTCGGCAGTGGAACATAAAACCTCATCCGGGATATAGTTCTGCGCCGAAAGCCAATCCGCAATGCGAATGCAGGCATCTTGTCCGCGCGCGTTGAGCGGTCGTTCGTGGTCTGACAGGCCACCAAAGTCCCAGCTGGATTTCGCATGGCGGATCAGGATCAAGCGCTTCATGGCAAAAACCGTGTCATATGATAGGCAGATTGGGAAGGGTTTCTGTGAGCGCCAGCACTAGCGGGGCAGGCCCGTCTGACACGGCACCCCTCTGCGTAGCAGCTGTTTTGTGCATCTGCGCTGCTGAGGAAATCGTGACAGGCGGGCACATCATAGGCTTTCGTCGTTGACAATGCACCAACAGGGCATGCGCTTTGGCAGGGGCGTTCTGAACAGTTGTGACAGGGTTTATCGGCGTGGCGCCGTTCAAACACACCGGGCACGCGAAGCGCCCCCCGGTAACTGACCATCATTCCAAGGCGCGCGTGCACAAGTGGACCTGTTGGAGATTGCCACGCCTCTCCACTGTCGACGGCCCATTGTAAAAATGGCTGATAGGGCGGACCCCCAAAGGGAAATAACGGCGCGCCTTCGACTGCATTTGCAAGGTCGGTGATGACCCGTGTTGACCATGCATCTACAGGGTCAGGATCGCCGCGCAACCACTCTTCGCTTTGGGTGAAGATGTCCCAGAAATCCCTATCCGGACCCAAAAGCACGATAGTGGATTGACCTTCGGGAACGCGTCCCAAATCTGTCAGACCAGTTCCGACAAGGTTTAAGATTTCCGAAAGGGAAGCGCGAGGGACCATCCCAACCGTGTAGGGGCCTCGTCCTGCCACTGCAATCCAATCGTAACCCCTTCGGTGCCTTTTGCAGGTTGATCCGTATAGGTGCGGAAAAGACGATCCCATATCGAAAGCGCAAACCCAAAATTCGTATCGTGATCTTTCCGATCATCCGAGTGGTGGACCAGATGCATGTCAGGTGTGACAATCACCCAGCGCAAGGCACGATCAAGCCATCTCGGCAAGGAAATGTTTGAGTGATTGAACATGGCAGTACCGTTGAGAAGAATTTCAAACAGGATCACTGCCCATGCCGCAGGGCCGAGAGCGTAAACGGCTCCGATTTTGATCGCCATGGAGAACAAAATTTCGACCGGATGAAACCGGATCGCCGTCGTGACATCCATATCGGTATCGGCGTGGTGGACCTGATGCAGACGCCAAAGGATCGGAACCTTGTGGGTTATGACGTGTTGCAGCCAGATCAAAAAGTCCAAGACAAGGATCACCAGCAGCCATTCGATCCATTGGGGCCAATCCAAGTGATTGAACAGACCGATACCTGAGTTGCTTGCATTGATTGCAGCGCCGACGGCCAGCAAAGGCAACACAATCGCAACCAGTCGCAAACTGATTGTATCGATGATGACAATTGCCCAGTTTGTAATCCAACGATTGGATTTCTTCGCGCGGACACGGCGTTTGGGAATGACCCATTCAAGACATGCCAACAGGACAAAAAGCCCTAGGAATACACTCAGTCGGATGATACCTTCGTTTTCCATCTCGCGCCTTCTGGCCTAGGCGCGGATCATGCTGCCCGCTCCGTAGTCCGTGAAAAGTTCCAACAAGCAGGCATTGTCCTGCCGCCCGTCAATAATCACCGCCGCCCGAACACCTGAATTTATAGCGTCGATCGCGGTTTCCACCTTCGGCACCATACCACCCGAAATCACCCCGGACGAGATCAGGTCGCGGACTTGTGACGCAGTTAGGCTGGTCAAAACGTCGCCCTCGGCGTCGCGAACGCCATCAACATCTGTCAGCAGCAATAGGCGCGCTGCCCGCAAGCCGCCTGCAATCGCCCCTGCAATCGTGTCGCCATTTACGTTGAACGTCTCCCCGTCCGGACCCGCGCCGATGGGTGCAATAACAGGAATAAAACCCCGGTCCAAAAGCGCATGAAGCAATCCTGCGTTGATTTCTACCGGTTCACCCACCATGCCAAGATCGCCCTTAGCACGATTGCACATGACAAGATTTGCGTCTTTTCCTGAGATGCCTACGGCATTTGTGCCTTGACGGTTTATCGCCTGAACAATGTTTTTATTGACCCGGCCCGATAATACCATCTCCACAACTTCGACAGTCTCCGGCGTGCTGACACGCTTTCCGTTGATGAACTCGGTCTTAATCTCCAGTTTATCGAGCATCGCATTGATCATGGGCCCACCGCCATGCACGATCACGGGCTTCAGATTGCACTGACGCATCATGACAATGTCTCGTGCAAAACTGTCCATCGCGGCTGGGCTCGACATGGCGTGACCGCCGAGTTTGATAACGATGATAGCGCCATCATGGCGTTGAATATGGGGCAGGGCCTCGGCCAAAAGCCGGGCTGTTGTAATGCTGTCGCGTGTCATGGCCAAAGATTTCTCCATCAGCGCGCTTTACCCTTGCCAGCACAGAGTTCCAAGACCTCAGACCATGGTGGCGATTTCCGCCCGAAGTGTGGCGATGCCAGTGCCTTTTTCGGAGCTGGTTTGTATGATTTCGGGATAGGCGGAGGGATATTTAGAAAGAGTGGTTTGAAGCCCTGTGAAGCTCTTTTCCAGATCGCTGGTTTTGACTTTGTCACATTTCGTCATGACCGCCTGAAAGGTGACAGCGGATGACTTCAAAAGCGCCATAATTTCTTCGTCGACCGCTTTCGGACCGTGGCGAGCATCGATCAAAAGAAACACGCGCCGCAAAGATGCGCGCCCCGAAAGATAGTTCTTCAAAAGGCGCTGCCATTTTTCGACCACGGGCACCGGGGCTTTTGCAAAGCCATAGCCGGGCACGTCCACCAGATAATGCTGTTCGCCAAGCGTGAAAAAGTTGATTTCTTGCGTCCGCCCGGGTGTGTTGGAAGTGCGCGCCAGCGCCTTGCGTCCGGTCAAAGCGTTAATCAAAGAAGATTTGCCAACGTTAGATCTACCGGCAAAGCAAACCTCGAGACGATCTGCAGGCGGCAGCCCGTCCAAAGAGACGACGCCTTTGAGGAAGTCGCACGGGCCCGCAAACAACAGCCGACCCGCCTCTGCGGCGGCCTCGTCTGGGTCTGGGGCGAGCTTAAACATCACAGGACCTCTACGGGGTCTCCCAGTGCAATGCGACCTGATTTTGTCGGGTAGGCGTAAACGCCAAAATTCTGTTCATCGATTAACTCGCGCAGCGCTTTGAGGGTATCGACATCAACGTTGCCGGTCGCAGGGTTCACTGTGGTCGCTTTACATCGACCGATCTCCTCGCGCACTTCGAACTCGGCCTCGCCAATTCGAACATCCCTCCCGACCCACTCACGCTCTTCCCACGGCTCTAGGCCTGCGAACCAGATATTCCCTCGCCAGCGCAATGGCGAAAGACTTTGACCGACATGCTGGCTGACAGCACGATGCGCGGATAGGTTATTCAAAGAGATCGATGCGAAATCGCTATCGGTCATGCCGCGGCCCACCACGCGAACTAAACCAGTGGATTGACTTCGATTATCCTCCATCAAAGGTTCAACCCATGCGAGGAAACGATCTTCCTCGCTGTCAGGCTGAAACGTGATTGGTAGCAAGTCAGGATGTGTAAGCGTTATCGTTTCGGACGTTTCGTGCAGTGTTGCTGTGATGGCCTGAAGTGTTGGGGTCCTCGCTGCTCGCGAGAAGTTCGCACAATGCGCCCATTCAGAACCATCCGCCTTGGAGCGATCATGCGTCACAGCCCAAGCTCGGTCCCAAGGCATGGTGTGCCCGGCTTCAATGGTCACCCGTTCAAGCGCCTCCCGACCATGTGACTTGATGGGGTGACGCCAGATATGGGCAACGGAACCAGACATAGTGAGCTAGCTTTCTTTTTCTTTCTTAAACTGAGCGCGAATATTGCCCAAGATATCGGGCTTCACGCCTTGGCTGCGCATGATCGTATACTGCTGAATAAACGTGATGACGTTGTTTGCGACCCAATAAACGATCAAACCTGACGCAAATGAGCCAAGCATGAACATAAAGACCCATGGCATCCACGCAAAGATCATCTGCTGTGTTGGGTCGGGTGGGGCCGGGTTCAGCTTTTGTTGCAGCCACATCGAGACGCCAAAGGCGATCGGCCAAACCCCGATAGAGAAAATGTAGAAGAGGCTTTCCGGGGCCGGTGTTGCATAGGGCAAGAGGCCAAAGAGGTTCAGCCAGCTTGTTGGATCCGGAGCCGACAGATCCTCGAGCCAACCGATGAAAGGGGCGTGCCGTAGCTCGAGCGTCACAAAGATCACTTTGTAGAGCGAGAAGAAAATGGGGATTTGCAACAGGATTGGCAAACAGCCTGCTGCGGGATTGACCTTCTTCTCTTTGTAAAGCGCGACTACGTCCATTTGCATCGCCTGGCGGTCTTCGCCGTGCTTTTCCTTGAGCTTCTCCATCTCTGGCTGAAGTTCTTTCATCCGCGCCATTGAGACATAGGATTTGTAGGCAAGGGGGAAGAGCACCGCTTTAATCACAAGTGTTAATCCAATGATTGCCCAGCCCATGTTGCCGATCAAAATGTTCAACTCATGCAAAACCCAGAAGATTGGTTTAGTCAGGAAAAAGAACCAGCCCCAGTCGATAGAGTCCAAGAAACTTTCAAAACCATTAGAATCGCCAAATCCCATGGCATAAGCAAGGGATCCGCCAACTGTATCAATTTCGCGCCCAGCCTCATAATTGCGGATGGCCTCGTACTCTTTCGCACCAGCGAAAACATGAGTGGTTGTGCTGACGGTTTCACCTGCAGGGATATCCAAAGAGGGCAGGCGCATTTCCACCTGATACGTGTCATTCGATGGGACATATTTGGACACGGAAGCAAAGGGCTGACCTGGCTCCGGCAGAAGGGTTGTCATCCAGTACTTAGATGTAAAACCGATCCAGCCGTTTTCGGAGACTTCAATACTGTCGACGTTCCCTGCCTCGGTTTGGACAAAATCCTGATCCGGCATGTCATCATAGTCGATTTCTTGGATTGTGCCGTCGGACGCCCGTACAACGCCCTCGTGCAACAGCCACATGCCGATTGTTTCAGGCTCTCCCTTGCGCGCCACAATCCCGTATGGTGCAAGACGCAGTGCGGTGTCTGAGGAGTTCTGAATGCTTTGGGTGATTGTGAACAAGAAGTCCTCATCCACGCTGATCGTTTTGCGGAATGTCAGCCCGGCAGGGTTTGTCCACTCGAGTTCAACTGGGCTATCGAACGATAAGGCGTTCCCGCCAATTTGCGTCCATTCTGTCCGAGCCGTTGGAACATCATCATATGTCAGGCCGTTTTGCGGGATCCACCCGTGCAGCGCATAGTATGCTTCCGGCCCACCGGCGGGCGACAGCAGGCGAACCTTCTCAGATTCGTCATTCAGTCGCTCATTGTAATCGAGCAGTTTAAGGTCATCGATCCGACCACCGGTCAGCGAAATTGACCCCTGCAAACGGTTGGTAACGATATTAATCCGTTCGCTTTGGGCCAAAGCGGCGTCGCGGGATTGCGCCTCATCAGCTGTAAGGACCGGTGCCGCCGAAGTCGTCGTTGCCCCTGCTGGGGGTGTTGCCGATTCACCGGGTGCAAGGGTTTGTGTTTGTCCATCGGCCTGTTGCACAGGCTGCTCGGGCGTTTGCGGAGGGAAGATCAAAAACCAAACCAAGATCACCAGAAAGCTCAGCGCAGAGGCGAGGATCAGGTTCTTGTTATTGTCGTCCATTTGGGGTCCGTTCATGGGGTCCTCTCAAAGTTTGGGCGGTTCAATAGGAATGGGCCAGATAGGTCAACCATCGAGGCTGCGTGTCAGCCCCTCGAAGTCAAAGAGTTTGGGATCAAGCAAGTGCGAAGGGCGCGCATTCATCAGACTGCGAAACATCACCTGCCGTCGTCCGGGACTGTTTTTTTCCCAACCATCCAGAATGGCTTTGACCTGCTGGCGTTGTAGCCCGTCTTGGCTCCCGCAGAGGTCACATGGAATGATCGGGTAATTCATCGCTTTGCTGAACTTCTCGCAATCGGCCTCCGCCACATAAGCCAGAGGGCGATACACAAACAAATCGCCGTCTTCATTCAGGAGTTTAGGTGGCATGGTTGCCAAGCGCCCGCCATGAAAAAGGTTCATGAAAAACGTCTCTAGGATATCGTCTCTGTGATGCCCCAACACAACGGCGGAACATCCCTCTTCTCGGGCAATACGGTAGAGGTTCCCGCGCCGCAGACGTGAACACATGGCGCAATAGGTGCGGTTCTCTGGAACCTTCGAGGTCACAATCGAATAGGTGTCTTGGTATTCGATGCGGTTGCGCACGCCCATGCGGTCCAAGAATTCGGGTAGAACAGTTGAAGGAAAGCCGGGTTGCCCTTGGTCAAGATTGCACGCCAGCAACTCAACGGGCAATAACCCACGCCATTGGAGTTCGACCAATGCGGCGAGAAGGGTGTAGCTGTCTTTCCCGCCCGACAGGCAGACCAGCCATTTTGCGCCGCGTTCTATCATGGAAAAATCAGCTATGGCGTTGCGGGTTTCGCGAATGATCCGCTTGCGCAGCTTTTTAAATCCCGTGGTTGACGGGGCCCCGTCAAATAACGGGTGAATCGCTTTGAGTGCATCATCCAGCATGGAGAGCAGATACGAATTCTGACGTCCGAATGCTAGGTGATCCGGGTAGATTTGCAGCGCGTATATGAGACATGAGAAAACTTGCCGCGATTGCCCTCGTCCTGCTTTTGACAGCCTGTAATGCTGTGCCCACTTTTGAACAGCCATCCTTGGGTGGACCAAAGTTTGATCTAGAGGATTACTTCGAAGGTAGCCTGAGCGCCTATGGGCAATTTCAGGACATCACTGGGAAGGTGCGCGACCGGTTCACGGTAGACCTTGAGGCCAGTTTCGACGGCGAAGTCCTTACACTGGTCGAGGATTTCGTTTATGATGATGAGCGGGAAGAACAGCGGATTTGGCGATTGACCAAAACCGGCGAAGACACGTGGGATGGTCGGGCAGACGGTGTTTTTGGCGTCGCTAAGGGGATTGAAGACCAAGATCGCTTCAACTTCAAATACACAATTGCACTGCCAAACAAAGATGGCGGAACCACGACGGTCGAGTTCGACGATTGGCTTTGGCGCTTTGATGAAAATCGTGTGCTGAACAAAGCCTATGTGTCTCGATACGGGATCCGGGTCGGCGTTGTGACGATTTGGTTTGAGAAAGACTAGGGGGCTTTTCCCCACGTTGGCGCGGCAGGCGCGCTCAATTCAACCCACCCTCATTGTAAAAAGGGGATTGCAGGGTCAATCAGGAACGTTATCAATCCCTGATCCACCCCATGGATGGCAACGTGAAATGCGTCTGATCGCAAGCCAGCCACCTTTGATAGCCCCATGCTTTTCAAGCGCTTGAAGCGCATAGGTGGAGCAGGTGGGATGAAATCGGCAATTCGATCCGACCAGAGGTGAGATGACCAGTCGGTAGAACCGAATTGGAAGTTTTAAGATGAAGACACCGATCCTCATGGATGCAGCACGTTTAACGCACGTGATAAGTCGGTCTGCATTGAGGCAAAGTCCCGAGATACTGTGGCCTCTGGCCGTCCGATGAGCACGTAGTCCCATCCAGCCTGTCCGTTGTTTGGCAAGCCGAGGCGCGCCACTTCCCTTAACCGCCTTTTGGCTCGATTGCGGGCCACTGCGTTCCCCAGCTTTTTGGAGCATGTGAACCCAACCCGAATAGCATCCGAGCCATCGCGCCGCGGCCTGCCCAGCAAAACAAAACCGGCGGTCACTTGCCGCCGGCCTTTGTTGCACGCCAGGAAGTCCTGACGCTTTTTTAGAATGGTCAGCGATCCATCCAAAGGATCGCCATCCCTTATGCTGAGAGGCGCTTACGCCCTTGGGCGCGACGCCGCGCCAAAACCTTGCGGCCATTTTTCGTGGCCATACGGTAGCGGAAGCCGTGACGGCGCTTCCGAACAAGGTTTGACGGTTGGTAGGTACGTTTCATGACCTGACACCTTTGGATTGGGGCGGATTCGCACTCCGCCAAGAATTCTGAAGCGCCCGTGTATGAAACGCACCGGGCCAAGTCAACGCGTCTGAGCCTGAAATGTTGCAATTCTGAAGCGATTCCGACCGGCCAGCCGTGAGTTTTGTTACAATAACCGCCCCACACTCCCGAAACCTTCACTCGACATCAAGCGGTTGTGAGGGGGCTATCGGATAGGGCGTGCCCTCGGACATATGGGCGTCAACGTAACTTTTTACATGGAAACCCAAAATGTCTGACCAAAACAAAAACACCGCGCAGTCACTGCCGCCGATGTTTTCGTTCAAGCGCATTCTCCCGTTCTTGGCGATCATCACGGCTGCTGTACTGGGCTTTATCTTTCTGCGTGATGTTCTGAGCTTTGAACAACTTGCAGCCAACCAAGAGGCGTTGAGCCAATGGCGCGACAGTAATTTCTTGCTCGCAGCTTTTGTCTTCATGGCGGTCTACGTTGTGATCGTTGCCTTCTCGCTGCCCGGTGCGGCCATTGCATCGCTGACCGGTGGGTTCCTCTTTGGGCTCTTCCCAGGCGCGGCCTTCAACATCATCGCGGCCACCATTGGGGCCACGGCCATTTTCCTCGCAGCGCGCTTGGGCTTTGGCGATGCGCTGTCTGCGAAAATGGATAGCTCTGAGGGGGCCGTGAAGAAATTCAAAGATGGCCTGAAAGAGGACGAAGTGTCCTATTTGCTTATCATGCGGCTGATCCCGGCTGTGCCCTTCTTTGTGGCGAACCTGATCCCAGCGCTTGTCGGTGTCTCGCTGTCGCGCTTTGTCTGGACGACCTTTGTGGGCATCATTCCAGGCGGTATCGTCTATACTTGGGTGGGTGCGGGCCTCTCTGAAGTTTTCGCCCGCGGTGAAGCGCCGAACCTGGGCATCATCTTTGAGCCGTACATCTTGGGACCTCTTCTGGGGCTCGCTGCGCTTGCTTTGCTCCCAATCGTCTACAAAAAATTCGTCAAGAAGGGCTGAGACCGATGGCAAACCATATCACAACCGACCTCTGTATCATCGGAGGAGGCTCTGGAGGGCTGTCTGTCGCTGCCGGAGCCGTTCAAATGGGCGCCGATGTCGTCCTGATCGAAGGCCACAAAATGGGCGGAGATTGCCTAAACTATGGCTGTGTGCCGTCGAAGGCGCTTCTGGCTGCGGGCAAGCACGCGCATTGGATGACGACAGGGGCAGAATTTGGCATCACGCCTGTCGCGCCGAAAGTCGATTACGCCGCTGCTAAGGCTCATGTCGCAAGCGTCATCAAAGGGATCGAGCCCCATGACAGCGTGGAGCGCTTCGAAGGTCTTGGCGTCAAAGTCATCCAAGAGTTTGGCGAGTTCATCTCGCCAAATGAGGTGAAGGCTGGCGACACCATCATCAAAGCGCGCCGCTTTGTGGTGGCCACTGGCTCTAGCCCCTTCGTGCCGCCGATCCCCGGATTGGAAAACGTGCCCTATGACACGAATGAGACGATCTTTCAGCTTATGCAACAGCCAAAGCATTTGATTGTCATTGGCGGCGGGCCGATTGGGATGGAAATGGCGCAAGCCCATGTCCGCCTTGGCTCCAAAGTGACAGTCCTCGAAGGATTCAGAGCGCTGGGCAAAGACGACCCAGAGATCGCAGCAATTGCGCTGGAGTGTATCCGCGCCGAAGGTGTGGAGATTGTCGAAGGCGCATTGGCCAGCGAGATCACTGGTACGGCAGGTGACATCACAGTGAGAACCAAAGATGGCGCAGAGTATAAAGGCACGCATCTTTTGATGGCTGTGGGTCGTAAGTCCAATATCGACAAGCTGAACCTAGAAGCTGCGGGGATCGAAACCACGCGCACGGGGATCAAAGTAGATGCCTCTTTGAAAACCACGAACCGACGCGTCTATGCGATTGGCGATGTGGCAGGCGGTCTGCAATTTACCCATGTTGCAGGCTATCATGCCGGTGTCATCGTGCGCTCTGCCCTTTTTGGCTTGCCTTCAAAGGCTACCGATCGCCATATCCCTTGGGCTACCTACACGGATCCAGAGATTGCACAGGTCGGCCTGACAGAGGCCGCGGCGAAAGAGATGCATGGCGACAAGGTCGAAATTGTTCGCTTCGAATATCAGGACAATGATCGCGCGCGGGCTGAATTGGCGACTACGGGTCTGATCAAGGTAATGGTTTTGAAAGGCCGTCCGATCGGAGCGTCTATTGTCGGAACCCAAGCGGGTGAGTTGATCTCGCTTTGGGCGATGGCGATTGCCAACAATCTGAAAATGTCAGCTGTCGCAGGCATGGTCGCCCCGTACCCGACGATCTCGGAAATCAACAAGCGTGCAGCGGGTGCGTATTTCGGCCCGAAACTGTTCAATTCCAAGATGGTCAAAAAAGTCGTGGGGTTCGTTCAGAAATTCGGCTAATCTGTCTAGCCAGACTCACGAGTACTTAGATGTTCTTGAAATCAATTGCTGGACGATTTGTTCTTCTGACCATCATTTTTGTGATGTTGGCAGAGATCCTGATCTTTGTGCCCTCTCTGGCACGGTTTCGTCTGACCTATCTGGAGCAACGGTTGGAGGCGGCGCAGATCGCCTCCCTCGCCGTTCTGGCTTCTCCCCAGGACATGGTGGACGAAGAGTTGGAAAAAGAACTTCTCCGCAACGCACAGGTGCTCAATGTTGTGCTTGATCGAGACTCTGTGCGCCAGTTGGTTTTGGCGACACCAATGACGGCACCAGTGGAGGCAACTTATGATTTGCGTGGCATGTCCCGGATGGGGTTGGTGCAGGATGCGTTCCGAACGTGGTTGCGAACGGATAACAGGGTTATTCGCGTTTTGGGAACGCCTGTGAACGCTGGCGGGGATCTGATTGAGGTCTCGATCTATGAGAAGCCGCTGCGCGACGCGATGACGGCCTATGGGCGCAATATCTTCTACCTTTCGGTGGCGATCGCCTTGATGGTGTCTATTCTGTTCTACTTTGCGACCCAGGCTTTGTTGGTACAGCCCAATCGCCGGCTTATTCAACGCGTCATGGCATTCAAAGACGCGCCCGAGGATGCTCGGCAAATTTTGATTCCAAGTTCGCGGTTATCCGAGGTCTATGAGGCCGAAGTCGCCTTGGCTGATATGCAAACCCAGCTCAATCAAGCGCTGCGTCAGCGGGAGCGTTTGGCGTTGCTGGGGGGGGCCGTTTCAAAGATCAGCCATGATCTTCGCAATATGCTGACCACTGCGCAACTGTTGGCTGACGGGCTAGCCGCCTCTCAGGACCCGCGCGTTAAAAGGTCAGCACCGCGTTTGATGAGCGCGGTGACACGGGCCGTAGATCTGTGTGAGCGCACGTTGACTTTCGGTAAAGCAGAAGAACCCGAACCAGTTCTCACGGATGTTAAGATATGCAGCCTGCTGGACGATGTGGAGCAGGCTGAGCGCTTGGCCATCGGAGAGGCCGAGGTAAAAATCACTGTCGAGGCAGACAAGGATTTGGTCGCCTACGCAGACGCCGACCAACTCTATCGCGTGATCTCAAACTTGGTGCGGAACGCGCGGCAGGCCTTGATCGCATCTCGCAAACCCGGCGTTATCGCTTTGCGCGCGGCGCATATGGGATCGTCAACCCGCATCGAAGTTGCCGATGATGGCCCGGGCCTACCCGAAAAAGCGCAAGAAAAGCTGTTTAAGCCGTTTGAGGGCGGGGTTCGTGCAGGTGGTACGGGCTTGGGCCTTGCGATCTCACAAGAGCTTATCCGCAATCAGGGCGGCACCCTTGAGCTTGAGAAGTCAGATGAAAACGGTGCGATCTTTGTTATCACATTGCCTGATCGAAATGACCAAGTAGCCTAAGATGTCAGGATTTCGCTGACTTTCAAAGCGCGCCCCATGGATCCATCAATTTTCAATTTCCCGCCCATATAGGCCATCATTGGGTTTTGCGCACCGTTCAGGATGTTTTGAAACACCTCAGTGGTCGCCGATAAAGTGACATCGGTGTCCGCATCTGAAATCTCAGCACCTGCCTCGGTAAGAACTATGCTGCCCAGATCGATCAGTTTGATTTTCGCGCTGCCTTGCAGTTTACCGGTCACCTTAGGGCCCAAAAGGGCAACGATCTCTTCGAGTGTCATGGTATGTCCTTTATCTTGAGCGGATAAGACCCACGATATCGTAAGCCTCTGTCAAAATGGGGTCTGCAATTTCCGCGGCACGGGCTGCACCTTCGCCTAGGATACGATCTATCTCTGCCGGGTCAGCCATAAGGCGATTGATTTCATCGGTGATGGGCGCAAGTTTATCTACGGCAAGCGAGGCCAAGGCCGGCTTGAACTGACCGAACTGGCTGCCACCATGCTCCGACAACACGTCATCCACGCTTTGATCCGAAAGTGCAGCAAAAATATTGACGAGGTTTCGTGCCTCTGGGCGGTCCTCTAAACCTTCCGCCTCTGATGGGAGTGCGTCTGGATCCGTCTTCGCTTTTTTGATCTTTTTCTCAATCGTCTCGGCATCATCTGTCAGGTTGATCCGGCTCATATCAGACGGATCAGATTTCGACATTTTCTTTGAGCCATCTCGCAGGCTCATCACACGCGTTGCAGCGCCTTCAATCAAAGGGTCTGGTTCCGGGAAGAAATCCACACCAAAGTCATGATTGAACTTGGCCGCAATATCTCGGGTCAATTCCACGTGCTGCTTTTGATCTTCGCCTACTGGCACATGCGTGGCTTTATAGACCAGAATGTCAGCGGCCATGAGGGATGGGTAAGCGTACAAGCCCAAGGACATTTTTTCGGCGTTTTTACCGGCTTTGTCCTTGAATTGTGTCATACGGTTCATCCAGCCCAAACGCGCGACACAGTTGAACAACCAACCAAGCTGGGCATGGGCAGACACCTGAGATTGATTGAACAGGATCGATTTTTTGGGGTCCAAACCACAGGCAATAAATGCGGCTGCAAGTTCCCGCGTATTCTTACGCAGATCGTTTGGATCCTGCCACACAGTGATCGCATGAAGATCAACCATGCAATAGATCGTTTCGATGCCCGAGTTTTGCATCTCCACAAAACGCTTCACAGCGCCAAGGTAATTTCCAAGCGTCAAATTGCCCGACGGCTGAATCCCGGAAAAAACGCGCTGTGTGAAAGCTTCATTTGACATGGTCAAAGCCCCAAGTTCAGTTTAGGCGGCTATTTGCGCCGCGGGTGATGGGGCGTCAATGGGAGGTTTCCGTGCGATCCGACAAGGACGAACACCACGAGAACGAAGAAGAAGCTGCAGCGTTGAACGACGAAGCGGTGCCGCTTTTCGGCTCGGTACCTATCAGTGTTTTGATCTTGTTTAGTGTTTTCGCGGGCATCGAGCTTCTTTTATTGGGCGGCGAATATGGGCTTTGGGGCGGTCCCTTAGCGGTTGGGTGGCGATCTGAACTCATTCAACTCTTTGGGTTCTCAGACGTTCTTTTCGACCGAATGATTGTGTCTGGGGAGTTCAACTTCGAATGGTTTTACCGACTATTCACCTATCCCTTTGTTGCTGGTGATTTTCGGCAGGTGATAGTTGGTCTTGTGCTGATAATTGGCGCTGGCAAGTATATGGCCGAGCGCGTGTTATTCCGAACGTTGGTTATCTATGTGCTTGTTTGCGTCGTCATAGGCGCAGTGGCCTTTGGCGTTCTGATCGACGAGGAACAGCTGCTTTCTGGATCATACTCCATTGGGTTTGGCCTGCTTGGCTATTATGTCTATCGACAATACGTGAAAGCCCGCCGGGGGGATATCACCTACTTCGAGGCCTTCCGAATCCCGGCTTTCATCGTGACCTTGGACTTTACCTTTAGTTTTCTCTTCGGCGCGCCGTGGTTCGGCGTTGCTCGGGTGGCGGCGTTGCTTGCGGGTTTTGCAATGTCACTTGCCATCAGTTGGAGGGGGACCTTTAGTTGGTCCACGCTCCAACACAGATTAGGACGACGATAAATGAAGAAGTCCAATTGGGTCTATTGGCTGGAATACGCGCCGATTTGGGTGACCCTCAAGTTATTTAGACCGTTACCTTTGCCGCAAAGGGCGCGCGTCATTGGATGGCTTTTGTCGAAGCTCATTCTGCTTGCGCCAAGCAAATCCGGCAGAGCGATGAGCAACCTTCAAATTGCTTTTCCAAATATGTCCAAGCAGGAGCGGTGGAAGATAACGACGCAAGCGGCCTACTATATTGGGCAAACTCTGACCGAATTGTTTAATCTTGATGAATACATGGCCTCCAATCCGAAGATGGAAGCGACTGGCGCAGGTCTGGAGTCGATGAAAGAAGCGCTAACCGAGGGCAAAGGCGTGGTTATCGTCTCTGCCCATTTAGGTCAGTGGCAGGCGATGCGTTGGGAAATCCAAAAATATGCCAAGAGTATTGGCGCGGTCTATAAACCAAACAACAACCCATACTATGAAAAGATCTTCTATGCGGCGATGACCCATGATGGGAGTACGCTCTACGCTAAAGGGACTGATCAAGTTAGAGACATGATCAAAGCCGCGGCGAACGGTGAAGCTATTGTAATCCTCTCAGATCAACGGTTCCGAAAAGGTGACCTTATCCCTTTTTTTGGACGCAATGCGTATACCAGTACCGCACCAGCCGGTATCGGTCTCAAGCTAGGTATTCCGGTCATTCCCGTTTTCTGCATCCGACAAGATTGGGGGATCGAGGCAGAGTTTGAGGCCCCGATCCCCCACGGCGATCCGGTCGAGATGATGCAGCAGTATCATCGCATGCTGGAACAGCGTATCAAAGACTACCCGGATCAATGGTATTGGTTCCACAATCGTTGGGACGGCGTGCCCAAAGATCAGCAGTTACCGGCGCAAGATAGCTCTGTTGATCGGGTGAATGGCTAGAACAGCTGTCACGATAAGGCCGACAATCACATAGGCCAGGACCTCGACATACACATTGAGGCCGAGGTTTTCTGACACGTTTGAAATTGGCCAAAATGTCAAAGCAAACCCAAGGCTTCCGGCTAGGGACATAAGCAAAGACGTCGTCGTTTCAGGGAGAAGCCGCGTCTCATTTCCGATGGTTCGAGCGCGCCAAACCAAAAGCCCAAGCATAAGATATGCAGCGCCCGTCGTCGCTATCGCAGCCGCGATAAATCCAAAGAGGGGCATCAGCCCTATTGCAAGAACGGCGTTTGCAACCATCGCTACCACTGCAAAACGAAATGGTGTTTTCGTATCGCTCCGTGCAAAATAGCTTGGCTGATAAAGCTTTTGCGCGACAAAAGCAGGCAGCCCAAGACCGTAAATCATCAAAGCTTTGGCCGTGTTTTCAGTATCTGTCGCGTTAAAGGCCCCGCGCTCGAACAAGGCCTCCACAAGCGGGTTTGGTATAAGAATTAACGCTGCTGTTGCGGGCATGACTAAGACACTTGCGAATACCAGTGAGGCGTTGAAGGTCTCTTGAGCGGTTTTGCCATCGTCCGCTGCAAGTGCTTTTGACAATGAAGGCAGCAAAACAACACCAATCGCTATTCCGACCACACCAAGGGGAAGTTGATACAGGCGATCGGCAACCGCGAGCCATTGGATCGCCCCTTCGAACTGACTGGCCACCTGACGGCCAACCAAAAGGTTAATCTGAACTACACCGCCGGCCAATGCTGCGGGCGCCGCAATTATTGCAAGCTCTCGTAACTCGGGTGTCCATTTCGGCAGCCGCAAGTCTAACTTTACGCCGGTTCTTCGGAGCGCACCCCAAACCAAGGCCAGTTGAAGCACACCCGCAATAGGGACACCCCAGATTAGCGCAATCTCCGCCGCCAACCCAAAACGCGGGCCGAACCACATGGCTGCAATCAGCACGACGTTCAAAAGAACCGGAGCCGCAGCGGCTGTCGCAAACCGTCCATGCGCGTTCAAGGTTCCACTGACTAGCGCAGCCAAAGAGATAAACAGAATGTAGGGGAAACAAACCCGACCAAAATCAACCGCCAGGTCGAAGCGTTCGTCACCCACAAAGCCCGATGCCATTGCCCAAACCAAAGCCGGCATTGCAACAGATGCGAGAACAACAAAAACGATAAGAAAAGTGGCCAAGGCGGAAAACGCGTCTTCCGCAAATGCGTTCGCACCGTCATCTTGTTCCAGTTTTTTTGAGTAAAGTGGGATGTACGCCATGTTGAGCGCGCCTTCGGCGAAAAAGCGACGAAACATATTTGGTAGGCTGAAGGCCACTTGGAAGGCCTCGGCCGTCGCCGAGGAACCAAAGAGTGCAGCGAACAGGATTTCCCGAACAAAGCCTGCGACACGGCTGAGCAATGTCCAGCCCCCAACGCTGCTCATGCTTTTGAACAGACTTCCAATCTTCATTCAGGAAGGGCCTGACGCGTCCCAGCTTTGATTGCTGACTTAAGGCCGGCGGCAATATTAGCTTGTTTCTGAGGCGACTGGATCTTCAAACCAAAAATGTCTTTAACATAGAACGTATCCACGGCCTGAGCGCCAAAAGTTGCCACGGTCGCACTGGAAATTTGAATATTCATATGCGCCAAAGTGCGTGTCAGATCGTAAAGCAATCCTGGACGGTCCCTTGTATCCACTTCCAGAATTGTGTGAATCTCAGAGCCTTCATTGTCAAATGTGATCTCTGTGGCGAACTGAATGTCCCGTTCCCGCTTCGCGATTTTGTCTTTCGCCGCGATTTCATCCCGCGCCACCAATTCACCCGACAGCGTTTTTCGAATTATGGTCTTCAGCCTGTTCAATCGGGACGGATCTGCAACGGGTTTGCCGTCCTGACCCTGGACCCAAAACACTGTCGTCGCAAATCCATCTTTGGTCGTGTAGACCCGCGCGTCGATGACGTTCAGACCGGCCAAAGCGACAGCGCCTGCAAGCCGGGAGAAAATTCCTGGATGATCCTGAAGGGCAAAACACACCCGTGTTGTCGCGCGCTGGGCGTCGTGATCCACGCTGATGCTGATATCATCGGTCGCAAGCGTCGCCAAGCTCAGCGCGATGGTGCGCTGCGTGTCGGTATCAAGGCCCAACCAAAAGTCTGGATAATGACGGTCAAGTTCGCTTTCCACGGTTGCCGGGTCCCAATCCCGTACGGACTGTGCAAAAGCCTCTCTTTGCTCTTTGAGACGCGCCTCCAAAGCATAAGACGGTCCGGACTCGCGGAACACATCGCGTGTGTAGGAATAAAGCTGGCGGAGGAGTTCCGCTTTCCATGCCGTTAATGTCCCCGGCCCAACCCCAAGGATGTCACAAATTGTGAGCACATAAAGCAAATTCAGTCGCTGGTTACTCTGAACGAGGTAAGCAAAGTCTGTCACTGTTTTCGGATCAGAGAGATCCCGTTTCTGTGCAACATCCGACATTAGCAAGTGATGCCGAACCAACCACGCAACCAGTTCGGTTTCGTCTTCGTCCAACGATAATCTGGGCGCAATTGTCCGCGCCATTTCTTCTCCGACGATTTCATGAGGTTCCGGCAGCCCCTTACCAATGTCGTGCAGCAAAAGAGCGACGTAGAGGACACGGCGGTTCACACCCTTTTTCAAAATCCGCGCGACAAGCGGGTAGGGGTGGTTGGGCTGTTCCCGCTCCAGTTTCGATAGATGGGCGATGCATTGGATCGTATGCTCGTCGACAGTGAAATGATGATAGAAGTTGAATTGCATCATCGCGACAACGCGTTTGAACTCGGGCACAAACTGGCCCAAAACGCCAAGCTCGTTCATACGACGTAGGGCGCGTTCGGGATTGCCGTAATCCAAAAGCAGGCCAAGAAAGATTTTCTGTGCCTCCCGTGTCTGCCGAACCTCTTCCGTAATCAGGTCCAGATTTGCTGCGACAATCCTCATCGCATCGGGATGGATCAAAACGTCCGAGCGCAATGCTTCTTGGAACAGCCGCAAGATATTGAGAGGCGAGGCTAGAAACGTCGCTTCGTCAGAGATGTTCAAACGTCCATCTTCGATCTGGTAACCGTCAGGCGTTGTGTCGACCGGCGTTTGACCAAGCAAACTCGCCATTGCGCGTTTCCAAGAGGGGCGCGCTTTGACATGGGTCGCTTCTAACTTTGTCAGCATAATGCGGGTCAGATCGCCGACCTTTGTTGCGTGCAAAAAGAAGACTTGCATGAAGCTCTCAACGGCAAGCTGCCCATCCTGGTCCTTGTAGCCAAGTCGTTCAGCGACCTCTGTTTGCAGATCAAAGGTGAGTTTTTCCACGGCACGTTTTGCCAAAATATGAAGGTGACAGCGCACGGTCCAAAGAAAGGTTTCAGCTTTGGTGAACGCGTCTATTTCATCTTTGGTGAAGTATCCTTTCTGAACCAATTCTTCGGGCGTCTCCGAGCCTGAAACATATTTTGCGATCCAAAACAGCGTTTGAAGATCACGCAATCCGCCTTTGCCTTCTTTAACATTCGGCTCCAGAACGTATCGTGCACCGCCTTGCCGCTTGTGCCGACTGTCCCGCTCTGCCAGTTTTTGCTCGACAAACTCAGAGGCTGTCTTGGAAAACAGTTGCTCTCGGAGCTTGGTATTCAGAGCGCGAAAAAGGTCCTCATCTCCATAGAGCAATCTGTTTTCTAGGACCGATGTGCGGATTGTGATGTCATCACTTGCCAGTTTGAACGTCTCGCTAACGGTGCGCGTTGCGTGTCCTACTTTCAGTTTCATATCCCACAACATGTAGAGTGTCCGTTCGATCACATCGTTCGAAACACCCGGCGCGTTGTCTGGTTTCAAAAACAGAAGATCCACATCCGAGAAGGGCGCCATTTCCCCGCGCCCGCAGCCACCCACGGCAATGATCGCAAAGCCGTTTTCGTCAAATTGTCCAGCAACCGAGGCCGCGTGACGAAACGCAGCAATGACGGCCCGATCGGTAAACTCAGACAGTTTTGTAATCAGATCCCGCGTTTCCCTCGGGGCCTGGGCATAATCTTCAAACAGCCTTGCGCGCTCGGCCTCATAGGCCCGCCGAATGCTTTGTGCCGCTTCAGCCTCTGTAACTTGGCCAGTATCGAAGGGTCCAAAGCTTGCCGCGTCGGCCAAGTCCAAGGAAATCACTTCGCCCCGGTCAGAGACCGACCTCTGTGATTTGAGTTTGAGAGACGATTTCATAGCTGTCTTCGGACACGCGGGCGATGGCGAGTTCACGCCGCGCCTGCCCTGAAGGTGTCAGTCTGAAGGAACCGCTGGCACCAGAAAATGTTCTGGACGTCAGTTGCTCTTGTGAAAACGGGCTTGATCCGCCAGCCACAAGTTGACCTGCCACCACTGTCATCGCGTCGTAGCTTACACCCGTGACCAGTTGGGGTGGAATGCCTGCGAACGCTTCGAACCGGTTCGCAAAGTTGGTCGAGGCCGCAATGTTTGGCAGGGCAAAAATGCCATTCTGAAGGGTTATCAATGAAAGGGTACTGGCGGGTACATCCCAACGCGCCAGCCCGCTCACCAAACTCCGCGACGTGTCGAAACCCGCCTCACCAAGACTTTGCGCCAACAGAGGCAGAGCGCCTGCCGGATTAGCTGAAAGGATCGCGATATCCGAACCAGTTGAATTGACCTGCACAACAATGTCTCGTGCGCTGCGTTGAACACCTTCTTGGGAAAAGGGATAGGTTGCTTTGCCTGCATAGGTGACGCCGATGGAAGCGGCCGCATTGGATACTGCATTCGCTGCGACATCGCCGGCTGCGCCATCTGGCACAATCGCCAACACGCGAGAGCGTCCTTGGTTATTTGCATACGCGATCAGCCGTGTCGCTGTATCTTCGAAGGACTGACCGAGGGCATAGACATTACCGCCTGCAATCTGAGGATTGTTTGAGAAGCTTAGGACAGGGAGCCCCGCACCAGCTACAACTTGGCCTACGGTGACCGCGTTGTCCGCATAAAGTGGACCAACGATCACACGCGCTTTGGCTGCCAATGCTTGCTGCGCAGCTGCGCGCGCACCTTCAACGGTGCCCTGGGTTGGAAAGATTGTGAGACGGACACTATCAGTCCCAGACTCTTCGATCGCCATATTTGCTGCCGCGATCAATGTGTCTGCTAAATTGTTGACGCGAACATCTTCGGAGTTTGAGGGAACCAAAAGAGCAACCTGAACGGGGCCTTGACCGATGCGCGGTCCACCCGTCGGGACGTCACATCCCACGAGAAGAAGAGCTGCACCGATGGCACAGATTGCTTTGCTAAGTGCCCGGATCATTATGATTTCCTCCCCTGAGACGTTGCGCTTGATTTAGACAGCGGGATCACCCATGGCAATCAGGTATGACGACTTTACGACAGTTCTTGCCAAATGAGCCGGCTGAATTTGTGGCCGAAGCGGGGCTGCACATCGTTTCGACGCCAATCGGTCGCGCACGAGATATCACGCTCCACGCTTTGGATGTTTTGGCCAGAGCGGACGTTTTGGTTGCCGAAGACACGCGCGTCTTACGAAAACTAATGATGCTTCACGGGATTCAAAGTGATGGGCGCCGCATTCTGTCCTACCACGATCACTCTACCGAAACTCAGCTTCAATCCATCCTGAAGGCGTTAAAGTCAGGGCATTCGGTTGCTTACACATCGGATGCGGGAACACCTTTGGTCAGCGATCCAGGTTTTGATTTAATTCAAGGGGCTCATTCGATTGGCGCAAAAGTGCACGTGGCCCCGGGTGCGTCTGCGGTGCTGGCCGCATTGGTTTTGGCACAGCTTCCCGCAAGTCGGTTTTATTTCGGAGGGTTTCTTCCAACGAAATCAGGGGCCAGGAAATCGATGCTGTCATCCGTGAGGGATGCTGCGTGCACATCCGTATTTTACGAAACGCCAAAGCGCGTGATGGCCACTTTGGCTGATGCGATGGAGGTATTTGAACGCGACCGCGATGTCGTGATCGCAAGAGAGCTGACGAAAAAACACGAACAGCTGTTACGAGGGGCATTGGCCCAACTGCATGGCAGCCTTGCGGACAATCCAAGTCAGATGCCCGAAAAAGGGGAGCTTGTCCTTTTGTTTGGGCCTGCGCGCGTTTTGGAAGTCTCAGACGATGACATTCATGAAAGCTTAAGGAAATATGGGCTAGATCAAGGCGTGAAAACTGCCGCCGCTGCGGTTGCCGAACGCCTTAATGTTCCCAGAAAAAGGGTCTACGATCTTGCAGTCAAACTCCGTGAAAGCTGACAGATTGCATCGAAATCGGATGATTGGCGCAGCGGCAGAGGACGTGACCAGACGAAAATATCTGCAATCCGGTTTTGAACTGGAAAGAGCCAATTATCGCGTGCCGGGCCTAGGCGAAATCGATCTTATCATGCGAGCAGGTCAAAAGCTCTATTTCATCGAGTGTAAGTCGGGCCAAACGAGTGCGGATGCGGCGGCCTTGTTATCAAACCATCAGAGAGACCGCATGCACCAAACGGCGCTTCATTTTCTTGAGGCCACAGGACGGGATATGAATTGCGACATGCGGTTCGACGCAGCCTTTGTTGACAGGCAAGGCTCTGTTTCCGTCATTCCCGGGGCCCTGAACTGACGCTTCGCTCTTGCAGGCTGACGCCCCTCGTGAAACGTGGTGACCAAGGAGTTGCCAAATGTCACTACGCGTTGCTTTCCAGATGGACCCGATTGAAGCGGTGGATATTTCCGCTGATACAAGTTTTCGCCTTGCCGAAGAGGCTCAGAGCCGAGGTCACGACCTGTTCGTTTACACACCTGACCAGCTTGCTTTTGAACAGGGTCGGTTAACCGCAGCTGTGCAAAAGGCCCAACTCACCCGGGTGCAAGGCGAACACGCAAAACTTGGCCCGAGAGAACGCATTGATTTGGCAGAGATGGATGTCATTTGGCTGCGCCAGGACCCCCCTTTTGATATGGGATACATCACGACGACGCATCTCTTGGACCTGTTGGAGGGCAAAACCTTGGTCGTGAACAATCCAACCTGGGTTCGTAATTATCCCGAAAAACTGCTGGTCCTGCAGTTTCCGGACCTGACGCCGCCCACAACGATCGCCCGTGACTTGGATGTGCTCAAAGCGTTCAAAGCCGAACACGGGGACATCATCCTAAAGCCGTTATATGGAAATGGTGGCGCGGGGGTCTTTCGGCTGGATCCCGGCGACCGAAACCTCAACTCGCTCCACGAGTTGTTTACGGGCATCAACCGAGAGCCTTTAATTGTTCAAAAGTTCCTGCCAGATGTGTCTCGTGGGGATAAGCGTGTGATCCTCATCGACGGCGAAGCGGTGGGCGCGATCAACCGTGTTCCTGCCAAAGGTGAGACCCGATCCAATATGCATGTCGGTGGCCGCCCTGAGCCGGTGAAAATGGATGATCGCGACTTGGAAATCTGCGCGGCGATTGGCCCGCTCCTGAAGGAGAAAGGTCAAATCCTTGTCGGGATTGATGTGATCGGCGGATACCTGACGGAAATCAATGTCACGTCGCCCACGGGTATCCAAGAATTGGATAGGTTTGACGGGATCAATGTTGCCGGGCGTATCTGGGACGTCATTGAAACCAAACTGGCCTAAGCAACGGATTTCAAGAACACCGGTAGCCCGCGATAAGTCAGCGCTTCTGAGACTTGCGGGATGTCAACCTCAACCACGCCGTCCAGATCGGCAATGGTGCGCGCGACGCGCAGTATTCGATGAAAGCCGCGAGCCGAAAGATGAAAGCGTTCCGAGGCACGTACAACTAAATCCAATGCCGCATTGGTTGGTGCTGCGACCTCTTGAATGTCACCTCCCGATACATCGCTGTTGGTGACTGCGGTCGACCCCTCGAAACGGGATGCCTGAGCCGCGCGCGCAGCAGCAACCCGTGGTGCAATAACGCTGGACGGTTCGCCACTAGGTAAGGACGCGAGGTCGTCAAACTCCACTGGGGACAGATCGAGGCGAATGTCGAAGCGATCCAGAAGCGGCCCGGAAATCCGCGAGAGGTAATCCTCGGAACAAAGCGGCGCGCGATTGCAGGCCCGATTGGCATCCGCCAGATGTCCGCAGCGGCAGGGATTGGCCGCGGCAAGCAGCAAAAACTTGCAAGGATAATCCACATGCGCGTTGGCGCGGGACACGGTCACTTTCCCGGTCTCAATCGGTTGGCGTAGCGTTTCAAGAACAGGTTTAGAAAACTCCGGCAACTCATCCAGAAACAGAACGCCGTTATGGGCCAGCGAAATTTCTCCGGGCTTTGCGCCGCGCCCACCGCCTACGATTGCGGCCATTGATGCCGTATGATGGGGTTCGCGAAAAGGACGCTGCATGCTGATGCCGCCCTGATCCAAAACACCGCCAATTGAATGGATCATCGAGGTCGCTAACGCTTCACTGGGGCTGAGCGGTGGAAGGATGGTCGGCAAACGCGCGGCAAGCATTGATTTACCGCAACCCGGCGGTCCGGTGAACAAAGTGTGATGGCGTCCCGCAGCCGCGATTTCCAAGGCGCGTTTCGCTCGTTCCTGTCCGCGTACATCCTTGAAATCAAGCGGGCTGTTCTGGCCAGTGATCTCGCCAGGTTCACTCGGTCGAAGCGGGCTTTGACCGGACAGATGTTTGATGACCGCAAGCAGAGTATCGGGGGCAAAGACATCGGTGGCTGTAATCCATGACCTCGGGCCCAGAAGCCGAGGGGCAAATCAGCGATAACCCCTCACTAGCTGCTGTTGCAGCAGATGGCAAAGCCCCCAAGACCGGAACCAGTTTACCGTCCAACGAAAGTTCCCCAAGGGCAACATGGCGCTCCGCCTCTTCGCGCGGCACGACGTCCAGTGCGGACAAAACCGCCAAAGCAACGGGCAGGTCGAAATGCGACCCTTCTTTGGGCATGTCGGCAGGTGATAGATTTACAGTGATTTTTTTCGAAGGCAGCGCGATGTTGAGCTCTGTCAGAGCGGCTCGGACGCGTTCGCGCGCTTCTGAGACGGCTTTGTCCGGCAGACCAACGATTTGAAAGGCTGGCATGCCAGGGGTGATCGCGCACTGGACCTCCACCAAGCGCGCCTCTACGCCTTCGAACGAAACAGTATAGACCCGTGCCACCATAGCGCCATTTTTGGCGCTGTTGGTTTAGGTTTCGTTAACCATGGCTAAGAAAGCGGGCCAGGCCTCGGGATCGGCCAGTGTTTTGTCGCGGCAAAAGGCGTTGCAGAACCCAAACTTTCGTCCGTCCATTTCCAGAAAATGTGTCACTGGATCACCTGAATACGGGCAATGGGTGTTTTCCGACGCCGTTCCATCGACGGCCCGTGCGGCGCGCGGTTTTGGACCGGGCCAGTCAGCTTTCGTAAGGTCTCGATCGTAAACAGTTTGCTGAAAATTTTCTGCAAAACCCATGGCGCGCCACTGCCGAAATGTTTGGTCCGAAAGGTGCTGAGCGACATAGTCCTGTGCCATTTGACTTTCAACCAAGCCGTAAGTCGCAAAGCGCATCGCCACAGGCGCATAAAACAGATCAGCAACGGAGTAGGCTCCAAACAGCCAAGGTCCGCAGCCTGCATATGTTCTCGCATAGGCCCAAAGTGTTTCGATCCGATCTACGTCGGCGCGCACATCATCTGGCACCGCGTAGTCCAAATACCTGTGTCTGAGATCCATCGGACAGTTTGATCGCAGAGCCGTAAATCCTGAATGCATCTCTGCCGTAATGGAACGTGCCGCTGCGCGCGCAGTGATGTCTTTGGGCCAAAAGCACGCCTCAGGGTGCCGTTCCGCAAGAGTTTCGGCAATCGCAAGGCTGTCCCAAACCACGTCACTGTCTATCCGCACAGCAGGAACTGTTCGTGTCGGCGCAAACTCTGCCCGCAATGTGTCAAAGGCAGGATTGTACATCCGCGCGTGTCGGACTTTGACGGGAATGTTGAATTTCGCAAAAGCCAGCCACCCGCGGAGGGACCAACTGGAAAAAAGGCGATCGCCTATGGCAAGTTCATAAGTCATAGGTCACAGTCTCAGCTTCTTTCAAAATACTCCAATCAAGTCTCAAACGGCTTTGCATCACAAAAGGTGATTGACGCCAAGCACACGTGGAGAGCCTTCCGACAGAATTTCAATTGTCGTGAGCGACAAGGGTTCGATGGAAAAGCTCAGCACAGAACGTGCTGGTATGGATGAAAATCGAGCCAGTTGCGAAAGGATGACGCCAAAATGGCACACAATCAGAAGGTCTGTATTGCCTGCGGACGCCCTTGCGGCATCCACCGCTTGGGACATGCGCGCCACGCCTTCATTCCAGCTTTCGCCATTGGGTGGGCTCACATCGCCCGGTGTTCTCCAGTAGGCCATGGCGCGATCTGGGTCTTTGGACGAAATCTCCTGAAATGACAGGTCTTCCCAATCACCATAGTGAAACTCCCGTAGAGCCGGGTTTTCCGGTAGGCGCGGGCGGTTGCCTGAAACCGCCGCGAGGGTTTCTCGCGTCCTGGTCAAATCTGACGATATGCAGGTCGTGTTCTGTGGGATCGCTTGATCAATTCTTTGCAAGCGAGCTGTGTCAGACAGGTCCGCTGGCAAATCTGTCCATCCAATGGCGCGTTTCGCATGCGTGGGTCCATGGCGAAGAAAAAAGAGCTTCATGCCTTGATCACCTGCGGGAGACCAGCCGTCACAAAAACAACTTTGTCTGAGATGCTTGCGAGTCTCTGATTTAGGTGACCTTGGGCATTCTGGAACTTTCGACCCAAAGATGTCGTTGCGACGGGACTGTGGCCCACCTCATTCGAAACGATGACCAGGTGGCCTTCATGACTTTTGATGGCCGCTTCCAATTCCGAGAACAAATTTTCTAAAGGCTGTTCCGCGAGAAGTAAATTCGAGAGCCAAAGGGTGACGCAATCCACCAAAACCGGCTGATTTCGCAAAGATGCTAGCTTTTTTGGCAATGCAATCTGTGCGTCATGTGTGACCCAATCCGAACCGCGACGCATTTGATGCACACGAATTTTTTCTTCCATTTCGACATCGAAGGCTTGCGCCGTTGCAATATACTGACGGTTTGGAGCCCCGGAAAAAAGGCACTCGGCATAGGCCGATTTGCCGCTTGCAATCCCGCCCAGTACCAAAGTCACACACCGATTTTCCAAAACTCACACCATCCTGTGATCCAAATCAGACAGGCATCCGTAACAATTACAAACAGAATGTAAATTTCTAAGTCGAGGATATCACAGTGCCATTAGATGCTTTGGATACACGCATTTCACGCCGCGCCATGCGCGCAGAGATGCTGGATGTTGACACGGAAATGGAGTTGGCGCGCGCTTGGCGTGACCATCAGGACGAAGAAGCCTTACACCGGATTATCAATGCCTACATGCGGTTGGCCGTCTCTATGGCTGGCAAATTCCGTCGCTACGGGGCGCCCATGGCGGACCTCATCCAAGAGGCTGGCGTTGGATTAATGAAGGCCGCTGAAAAGTTTGATCCTGATCGAGGCGTGCGTTTTTCAACTTATGCGCAATGGTGGATTAAGGCGTCGATCCAAGACTATGTGATGCGGAATTGGTCCATGGTTCGGACCGGATCAACGACATCCCAAAAAAGCTTATTCTTCAACCTCAAGCGCGTTCAAGCGAAAATTGAGCGCGAGGCGGCAGCCGCGGGCGAAACACTTGATGGTATCGAGTTGCGTCGTCGCGTGGCCGAAGAAGTTGGCGTGCCTGAGCGGGACGTTGAAATGATGCAAGGACGGTTGTCGGGTTCAGACTTCTCTTTGAATGCGACGCAAAGCACCGATGAAGACGGCCGCGAATGGCAAGATATTCTAGAGGATGACGGCCCGCACTCTGCGGAGGTTGTCGAGCGGAACCATGATCTTGAGCAGATCAGAGATTGGTTGAACGATGCAATGACGGTTCTTTCGGACCGCGAGAAATACATCATTTCGCAACGTAAGCTGATCGAGGACACGCGGACATTGGAAAGCATCGGCGAAGAGCTGGGCCTTTCCAAAGAGCGTATTCGTCAGGTCGAGGCGGCAGCGCTGACGAAATTGCGTAAGCGCCTTGAGCGAAATACCGGAAAAGCCGCGCAATTCTTGGCAGCAGCAGAGTAACTTGCACCCCCGCTTGGGGCTGCTAAACCAGCGCCATGCTACAGGGTCGTCGCATCTTACTCATCATCACCGGTGGAATTGCCGCGTATAAGTCTTTGGATTTGATCCGGCGGCTGCGAGATCAGGGTGCGGATGTCACGCCAGTCCTTACAAAGTCTGCAGAAGAGTTTGTCACACCACTTTCGGTATCGGCATTGGCGGCAAACAAAGTGTACCGGGATCTTTTTGACCTCAAAGACGAGGCCGAGATGGGGCATATAGAGCTTTCTCGTTCGGCAGATCTGGTGGTCGTGGCCCCGGCGACGGCCCAAATCATGGCAAAAATGGCGCACGGACAGGCGAGTGACTTGGCCAGCACCTTACTTTTGGCAACCGATACACCTGTTCTGATAGCCCCTTCCATGAACGTTCGCATGTGGGACCACCCCGCCACGCAGCGCAATCTTGCGACGCTCAAGTCAGATGGAATTGCCGTTGTTGGGCCCAATGACGGTCCTATGGCTTGCGGTGAATTCGGGCCTGGTCGGATGGCCGAAGTTCCAGAGATTATAGATGCAGCCGCTGCAAAACTGGCTGCAGGACCTTTGGCTGGTGTGACAGCATTGGTGACATCGGGTCCAACGCATGAACCGATCGACCCGGTGCGCTACATTGCAAACCGATCGTCGGGCGCACAAGGCGTTGCAATTGCAGAGGCGCTTTCGGCCCGCGGGGCAGAGGTGACATTTGTAACTGGCCCTGCGGATCACGCTACGCCGACGGGATGTAGGATAGTCCGTGTTGAAACCGCCCGCCAAATGAACGAAGCCGTGATGACCGCGCTGCCCGTGGATGTTTCAGTTTTTGCAGCCGCCGTCGCCGACTGGCACGTGTCGGCATCCGCCGAGAAAATAAAAAAGGGCTCAGATGGCGCAGCGCCCACGCTTACCTTTTCTGAAAACCCAGATATTCTTGCCACTGTCTCGCAACATGACGAGAGACCCAAACTTGTTATTGGCTTTGCTGCCGAGACAGAAAGCGTGGTTGAGCATGCGCAAGCAAAGCGATTGCGCAAAGGATGCGACTGGATTTTGGCTAATGATGTCTCACCGGAGACGGGCATAATGGGCGGGACGGAGAACGAGGTTGTCTTAATCACTGAGAACGCGTCAGAGCCGTGGCCAAAGATGAGCAAGCGTGAACTGGCCAAACGCCTTTGTGATGAAGTCATCGGTTTTCTGACAAAATGATCTCTGTCAGTTTTCAGCGTTTGGCGGGCTTTGATGCCGAACTGCCTTTACCCGCTTATGAAACGGCGGGTGCCGCGGGAATGGATTTACGCGCTAACTTTGAGGATCGTGCTGCAAGAATTTTGCCCGTCGGTAAGCGCGTTTTGGTGCCGCTTGGGTTATCAATGGCGATGCCGGATGGCTTTGAAGCTCAGATAAGACCGCGATCCGGTCTGGCCCTCAAGCACGGTGTGACTTTGGTCAACACGCCGGGCACAATCGACGCGGACTATCGCGGCCCGCTGGGTGTAATTTTGATCAATCACGGTACTGAGGATTTTGAAATCGACCATGGTGCACGTATTGCCCAAATGGTGATCGCCCCGATTGTTCAGGTTCAAGTGGAGCTTCGAGATAACCTCCCAGATACAGATCGTGGCGCCGGCGGCTTTGGAAGCACCGGCACTGGCTGATGGTCATCATCATCTTGTCTTTGCTGTTTTGGATTTGGGCGCTCAGACGGCTGGGCGCGCCAAACATCTACGCCTATGCGATGATAGGTGTCGTTATGCTGGTCATCGTCATCATGCATCTCGCGCTTCCATTGGGGCATCCCGTGCGCGAAGCAACTGGTGGCAGCTTGCGCCCATGGGCGGTCATTGTTGTGCTTGGCGCTGTTGTCGTTGGGTACACAGCGCTGTTGCGTCGAATCCGGGACAGTCATGACCAAGAAGACGAGCCTCAACATGACGGTCCGTTCAGTCAGGTCGAGCTGGAGCGGTATGCCAGACATATCGTGTTGCGCGAAATTGGCGGTACAGGCCAACAACGCCTAAAGCGTGCGCGTGTTTTGGTTGTGGGTGCAGGTGGTTTAGGCTCCCCAGTCTTGCAATATCTGGGAGCGGCAGGGGTGGGAACGCTGGGATTTATCGACGATGATGAGGTGACGCTGTCCAATCTCCAGCGCCAGGTTCTGTTCACGGAAAATGATCTCGACCGACGCAAAGTGCTAGCGGCAGAGCGTCGGTTGGAGGCATTGAACCCACATGTAGCGCTTCGCCCCTACAATCGGCGGCTTATCGATGACATTGCGGTGAACCTGTTTGAGGAGTTTGATCTGATCCTAGATGGGTCCGACAGTTTTGAAACGCGTGCTTTGGTCAATCGAACCTGCGTGCAACTTGGGTTGCCACTGATCTCGGGTGCCATCAGCCAATGGGACGGTCATGTAACGGTTGTTCATCCCGGCAAGACGGCCTGTATGAATTGTCTTTTCCCCAAAGAACCGGAGCCGGGCACTGCCCCGAGCTGCGCCGAAGGGGGAGTGCTGGGCGCACTGCCCGGCGTCATTGGCTCGCTTATGGCCGTTGAGGCGATCAAACTGCTGACGAAAACCGGAGACGGATTATCCGGCAGAATGATGATCTACGATGCGTTGCATGCCGAAACGCGGACGATAAAAACCGAACGCGTCAGTGCCTGTGTGGTGTGCGGTGCTATTCCGGTAAAATGACACTGGGTGGGGTATGCCCATCCTCAAAAACTCGAATGTTTCTGATGACATGGTCGCCCATCGCGATCCGCGCCGCCATCGTTGCAGACCCCATATGGGGCAGCAGCATCACATTGGGCATATTGCGCAAGCGCCTCTCGGTATCGGGATCCTTTTCAAAGACATCCAGACCGGCTCCGATCAAATGTCCCTTTTCCAATACGTCTGCCAGCGCAGCCTCATCCAAAAGCTCTCCGCGAGAGGTGTTCACAACCACGCCACTTGGTTTCATGGCGTCCAGCTCTGCCCGGCCGATCATGTGGTAGGTGTCGGGCGTATAGGGACAGTTTAGAGACAGGATATCCACCTCCGGCAGCATGGAATGGAGCGTGGGCCAATAGGTGGCATCAAACATGGCTTCGGTGTCTGCATGAAGGCGATGTCGATTGTGGTAGTGAACATCCAATCCAAAGGCCTTTGCGCGCGTGGCCACGGCGCGTCCAACGCGACCCAAGCCGACAATGCCTAGTGACTTTCCCTTTAGGCCTTGACCCAAAAACGCCGTGGGTGACCATCCCGACCAGTCGCCTGACTGCATCACTGCAGAGCCCTCTTTGAAGCGGCGCATTGTGGCAAGGATCAGCGCTAGCGTCATGTCGGCGGTGTCGTCCGCGCTTGCGCCTGGTGTGTTGGTGACCATGACCCCGCGCTTGCGCGCCGCGGCAACGTCGATATGGTCATATCCCGAGCCATAGTTTGCTATCAGCCTCAGATCGCCACCTGCCGCGTCCAATTCATCACCGCCGATATGATCGCCAAGTGTTGGCACCAAAACGGTTGTCCCCGTCATGGCTGCGATCAGCTGATCGCGCGCCATTGGCGCCTCATCGTCGTGCAATTCTACGTCAAAAAGCTCAGAAAGACGCCGTTCGACCGTATCTGGAAGCTTCCGTGTTGTGACAACCTTCAGCATGAACGCTCTTTTCTGGATTTCATGGCTCGCTTGTGGCAAAAGCCTGCCCAACGACGCAAGATAAAAAGCCGTAACAAGCGGCAAAGAAGAGGTCGAGCATGAAACATCTGGTGTTGGCAGCACTGATGGCTGCGGGAATAGCGGGCGCACCCATGGCAAGCGATGCCTTGGGGCCAGTGACCAATTTACCCATTCCTCGGTACGTTTCGATGAAGGCTGAACAAGGCAATGTGCGCCGCGGCCCATCTTTGACGCACCGGATTGACTGGATTTTTCAACACAAGGGCATGCCGCTTCGGATTACCGCCGAGTACGGGCATTGGCGGCGTGTTGAAGACATAGATGGTGAGGGAGGCTGGATGCATTATTCGTTGCTGTCGGGCCTTCGCACTGTGGTCGTAAATGAGGACGAGGTCGCTTTGTACGTCCAACCGGATACTGGTTCGGTGTTTCGCGTTAAGGCTGAGAATGGCGCGATTTTGCGACTGTCCGAATGCGACGGGGACTGGTGTCGCGTCTCTAGCGGGCGTCATAAAGGATGGGTCCAAAAGGCCAGCCTTTGGGGTGTAGAGTAAACCTTTCATCGGCGATTAAGGTCCCTAACAGCTGCCTGGCGCCAACACTTTGCAATTTTTGGCCAAATATTTAGTCAATTAAAACAATCTCTTAAGTGACAAGCGTCTCCGTCATCGGTTGAATTTCGTGAGGAATGATTACGTGTTGAATTGTGAGAGGCAGACGCTTCTCCCAGTGAAACTGCTATTCCAGGCATTTCTCTGTTCGTAAGACAAAGAAAGGATGGAACGAATGACAGATCGCAACACATATATTGAGCAAGCGAAAGCACATATCCAGAAATGGGACGCTCAGTTGGATAAAATGGCCGCTGATGCGAAAACAGCTCAGGCCGACACAAAAATCGCTCTGGAGGAACGCGTCAACGAATTGCGTGCAGAACGCGATAAGGCCGTTGCAAAACTCGAAGAGCTTGGCAGCGCGAGTGACGCGGCATGGGGTGATATGAAAGCAGGCGTTGAAAACGCTTTCAAGCATGTCTCGAACGCTTTTGAAACCGCATCTGACAGGTTCAAAAAAGCATCATAAAATTGCTTTTTGGTGGAGCCGGGCGAGGAGAGCGCCCGGCTCTTTTCTTATCACGCTTTGTTTCCGCGCAGCGCGAAATACAGTATGCCGACACGTAGCAAAATTTTGAAACTGGTTCGCCAACCAAAGATCATAACGCGGCGCCCAGTACACGACATACGGCACACCTGCCACGATCATAGCGATGCCGAACCCTGCCAAACGGGTTAGCAAATCACCAATCCAATTTCGCACAAATCCACCGACAATCAGCGCGGCACCCGCAGCGATCTCGCCCAGTCAGCCATCGCCCACAGCACGAAGGGTAATCCCCACGAAGCTGCGTCCGCTTCGGTCAGCGGCAACTTCATATTATCTTGCTGAAGTATCATCGAGGCAAGCTGCAAGCGGATCAACCAATGTGCCGGTCTCACCGATGGGATGTCTTGCGCGACTTTCTGCAACATGTCCGTTGCTTAAGCCATCATTCACTCCTTTTGTTACGACACAACATCTCTGTGAGGACAGATAGTGCAGCAGAAATGAAGAGAATTGTCATACGGTTGCACCACACGACGTTGTCATCAAACTGAGCTTTTATGTGAGCTGGACCTTGGATGTCGCTTTCCCCTTAAATGCGGCGTGTCCCTGATCTCGGATCGTTTAAAAAGATGCTGTATGTCCCCATCCGGTGAGAGGAGTCGATTATGAAAACCCATGTGAAAGCTCTGGTTGTTGGTGGCGGCGCGGTTGGCGCAGGGATTGCGTACCACCTTGCGAAGTTTGGCTGGGATGATGTCATGCTGGTCGAGCGGGATGAGCTGACGTCTGGATCGACATGGCATGCTGCGGGTCTTCTTCCTCTTTTCAACATGGGATACGCGACCAGTCACATCCATGACTATTCGGTGAAATTCTATAAAACACTCGAAGAAGAGACAGGACTGAATGCGGGTTTCTCGGTCGTTGGCAATTTGCGCATGGCCCAGACGCAGGATCGGATGGATGAGTATATGCTCTATGCCTCCACCGCCGAGACGGTTGGTATTCCCTATGAATGGTTGTCGCCGTCCCAGATTAAAGAGCGATATCCACTGGTGCGCACCGAAGATTTGAAAGGGGCAATTTATCATCCAACCGATGGATACATAAATCCCGCGGATGTCACCCAAGCCATGGCCAAAGGGGCGCGCCAGCGCGGGGTGGTCATCGAACGCAAATGGCAGGTGGATGCATACCATTGGACCGGAGGTCATTGGGACGTGACCATGTCAAAGATGGTGGAAAAAGGTGGAAACCTTATCCCTTCAGATGAGCAAGTCGTCATTCATGCCGAACATGTTGTCACGGCAACGGGCAACCATGCGCAGCGCACAGCGCAGCTACTGGGGATTAAAATTCCAGCGATCCCGGTAGAGCACCAATATATCGTGACTGAACCTGATCCTGCTTTGGTGGAGTGGCGCCAAAACAATCCAGAGCATCCTGTCCTGCGCGATGCCGATGCCAAATGGTATGTGCGTGAAGAGCGCGGCGGCTGGATCCTTGGCCCATACGAATACGGCGCGCCCGCACGGTTCGAATATGCAGTCCCTGACAGCTTCCGTGCCGATCTCTTCCCCCTTGATCTGGAGCGGATCGAAGAAGAATACATGTCTATGATCCACCGTATTCCGTCCTCGGAAACTGCCGGTTTGAAAGACGATTACAACGGGCCGATTTGCTATACACCTGATGGAAACCCGCTTGTGGGACCGGCCCCCGGTCTGCGGAATATGTGGCTGGCGGAAGGGTTCAGCTTCGGCATCACAGCCGCCGGAGGTACCGGATACTACATGGCGCAGATGATGGTCGAAGGTGAGGCCGAGATCGACATGGCGAGCCTAGACCCCAAGCGGTACGGCAGCTGGATAACGACCGAATACGGAATGCGCAAAAACGAAGAGTGCTATTCCCACGTCTACATCCTGCACCACCCTGATGAAGAGCGGGAGGCCTGTCGCCCCCTGCGGACCGCACCCGCCTATGATATGCAAAAAGCGCTGGGCGCACAGTTTGGACAAGTGAACGGATGGGAGCGTCCCAACTATTATGGACCGCTCGATGCTCCGGAAGATTTTGACAACACTGCGCGCAGCTTCCGGCGCGGTGGCTGGTGGCAATACGCGGTGGAAGAGGCAAAAGCGATCCGCAACGGCGTGGGCCTGATCGATGCCACGGCCTTTACCAAACATGTGGTACGGGGTCCGGGAGCGACCGAGTTTCTGGATTGGTTCACTTGCAACAAACTGCCAAAAGTCGGTCGGATCAACTTGACCTACGCGCTAACAAGCCATGGTACAACGCGCACAGAATATACGATTGTTCGGCTCAAAGAGGACGAATATTATCTCGTGTCTGCTGGCGCTTGGACGGGTTATGACGCGGACTACCTCCGCAAAGCTGCCGAGGATATGGAGGGTCAGTTCGGACGTGTGGAGATCCACGATGTAACATCGCAATGGGGGGTCTTCGCGATCGCTGGTCCGAAATCCCGCGATGTTCTGAATGAGCTGATCCGCGACGAAGACCCGGCGACGGCGCTTTCCAACAAGCGTTTCCCCTGGTTGTCGGCACGTCAGATCGAATTGGGCATGTGTCCTGTCAATGCGATCCGCGTTGCTTATACAGGTGAACTCGGCTGGGAGCTGCACCATCCAATCGAAATGCAACGCTATCTTTGGAACCAGCTGATGGAAGCTGGCGAAAAGCATGGGATGAAACTGGTTGGCGCGCGGGCGCAAAACTGGCTGCGCATGGAAAAGTCTTACCGGGCCTTTGGCACCGAGCTTGGGCGTGATGCAACACCGCTTGAGGCTGATCTGCCGCGCTTCGTGGATCTATCCAAAGATTTCCACGGCAAAGCAAAGCTGGAGGCAACTGGCGTGCGCTCCAAATGTGTGACGCTTTTAATTGATGGCCCGTTTGATGCCGATCCTTGGGGGCGTGAAGCGCTCTATGATGGAGATATGAAAGTGGGCAGATTGACATCTGGTGGTTACTCAGTGGTGTTCGAAAAGAGCATTGGCATGGGTTACGTCTCTCCAGAAATCGCAGATGTCGGTAAGAAACTGAAAGTTCGGATGTTCGATCAGCTCTGGGATGCAGAGATCGTCCAAGACAGCCCCTATGATCCCAAAAACGCCAACATTCGTGTGGATTGTGTGGAGATGCTCAAAGCAGCTGAATAGACCAGCCCGCTTTCTTCACACAGTTTTGGCAGGGCGAGTCTCAGCTGGAAAAGATCGATGCTCTTGATAGGTGAACTCGCGCCACCAATGGGTCATAGCCCATTTGGATCCGCTTTTACACGGACGCCCAGCATGGGTTGAATGTGGGTGAGGTGCATTTGTGCCAAGCAGCGTGTTACCAAAAATCAATAATCGACCGGTCTTGGGTCTGATGATCAACTTCAGTTCGGGGAATTCGGTTTCACCGCCTTGATCAACCGAGTTTAGATAGCAAATCGACGTAAACAGACGTTGCCCGCCTTCTGCCAAACGTGCACGCCCCTTTGCTTCCAGTGGAAAGGCGTCTTTATGCGGTTTGAATTGCTGGTCCCCCTCGTAGCGGAGAATGAAGGTCTCTTCCGTGTTTTCGACAGGTAGTCGAACAAGCTTCGACACTTTGGTGACATACTCCGCCAGAATTGGGTGGGCCCATGTGTCGATAATCGCTTGTGTGTTCGTCCGGCGGTCGTTTTGCGTGCTCTCGCCTTTTTCGTTCAAGACCTTAGCGAGTTGTTGATTATCCGAGCCGATATCGATTGCTGCGTCGCAGAAGGCTTGGCTCGCAAAGTCATCTATGACGTAGACGAGAGGATTGAGACTAAGAATGTATTGATCAGACATCAGGCGTTCACACGAAAAAGGGGTGCCGAAGCACCCCTTCAATTCCGCTTTGTTTCCAAAGTTTAGGAATCGTCGTCGTCGTCGTTGGAAATCGCCAAAGCAACCAGAGCGATTGCTACTAGTGGGATGATCCAGCCAGCAGAATTACGCTCCTGCTCAACTTCTTCAACAGCCTGAACTACAGGCTCTTCCAAACCACCAGCAATAGCTGCAGTACCAGCCAAAGCTGCTGTTGCAAAGTATGCAAGCTTTTTCATGTGTATTCTCCAAATGTTGTACAACAGTTTCGGCGGTAGCGGGATTGGTGATTCAAGGCAAGGATTTGCCGATGCCGAGCAATTATATTGCGCTGGATTGTTGAGTTTACGCATCACTGTGAAGGATTTGTGACATCCGAATGCCTGAAAAGCGCTTAATTCAGCCCTCGGTGATCAATTTAGCAGCATTTGGCGATTTGGCCGATGATCGACATTAGCTATTGAACAAGCGCATGTGGGCGATGATCTGACCATGGTCGGATGCCAATTTATTATAAGGCGCTTCTGGATGAGATCCGTCTGTAATATGGTCATTCAATGTAGAGAAGTATTCCATTTCTCCCAATGCATCGGGATCTTCTGGATGGAAGTGTCGGCTCATAAGGATTTGATCGATACTTTCGTGCACACCGCCAAAGGCCGATGTGTATACCACGTCCTTGAGTGACTTTCTTACGAATAACTTTTCAGCGCTTACCATCTGAACGGCTTCGATGCTTTGGCGAATTTGCGCATCTTCTTCATCTGTGTACCGGTCACTGCGGTGTTCTGCGTCATGCCTGCGCATCCATGCATAATTGCGAAATGGACGCTCGCCTGAGATAACCGAGGAAGAGGTGGAATGCTCACCGTCATTATAATCACCAAGCGACATGACCGGGAACCCGGCCTGCAATTCCTCAAGAATGAGTTTGCGCAGCACAGCGGCCTCGGCCATGCGACGCACGCTGGATCGGATTGAACCAACTGCGCGACCATAAGGATCGTAGTCCAAGAGGTTTGCTTCAGGCGCGAAAGATGCACCAGAGGGCCGTGGAAACTCACCTAATTTCGATTTCAAGTGGCAGTTGAAGACTGAAACCACACGATCGCCCAACGGAATCCGAGCGCAGACCAGAGGGCGCGAAATCTTGGTAATCGTATAGGATCCGGCATCTGACCCATCGAAGTTCGAAAAAGAAATCGTAAGCGGCTCGTCGAGGACTTGGGTCACCTTCGGTTCTTCCACGAAACCGGTTCGCGACAAAACGGCAAGCCCGGGTCGCCTACGTCCCGGCTGCCCGGAATCGTTTGCGTTCGGCGCAAAAAACAGGCTGCCCTCACCATACGTGTCATAGCGCAGTTTCTGAAAAATCGCTTTGCGATGATAGCGCTTGGATTTATCGGGGATCACATCGGCGTTTAATTCCGCGCCGCGGCGGTTCGTTTCTTCGACAATCTGCCAAAGAGGTGAGCGCTCAAAAATCTCTTGGAAACAGACGATATCGGCATTCATCGTCAACAGCTGATCCGCCATCCAATCTTCTTTCCAAGCATATTCCTCGGGCGTGTAGGATTCGTATGGGTAGTACTCTTGATCTGGGCCGATCAAGTTCTTCACATTGAAACTGGCGATGGTGAAACGGGTCATGGTTCAAACCTGCTTAGGGCCTTTTGGAACAGCTCTGCATCCACATTGCCTCCTGTGGCAACGGCGATGAGCGTTTCGCTGTCGCTTGGGCGGAAGAAGGTGGCTGCGAGCGCTGCAGCGCCACCGGGTTCCACCACGATCTTTAAGTAGTGGAAGGCAAGAGCCATCGCGCGGAGCGTTTCGTCATCACTGACGACATGACCCGGACCGCAAAGTCGATGAATGACGGGCCACGTCAATTCGCCAGCCGAAGGAGTCAGGATGGCGTCTTGGATAGAACCCGTTGCGTGATTGTTAACGTGAAGTTCGCCTGTCTCGAGCGAGCGCGCGACATCGTCAAAACCCTCAGGCTCTGCGGGGCGTACCAACATTCTGGGCGCGTCCGCTTCCAGCGCAAGGGCGATGCCCGCTGTTAATCCACCTCCGCCGCAACAAACATTAACCTCAGCCTCGTCGATGCCTGCCTCGGACGCTTGTGCAGCGATCTCTAGCCCGCTGGTTCCCTGACCGGCCATTACATCTGGTGTGTCGAAAGGTTTGATCAGTGTCAGCGTTCGCGTCTTCATGATCTCGTTGGCAAACACCTCGCGGCTTTCGTCATTGCGGTCATAAAGCACAACTTCCGCACCCAGCTTACGCGTGTTCTCGATTTTGATTTTCGGCGCGTCTTTTGGCATGACGATGACTGAAGGGATACCGTGCAGAGTTGCGGCATGGGCGACCCCTTGGGCGTGGTTGCCTGATGAAAAGGCGATGACGCCTTGCTTTCGAACTTCAGGGTCAAGGTTCGAAATGGCCGACCACGCGCCGCGAAATTTGAACGATCCAGTACGCTGTAGGCACTCTGCTTTGACGAAAATACGTTTGCCGATTTTCTCGTCCAACAGAGGGTTATTGAGGAACGGTGTCATGCGGGCATGCCCCTTGATGCGACCCGCGGCTGCACGGATGTCTGTGATATCAGGCATTAGAAATATCCAAGTAAGTCAGAAGGTTGGTGAGGTCCGACCCGATCTGATCGGGTTTCGACGGAAGGCGATCTACGGGATCGCCTGCGCGGTTTACCCAATAGGTTTTGAAGCCAAACTGTGCGGCGCCCGCGATATCCCAGCCGTTTGATGAGACGAAGGTGATCGCATCAGGGTCGACGTTAAACCGGGTACAGGCCAGCTGATAGGTCGCAGGCTTGGGCTTGAAGGTTTTGACTGCATCAACGGTCAGAAGCGCGTCCAGTATGTCTGTGAACCCGCCAGCCTCGGCTGCTGCCGCCAGCATATCAGGGGACCCGTTGGACAGAATAGCTGTTGGGTGACCCGCAGCCCTAATCGCGCCGACGACATCCAACGCCTCCGGATAGGCAGGGAGTGCGAAGTATAGGTCCAACAACGGCAGCCGTAGGGACGAAGAAAGATCGTGTTTTTCAATGGCATAGTCCAGCGCGTTTTGGGTGATGTCCCAAAAACTGCGGTAGAGGCCCATGGAGTTTAAAAGCCATGTGTAGGCCAGTTGCTTGTCCCGCCATGTCGCGGCGAGCGCTGGCCAGACGGGCTCCAACTCTGGATACGCGCCCGATTGGGCCAGCTGTCGCGCGGCGGCGGTGACATCCAAAAGCGTGCCATAGGCATCAAAAACGACGGGTTTGGTCATGCGCCCTGCCTAGCTGAGGCGTACGGGATGCCCAAGTGTTAACCTTTCGGACAGTGTAAAAAACGGGTGCCCGCAATTGGCGGGCACTTGGCGGGCAAAGCGCCCGCACGTGGCGGGCAGAGTTAGGACGTGTCACACTTGGCGCAAACGTTAAATCTGTGGGCCGAGTTGTCAGACTAAATCACTAAATCAGTTTAGTGTTTTTGAGGTGGAGAGGGGAGTGACCCGGATAGGGCCCGCGGCTTTGAAACCGCGGACCAAGGCGTTTCGAAACGCCTTGGTCCTGAGTAAATATTGGAGTTCTTGAGCGAAGCTTACAAATTCTCCAGCTGCGCCATGCCCAAGACATGGTACCCACCGTCCACGCAGATGATCTCTCCGGTGGTGTGCGCGCCGTAATCACTCGCCAGATAAACCGCGGTGCCGCCCACGCTTTGCAGGGTTGCGTTCTCGCGCATCGGCGCATTCGCCTCGGTCGTTTTGAATGTCTTGCGCGCCCCGCCGATTGCGGCCCCAGCCAAGGTTTTCATCGGACCAGGCGAAATCGCGTTCACCCGAATGCCCGATGGGCCAAGGTCATTTGCCAGATAGCGTGTGGCAGACTCCAGCGCCGCCTTAGCCACGCCCATCACATTGTAAAATGGTGTGACCTTGTTTGACCCTTGGTAGGTCATGGTTAGGATCGTGCCGCCATTCGTCATCAACGGCTCTGCGCGGCGCGCAACCTCCACCAATGAATAACAGGAAATATCGAGCGAGTTTTTGAAGTTCGCCCGTGTTGTATCCACAAAGCGGCCCGTCAGTTCGTCCTTGTCTGAATAGGCGATGGCATGCACCAGAATGTCCAAACCGCCCCATGCGTCTTTTACAGCGGCAAAGGTGTTATTAAGGCTCGCGTCATCGGTCACATCCGCTTCGACAACCACCGTCGATCCGACGCTCTCGGCCAAGGGGCGCACACGGCGTTCGAGGTTTTCGCCCTGATAGGTGAAGGCCAGTTCGGCCCCGTGTTTGGCAAACTCACTCGCGATGCCCCAGGCAATCGAGCGATCATTGGCGACACCCATGATGAGTGCGCGTTTCCCCTCGAGAAGTTTAGTCATGGTATTTACTCATGCAGATGGTGCCGTTTGTGCCGCCAAAGCCAAAGCTGTTGGACATGACCGTATCGAGGCCTGCATTTTCCTTGGTCTCCGTTTGGATTTCGCCGGGTTTGATGCCCTCGTCGAGGTTAAAGACGTTTTTGGAGCCGGCGATGAAATCGTCGCGCAGCATGATCAGCGAATAGATCGCCTCGTGCACGCCTGCACCGCCAAGGCAATGGCCGGAGACGGATTTTGTGGAGGTGATGGGCGGCACGCTACCCTCACCGAAGATGCGGCGCACGGCCTCCACTTCGGTGACATCGCCCGCGGGTGTCGAGGTGCCATGGGCGTTGATATAGTCGACCTTGCGGTCGCCCAAGGTGGACATGGCGATGCGCATGGACCGCTCGCCGCCTTCGCCGGAGGGCGCCACCATGTCGTGGCCATCGGATGTGGCGCCGTAGCCGGTGACTTCGGCATAAATCTTGGCGCCGCGGGCCTTGGCCATTTCCAGTTCTTCAAGGACCAGAACACCGCCACCGCCGGCAATGACGAACCCGTCCCGATCGGCGTCAAAAGCCCGCGAGGCCTGCTCAGGTGTGTCGTTGTATTTGGACGACATGGCGCCCATCGCGTCAAACAGACAAGAGAGCGTCCAGTCCAATTCTTCGCCGCCGCCGGCAAAGACGCGGTCTTGCTTGCCCCATTGGATCTGTTCCACCGCGTTGCCGATGCAATGCAGGGACGTGGTACAGGCCGACGTGATAGAATAATTGACGCCTTTGATCTTGAACGGTGTCGCAAGCGTGGCCGAGTTTGTGGAACTCATGCCTTTGGTGACCATGAAAGGTCCCATCCGTTTGGGGGAGCCTTTTTCCAGCACCACTTGGTGCGCTTGGAATAGGCTGACGGTGGATGGCCCGCCAGAGCCCATGATGATGCCAGTGCGATCGTTAGAAACCTCGTTCTCCTCGAGGCCTGCGTCTTTGATCGCCTCTTCCATGGCGATGTAATTATAGGCCGCGCCATTGGCCATGAAGCGCATGACGCGTTTGTCGATGTGATCCGCAGGGGTGATTTGCGGCATGCCGTGGACCTGACTGCGGAAACCGTGCTCGGCGTAGTCCGGAGCAAAAACGATTCCGGATTTTCCGGTTTTTAAGGCATCTGTCACTTCGGAAACATTATTACCGAGCGAGGACACGACCCCCATTCCAGTGATCACAACGCGGCGCATTAGGATGCTCCTTCTGTGGAGAGACCCACTTTCATTCCAGTGACTTGATAAATTAGTTCGCCATCGGCAAACACCTGACCGTCGGCGACACCCATCTTCAATTTGCGGTCGATGACGCGCGTGAAATCAACGACATATGTCAGCATCTTGCGTGCCGGTGTGACCATGCCCGTCAGTTTGACCTCGCCGACGCCAAGCGCCATGCCAAGGCCCTGCCAGCCGCGCCAGCCAAGGTTGAAGCCTGTCAACTGCCACAGCCCATCAAGACCGAGGCATCCCGGCATAATCGGGTTACCGGGGAAATGGCATTCGAAGAACCAGATATCAGGTTTGATGTCGAATTCAGCAACAACATGCCCCTTGCCATGGGCGCCGCGATCACTGCTGATGTCGGTGATCCTATCCATCATCAACATAGGTGGTTCGGGCAGTTGGGCATTGCCTGGGCCGAACAGCTCCCCTTTGGCGCATTTAAGAAGGTCCTCATACGAGAAACTGGTTGGAAATGTGCTCATCGACTTGCCTTATTTTTTGCAAGCCCGTCCCTAACACCGATGCCAAAGGCGCTGCAACGTTTTGATTTGAAACACCGGGTCATATACGCCATAAGGTCATAAAGGTTGATGAGAAGAATGACACCGCAAGACCGTAGTATCGGCTGGCTGAACAGTGCAGGCGTGCGTGTAACACGCCAGCGTCTGGCGTTGGCTGAGCGGTTGGTCGGAGATGGACAAGAGCGGCATGTCTGTGCCGAAGACCTTCATCTACAAGTGAGCGAAGATGGTGCACCAGTTTCATTGGCGACTGTGTATAATACGTTGCGGGCGTTTTGTGATGCGGGGCTGTTGCGTGAGGTTCGCGTGGATGGTCAGAAATCCTATTTCGACACGCGGCTGGATGATCACGCGCATTACTTCCTTGAAGATGATGGAACGATCTTTGACGCTCCGGCCGATGCCGTGTGCATTGCTGATGTCAAAGAGGCACCTGATGGCACCGAGATCGCCAAGGTTGATATTTTGATCCGGTTGAAATCGAAGGGTTAGTTCTCAAAACCACTGGCCCGGCTCGATAAATCCCAGATCCATCAATTGAGACGATGTCCAATCGCAGGCCACGGACTGGGGCCATTTGAATGTCGCGATGCGTTTGCGAGAGCCGGGGTTGATTACCAAGTACTTGGCCGCCCGGAAAGAGCGCAAGGCGCCCGTGGGTGAGTGATGCCATGGTGCCTGCAACGTGTTCATATGCGGATCGGTAAAGCGCAGGTCCGACGTGAGTTCCAAATCGGCCCTGCACCGAAACAAAGCCGCCCGGTTCACCCGCCGCCGTTCGGCCGGAAACTCTTCCTCATAGCGCCACCGCAGCCCGCCATAGATGTCGACAATCGGCTCCACCGGGTCTGTGGGTGTTTGCGAATGACGCGCATAGTATCCCGCCGCATCGAACCATGCATCCTGTAGCGAGATACCGAATTCAGACGAGGCCAGATCGCCCGCATAGTGGTCAACGACCGTCACATGGGCGGTGCGACGACGCTCCTCCTGTAGAAAGGTGCAAAAATCCAACAGGCTTCGGCTTTCGGCGAAGGGGAAGGCAAGGAATTCCCCATTGAAACACAGATGGAGCCATTGATCCGTTATCAAGCGGATGATCGCGGTCAGCTCTTTTTCCAAAGCTCCGTTGCCCAGTGTGAAACTGGGGCAATCCAGATCGGTGGTCAGCGTGTCATTGCGATGCGCGATCACCACATGAGAGACACCACAGGCGCGCAAATGGCGAAGCGTTTCCGCCAAGGCGATGCCGTCTTCGTTGATGATCAACGCGGCAATGCCTGTGCCTTGTAGGCTGCGAGCAATCTGTGCGGCGGTGCTGGCCATGGACCCCCCTTATGGGCGTTGCTTTAGGGATGGTCGCGCGCGCCCTCAAGGTGTAAGACGAAGGCCCACTCACTCAACACTTATGGCAGGATGCGGTCCCATGGGCTCTGACAAGAAAGTATTCATCAAGACATATGGTTGCCAGATGAACGTGTATGATAGCGAGCGGATGGCGGCAAACCTTGCGGCGCAGGGCTATGCCGAAGTGAGCGCGCCCGAAGAGGCCGATGTGATCTTGCTGAACACCTGCCACATTCGGGAAAAGGCGGCCGAGAAGGTTTATTCGGAATTGGGACGGTTGAAGCCGCTCAAAGAGGTCAAGCCAGATCTGAAATTTGGCGTTGCGGGCTGTGTCGCCCAAGCCGAAGGGCAAGAGATCATCAATCGCGCGCCCCTGGTGGATTTGGTTGTTGGACCGCAGGCCTATCAGAACCTGCCAGAGATGCTGAAGCGCGCTGATAATGGCGCAAAGGTGATCGATACGGAATTCCCGGTCGAGGACAAATTTGAAAAGTTGGCCAATCATGCGGGAATGAAGTCTGCGCCGACGGCGTTTGTGACCGTACAAGAAGGTTGCGATAAATTCTGCGCGTTTTGTGTGGTGCCTTATACCCGCGGGGCCGAGGTTTCGCGACCGGCGACGCAGGTGTTGACCGAGGTCAAACAGCTGGTCGCGCGCGGCGTGCGCGAGGTGACTTTGCTGGGCCAGAATGTGAATGCCTATCATGGCGAGGCTTTGGACGGATCTACCTGGGGTCTCGCGCGACTGATCCGCGAATTGGCAGACTATGACGGGTTGGACCGCATTCGATTTACGACCTCGCACCCGTTGGACATGGACGATGACTTGATCGCAGCCCATGGCGAGGTGAAGAAACTCATGCCCTATTTGCATCTGCCAGTGCAGTCTGGGTCGGATAAGATTTTGAAGCGGATGGCGCGGAAGCACACGCGGGATGAGTATTTTCGGATCATCGATAAGATGCGCGATGCGCGGCCCGATTTGGCCTTGTCTGGTGATTTCATTGTCGGCTTCCCCGAAGAGAGCGATCAGGATTTTGAAGATACAATGGATTTGGTGCGCCGCGTTGAATACGCGCAGGCCTATTCGTTCAAATATTCCGAACGTCCGGGCACGCCAGCGGTGGACCGCGAGCAGGTGCCTGAAGATGTGAAAGGTGCACGGCTGATGGAATTGCAAGACTTGCTGACAAAGCAACAGAAGGCCTTCCAACAAGGTTTGGTCGGCAAAACGCTAGATGTGTTGTTTGAGAAACACGGGCGAGAAGAAGGCCAGTTGACGGGTCGGTCAGAGTACCTGCTTCCCGTGCATGCGATGGCCCCTCAGGAGATGAAGGGTCAGATTGCATCTGTGAAGATTGATGTGAACCACAGGAATTCGTTGGGTGGGACTCTCGCTTAACGTTCGAATTTTTTTCCTCGGATGCTGCGGTTGTGATATCGGTTTGAAAACCGAATGGAGCCGAGCCAATGTCCTCAATCCAAAGCCAATTTCTCGACCTGACCAATCGAAATGCCCGCTATCCCGCCATTGATCCGAATGATGCTTTGACCGGCGCTGCAGCGGGAAAGGTTGTATTCATCGCGGGCGCGTCACGAGGCATCGGTCAGGCCACAGCAGCCGCGTTCGCAGAAGCGGGCGCGCGGGCAATTTATTTGACGGCGCGGTCTGCGGCATCATTAGGAGAAACGCAGGCGATGGTGAGGTCGGCCAATCCAGAAACGCTCTGCGCGGCGGCAGCATGTGATGTGACAGATGCGCAGCAAGTCGATCAGGCCATTGAGGATTGTGTAAAGCAGTTCGGTGCGATCGATGTTGCGCATGCCAATGCAGGCTATCTGGGGCCTTGGGTCAAAATCGGCGAGAGCGATCCAGAAGGGTGGTGGCGCAACTGGCAAGTAAATATCCAAGGCACTTATCACGTCATCCGGTTTGCCCTTCCGCACTTGATCCAAAGTGCCAAGGCACATGCAAGCGAAGGCAACAGTGGTGGGCATCTGATACTAATGTCTTCTATCGGTGGGCAGCTTTTGATGCCGGGCGCGTCTGATTATCAGACGTCCAAGCACGCGATTAACCGTCTGTGTGAATTCACGCAGAACGATCACGAAGCGGACGGGATCAAGTGTTTTGCCATGCATCCCGGAGGGGTGGCCACAGAGCTTGGTCATAACATGCCGGAAACCCTGCATGAATATCTGGTTGATGAGCCGAGTTTGGCGGCGTGCTTTGCGGTTTGGCTATGTTCCGGTCAGGCGGATTGGGCAAAGGGGCGGTATCTGAGCGCAAACTGGGATGTCACCGAGGTATTGGAGATGCGAGATGAGATCGTTGAGAAAGACCTTCTTGTGAACAGGATGCGGGCCCAAGTTTGATACTGCATCCGAGAAAGTGGAAGTCATTAGAAGGCGTACTGGCTAAAAGCTGATGTCCTGTCAGGTGTCTTCGTCTTTTGGTGACGTGTCATCGACTGCCTCAGCCTCTGCGTGCTCGGCCGCCCAATTGCCCGCGGCTTCAACTGCAAGCGCCGAGGTTGTTGGTAACACATTGAGATAGCTTTCCGTGTCCTCGACCGCCACGACCTCTCGCCGGGTCATCCGATAGAGCGCATAGGCCGAAATCGCGCAAAAAGTAGCGCCCAAAGACAGCCAGAACCCTTGTGGTCCGAATTGCTCCATCGCCCAGCCCGCGGCAAGCGGACCAAGGATTGCGCCCAACCCAAAGGTGAAAACCAGACCGCCCGAGGCTGCCGGCATATCCTCTGCCGCGAGATAGTCATTCGTGTAGGCCAGAAAGAGCGCGTAAAGCGGTGTCGTGATGCCGCCGGCAAAGAACGCAGCGCCAAGCAACGCAATCAGTTGATTTTCGGCAAACCAGCCATAGCCACTTGCGATGGCCCCCAAAGCAGCAGATGCAAAGATCAGTTTCCGGCGATCCATGCGGTCGGACAGCCACCCGACGGGATATTGCATCAGCAAAGCGCCTCCGAACAGCATCGCAACCAAGAGCGCAACATTGTTGGCGCTGAGACCGATTTGGGTGCCAAAGACGGCAGCCATGCCAGACTGAATGGCATAGATGCCGCCCAATAGGAAAATGCCGACGGTCCCAAGCGGGGAGCCGGCAAACAGTTCCTTAAGCGGCATGGGCCTTGTCATTTCGGCAACCGGCGTCGGCGTGACCGAAAGCAGGATCGGACCAAAGGCAATAGAGACCAGAATAGAGGCACCGATAAACAGACCAGCGGTGCCTGCATCACCCAAAGTCAGGAGGGCCTGCGCGCCGATGATTCCCACAGTCTGAGCGATCATGTAGGCTGCAAGGACCTGACCGCGCGTTTCATTGGTCGATGCATCGTTCAGCCAACTTTCTGCGGTGACATAAACGCCGGACATGCAGAACCCGATCAGCACACGTAAAAGCGTCCAGGCCCACGGCTCGGTCAACAGCGGGAAGGCGATGAGAGCGGCCGACATAAAGCTGCCGAGTGCTGCGAAAACGCGGACATGGCCGACACGCCGGATCATCATAGGCGTCACGCGGGCGCCAGATAGAAACCCCAAAAAATATCCGGATGTGATGATCGCGAGTTGTGCAGATGAGAACCCTTCGATCCCACCTCGTAAACCGATGAGGGTGAAATGCATGCCATTGCCCAGCATAATAAACACGATGCCAAGCAGAAGCGCCCACACACCTGAAAGGACTTTCATCATCAATAGTGTCTCGTTCCGTTTTTGTGGGCCGATGCAAAAAGTGTCTCGGATTACTATAGCGTAGCGCGACTTGGCTAAAGCGAAAGCCATATTTCCGACCTCTGCCATCGGCTTTTGCCGTATCTATCAGTTATTCTCGGTAAGGCTTGGAGTGAGCAAAATTCTGGTCGCGGGTAATGTCTGCAATGGGCGTGAATAACAGAAGAGTTCTTTCAGCCGATTTTTGCATCCAAACCTGTGGTAGAAGCTGGTAGGTTCGACGCTGAAAGGAGCGAAGATGCCCGCACTTTATCCCAAAATTGAACCATTCAAAATCTCACGCCTGAAAGTGTCCGCGTTGCACAATCTTTATGTGGAGCAGTCGGGTACGGACGATGGCGATCCGGTTGTCGTGCTGCATGGCGGGCCCGGCAGTGGCTCATCACCAAAGTATCGTCAAAATTTTGATCCGAAGCATTATCGAATTATCCAGTTTGATCAACGCGGTTCAGGCAAGAGCAATCCTACAGCAGATTTGCGGGAAAACACGACTTGGCATTATGTCGATGATATAGAGCGATTACGTACCGAGTTGGATGTCGACCGATGGCATGTGGCAGGCGGGAGCTGGGGCGTAACACTGGCACTGGCGTATGCGATAACGCATCCTGAGCGCGTCAAGAGCCTCTGCCTGCGCGGAGTGTTTCTGTGCCGTCCCAAGGAGTTGCGTTGGCTCTATCAAGAGGGGGCGAGTCACATCTGGCCTGATCTATGGGCGTCTTTTCGCGATCATATTCCGGAAGCAGAACGGAATGACTTTATTGCGGCATATCATACAAGATTGATGTCCGAGGATCGGAACGTCCAGATCGCCGCCGCAGTGCAATGGAGTCTTTGGGAGGGTTCAACGGCCAAGCTTGTACCTAGCAACGAAGGCAATCACGAGTTTGGAGACCCTGACTTTGCTTTGTCCTTTGCCAAGATCGAAAACCACTTTTTCAGCAATCGTGGCTTTTTTGAAAGCAACAATTGGATTATCGAGAATTTGGACCCAATTCGTCATATCCCCTGTGAAATGGTCCACGGGCGCTACGATATTGTGTGCCCTTTAGAGAGTGCTTGGGAGTTGCACAAAGCTTGGCCTGAAAGCAGATTGCATATCGTGCCCGACGCTGGTCATTCCTCGAGTGAACCGGGAATAGCGGCGAAATTGACCGAGATAACTGATCGGTTTCGCAAACTTTAAAGCATGGCACGGAGTTGTTATGAATTGTCGAGTTGAACTGATATCGGAACTTTCCTGAATCGGTGGGTTTTATTAGCGTTGGAAAAAAGGATACAGGCCGTTTGGATACTCTCACCGAAGACTGGGACGATGTCACATTCCCGGACAACCGCCTTCTGATCGAGCTTTGTGGAGAGTTCGATAAGCACCTCACCCAAATCGAAAGCCATCTTGGCGTGCAGATTATTCGGCGCGGTAATGTGTTGTCGGTACATGGATATCCCGACGAGCGTGCCGCAGCGCAGGGCGTCCTGGCCGAAAGCTCGGAGCGACTAAACGCCGGACAGTCTTTAGGCCACTCTTCGCGATACAAAGCAAGCACGAAGGCTACTTACTTGTGAGTGAAATCGATGGACTCCCCAGAAAGTCTTTGAAGTTTCATTCACCTTGCAGTCCTAGGTCTGCAAACCGCACCTCGATCAGCAACGGCCTTAGAACCCAAAGATGAAGAAAAGTGAAAAAGAGTTTTTTGGTGCATTTGATCTTGTCGATTGGCCGAAGATCCCGGACGCTGACGTAACGGCAGTTGTACTATGTCACAACGAAGCGTTACGCCTGCCATATTTCTTGAAACATCACAAAGAGAGTGGAATTGGGCACTTTCTGGTGGTTGACAATGGTTCGACGGATGGAAGCTCGGATATTCTGCGAGATGATCCAGACGTCACTCTATTTCCTTCAACCAAACCATATTCCGAGTTTAAGTCGATATGGCGCGAACTGCTTGCTAATCATTATCTTGTGGGAAAATGGGCGTGCTTCCCAGATGTCGATGAGCTATTGGTTCACCCCACTTGGCAAAAAGAGTCTCTTCCCGCCTACTTAGCACGGCTCGACGCGCATAACTATGAGTGCCTTTTGACAATTATGGTCGATATGTATCCCAGTGACGAGGAGGATACGAACTATATGCCCGGCCAGCCTTTTTTGGACTACGCGCCTTATTTCGACGCTGGAAACTACAGACTAGACTACTACCGGAGAAAGAAACTTCGTTCGGAGCTTCCAACACCAGCGGTAAGGTTTCGAGGAGGTGCGCGGGAGCGTATGTTTCACAAGCACACGATGCACCATGGGGTGCCTTTTGAAGTCCGTTTGAATAAATATATCTTTCCACTTACCAATAGTTTTGAACCGAAATGGACCTGGCGTCTGTTACACAATGTCTTCAGACCGTTTTTAGATCGCATGGTTTCAAAGCCGGGCCTTCCTAATATGAGTAAAGTTCCGCTAATTCGATGGAAAGAAGGCTGTGGCTTTCGCGGTGGCGTTCATCGCCTCACTAAAAAGATGAATGTTTCACCTGATCTTGGCGCTCTGCTTCACTTTAAGTATCTTAGCGATTTCTCTGAACGCGTCGAATACAATATTTCTAGGGCCCAGCACGACAGGGGAGGCGCTCATTATCAGCTGTATTCGGAAGTCTCACAGAAAGGAGCCAAAATGCAATTCCACTTCGATGGCACTTATCGTTTCGATGGGATAGAAAGCCTTGAAAGGGTTCATTTGGTTCGCAATGTCCTTGGTAAACATACTGTGTAGGTTTGAACCACAACAACAAATCGCGGGCTTTGGATCACATGAAGTTTTTTACAAAAAGGTTTCGAAGGCGGAGGTACAATCGCCGGCAAGCGGAAAGACCTGTTACCGTTGATCATTTCGGTGTCAAGCTACCGACGGACCCGGATTTGGTTCCGGAGTTTGTTATCGAGTTAATCTATGCTGAGCGCTACGAACGCCAAGAAGCCGAAATATGCCTAAAGGAGTTACGATATGGAGATCGTGTGCTAGAACTTGGTGCGGGTATCGGTTTTATTGGAAGTCTAGCAGCAAAGATATGCGGTTCAGAAAACGTTAGAACCTATGAGGCAAATCCTTCCGTCGAACCAATTGTAAGAAGAACGCATAAATTGAACGGCGTCACCCCCGATCTTCGGATGCAGGCGGTCACAAAAGCTACGGGACCAATAAAGTTTTTTGTGAACGAAAATGTTGTCTCTTCCAGCCTAAAGGACAGGGATTTCGGAGGTGGAATCACAGTTGATGGGATCGCACTGAAAGACGCGATTGCCGACTTTAGACCTACAGTCATTGTCTGCGACATTGAAGGCGCTGAAGTGGATGTTTTCACGGCCGCCGAACTTTCGGGCGTCGAACGGATCTTGATCGAATTGCATCCCAAGATTGTTGGCACCGCCGAGAACGAGGCATTTTTGAAAATGTTAGAAGATAAGGGATTGCGTTTTGCGTATGGTACGCGTGAGAAAGTGGCCTTCTTGAAGCGCTAGACATGCAAGCTTAAACATCAGATGTTGGGAAAATCTTGTACTTCGAAAGGCCATCATCTCAGTTTCTTCGCTGAAGCAGTCTTTGCAAAACTCAATACACGCGTTGGTCAGTTGAAGTGAAACGCTTGGACCTGTTTTTTTCGGCTAGTCTTTTTGCGTTTCAGAATCGGTACAGCTTGATAGTTTGACGCGGACCGAGGGATTTTGACCATTTGACACTGACACCTGACGATTGGGACGAAAGTACGTTTCCGGACAACCGCCTTCTGATAGAGCTTTGTGGAGAGTTCGATAAGCACCTCACCCAAATCGAAAGCCATCTTGGCGTGCAGATTATTCGGCGCGGTAATGTGTTGTCGGTACATGGACATCCCGACGAGCGTGCCGCGGCGCTGGGCGTGCTGGCCGAAAGTTATGAGCGACTAGAGGCCGGGCGCGAGGTGACACCTGCCGAAATTGATGCAGCGATCCGAATGCGCACAGTGCCCGAGCCAGATGATATTCGGGACGGCGATCAGATCGAGATGTTTGACAAAGGGTCGGTGGAAATTCGGACGCGGAAGAAAACGATTGAGCCGCGCACGCCGACGCAGAAAACCTATGTCTCGCAGCTTTTTGAGCATGAGCTGGTTTTTGGCCTGGGACCTGCGGGGACGGGTAAAACCTATCTTGCGGTCGCCGTCGGTGTGTCGATGTTTCTGGATGGGCTAGTGGACCGGATTGTTCTGTGCCGCCCGGCCGTCGAAGCAGGCGAGCGTTTGGGCTTTCTGCCCGGCACCCAAGAGGACAAGGTCGATCCCTATATGCAGCCGCTTTATGACGCGCTGAACGACTTTCTACCCGGCAAGCAGGTCACCAAGCTGAAGGAAGAAAAGAAGATCGAAGTCGCACCGCTTGCGTTCATGCGGGGGCGGACGCTGTCGAACGCCTATATCGTATTGGATGAGGCGCAGAACGCAACGACGATGCAGATGAAAATGTTCCTGACCCGGATGGGTGAAGGATCGCGTATGGCGATCACAGGGGATGCGAGCCAGATCGACCTTCCCAGAGGTGTGACAAGCGGCCTTGTTGAGGCGAGCGCCGTTCTTCAGGGCGTGAATGGGATTGGGTTCACAACCTTTACGTCAAGCGATGTTGTTCGTCACCCGATGGTGGCCAAGATTATCAAGGCTTATGAAAAACACGGCGCCTAAGCTGTCGCTGGAGGTTTTGGTCGAAAGTGATCTGTGGTCCGGGGTCGACCTTGCTGCCGCTGTTGATCCGGTTTTGCGGGCCATGATGAACGCTTTGGGTCTGCAAGAGATGTCGGTTTCTGTTCTGCTTTGCCATGACACGCGGATCGCGGCGCTGAATGAGGCGTTCCGGGGTAAACCCGTGCCGACGAATGTCCTTTCTTGGCCGTCAGGGGCGTTCAGCGATGCGTGGGAGGCGGGCAAACCCTTTGATCGGGCGTATGTCACTGACCCCGAGATTGGCGATATCGCGATCTCGTTTGAAACCATGGAGCGCGAAGCGCGGGCGGCAAATCTGCGTTTTGAGGATCATTTGGCGCATCTTTCGCTGCATGGGGTGCTGCATTGCCTTGGGTTTGACCATGTCACGGACACACAAGCGGACTATATGGAAGGGCTGGAGCGAAAGATTCTTGCCACGTGTGGCCTCCATGACCCATATATAACAGCGTGAAGCGCTGTTCAGCACAGGATTGAAATGACAAGTGACACTCAGGGGGCCAACCGCGAGGCCCCTGCACCGGAAGAGCCATCGTCTAGGGGGCCATTCGCCTGGCTTTTCGGTGCAAAGCAAGAACAGCCGGCCGACGCGGATGGCACATCACATACAATACATTCCCTCAGGTCGGTTCGGGTCGATGACGTCGCCGTGCCGCGGGCAGACATTGTGGCGATTGATATGGGGGCTCCGCTGTCCGCGATGATCAAAACCTTCAAAGACAGCGGGTATTCGCGCCTTCCAGTTTATGAAGACAGCTTGGACAATCCGCTTGGCCTTGTGCATCTCAAAGACCTTGCTTTAAAATATGGGTTCAATGGGTCCAAAGCGACAAAGCCCACGATCAAACGGTTGATACGGCCACTGATCTTTGCGCCGCCTTCGATGCCTGTTTCGGTCTTATTGCAGCGAATGCAAAGTGAACGGACGCATATGGCCTTAGTGATCGACGAGTATGGCGGGGTGGATGGCCTGGTGACCATCGAAGATCTGGTGGAACTGGTAGTCGGTGAAATTGCCGATGAACACGATGTCGACGAGGATCACAGCTGGTCGCAGCGCGAAGATGGTAGCTTTCAGGTTCAGGCGCGTGCCGATCTGAAAGAGTTTGAACAAGTTCTGGGTGTCGATTTAGCTGACGATACCGATGACGAAGAGATCGACACGCTTGGTGGTTTGGTCTTTATGATGGTGGGCCGGGTTCCGGGTCGCGGCGAGGTTATTCGCCACCCCAAAGGGTTTGATTTTGAGATCGCCGATGCCGATGCTCGTCGGATCAAACGGGTTATCGTTCGTCGCAGAAAGGCAAAGCTCGCAGCGGAATGACGCGTTGGACATGGCGCGCGATCTGGGCCGGTCTGGGTGCAGCGCTTTCACTCATTAATGAACCTTTCGGATTTTGGCCAGCCGCATTTGGGGCTTTGGCCGCAGCCTTTTGGCTGTTCCGTGAAAAGCCGACGATCCATGCCTTTGCGCAAGGGTGGTGGTTCGGGTTTGGATATTTCGCCGTTACGTTTCATTGGATCGTGCACCCGTTTTTCGTGCAGCCTGATCTGCACGGATGGCTTTTCCCTTTTGGGATTTTAGGTCTTGCCGGTGGTGCTGCGATCTATTGGGGATTGGCTTTTACGTTGGCTAACCGGATACGGCGGTGGGGAGCGGTGGATATACCGACACTCATCGTCTGCATGACCTTATTTGAAGCGGCGCGGGGTGTTTTGTTTTCCGGTTTCCCGTGGGGGATGCTGGCTCAAGGCTTTGTGGAGACCGGCCTTGGGCAAATGCTCGCCTTTGTTGGTCCACATGGTTTGGGACTGGTGATCCTTTTGCTGGCGGCATTGCCCGTGATTATGCGCATCCGGATTGGCCTGCCTTTGGCGCTGGTGGCGTTTGTTGGGTTGGAGGTTGGTGGTCAACTGCGTCTGTCAGAACCGACGGCTTTGCGGGACTTCACGGTCCGGCTGTTACAGGCGAACAACGATCAAGCGCTCAAGTTCGACCCACTCTGGAGCAATCGTTTTTTCCGCCAGAACCTCGAGCTGAGCCGGAGTGCTGGTGACTTTGATATTGTGGTTTGGCCTGAAAACGCCGTGATCTGGGATATGCAGCGCTATCCGGACATTCGGGAGAACGTGAGTGCTGCCGCCTTTGGCAAGCCCGTTCTGCTGGGGGGAAACCACGGCGTTGATGGATCATTCTTTAATACATTGGCAGCGATTGGGCCGGGCGGTGAAGTCCTGAGATATTCTGATAAAGTTCATCTGGTGCCGTTTGGTGAGTTCATACCGTTCCGGTTTGCCCTTGACGTCCTTGGATTAAGCGACGTGCTCCCGGGGTCGTATACGCATGGCAGCTGGTTTGAGTTGGTCCATCTGGAGGGCGTGCCGACCTATCTATCGCTGATTTGTTATGAGATGATTTTTCCCCGCTATGCCACGGCGGGCGGTGCGCG
>JBCBON010000070.1:0-11403 GCA_039821195.1 Pseudomonadota bacterium
ATCTATCTGCTGGTCGCGCGTCACAACAATCCGTCTAGCTTTTGGGGCCAATCTCTACCAGTCCCCCTCAAAGTGATTTTACGGGTGTCTCCAACACCGGAAAGTTCGACTTCCAAAAATGAGGGTGGTTTGAACGCGCGACCAGCAGATAGATAGCTTTCTAGAGCAAAGTGGGTATGGGAACTGGGTATTCTCTGTCCTTACGGCAGATGCCTCTTTTCGGAGGTATCTAAGAGGCTCCTTTAAAGATCAAAGCCTAATACTGATGGATGCTCCGCCCCATACAGAGGAGAAGATTGGGCCATTTTTGCGGATAACTGAGGTCCTTCGGGAGTTTGGTTTAAGATCACCAAAAATCGAAGCGTTCAACGAAGAGCTCGGCTTTATCCTGATGGAGGACTTTGGCGACGCACTGATTGCGCAAGAGGCGCAGAGAGATGCACACTCGGAAGATCGGCTCTACGACGTGGCCCTCGAGTGCTTAAAAACGGTTTGGTCGCATGAACCGCCAAACGACCTCGCCTCATATGATCGTCAGACCTATCAACGCGAGTCCTCATTGGTACACCAGTGGTATTTGGCATCATGCAGCACAAATGCAATTTCGGAATTCGAACGCTCGCTTGATGCTGCTCTCGCGCGTCTCTCCGGCCTTTCGCCTGTTCTGGTTTTGCGAGACTATCATGCGGAGAACCTGATCGCATTGGATAAGGGAACAGGTGTAGAATGCCTTGGGCTTTTGGATTACCAAGATGCGCTTGCGGGTCACCCCGCCTATGATCTGGTTTCGTTGGTTGAGGATGCAAGACGGGCCGTGCCCACCACAATTCGAGACCGGCTGATTTCCGGAGCCGCTGAGTTTTTGGGCCTTGATGAAGATACCTTCCGGTCAGACATCGCGATCCTTGGCGCACAGAGAAACCTCAAGATCATTGGCATTTTTGCGCGTCTTTCGATCCGGGACGGCAAAACAAAGTATCCCGCAATGATCCCGCATGTCTTTGATCTATTGGCTATGGATCTTGCTCATCCGTCAACCGAAGAGTTGGCGGTTTGGTGCGAGGCAAATTTAGCGCCGCCATCGCGAGAAAAAATCGCCTCGTTGAAGGCTGTGGCATGACACGACCACTGATGATTTTTGCAGCAGGCTTTGGAACACGGATGAAGCCGCTTACGAATCATTGTCCAAAACCGTTGATTGAAGTCGCAGGGCGAACACTTGTAGATCATGCACTTGCGCTCGCTGAACCTGCCAATGCCAGTCCAATCGTTGTGAACGCACATTATATGGCTGCGATGATCGAAGCCCATTTTAAGGGAACATCGGTCAGAGTATTGACCGAAGGACCTGAAATCCTCGACACAGGTGGCGGGTTGCGAAATGCCCTTCCTTTTTTGGGATCTGGCGATGTCGCGACGCTAAACTCCGATGCTGTATGGGAGGATGACACAGCGCTAGATGCTCTTTGGGCGCATTGGAACCCGGCCGCGATGGATGCGCTTTTATGTGTGATCCCGATTAGTCGGGTGCTCGGTCATAACGGGGTTGGCGACTTTGATTTGTCTTCAGACGGGCAGCTTGGCTTTCGCAGTGGAGCCTCTGCGGGGTTCGTTTACTCGGGACTGCAGATTATAAAGACGGCCACAGTTTCGGAGATTTCGGATCCTGTTTTTTCGTTGAAGCTGGTATGGGAAAAGCTGGCGGGCATAGGTCGTCTTTTTGGTTATGTTCACGACAGTCGGTGGTGCGACGTCGGACATCCAGAAGCAATCCAGATTGCAGAAACTCTGATCGCTGACCGGACGCATGTTTAACGCCTCGGACCAACCGCAGGTGTTTCATGTGCCTCTTGGGCATCCGTTTTGCGAGGCTTTTGCCGCCGGTTTGCTCACCCGGGTCTCGCATAATCCCCAGTTGTTGGCGCAAACAGAGATCTTTGTACCCACGCGCCGAATGGCAACCGAGATTCAGTCGGCGATTGGGATGGCAGGACCCAGCCTGTTGCCGCGGATAAAGCTCATCTCTGATTTGTCTTTTGATCCGAAGTTCACAAATGCACTGCCGCCAGAGCGGTCAGCGATGGAGCGGCATATGCTTTTGGCGCAACTCATCGGCAAGCTGAGTGCGCAAACCGGAGCGCTAGCATCGCAAACTGCTCGATTTTCGTTGGCTGCTTCTTTGGATGCTTTGTTGTCAGAGTTTCAGCGCGCCGAGCTACCGTTTGAAGCAATAAAGTCATTGGACTTGTCTGCCTATGCGCAGCACTGGGAAGTATCGCAAAAATTTATCGGGGTGCTTTCGACCTTCCTGAAGGAGGATCACCCCCGAGATGCGGCTGCACGCCTTCGCTTTGCGATTAATCAAGCGCGCCAGATTTGGTCCTCTGATCCGCCGAGGCATCCCGTGCTTGTTGTAGGCTCGACCGGATCACGTGAGGATACCTTCGCTTTTATGCAAGCTGTTTCTGCCTTGCCCAATGGGGCAATTGTCTTGCCAGGGTTTGACGAAAACCTCAGCAGCGATGTTCAGGGTGGTTTGGCAGAGGGTGACCTCCCTTCGGATCACCCGCAAGCCGCGCTCGCCAAAACGTTGGCCGGATTAAACGTCAAAACCAGTCAACGGTGGATCGACAACACCACAGCTCATCCGCGACAGAAGCTTGCATCGCTCGCACTGACACCCGCGCCGGTCACAAATCGATGGCGTGAAGAAGGGCCGCTTTTGGAGCCCCAGCTGCAGGTCGCCACGAAGAACATATCGTTGTTAGAGGCAGCCACACCGCGTGAAGAAGCACTGGCAATTGCACTTAAGCTAAGAGAGGCCCTTGCTGCAGAAGTTGACGCTGTCCTGATCACGCCCGACCGCACGCTTGCCCGTCAAGTGACAGCGAACCTTGCTCGCTGGTCAATCATTCCCGATGACAGTGCCGGCACCCCATTGGCCCAAACGCCTGAGGGTATTTTCTTGCGTAACCTCCTAACCGTTATAGGGGACGCGCCCCAGACGATGGATATGATTTCGTTGCTTAAGCATCCGCTTGTTTTCGAACATCAGGATCGGGGTACTCATCTTTTACGACTGCGGAATCTGGAGGCACGCTTCCTCCGGAGGGGATCGCCAGAACTCGACTGCGATAGTGTAGCTGCCTGGCTTAGTGACAATAATCCGAGCTCTGTGAGATGGTGGGACCAGATTGCATCATGGTTTGCCGAAGCTAAACTGATGTCCAGTGGATCTCTTGCACATTTGGCGCAGCAGCATATGCGTCTTGCCGAACGACTTCATAACGGACTGGGCGATATTCGGTTCTGGGAAACGGATCCGGGGCGCGAGGCCCTTGCGATGTTTGAAGACCTCATTGATGCATCGGATGCAGCCGGGGATCTGTCACTTGCAGATTACTTGAGCCTGATCCGGCAAAGCTTTTCAGGGTTAACCGTGCGGGAGGCGGGCCGTGCCGACAAGCGCGTTGCAATTTGGGGTACGTTAGAGGCGCGCAACGCCACGCGGGACCTAGTTATATTGGGTGGCTTAAACGAAGGCGTCTGGCCGCAACTGCCCCAACCTGACCCGTGGTTGAACCGCCCCATGCGCACGGCAATCGGTCTATCATCGCCGGAGCGGACTGTTGGTCTTTCGGCACATGATTTTCAACAGGCGCTTTCGGCCAAACACGTTGTTCTTTCACGTTCTGTTCGTGATGGAGATGCGCCGACCGTGGCATCGCGTTGGGTTTTGCGGCTAACGAATCTTTTGGATGGGCTGGGCGATGAAGGCAAAACCTGCCTCAGAGCCATGAAAGACAGGGCAGCGCCACTTTTAGAATGGGCGGGTCTGTTGGACCAACCTACCGCTTACGCTCCCGCGGCAACCAGACCTGCGCCAATACCACCTGTGGCTGCGCGTCCGGGGAAACTACCCGTTACCCAAATCCAAAACCTCATAAGAGATCCGTATGCAATCTACGCGCGGTATGTGTTGGGCCTTCGCAAACTGGATCCGCTGGGTCGGCCACCCGATATCCTGTTAAGGGGTTCAGCCCTTCATGAAGTTATGGAGGCTTTTGGTATGAGAAGCGACAAAACAGTTGGCGCACTGATGGAAACTGCCGACCGCGTTTTGCCGGCCCATGCCCCTTGGCCCATCAGCTTTCAACAATGGCGGGCGCGCATCGCGAAGGTGGCACATTGGCTGACAGCGTTCGAAGCATCGCTTTCCAGCGAGGCGGTGGTCAGTTTGGAAACAGAAGGCGAGGTTAGGTTCAGCGACATCGACTTTACTCTGACGGCCAAACCGGATCGCATTAACCGGTCGGACTTTGGATTGCGCATAATCGATTACAAAACTGGACTTCCGCCTACAGATAAAGTTGTAAAATCTTTCGACAAACAGCTTCCGCTGACAAAAGTGATTGCTGAACGCGGAGGATTTTTCAAACTAGGTGCCCAATCGGTGGATGCTTTGACATATGTGTCCTTGAACGGTGACAGCCGCAACATTGATCCAGAGGTCGTCGACCTCGCGGATACCGAGGCTAATTTCAAAAAACTTATTTCCGCATATAAGGCCGAAGGAATTGGCTTCGCAGCACGCACTCGGCCCAAACACATAACGTATCAGTCGGACTATGATCATCTGTCCCGATTTGGTGAATGGTCCGATGGTGATGAACTCGATCCCGAGACTGTCAAATGAGTGTGTTTGACGAAGCTGTTACGGCGCAAAGGCGTGCCGCCCAACCGGATCGGTCTGCTTGGGTGGCTGCAAACGCTGGGTCTGGGAAAACGCGCGTTCTGACAGACAGAGTTGCACGGCTCTTGCTGCGGGGTGTTCGGCCTGAGCGCATCCTGTGTTTGACATTCACCAAGGCGGCAGCTTCGGAGATGCAAAACCGCCTCTATGCCCGGCTTGGAAGCTGGGCCATGTTAGACGAACGCGCGTTGAGGACCGAGCTGGCAACCTTAGGCGAGGATCTTGGAACCGTCGACTTGGCTGCCGCAAGAACATTGTTTGCAAGCGCGATTGAAACGCCCGGCGGTTTAAAAATCCAAACGATCCACTCTTTTTGCGATCGAGTGCTCAAGCAGTTCCCATTGGAGGCAGGTGTACCTGCAAAATTCGATACTTTGGACGAACGCGCCGCGGCCATGCTTCACGAGGAAGTGCTCAACGAAATGTTGAGTGACGAAGCGGGCACACACGCACTTCAGGCTTTATTAATGGAGACGCGGGCCGATGACTTATCTGGATTGATTGGGCCATTGTTAAACGCTTTTGACAACAAGCGCCCTAGCGGTGTGGATCAACCGCCACCCGTCACCGTTCCACATGTCTTGAACCAGAATGACCGTAGCATCCTTGCGCGCATCGGACATGTTCTACCGACTGGGGGCGCGACGGACCAGCGAGCCATCCCCGTTTTGGAAAACCTTCTGAGTGCTGAAGCGCCGTTGGAACAGCTGACTTACGCAGCCTCACTGTTGCTCACAAAGTCTGGCAATGCGCCCTTTTCGCCAAACGGTTTTCCAACAAAAGCTGTGAAAGATGCGTCTGATATCGACTTACACGCTTTGGCGGATTTGAAACTTAGAGTAGTTGAAGCAAGGGATCGTTATGCTGAACAGCTGACTGAGAGGCGTAAACACATTCTGGGTCATTTTGCAGACCTATTCTTGGCTCGCTTGGCAGATGCGAAATCTCAGCGTGGCGTGTTAGAATTCTCTGATCTTATTTCCAAAACACGCTCGCTTTTGACCCAGGGACAAATGGCGCAGTGGGTTTTGTTCAAACTTGACGGCGGGATCGACCATATTCTTGTCGATGAAGCGCAAGACACAAGCCCGGATCAGTGGGCAATTATTGAAGCTTTGACCGAGGACTTCATGGCGGGAGGGGATACTCAGGCGGAAAGAAGTCTCTTCGTCGTGGGCGATGAAAAACAATCAATATACAGCTTCCAAGGGGCGAGCCCGACAGCCTTTGCCGACATGAAATCCACCTTTGCCCAAAAGCTGGCCGCCATTGACAGGCCTCTTTTTGAGCAGGGGTTAAACTTCTCGTTTCGATCAGCTGGCAGTATCCTCAACTTGGTGGATACGGTTTTTAACGTTAACGAAAATAAGCAATTTACCCCAACTGAGCATATTGCAGTTGCCTCGGACAAACCAGGGCGCGTTGTCTTATGGCCCTATTTGGAGGCCGAAGATGACGGCAAAGAGCCCGCGTGGTTTGAGCCGGTGGATATGCCAACACCGGGCGATCCCAAAAAACGTCTCGCTATGGAAATTGCGAGCGAGGTTGCACGAATAACCGATGGATCAACAGTGTTGGCCACCGGTCAGCACGCACGGGCCGTTCAACCCGGTGATATATTGATTTTGGTACGCGGTAGAGACCGCCTGTTCCTCGACATCATCTCAGAGCTGACGTCGCGCGGTGTTCCTGTTGCTGGGGCCGACCGGCTGAAGATTACCGAAAACCTTGCAGTCCGCGATGTGCTGTCTTTACTCAAGTTTATCGCTTTGGCCGAAGATGATCTGTCTCTCGCAGAGGTCCTGCGCTCTCCACTTTGTGGGTTGGGCGAGCCAGACTTGTTTGCGCTTGCCCACAATCGACCGAGGAGTTTGTGGGAGGCTCTACGAACAAGCGACGTTCATGCCGATGTCCTTGGGTTTCTTCAGGATATGCGCAACCGTGCCGACTTTGACCGACCTTATGAGTTGATCGAACTTTGCCTTTCAAAGCACCATGGACGCGAGAGGCTGTTGGCGCGTTTAGGCCCTGAAACAGAAGATGCCCTGAATGAGCTGCTCGCCCAAGCGCTTGTCTTTGAGCAAAATACAATCCCTGACCTGGTGCGGTTTATCCATTGGTTCGAGAGCGGCACCGTAGAGGTCAAACGGGATCTGGATGGAACCAGAAACGAAGTGCGGGTTATGACAGTCCACGGTGCGAAAGGATTGGAAGCGCCAATTGTTATCTTGCCTGATACCGGGCCGAAAAAGACGCAGACCCAAAAAGGGGAGATCAAGCGCATGCCGGATGGCCGCTTGATTTGGCCCGCGGCCGATCCGTGGAAAGACCGGGCCCACATGGATGACTTGAAGGTCATCAAGCAACAAGAAGAGCAAGAGCGTCAGCGTCTGCTGTATGTCGCACTCACACGCGCCGAAAACTGGTTGATCGTGGCAGGTGCAGGCAAGCCATTGAACGGCGACGCGAACGGATCGTGGTACGAGCAGATCGACGCGGCCATGACAGCACTGAATGCCAATCTGGAGTCCGATGGTCGCAAGTCACTGAGTAATGGGACTTGGCCCTCAAGCTCCGATGACCAATCCGAACACGTCACCATACCCGCCAAGCTTCCAGATTTTGTTTTTCACAGGCCAAAGGCTGCCGCTGCACAACCCACCGTTCTGAACCCATCCAAAGTGAATGGTCCCAAAACGCTGTCGGGTGGCGCGGAAAAAGCTGAAGCGCTGGAAACCGGCACACTCCTTCATCTTCTGCTCGAGCATTTGCCGCAAGCGCCCGAAACCGAGTGGGAGAATTTAGCACATGCGCTAATTCCCGATGCTGCAAAACGAAAGCACCTCTCATCGAAGGCCCGGTCATTATTTGAAATGCCGAGCATCACGGCGCGTTTTTCTGGTGCGCTGCATGAAGTGCCATTTGTTGCCACAGTGAGTGAGCAAAAGATTGAGGGTATTTTTGATCTTTTGAAGGTGACTGATGAAACCATCGAGATCACCGACTTTAAATCCAATCAAATTGTGCCAAAGACGGCGCAAGAAATCCCAACCGGTCTTTTAACCCAAATGGCGCTTTATATGTCGGCTGGACAGCAAATTTTTCCTGACCGCACTGTTCAGGTTGCAATACTTTGGACGGAAACGGGCGAACTCATGGAAATCCCAACCTCGCTTCTCACAGCTGCGCTACGCAATATTTCAGATGCTTGATTGCGGCGGGCACGCCGCCTAGCTAGGTTTGGAAAACGAACACGCCAGAAAGGGTAAAAACCATGGCAACAGTCAAAGTAACGGACGATACATTCGCCTCTGAAGTTCGCGAGTCAGACATTCCAGTCGTTGTTGATTTTTGGGCGGAATGGTGTGGTCCTTGTAAGCAAATCGGCCCGTCCCTTGAGGAACTGTCCGAGGAGCTCGAAGGTAAAGTGAAGATCGTGAAAGTGAACGTGGATGAGAATCCACAATCACCCGCGGAGTTTGGCGTTCGCGGTATCCCAGCGCTCTTCATGTTTAAGGATGGTCAAGTCGTATCCAATAAGACGGGTGCTGCGCCCAAAGCCGCCTTATCTGAATGGATTTCGCAGTCTGTATAAAATTCGCGGGGGGGGCGTCCCCCGCGTCTACCCGTTCTCTCGCAGGATATGACCGGCGAGATAAAGTGATCCGCAAATAACGATACGTGCGCCAGGTATAGCGCGTGTGATTTTCCGAATTGCGTCTTCCACAGTTTTTGAAGCCTCTGACTCCATTCCAATTCCTGTCGCGATGCCTGCCAAGTCATCGGCTGACAGCGATGCTTTCTCTCCGGGGATTGCCACAGTAAAGGCGTGAGACGCGACCTCGGCCAGTGGCGTAAGGTAGCCGATAGCGTCTTTTGTATTCAGCATTCCAGTAATCAAGACGGTTGGCGCTTCAGGCAAGGACCGCAGGTAGTCGGCCAAAGCTGTGCCAGCTGACGGGTTATGCCCTCCATCCAACCAAAGTTCGGACCCTTGCGCGGCGTCCACCAAAGGCCCCGTTTTCAATCGTTGAAGACGTGCAGGCCATTGAACGTTCTCTGTAGCGCCAGATAGCGCTACTTCCGGCGCGCCAAGCAATCGAAGGGCTGCGATTGCCATGCCGGCATTTTGCAACTGATGGGCACCTGCAAGCCGTGGCAATGGCACCTCAACGAGCCCATACTCATCCTGAAAAACAAGCCGTCCTTGCTCTTCCCAAACATGCCAATGTTGGCCATGGCATTTCAGCGTCGCTCCCACTTCCCAGGCTTTTGCTTCGATTACCTCAAGGGCCTCATCCTCTTGCGGGCCGATCACAGCAAAGCACCCGGACTTAAGAATGCCGGCTTTTTCGCCAGCAATTGCTGCGAGGGTCGATCCCAAAAACTGTTCATGGTCCATGGACACAGGTGTGATCATCGTCATCGCAGGCGCATCGATCACATTGGTCGCATCAAGGCGTCCGCCGAGGCCAACCTCCAACAGCGTGTAATCTGCAGCACTTCGAGAGAACGCCAAAAGGGCCGCAACGGTTGTGATCTCGAAATAGGTAATCGGCTCATCCCCATTGGCCGTTTCACACTCGGCTAGCACTTCGGCCAATGCCTCTTCGGAGATCAAATCTCCGCCCATGCGGATGCGCTCGTGGAAGCACGTCAAATGCGGAGAGGTATAGGCATTAACTTTGAAGTCCGCGGTTTCGAGGCCTGCGCGCAAGTAAGATAAAACAGACCCTTTACCGTTGGTTCCAGCGATATGGATCACATTCGGAAGACTGGCCTGAGGGTTTTCGAACTTCTCAAGAAGGGACCAAACCCGGTTCAAAGTGAGGTCAATCAGTTTCGGGTGGAGCGACATTAGTCGCTCCAGGATAACGTCACTCTGCATTCTGTTCTGCAAGACCCTCTTCTGTGGTCGAGCCGATAGCCATTGGCGGCGGCAACTCCCCTTTGATGGCTTTGGGTTTCCGCATGATCAGACGGGTGAGCGTGATGAGCTCATCCCGCATATCCGCGCGTTGCACCACACGGTCCAACATTCCGTGTTCCAACAAGTACTCGGCGCGTTGAAAACCCTCTGGAAGTTTCTCGCGGATCGTTTGCTCAATCACACGCGGACCGGCAAAACAGATCAGCGCTTTGGGTTCGGCGATGTGGATATCGCCAAGCATAGCGTAAGATGCCGTGACCCCTCCGGTTGTTGGATGAGTAAGAACTACAATAAACGGAAGTCCCGCTTCTTTGAGCATCTGAAGCGCGACCGTTGTCCGCGGCATCTGCATCAACGACAGAATGCCCTCTTGCATACGCGCGCCACCTGCTGCTGAAAAAAGGATATAGGGAGATTTGATTTCAAGCGCGCGTTGTGCCCCGGCGATAATCGCGTTGCCGACATACATTCCCATTGAGCCGCCCATAAAAGAGAAATCTTGTGCAGCCATAACCACCCGCAACTTCCCAAGCTCCCCTTCTCCAACCAGCATCGCTTCGGCCTCGCTGGTTTTTTTCTGGGCTGCGCGCAAGCGGTCCGGATATCGTTTTTGATCCCGAAACCCCAACGGGTCGGGCACCACTTCGGGCACTTGGATCTCAGTAAATGCTCCATTGTCAAACAGGGTGCGGAACCTGTCCCGAGGTAGAATAAACATGTGATGATTGCAGTTCGGACAGACGTTCAAACTTTCGGCCAATTCGCGATGAAAGAGCATGGTTCCGCATTCATCGCATTTCGTCCAAAGGTTCTCGGGGATATCTCGGCGCGAAAACAGCGAATTGATCCGCGGCCGCACATAATTGGAGATCCAGTTCATCGTGTTTCTCGTTCTGGGGTCGCCATTGTGTAGACGGGCGGTAAGGCGATTGCAAATCTAACGCCGAAAAATACGACGTCCAAAAATTAACAGACCGACTAAGATTATCGCATATAGACCGATACCTTGCAGCAAGCTGACACGCAGTGTTTCCACATCTTCCGGTGTAAACGGCGTTTTGAACAGGGCGAAGCCGCCGATACCGGAGTCCAACTGGATGATCAGAAAGGCGTTCAGATTGTTCACCAAATGGATGCCAATGGCGGGGCCAATGGAGCGCGTCAAATACGTGAGTTCCGCAGCAAGCAGTCCGAAAACGGTGGTCGCAACGACCAAAAGCCACGCATTCGGTCCCATGATCGCGGGCTGATAGTGTAACGCGCCAAACGCGACTGACGGAAGTACCATCCAAATCAGTCGCGAGGACGACCAATCAAAAAGTACCCGCTGGATATAGCCTCGAAACAATAGCTCCTCGGCGCTGACTTGAATAAAAACCAGAACAACGACGAGAGGCATCCAAAGGATCCAAGTTGAAAAGGGTATATTTGGCAGGAGGCTTCCGTAGAGGATTGAAATAAGATCCAGAACGCCAACCACAACTGCGTAGAGGCCACCAAAGGCAAGAATACCGCGTGTCACCCGGCCCGCCTTCGCCCACATAATCGGTTTCCAATCCGACAATGTGGCAACTTTAACGATCCATAGGCCAAGCAGAACGCCAATGAACGAAAGCAACAACGACATCAATGCCGTTGGGTTTTGTGGTCCGCCATCGGCATCTACAATTGCTTGTAGGGTGCCTGGTAAAAACAGCTCTACCCCTACAACGGCAACGAC
>JBCBON010000071.1:0-10387 GCA_039821195.1 Pseudomonadota bacterium
AATCAGCTTGAGGTGATTGCACAAAAACATGGTGCTACAATCACGTACAAACCGATTGCTTTGATGAAAGTATTTGAGGCGACGGGTGGTACGCCGCCTGCGCAACGGCATGAAAGTCGAAAAGTATATCGCATGCAGGAATTGAACCGGGTCGCCAAAATGAACGGTATGCCAATCAACTCAACGCCAGCGTTCTTCCCAACCAACGCAGCGCCAAGTTCATATGCGCTGATCGCGGCACAGGATGTTGGCGGTGGCGATGTCGGGGGACTGCTCCGCAGCTTTTTGAAAGCTGTTTGGGTTGAAGAGAAAGACCTTGCGCAAGACGCTGTTGTGCGGGCCGCCCTAGAAGGAAATGGGTTCGATCCTGCCTTGGCGGATAGTGGCATGATGAAGGGAGCTGAAGTGTTCGAGAAAAACACGGAAGAAGCAATCCAACGAAACGTCTTTGGCTCGCCCTCCTATGTTATCGGAGAAGAGATCTTTTGGGGTCAAGATCGCCTTAATTACTTGGATTCGTATTTGGCCGAAATCGCGTGATTTCAAATGAGGTCGAGGAAGGCTGCGATGTTTTCCTCGGTCGTTGACCAGCTTGTCACCAAGCGGACTGTTTGATGCTCGTCCGATCTCACACTGGTATACGCGGTGTCCCACGGATAGTACATCGCGCCAGCGGCTTGCGCCTTTGCGTGCCCCTCTAGTGGCAGGCCAGCAAACATCATGTTGGCGGCCCTCGGGTGCGCAAGCGTGACACCTTTTGTCGAAAGACCGGTCTCAAGCTCTGCTGCAGCATCATTTGCCTGACGCGCAAGCCGCAGCCAAAGGTCATCGGCAAGATACCCTTCCATCTGAGCCGACAAATAGCGGTGCTTGGACCAAAGGTGACCGCCGCGTTTGCGCCTGAGTTCGAATTCCCATGCATGTTCGGGATTAAAAATGACAACCGCTTCAACGCCCATGCACCCGTTCTTAGTGCCTCCAAAACTGACCATGTCGACGCCGGACTTCCATGTCATTTCGGCGGGGGAGCAGTTCATAGACACCAGTGCGTTCGCAAAGCGAGCCCCATCCAGATGAACCGGCATATTTTGGGTCTTCGCGATCGCGGTGAGCGCTTGGATGTCCTCAAGAGAATACGTTGTTCCAACTTCGGTGACATTCGTGATCGAAAGAGCGCCGCGCTGCACATTGTGAACGCCAATATGACCTGTAACGGCGGCCTTTGCGCCAAAAGCGTGTCGGTCCATGCGTCCATCTTTACCATCAATCAACACAAGTTTCGCACCACCCGTAAAGAACTCGGGCGCGCCGCATTCATCCTCTTCGATATGAGCAACCTTATGGCAGAATACGGTCTGCCATGGCTCCACCATTGTGGCGAGGGCCAAGGCATTTGCGGCAGTGCCAGTGCCGACCAAGTAAACGGCTGCTTGCCGAGCTTCAAAAATATCGCGGATTTTTTCAGTCACGCGGTCCATACCCGCCTCTGCGCCATAGCCACCTGTGTAGCCCGCGCTTGCGTCCATCACCGCCTTCAAAACCTGAGGATGTGCGGGTGAAGAGTTGTCAGAGGCGAAATACATTAAATCGGTCCTTCAATGGCGTAGTCTTCGAAATCATCTTCATCGATCTCGTATTCTGGTACGGTTTTATTTTGAACCGAAATCCCTGCTTCGTGCACACTGTGCGGCGAACCCGTCAACAGCGGATGCCACTCGGGCAGCGATCCGCCTTCATGCAAAATTTTGTACGCGCATGTAGCCGGCATCCACTCGGTAATTTCGTCCAAGCGTTCTGGAGTAAGAACCACACAACCTGCAACCAGTTGTTTGCGCAGCGGATAGTTCATACATTTGCAGCTTGTGTCATCAAGCAAACGGCAAGCGATGTTGGTGTAGCGCAACTCGCCGGTGTCGACATCCTCTAGCTTGATCAAACAGCATTTCCCACATCCGTCACACAGGCTCTCCCATTGGGGCTTCGTCATTTCATCTAACGGTGTGGTTTCCCAAAATCGGTCCATGAGGCGCACTCTATCCTCGAGTTAAGGATTGAAAAGCGGTTTGCGTCATGGCGCGACACTGTGCAGTTAGAGTTATGCGCGAAACGGATCTCTATGCCCCTGTAAAAGCCTTCCTAGAGGGGCAGGGGTACAAGGTGAAAGCCGAAGTTAAAGACTGCGATGTTGTTGCGCTCCGAGACGAGGACCCACCGCTTATTGTCGAGCTTAAAACGTCTTTGAACTTGACTGTGGTCCTTCAGGCTGTGGATCGGCTTGCCATGTCAGAGACCGTTTATCTGGCGGTGCCAAGCGGCGTTGGTCCGAAAGGGCGGCGGCGAAAGACGCAGGTTACTCAACTATGCAGGCGTATCGGGATCGGCTTTATGCTTGTGGATTTGGACCGGGAATTGGTGACTATTGAATGCGATCCCGGACCATATCACCCAAGACGACAGGCGCGGCGATCATCGGCTTTGTTGAAGGAATTCGCCAAAAGAGAAGGCGATTTCAATTCTGGTGGTCAAAGCGGGCGACCGCTTGTGACCGCCTATCGCCAAGATGCACTGCGTCTCGTCCGAGCGCTGTCCGATGAACCGAAGTCGCCGAAGAACCTCAAGGCAGAAACAGGTGTTCTGAGAGCCGGCATAATCCTCCGCGACAATCACTATGGTTGGTTCTTCCGCGTGGAAAAAGGCGTCTACTCGGTGTCGGATGCGGGGCTGGAAGCGTTGAATATGTATCGCGATGTGATTGCTGCCCTAGAGTGAGGTAAGGGTGGCACGGGCTTGAAGGCTGTCTTGATCCATTTGTGCAATCAAAGCATCAAGACTGTCGAATTTTTGCTCGGGGCGTTGGAAGTCTACAAGAGCAACTGACAGCTCTGCGCCGTAAAGATCTCCCGAAAAGTCAAAGATAAACGACTCTAAATTTGGGATGTTCACGCCAAAGGTCGGACGTTCACCGAGCGAGGCAACGCCATGATAGGACCCTTTGTGAGGGCCAGTACGTATATCCACGAGGACGGCATAAATTCCATATTTGGGCTTATGCAAACCATCGAGCGACATATTCGCGGTTGGATATCCAAGATCGCGGCCTCGTGCGTCGCCATGGATCACCTCTCCTTCGATCCGGTGATAGTGACCCAGCATTTTGGCTGCTAATTTCGGGTCACCTTCCGAAAGAGCATTGCGGATCGCTGTTGAGGAATAGACCTGATCTGCTTCGCCAATGAGGTCCGCAACTGTTACGCCAAAACCAAGGTCTTTTCCGAATGCGTCCAACATCTCTGCGGTGCCAGCGCGACCCTTCCCAAAACAGAAATCAGACCCGACGATGACATGTCGCAAACCCAGTCCTGAATGGATCACCTTTTGAGCGAATGCTTCGGCTGAGAGATTGGATAAGGCTGCGTTGAAGTTCAACTGATATAAAGTTTGCACACCCAGCTTTTCCAATCGGTTGGCTTTCGCGCCAGCGTTCATCAACCGGAAGGCAGGCGCCTTTGGTGCAAAATATTCGCGCGGATGGGGCTCGAAGGTTAGAACGCCCAAGGGTGCTTTGTGATGTTCGGCATGTTCGCGCGTTAGGTCTATGACGGCCTGATGCCCTAGATGTACACCGTCAAAATTACCGATGGCGACAACCGCGCCGCGATCTTGTGGCGAAGCAAACTGATAGTCCCGAACGATCCGCATCTAGCGCAGGTATCCCATCGCGAATTGAGGTGCGAGCTGCGATGACGCAAGAAACGCCTCCAGTTTCGCTGCGTCTGGCTGCTGAACCGTTCCGGTATCTGTTTTCGCAAGACCACCAGTGATGAACAGCGCATCAATCCCCTCGCCAGAAGCGCCAGCAATGTCGGTTCGAATGCCATCACCTATCGCGAGGATGTCTTCGTTGGGGATGTCGTGGCCGGCGATGGTAGCCAATCGGTTGCGCGCGAGCAGGTAAATCGGCGCATGCGGCTTTCCAAAATAATGCGCTACGCCCCCCATTTCTCTATAAGCTTCGGCAATCGCGCCTGCGCAATAAATCCGGGCGTCGCCGCGATCGACAATAATGTCTGGGTTCGCGCAAAGCATTTTCAGTCCACGGGTTTTGGCATTCAAAAGGGTCGCTCTGTAATCTTCTGGCGTCTCGGTACTGTCATCGAATAGGCCAGTGCAGACGATCCCCTCAGCGTCATTTAAGGGAACGCGATCAATATCGATCCCTTGATAAAAATCCTCCTCGGGTACACCGTCAAAAAACGGATGATCGCGGTCCGGTCCGATGTGATACACTTTTTGCCCATAATCCCCCGACGCCATTGCCGCCCGGGCCGCATCGCCGCTCGCCACTATACCGTGATAGAGATCGCGAGGCACACCGATCTGATTCAGCTGTGGTTGAACGCCACTTGCGGGGCGTGGCGAATTGGTCAGAAGAATAACGATCCCTCCCTTTGATTTGAATTCTGAGAGGGCTTCTACGGCTTCCGCAAAGGGCGCTATACCATTGTGAAGGCATCCCCAAAGGTCACAGTAAACGGCGCGGTAACGGTCCGAAATTTCGGAAAGCGATTTTATAATCTCGGTCATGGGGGGCAGTTAGAACCTTGAAGCCAACTTGGCCAGCGCTCCGGGGATATTAAAGCTTGTTCGTAAGCCGAGTTGCCCATCGCCTTGGGTCGTTCAATCTTGTGCGTTCTTTTTTGCGTCTTTCCTCTATCTTGGTCATTTCGGGATAGGCACTGCGGAGTTTCTGCACCAGCTGCGATCGCCGTTTCGCGCTTGGAGGGCCGTCGCGGAAGACGTGAGTAAGTAGTTTCGGATCGCCTAAAGATAGCAGCGATTTTTGAGCCGTCGGATCCAAACGAAGGTTGTCAGCAAGCACCGCAAAACCAGAAAAGCGTTCAACATTCATAGCGGCTTCATAGGCGTGTGGGAAAACGAATTCGCTCGCGGACGCTATTGCAAAGAGATCGACCAGAAGCGCAACCAAAGCTTCATCCTTTGACCAGTAGCTCGGGTGCCCATGCAGACGCGCACCCTTTAGATCGGGGAGGTCTGAAGCAAAAATCACAGCGCCGGCGTTCGAAAGCGCGACTTGAGATTTTGCACGTAGCGCTATGTCATCGCTGCAAATCAGGACGGGACGACCAGAAACATGTTGGTTTAACGCCTCCAAGAAGCGTCCAGCATCCACCGACATGTCGGTTTGACGAATATGGCAGGCGACAAGATCCTTTGGAAGCGTTGCAAGTGCTGCAAGGACTTGTGTCGCAAGCGCAGGTTTCAGTTTGACCAGTTCGAGAAACCGCTTTCCTTTGTTCCCGCCGCCGCCGGAATGATGAAGCACCAATTGTGCCGTGAAATCCGGTAAGTCTTGCCAGTTTCGTTTTCCACCATCTGCCGTCCGAGTGAGTGAAACAAATTCGTTTGTGCCCTCAAGGACCAGGCGCGACGTGCCAGCTTTTGGTTGTCCGACTGGCCATTCGGTCCGATAGGATGACACTTTTCCCGACAGCGCAGGTGGATGCGTTGTCATCTGATCGAAAGCGTTGGGGTCTAAGGACGAGAAATCTTGGATGTGTTTGCTTTGATCACCTAGCCAAGTTGCCAGCTCGAACACGTCAGAGAATGCCCGCCCCAAGCTCCCGTTTTTTGTATCGACCAACAGCACACGCTTCGTAAGACGAGCATATCGGTAACTCCACCAGAGTTGGTTAAGCTGATCGTTGAACCCCTCTTGTGGACAGCATAAAAGGTACCTTTTTGATCCCAAAGACGGGTTTTCCACGCAGCTCCCCTATCACTCAAATCACTGAAAGGCGATTAGACACGACCGCGGAGTATGTAAACTTGTCGGGCTCTGTTCGGGGCGGTTCGCCTAAGAAGTTTTCATTGATTTTGCCAGCGGGGATGCGAGGTTGGCGCTGTGATCTTTGGTCACTTTGATAAGGATAAAGTGGGGTTCCGTCATGAAGTTTTGGAAACGCGCAGTTGTTGGTGTTTTGATGTCACAATCCGTTGTCAGTTCCGCTCAGGCGCAGGATTTTTATCTTGGGCAGGTTCTGACCGTTGGGTTTAATTTTTGCCCGCGTGGCACAGCAGAGGCGGCCGGGCAGTTGCTGCCCATTTCGCAGAACTCTGCTCTCTTTTCTTTGCTCGGCACGTTTTATGGAGGGGATGGTCGCACAACCTTTGCGCTGCCCGATCTTCGTGGTGGTGTGATTGCCGGTTCAGGAAAGGGCGCTGGGCTGCGCCAAGAGTACCCGCAAGGCCTGAGAGCGACGACGTCGGTTAGAAGTGGGGACGAATTGGGAGTGATTGCCATGAAGCACTGCATCGTGACCGAGGGAATTTTTCCGTCACGGGGTTGATGTGGCTTGTGCGGCGATGCCAGCCGCACACCAAATTTTTCGCTATTGCGTCTCTAGCAAGTATTCCGCCACGGCCTGATATGCGGGCAGCGATGTTGGATCGATGAATCCGTTCTGCGCCTGCGGGAAAGACGCAAAACGCACCAAAACCATTTCGGCTGTTGGATCGACATAGATGGTTTGGCCATGCACCCCGCGGGCTGCATAGGCGCCGTGGTCGTTGTGGAACACCCACCATTGGCTGGTATAGCTGCCGTTGGGGATTGTGCCAAAGCCCCCAAATTTCGACGGGTCGCCGCCCGAGGAAATTGCCGTGACTACTTCGGCGGGGAAGAGGCGTTCGCCGTTGATTTCGCCGCCGTTCAGCATCAACACTCCGATCCTGCCCAAGTCGCGCAGTCCGGCGGTCAGGCCACCGCCCGCAAATGGCACGCCGTATCCGTCCACGGTCATCTCGGCCTCCAGCTCGGCGCCCATTTTGGTCCACAGCCGGTCCGAGGCCAACTCGGTCACGGAATTCTGCGCCACGGTGGAAATGATCCAGCCCAGCATATCGGAATTGATGGTTTTATAGTGGAACTCTGCGCCGTGCTCCCCATCGGGTGGAACCTGTTGCAGGTATTCCCAATAGCCGTTTGGCCCGGTGTAATCCGCCGGCTTGGGCAGGGGGCTGGCCGCCGCCGAATAGAGCCAGATATCGGCATTCGGGTCAGAGTAATCCTCGGAGTATTGAACACCCGTCGTCATATCCATGACCTCGCGCACGGTCGCCGTTGCAAAGGCGCTGTCGCCAATGGAGGGGATGATATCGCGGACTAAAAGCGTGTCATCTAGGGTGCCTTCTTGCACCATGATCTCGGCTAGAAGGCCTGTGATGGATTTGGTCATCGACATGGCAGCGTGTTTGCCGATTTCCTCCAGGCAGCCGAAATAGCGTTCGTAGACGACCTCCCCTTTGTGGAGGATCAGCATGCCATCGGTGTAATTGGCAAAGAGCGACTCTTCCCATGTCATTGTTTGATCGGTGTTCATGACTCTGAAACTCAGGGCATCAATCTCGGTCTCGAGCGCCGCGCGATTTTCGGCATAGGTCAGCGGCACAGGCGCACCGATCCCGCGGCTGATCACTTCTGTCGGGAGGAACTCTCGCAGATGGCAGACCGACCACCGCAGTTTCGGAAAGCTGAAATAATTCGAATCTGGCTGCGTGATTAGCTTGTCTTCGGGTGGAGGGAACCCCTGCATCCATCCCATTACGTTGGGATCGGAGTCTTGGGCCGAAAGGACGTCCGCTTGCACTGTTGCAGGCAGGCTGGCGGTCAGGGCGACCGAGAAGGCAAGCGCCGCGCGATTAATTCGATCAAACATGAAACCAATCCCCAAGACTTTGAATATCAAGTGAGTGGATTATAGACTGACGGCCCGCCTTTCAGTCCAGAAAAAAACGTCAGTTCAGATAAAATGCGCCGCTCACAATGCGCCATTCACCCGCTTTGAATTCCTTGCGATGGACGAACTTGACGTGATGCAACGGGCCTTCGATTTCGCGTTTCCAGAATCCGATGAACTTATAGAGCTTGGGGTATTTCGGCGCGATATCATAATCCTGCCAAACAAATGTGTTCAGAACGTGCTGGTGGTCCGGCATGCGGTAGGTCAGCTCTGCAGTGGTCAGCCCATAGCCGTTCAACATCATTTCCGTTTCGCGATTTTTCATTTTCACCTCTTCTTTTGAAAGAGGTGAAGTATAAGTCAACAAAAACAATATGTTAGAACTCAGGCGGAAAGGCTGATGATAAAGGATCGGTCGATGGGCCCAAGTCCAGAAACCGATTTACGATCTCCGTCTTGGGCTGGGGCGCATCCAAGCCCAAGCCTTGGTCAGACGAGACTTGCTTTCAGGCGCAACTGTTCCACCCGATATGTCAGCCAGAGGCTGACGGCCATGAAGACAAAAAGCGGCGCACGATTGATCCCGGTTTCAGGGTTTACCAGACCGTAGATTGCAACAAAGGCCAGATTCAAAATCACATAAGCCAGCGCTGCGGTCCAAATCACCGGACGCCAGTTTTGCTGGGCAAGCGCCCCGAAACTGGCCCCGGCGATCAGAACCAGGTTCGACAAAACGCGCAAAGGCTCCACCTCGTTCACAGCCACATGCAAACCGATATCGAAAACCTGCACGGCGATCACCGCGCCCAGCATCCACAGTGTTCTTTTTTGAATATCCATCACCTTCTCCGGAGTTGTTATATTTTGAACCAGAGAATCAAACGTGTCGTAAGTGGACTTCCGTCGCGGAAAACTGCACAAACAGACATTTCCTGTTTCGGCCTTACGCGTACCCTTGGGCAAATGCCCAGTTCGATTTAAGATGTTGCTTATTTCTATGATCTACATTAGCTAACCCCATTGCCTCGTGTGGATAACGAAATCAGCGGCATAACGTTCTTGTCCATGGTCCCCAGATCGTTGTCTTGAATAGCTCGGTAAGAGCACAGAAACGATGGCGGCTATTTCATACGAGCTTCCTGTAAAAGAAGAAAGACGATGTGCCTTTGGCGATTTTTCGCTTGTGAGGCATCAGACACTATAGATTTGACGAAAAACAACACCCGCGGCGAAGCGCAAAACGGCAAAATGTTTGTGACGCTTATACGCAACACACCCCCCAAGCGGAATTTTCATCCACAACTCAAGATTGATCCGGCACATGCGCGGGACGGCTTGAACTGTATGCTCTCCAAGATTGGCGAGTTTAAGAAATCTGCTGCCTAACGGCAGCAAGCAGCCCGATCAATTCAGGTGGGCGCAAAATGTCAATGAAAGGACAATATCATGACAAAAGGTACGGTAAAATGGTTCAACGAAACCAAAGGTTTCGGGTTCATCGAACTGGATAACGGCAGCGGTGATACTTTTGTACACATCAGCGCAGTGCAGCGCTCTGGGCTTGATGGCCTGAAGGAAGGCGCAAAAGTTATGTTCGATATCGTGGAAGATCGCATGCGCGGCAAGTCTTCTGCTGAAAACCTTCAGCTGCAGTAAGCAAACTTAAAACATGCTGGTCAGCGACAGTACATGTTGCTGACTGGTCGTCCGAGGCCCAAATGCTGCCTCCCGAGACGCAGAGAATTACCAAAATTCTTCTTATTCAAATCCGTTCCCCAAACCCCTTGACCCCCCACTGACTCCTCCTTAAATGCAGCGCGTTATCACTCAAGGGAGGCGAGTGCTAACGACCCGAAGAGCTTCCCCTAACGCAACCTTTATGGAGAGATCCAAAATGGCATTTAAACCACTGCACGATCGTGTTCTGGTTCGTCGGCTGGAAAGCGACGAGAAGACAGCTGGCGGGCTGATCATCCCTGACAGCGCCAAAGAAAAACCAGCTGAAGGCGAGATCATCGCAGCAGGCGAGGGCGCGCGCAAAGACAGCGGCGAACTGATCCCAATGGCCGTATCCGTTGGTGACAAAGTCCTGTTCGGCAAATGGTCCGGAACAGAAGTGTCGATTGATGGCGAAGAGCTGTTGATCATGAAAGAATCCGACATTCTCGGCATTCAAGCTTAACCACGGAAATCAGGAGCTAACAAAATGGCTGCAAAAGACGTAAAATTTTCCACAGAGGCGCGGAACAAGATGCTGGAAGGCGTTAACGTTCTGGCCGACGCTGTGAAGGTGACACTGGGCCCGAAAGGTCGGAACGTTGTTCTGGATAAATCCTTTGGCGCGCCACGCATCACAAAAGACGGTGTATCTGTTGCCAAAGAAATTGAGCTTGAAGGCAAGTTCGAAAACATGGGCGCACAGATGGTCAAAGAAGTGGCCTCTCGCACGAATGACACAGCTGGCGACGGTACAACGACTGCGACTGTTCTGGCCCAAGCCATCGTCAAAGAAGGCATGAAGTCCGTTGCGGCTGGCATGAACCCAATGGATCTGAAGCGTGGCATCGATCAGGCGGTGACGTCCGTTGTTGAGTCCATCAAGGGCATGGCGCGCGAAGTAAAAGACT
>JBCBON010000072.1:0-9934 GCA_039821195.1 Pseudomonadota bacterium
GCCCTCGATCCTTACGGCATCGAAACGCAGCATCCGGACGACTTCCTGAGCAACCACCTTGCGCTCGCACCAGGGCTGTTCTGCTCAGCACTCCGAAAAGTCCGCGCACGCCTCAGGAATCCGCCCTACACGGCCGAAGACTATCTTGCGATCCTCACCCAGCAGGGTTTGGTCGCAACGGCGGCCGAGTTGGAGCAGTTCAAGGAGTTGATCTGAGCAGGGGGTGGTTCAGCACAGTACTATCTGAACTCGCAACACTTTGACTTTCAACAGTAAAATTGGCGGGAAGCGGTCATTAGCTGCGAGTGCACGGCCACCAAATGCGTTCCATCAGAGCGGCCATAAAGGCAATGGCTGGCGCACTACATGTGGCCGTTGGTTTTCATTGGGTATGCAAAAAAACACAAAGGTAGTCGGGTACCATCGGGCCCAACGGAGCAGTCAGACCAAACGGCACCTCCAAGAAAGACCTCTGTGCGAAAACTCACGAGTTCATCAATCGCGGGAAGGCCACACTTAGCGGGATAGAGACGATCAGAACAATCAAACGCGGACACGTCTATCACAAACTCTCAGGTGTTCAGGGCGAGATCTGGTTCATCAGCCCGTTGTTCATTGCAGCGCGACATGACGGACCGCAACGGCCAGACTTTGATCAAGATGAATTAATGCAAAAGTCCCGTCCTGAGCCTAGGCTGCCAATCGGTTGGCGATCAGGGACTTGGCGACCTCGGAGTACTTCGCATCTCTTGTGACTTGAGCAGCTACGATGGCACCATCGATTAAAACAGTCATTTCCCTGACCAAATCATCAGGCGAAAGAAACCCAAGTTCTAGAGCCTGGGCGCTAATCCACACATTGACGTGTGACTTATGAACCTTCGCCGCACTGCGCAAATTCTCATTTTCGGATGTGGCCTCACCGATCGCATTGATAAACGGGCAGCCATAAAATTCAGGATCGCTAAACCATTCTTCCAAGATATCAAAAACGGCGCAGAGTTTGTCTTTCGGGGTTCCGTGAATCTGGCCAAGACGCCCAAAAAACCAGTCGCGCCACGCTTTCCCTTCGCGTTCGAGAACGGCTTCAATCAATTTGTCTTTTGACTTGAAGTGCGCATAGAGCGTCGATTTCGCGGTCCCAGCTTGGCTTGCGATTGTATCGACGCCGGTTGCGGCAAAGCCGTGGTGGCAAAACAGCTCTGTCGCAGCATTAAGAACGCGATCTCTGGCGGTTGACGCGTCACGACCAATACAGGTCCAGGCCACCGCCTCATCAAATGCTTCGCTTTTCAATTCGAGTGTCATTGCCATCTCTTCTCACGAACTAAGTGCGGCAAAAGGCCAGTACAATACTATTCTGTTCGATTTGCCTTCAATGTCTCGAAAGAGTCGAGAACGCCTACAAAATCATCGAAACGTAGCCAATTGGCAAAAAAATTTAGGCAAGCATAACAAATTGATCAAGCTGCAAGTGCGAATCCGGCGCTCCGATTGACAAGAATCGGTTTCGCCCCACCCCCTAAAGCCAGACAGACCTGTTTGATTGTGCTCGTGGGGATTATGCTGCAATTGAAGTCAAAATCTGAGGATCTAAAGGCCGTTTCAACGGCTGACGTTACTCAAGCTGCACCGCTTGCGCCGTCTTCAGTAGCGGATCGCCGGTATCTTGAGGTTTCTGGTGTCTCTCATTCTTATGGGAGAGGCGGTCCAACTGTTCTTCGATCTATCGACCTAACGATTACCAAAGGTGAGATTGTTGCGCTGATCGGTCGGTCGGGATGCGGAAAATCAACGTTGCTTCACATCATGTCTGGATTGTCTAAGCCTGCGGAAGGTGCAGTGCATATTGGTGGGCAGCGCGTGATAAAGCCATCTCCGCGTTGGGTGATGATGTTTCAAGCGCCATCGCTTTATCCGTGGATGACTGTTGCCCAAAATGCCGGTCTCGGGCTGAAGTATGCAAAACAATCCGAAGGCGTTGATGAACGCATTCAGGATGTCTTGTCGCTGGTTGACCTGTCTGAATTTGCCGACCGAAACGTACAGGACCTTTCCGGCGGTCAACAACAGCGCGCCGCTTTTGCCCGCTCCATCGCGCCAGAGCCGGAGTTGCTTTTGCTGGATGAACCGTTTTCGGCGCTAGATATCTTTACACGCCGCACGCTTCAAAATGATGTGCGTGAAATTGCCAAGCGGCTGGGTCTAACCGTTGTTCTTGTGACGCATGACGTTAGTGAGGCGGTCCAGATGGCAGATAGAGCTGTCTTGTTGTCCAGTGGGCCAGGACAGATCGCTGGCGATACTGAGATCAAGGTTTCAGAAGCAGACCGCGTCTCTCAATCGAAAAAATTCCAAACCGAAACAACGCGGCTTCGCACGCTCTACACCGAAATTGCCGGGCTGAGTTAGGCCGCACATCAGGGGGTAAAGATGAAAGATCAAACAACAAACACCACACAAGACTGGGACGACGAAGAATACTTCGCGTCCGATTTCACGCGCCGACAGACTTTGGACATGTTGGCCAGCGGCGGGCTTTTTGCCTCGCTCAGCGCCATGATGGCGGGCCTGCCACAGCAGGCTTACGCACAAGAGGACGAAGTTGTTCGAATTGGTTATCTGCCTATCACAGATGCAACTGCACTTTTGGTTGCGCACGCCAAAGGATACTTCGAAGACGAAGGCCTTGAAGCTGAGCGCCCAACTCTGATCCGTGGCTGGTCGCCGCTGATCGAAGGATTTGTGTCCAACAAGTTCAACCTTGTTCACTTCCTAAAGCCGATCCCGGTTTGGATGCGCTATAACAACAACTTCCCGGTCAAGGTCATGTCTTGGGCCCATACAAACGGCTCAGGCTTGGTTGTGGGCGGTCATACTGACATTACCGATTTTAGCCAGCTTGGGGGAAAGCAAGTTGCGGTGCCGTTCTGGTATTCGATGCACAACATCGTGTTGCAATATGCGCTACGAGAGAGCGGCCTTACGCCTGTGATCAAGGCTCAGGGAGAGCCTCTTGCGCCGACAGAAGTAAACTTGCAGGTGATGCCCCCGCCAGAAATGCCGCCAGCCTTGGCGGCGAAGAAGCTGGACGCCTACATCGTGGCAGAGCCGTTCAACGCTTTGGGTGAGCTGATGGCTGGTGCACGGATGTTGCGCTTTACCGGAGACATTTGGAAGAACCACCCGTGCTGCGTTGTTTGCATGCACGAAGAAGCAACAACTGCGAAGGCGGCGTGGACCCAGAAGGTCATGAACGCTGTTGTGCGTGGTGCGATCTACGCCTCTGAAAACAAGATGGAAGTTGCGACCTTGCTTTCAAAGGACGGTGAAGGCTACCTGCCTGCGCCTGCTCCAGTCGTGCAGCGCGCGATGACTGTCTATCAAGACGACAGCGTCTATCAGGACAGTGGCGTGATCCATCACCAAGCTGAATGGCAAAACGGCCGGATCGACTTCCAGCCTTGGCCCTATCCGTCGGCGACCAAACTGATCGTCGAGGCGATGGGAGATACGGTCGTGTCAGGCGACACAACCTTCCTCAAGGGTCTGGATCCAGAGTTCGTTGCAAACGATCTTGTAAATTATGAGTTTGTGAAAAACGCGCTCGATGCAAACCCCTCATGGGTAAACGATCCATCGGTAAACCCGGGCGATCCATTCAACCGTGAAGAAATCCTGAAGCTGTGACCGATACGCCGGTCATAAACGGGCCGTTGCGCTTGCCATCTTTCGGTCGATACCGAGGGATGGTGAGCGGGGCCATCGGCATTGCAGCGCTGTTGTTCATCTGGTGGCTTGGCGGTCGCTGGGTGGCCAATTCGCCGGGCATGTTCGCCTTTTCGATGTTCGCGCCGGGCGAGGCCCTTCCGCGCCTATGGGACATGATCTTGTCGGGCGAGGTCTGGGAGATGTCGATCCCATCGCTTTATCGGGTTGGGCTTGGTTTGGTCTTTGCCATTGCTATTGGCGTACCGGTCGGGATCGCGATTGGGCGTATGTCTTTGTTGCGGGAAGTGACGAACATTCCGTTCCAGTTCTTGCGGATGATTTCGCCCCTGTCGTGGATGCCCATCGCGGTGATGGCTTTTGCCACATGGGACGCAGCGATCATCTTTTTGATCGCAGTTGCTGCGGTCTGGCCCATCATGTTTGCGACTGCGGCTGGGCTGCGCAGGCTTGATCCAGCATGGCTGAAAGTCGCGCGAAACCTTGGAGCATCCCCTTGGCACCAGCTCACCACCGTTATCTTGCCAGCCATTGCAACGGACATCTTAACGGGCATCCGCCTAGCGCTGGGTGTTGCTTGGATCGTGCTGGTGCCCGCTGAATACCTCGGCGTCACATCCGGCCTTGGCTACGCGATCAATGATGCGCGTGACACGCTCGATTATTCCCGCCTAGCGGCCACTGTCGTGGTCATCGGGATCATCGGATTTTTCTTGGATTACATATGTTTGAAGGCTGTCCAGCACCTGAACTGGGTGCGGGAGAGTTAAATGAAGGAGGAACATAATGTCTGAACCTGCAACAGTACTAACGGGCTGCCTTGCCCCAATTGATAAGACGGGGCTGAACACCCTGATCGAAAACGGCAAGGCCAACCCAGAGGTGGTCAAAACACTGAAGTGTAAGACCGTCGCGGAAGGTAAATTTCGCCATGCGAACTACATCCGCGATCTTGAGCCCTACATCGTGGATGAGCCGCCGGGCCTTTTGGGTGACGACACTGCGCCAAACCCGTCAGAGGCATCCTTGGCGGCCTTGGGGTCTTGCGTTGCCGTCGGGTTGCACGCCAACGCCGTGCACCGCGGTATGATCGTCAACAAGTTGGAGCTGGAACTGGAAGGTGATCTCAACATCACCGCTGTCTGGGGGACTGGCGATCTGAACGATGCTAAGCCGATTGGTTTCACTGATGTTCGCATCAAAGTGGATATGGAGTGTGAAGACACGCCGAAATCGGTTGTCGATGAACTCGTCGCGCACGTCATCAAGTACTCACCCGTTTTCAACACATTTTCGCGTCCCGTGAACATGGTCGCTGAAACCGCTTAAGGAGAGGCCGATGCCTGCCACCGCCGTCCTAGACGCGCCGTCCACAATGCTTAGCGATGTGTCGGCGATTGCAAAAACTGATCTGTGTCCCCGCGTGCGCGAGATTGATGAAGGGGCCTACCCTGAAGACATCATGCGCTCCGTTGGGGCGGCAGGTGCCTATGGCGCACATATGGGAGGTGCGGGGGTTACATTGAACGACACGATTGAGGCGATCTCAACCGTGGCGGAACAATGCATTTCAACCGCGTTTTGCATGTGGTGCCAGAACGCACTTGGCTGGTACATCGCCTCTTCCGATAACAAAGCCTTGGCCGGTTTGGCGGCCAAGGTCGGGAGTGGAGAGGTCCTTGGGGGCACGGGCCTCTCCAACCCGATGAAGACCTTCTTCGGTATTGAAAAGATGCGCCTTAAGGGGACCCGCGTGGATGGTGGTTACACCGTCAAGGGCGCTTTGCCTTGGGTGTCCAATGTCGGAGAAGACGGTTTCTTTGGCATGGTCTTTGAAACCACGGACGACACACCGAAGCGTATCATGGCGGTGGCCGATTGTGCGCAAGAGGGCGTGAAAACAGTTTTGGATCACGAATTCATGGCCATGGGTGGCACGGCCACGCGTGCCGTGCAATTCCGTGATGCTTTTATCCCTGATGAGATGATCCTGTCTGATCCCATCGACGGGTATTTGCAAAAGATCCGACCGGGCTTTGTGCTGATGCAATGCGGCATGGCCATCGGCATGATCCGATCCTCCATTGCATTGATGCGGCAAGTCGAAGGTCAGCTTGGTCACGTCAACAAATACTTGGAAGAACAGCCAGAGGAATTTGAGAAGATCCTTGCCGAAACAGAGGCTGAATTGGCTGAGCTTTCCTTGACCCCTTATGATACCTCGATCGCTTACTTCCGCCGCGTCGTCGCTCTGCGCCTTAAAGGTGGGGAAACCGCAATGAAGGCCGCCCATGCTGCGATGCTGCACCAAGGTGCACGTGGGTACGTGTCCGGCGGTGCGGCACAGCGACGTCTGCGCGAAGCCTATTTCATTGGCATCGTGACGCCTGCAACCAAGCAGCTGCGCAAGATGCTCCACGACCTACCGCAAGCCTGACCCAAGAGGAGACTCCAAATGACGTCCGTTTTAATCACTCCTGAACAGCTTACTGCGATGCCATCCGAAGACACGGTGATCATCGATACCCGCGCGCCCGAGGCCTTTGCCGAAGGACACATTGAAGGCGCGGTGAACTTGCATGACATTTTTACTTTCTTGGCCACCTCGGACGCTGATGGCATGGCCGAGTTGACGGATAAATTTGCCGCCGCCTTTGGTTCGGCTGGACTTGATGGCACCAAAACCGCTGTGCTGTATGAGCAATCAATGAATACGGGGTTTGGTCAGTCCTGCCGTGGCTATTTCTTGTTGTCATACCTCGGCTACAAAGACGTCAAAGTCCTCCACGGTGGGGTAGCCGCCTGGTTATCTGCTGGATTGGAATTGTCCACAGATACAGTTGCGCCCAAACCGGCTGATTTCCCAATTGATCCTGCGGGCACGGCTTTGATGCTGACAGCTGAGGACGTCAAAGCGTCGCTTGGCGACACAAGCATCGCCTTGTTGGACGTGCGGGATGTGGATGAATGGATCGCCGATAGCTCTTCACCCTATGGCAAGGATTTCTGCCCTCGTAAGGGTCGCATCCCGGGCGCTGTCTGGATCGAATGGTACCGCTTGATGAAGCCGTCCCCAGACGGGCCGATGATCAAGTCCAAGGACGAAGTCCTGGCTGAATGCGCAAGCGTTGGCATTACTGTCGATACGCCTGTGTATCTTTACTGCTTTAAAGGCGCGCGCGCTTCCAACAGCTTCCTTGCGCTGAAGGAAGCAGGCGTCAAAGACGTACGCATCTACTTTGGCTCTTGGAACGAATGGAGCCGAGACGAGAGCCTGCCAATCGACGCTGGCCTGCCCTTCGCAACGGAGTAAATGGATTTTGGGGGGCAAGATCACATATTACTTCGCGCCAATTTCTGGATATGCCTATCTGGGGCATCAGTCGCTGATGGCGCTTGCCCGTGAGCACGGTGCAACGGTTGAATTCCGCCCCCTGATGATCGCCAAGGTTTTTGCGGCGAGCGATTCAACGCCACCCTTCGCGCAAAGTGCGCCGCGCAAGTCTTACCGCATTGAAGATCAGGCGCGTTGGGCGGCGCAAAAAGGGCTGACGATGACCGCGACGCCCGCCCATTGGCCCACGGATCCGGGACCCGCGTGCAAGGCCATCATCGCCGCTGGAAAACTCGGGCTTGATCAAGACGCCATCAGCTTTGGCTGTCTGAAGGCCGTCTGGGCCGAAGACCGCAATATCGCTGACCCCGACACACTGGCGGACATCTTGATCAACGGGGGCTACGATGCCGCTGAGGTGACAAAGCTCGCCAATAGCCAAGCAGTGGCAGATAAGGTCCAGGAGATCACCGAGGAGGCTATTTCCTCAGAGGTCTTTGGCTCCCCCACTTACGTCTACGAAGGTGCTCGGTTCTGGGGTCAGGATCGGCTCTCTTTTTTAGCGCAGCTATTGACCGGATCGTCAGAGCCAGTCGCAGGCGCGGAACACTCCTAAACAAATTGAAGAAAGGAATCCCAATGTCAGAGATGATGACCAAAGAGGATGTCACAGCGATGATCTTATCCGCCAAAAAGCAGGCGGGCCTTACTTGGGAGGAGATTGCGGAGAAAATCGATATGTCTCCGATCTGGACCCATTCTGCCGCAATGGGAATGAATGCTTTCCCCCCAGAAAAGGCGGCTCTTATGGTCAAGACGATGGGGTTGCCACAAGAAGCTGAAAGCGTTCTGGCGGAAAGCCCAACAAAGATCTGGGAACAAGCTGTTCCGACCGATCCATGCATATATCGCTTCTACGAAATTGTTGGCGTTTATGGACCGACACTCAAGGCGATCATTCAGGAAAAGTTTGGTGATGGGATCATGTCCGCCATCGACTTCGACATGTCGGTCACTAAAGTGGAGCACCCTAAAGGCGACCGCGTCAAAGTGGAAATGTCGGGTAAATTTCTAGGCTATAACAGCTGGTAAGCGCCAAAAAGAGCAGCAAATCGCTATTCAGTTTGCGTCCTCTTGGTAGCATCAAGGTTGCAGGTACATTCATCGCAAGATTTCAGTCTGTCGAAATCATGCCTTCTGCACCAGCCAAGTCATGCATTGCGCCGCGCATTCAACGGGATCGATGACCGTGACTGAAAGCCTTTTTCTGACGGTATCGACAACCTCGACCATGCCTGCGCAGCCAAGGATGATGGCGTCTATGCCATCATCGCGTTCTGCAACGCGCGCTTCTTCTAAAACCACTTTACTGGCACGTTCAGTGTTCGTTTCCAGTTCCAGTACAGGAATTTCGGAGGCTCTGACTTTGGACACGAGATGTCCTAACCCTTGCCTTTTGGAGGCTCAAGGGTCGTTGCGACGTTTTCCACTATCTCAGTTTTATCATCTCTTCTCTGAACGCCTCGGTCGGGGTGCGCCATCCCAGACACTTTCTGGGCGTGCCGTTCAGGCGGTCGCAAATCGCCTTCATATTGCGATTTGAGAGCGCCGCGAGCTGGGTGTCGCGTGGTAAGTACCTGCGCGCTCGTTTGTTCAGGTTCTCAACGGAACCCTTTTGCCAGGGCGATTGCGGATCGCAGAACCAACTGTCAGTGCCGATGCCGGATTTTAGCTTACGCCAGGCTCGGAACTCCAAGCCGCGGTCAAACGTGATCGACTTCCGGGCTGGCTGGGGCAGGGGCTCCATCACGTCCATCAGCTTGTTGACGAAGTGGGTCGAGCTGCGGTCGTTGTTGCGGAACAAGACGGCGAACCTTGTCTTCCTTTCGACTAGAGAGGCGACATTCATCGTGCCTTGAGATCGCTCGAAGATCATCAAATCGCCTTCCCAGTCACCGAAAGTCTCGCGGCTCTTCACGTAGTCAGGGCGTTCATGGATAGACCGTTCTGGCGGGAAAACCTGACCTCTGGGGCGTCTGGCATAGCGCGGTTGCCGTTTCTTGCGCCTGCTAGGCAGATGGCGCGCCAGTTGTTCCGACTGACCTTCGGCGCTGTAGACAAAGGCGTAGATTGTCTCGTGGCTAACGCGCACTGGTTGGTCATCATATCCCAGACGCCCCGCGATCTGTTCGGGCGTCCAGCCAATCTTCAATTGGGCGATGACATGAGAACGCAGATCTTCCAGTCGGATCAGCTTCCGCCTTCGAGCCCGTCGATCCGAGGCATACTTCTGGGCATTCATCCCGTAGTAGCCATTCAAATAAGGCAGTTCTTCGTCGGTGAAAAAGTTGCGCTTGATCTCGCGATAGACGGTTGAGCGATGCCTGCCGATCTCAGCCGCAATCTTGCTTACCGGCACTTTTGCATTCAGCATGTCTTCGATTGTGCGTCTCTCACGCAAATCCAGCTCTGTGTGCGCCATGTTCGTTCTCCTTGCTTTTCAGCAAGATAGGGAATTTGTCGCAACCCAGTTTAGAATGTCCCCCCAGTAATGCTGACATAACGCATAATCTATCTTATGTTAATATTTTAATCTTAGTAAGGTACCAACTCCGGTCACTCGTTCTCGCCGCAGCAGCTTCACACTTTGAGCCCAGACTCACCGATGCTGCAATGTGCACCAATGTCCGCTCCCTGAACACCGGCCAAAAACGTGACAAAATCAAAGGCAGTTTTGCCAAGGGTTTGTGACACAAGATTTTTCAACGGTTCTGGCACCATCGGCCAATGTGACAAAAACGACCGTTTTTGGCTGGGAGGTTTTGGCCAGGGGTTTTTGAAACATCCGCGACAAGTGCTCTTAGCATTTAC
>JBCBON010000073.1:0-9817 GCA_039821195.1 Pseudomonadota bacterium
GTGCGGCAGTGGTTCCATTGACACCCTGCGGCGATGTGAAAGCTCATGTCGATCGCGAGAAACGATTTGCCGACGTTGGAGTCGCCATAGACGGTTCCAAGCGTGTCAGCGTCGAGCCAACCCTTGATGCAATAGTCGGTGTTCACGTTGAACTCGAAATCGGCATCTTTTACGATTGCGTTTAGGAGTTGATCGACACGCGTTTTAGCCGCCACGGGATCCGGGGCAGGTTCTTGCCGCTTATCACGGGGCTCGCCAAGCAAATGTATCAGCGTACCCATACCTACAGAACCTCTCGGCCTCGCAGTGTCCCAAACACGTTCCGGCTCGCCTTCGCGTTGATGACCATCATAGCGATATGACCAATCGATGAACGCTTCACGACCTTCGTCATCGAGCACCCACTTCGTGGCATTGCAAACGCTGATCCATTGGTCGCGATTAAGTTCGTTCGGTGCCGTCTCGAGCATGGCGAGGACTTTGGCCCTATCGGCGTCAGTATGGACGCGTTTCAGCGCCAGAAGCTCGGCGTCTGGGGCCTCTTCCTTGCGTTGCACGCGTTCCCCCACCCCTGCAGGGGCAGGGGCGATCTCTGCATCGTAATTTTGCCAAGCGTATTCTTTGAGCGGTGGGTTCGGGGTTTTTTCGAGGTCCTTTGGCACGGTCTTTGACGGGGCTAGGAGGATATAACCCTCGTGCTTTATCTCGACGGCCGACCCATACGTGCCCGGATACTGCTTTTTGTGCTCCGCCCGAAAAATATGATGGGTGCCACCGCTAGGCGTGTTTTGCGTCAGCGTGTCATATAAATCGTGGGGGAAGTCGCATTCTGATTTGTAGCTGTCCACATCGACGACAACCAAGCCGGAACCCGCACAATAAAGGGCGATGTTCGCATCAGGGAAGCGCTTCCACCACCCTTTGACCTTTGCAGGGTTGTTCGAGGCCTCTTGCTTCCACTCGAAGTCGCGCATCGGTTGTTTCTTCCCTGGCTGTAGAGGAAAGACGTGCCACCCACGCTTTGCATAGGTCACTGCCGCTTTGCCGAGTGGCGATAGAATGTCTGATTGGGCGTTCATTTTGCACACCAAAAAAGGTTGGACAAAACTTTATTTTTGCCAATTATATCAATGCGGTTGATTTGGTGGGTTGGACAAGCTAAGTCCTTGATATAAATAGGAAGTCTCAATCCTTCCGGGATCGCCAATCAAAAAACTTACACTACATCGCTGTTCGGAACATCGAAAGTTTGGCATGCCTATTCTCATTGCTCTTTGGTTTTTGCTCGCAATCTTGACTGCTGTCTATGCGTCCAGTCGTGGTAGGATTGCGGTTGCTTGGTTCCTATGGGGTCTGTTGTTCAACCCATTTGCGATCCTTGTGCTGGCCTTGCTGCACAACAAAGCAGAGATAAAGGCGCTTCAGGAGAAAGTTTCCAAGCTCGAAAAGCGCGACGAGTCTGACGAGGATCAGACGAAGAAATGACAACCCACCTACCTTCTAAATGGGATGTCGCCGTTAAGTGGTTCGCGATATTGGGATGCTTCTTTGTGCTTGGATTAGAGGTCTACAGCGTTGCTAAGCATCGGCTGGCTTCGCCTGACGTTCCCGCCGAAGATACGCAGATTTTGACGCCAGAGATGCCGAAATAACGCCGACCGTTACCAACGCTATAAGGATTGTCGAAAGCGCATTGATCTCTGGGCTGACGCCAAGTCGCACAGCTGAGAATATTCGGATCGGCAGCGTGGTGGCCGCAGGCCCGCTGGTAAAGCTGGCGATGACCAAATCATCCAAGGACAAAGTGAACGCCAAAAGCCATCCGCTGATGACCGCGGGCGCGATGATCGGCAGTGTGACAAGTCGGAATGCCTGCCAGGGGTTGCAGCCCAGATCAAGTGCGGCTTCTTCGAGCGCGCGATCAAAGCTGACGAGCCGCGATGAGACGACGACGCTGACATAACACATGCTGAATGTCGCATGGGCCAAAACAATCGTCATCAAGCCCCGGTCGATGTTCAGGGAGATGAATAATAGCAGCAGTGAAAGGCCGGTGATCACCTCTGGCATCACAAGCGGGGCATAGACCATACCTGTAAACAAGGTCCGGCCAAAGAACTTTCCCCCGTTCACCAGAACCATGGCTGCCATTGTACCGAGGATGGTCGCGATGGTTGAGGAGACAAAAGCCACGCGCAAGGTCACCCAAGCTGCATCCAAGAACTGTTCGTTTTGGAACAGCTCACCATACCATTTGGTGGAAAACCCGGCCCAGACCGTCACCAGACGGCTTTCGTTGAAACTGTAGATGATCAGGATCAAAATCGGGACATAGAGAAAGAGAAATCCCAAAGTCAGGCTGACCGCGTTAAACGAGGTGAACTTCCTCATGTCGCACTCTCCCGACTGCGCTGGAAGAACACAATGGGGATCACCAAGATGAGCAGCAAAATGATGGCCACGGCAGAGGCGACGGGCCAGTCGCGGTTGGCTTGGAACTCGTCCCAAAGGACGCGACCGATCATCAAAGTGTTTGAGCCGCCAAGGATGGACGGGATCACAAACTCCCCAACCACGGGGATGAACACAAGCATGGAGCCGGCGATGATCCCTGGGCGGGAGAGGGGCAAGGTGATTCGCCAAAACGCCTCGCGCCGCGAACAGCCCAAATCCTCGGCCGCTTCTAGAAGGCTCGGGTCCATTTTCTCCAGCGTGGAATAGATCGGCAGAACCATGAAGGGCAGGTAAGTGTAAACGACGCCAATATAGACGGCGACATTGGTGTTGAGGATGGTCAGCGGCTCTCCGATCAAGCCGATGCCCATCAAGAATTGGTTCAAATACCCTTCGGTCGAGAGGATGCCGATCCAGGCGTAAATTCGGATCAAGAAGCTGGTCCAAAAGGGCAGGATAATTAGCATCAACAGTGTTGGCTGCCAGTGGCGCGGCGCTTTGGCCATGCCTTGCGCAATTGGATAGCCAACAAGCACGGTTAGGATCGTCGAGATGAACGCGATTTGCACGCTGGAGATATAGGCCTTGTAGTAGAGGTCATCGCCCATCAGCCAGGTGTAATTGTCCCAATCGAGCTGGGTGAACTTGTCTTTGAACGTGGCCCAGCCCTCTGACAGATCAAAGACCGGCGTGTAGGGCGGGATTGCCAAGGCAATGTCCGAAAGCGAGATTTTAAAAACGATCGCAAACGGGACCAGGAAGAATAGTAGAAGCCACGCATAGGGCACAAGGATGAGGGCGAGGCGCCTCATGCTGTCAGCACCACGCCAGCGGTCTTGGTCCAGGTGAGCCAGACCTTATCTTCCCACGTTATGCCAGAGCGCACGCGACGCGACGAGTTCGTCACTTGGGCGCGCAAAATTTGATCGCCGGTTTCGACATGGTAGGTCGTGATGTTCCCAAGATATGCTATGTCGAGCACTTTGCCCTTGACCATATTATCGGCTTTTGCAGGCTTTTTGGTGGCAATCGAGAGCTTTTCGGGGCGCAACGCCAAGGCACATTCCGCACCATTGGCGACTTCTGGCATCGAGGAGGGGAATGTCCCAATTGGTGTTTCAATAGCACCTTTGGCGGCCCGACCTTCGATCAGGTTCACGTCGCCAATAAAATCGGCCACATAGCGGCTGTTGGGTGCTTCATAGATGTCACCCGGTGTCGCGACCTGCGCGATGCGCCCTTCAGACATCACCGCAACGCGGGAGGCGACGGTCATCGCCTCTTCCTGGTCATGGGTCACGATCACAAAGGTTGTGCCGGTTTTCTCTTGAATGTCCATCAACTCAAACTGCGTTTCTTGGCGCAGCTTTTTGTCCAGTGCGCCCAGTGGTTCGTCGAGCAGTAAGAGCTTTGGCGCCTTGGCCAAAGCGCGGGCCAGTGCGACGCGTTGTCTTTGACCACCAGAGAGTTGATCTGGTTTGCGCGTTGCAAATTTTTGGAGTTGCACAAGGCGGAGCATTTCAGAGACGCGGTCGTTCATAGAGCTGATTGCCATGCCTTCGCGTTTCAATCCAAAGGCGATGTTTTGTTCGACCGACATATGCGGAAACAAAGCATAGCTTTGGAACATCATATTGACCGGGCGCTTGTTGGGCGGAACGCCCGCCATATCCTGACCATCAATGGTGATGCGCCCTTCGCTGAGCTCTTCAAACCCCCCTAAAAGCCGCATCATTGTTGTCTTGCCACAGCCCGACGGGCCAAGCAGGGCGAAAAACTCTTTCTCAAAAATATCGATGGATTGGTCGTCTATGGCAACAACATCACCATAACGCTTGGTGACACCTTCAACTCGGATCAAGGGCGTGGCGTTCGGGTCTTCCCAAGGGGCAAATTCTGGATCGTTCATAGCAAAAAGGGCCCGGTCATCCGGGCCCTGATCTCTTTATGTGCCGGACTTAATTTTCGTCCACAACCGTGTCACAACCCGCTGAACATTCGCTGGGTAAGGCGTTGTTGTGAACAATTTACCAAGTGTGGCTTCATCTGGATAGACAGCTGGGTACTCCAGGATTTCCGGATCGATGAACTCCTGGGCCGCTTCATTGCCACTTGCATACCAAACATAGTTCGTCGCTGCCGCAGAATTTTCTGCGTCCAGAATGAAGTTGATGAACTTATGCGCGGCTTCTGGGTTTGGTGCGTCCACGGGAATGGCCATTTGGTCGAACCACATTTGTGCACCCTCAGATGGGATAGAGTAATCGATTGCCTGACCATTGTCTGCTTCGTCCGCGCGGAGCTGTGCCAAGAAGACATCGCCGGACCAACCAACGGCGACACAGATGTCACCATTTGCCAGCGCGTTGATATATTCAGAGCTGTGGAACTTTTGGATGTAAGGACGCACGCCCGCAAAGACCGCTTCTGTTTTTGCGATCACGTCAGGGTCATGGCTGTCTGGGTCTTCGCCAAGGTAGTTCAGAGCGGCTGGGATGAGTTCGGTTGGCGCGTCCAAGAAGAAGACGCCACACTCGGCCAGCTTTTCCATATTGGCTGGGTCAAAGACCAGGTCCCAGCTGTCGACGGGTGGATCTTCGCCCAGGATTTCAGCAACTTTGTCGATGTTGTAACCAATACCTGTCGTGCCCCACATGTAGTTTACAGAATATTCTCCGCCTGGATCGTAGGTCTCTGTGCGCTCCTGTACAGCGCCCCAAAGGTTTCCGTGGTTCTCAATTTTCGAAATATCCAGTTTTTGGAATGCGCCCGCTTCGATCTGGCGCTGCAGGAACGTGGCTGAAGGGACCACAACATCATAGCCAGACCCGCCTGCAAGCAGTTTGGTTTCCAAAACTTCGTTGGAGTCGAAGACGTCATAGACCAGCTCAATGCCTGTCTCTTCTTCAAACTTCTCGAGCAAAGCTTCGTCGATATAATCGGACCAGTTATAGACCCGCACTTCTTCGGCGTTCGCGAGACCCGCTGTCAGCGCGACTGTCGCCGCCAGCATGGATGTGAGCGTCACTTTCATTATCAACCCCCTGTTGGTCTTATGTGATTCACTATGACCGAGAGTGGGGTGGCTGTGGACAAATTGCAATCTGAGTTGTGTTAGGCGGTGCACAATTTCCGTACACCGCCGTTTTTTTAGGCTTAAGCGCGATATTCTGGGTTGGCATAACCAAAATGGCAACCGGCCTTCCAAGCTTTCCGGTCATTCCCCTCGTTGGGGTATCCATCTTGTGACGCAAGCATACGCGCCAGATGGATCAGGTTCCATGTCATGATCGTCAGGTTTCGCTGTGTGAAATCGTTGTCAGAGCCGGCGGGCACGCCGTCAACTTCTTCGCCGTAGCTTGGTCCTGGACCTGCTTCGCCGATCCACCCGCAATCTGCTTGTGGCGGGATCGTGTATCCAAGATGCTGCAGCGCATAGAGGATCGACATCGAACAATGCTTAATCCCATCTTCGTTTCCTGTGATCACGCAGCCGCCCACGCGACCGTAATAGGACGATTGCCCCTTATCGTTGAGTTCGCCTGACATGGCGTAGAGCCGCTCGATCAGTACACGACAGATCGAGCTTTCTTCGCCCAGCCAAATAGGTGTGCCGACAACCAAAATGTTCGCTGGTTTGATCCGGGTCCACAGCTCGGGCCAATCATCATGGGCTGCGCCGTGTTCTCTCATGTCGGGATAAACGCCGAAAGCCACAGTGTGATCAGCCATATTGATGACATCGACTTCGACGCCATTCTCTTCCATAATTTTTTGTGACGCAGACATCAAAAGCGCTGTGTGCGAATTCTCGATTCCCTTTTTAAGGCTCGTATTTACGAATACAGCTTTTAGCGTTTGGACTGACATTGCTTCTCCCTATAGTCGCAGACGTTCTTGAACGATTGACGGCTGCGCGACACTCCGACATCGTCTCACGCAAAGGGGTATTTACACATGAACGATCAGTCCAATCACTTTCCCACGGAAGAGCTGCAGGCCCTGGACGCAGCCCATCATATGCATCCTTTTACGCATAATCACCAGCTTGGGGAAAAAGGCGCGCGCGTGATCGTGGGTGCGGATGGTGTTTTCTTGCGCGACAGCGACGGGACCGAGATACTAGACGGCATGGCGGGCCTGTGGTGCGTGAATATCGGATATGGGCGACGCGAATTGGCCGATGTCGCAGCACGGCAGATGGCCCAACTTCCGTATTACAACACGTTTTTCCAAACGACGCATCCGCCTGCAATCGCGTTGGCGGCCAAATTGGCCGCGCTTGCGCCCGAAGGGATGAACCATGTCTTCTTTGGCAATTCAGGGTCGGACGCCAATGACACCAATATTCGGCTGGTGCGCCATTACTGGGCCTGCAAGGGCAAGCCCTCCAAACGAAAAATTATTTCGCGGAAAAACGGGTATCATGGCTCTTCTATGGGGTCTGCATCTCTGGGGGGGATGGCCGCGATGCATGAACAAGGGGGCATGCCGATCCCGGATATTCACCACATCAATCAGCCCCATTGGTACCGCGAAGGGAGCGACATGGATGTCGCAGAGTTCGGGCGCCAGCGCGCGAAAGAGTTAGAGCACGCCATTCATGAACACGGTGAGGATAATATTGCGGCCTTTATCGCCGAGCCGGTTCAAGGGGCAGGCGGTGTGATCATTCCACCTGAGAGCTATTGGCCAGAGATCCAAGCGATCTGCGACGCGCACGAGATTTTGCTGATTGCGGATGAAGTGATTTGTGGGTTTGGGCGGACTGGCAATTGGTTTGGCTCTCAAACCTACAACATTCGCCCTGATATTATGACCATCGCAAAGGGTTTGTCCTCGGGCTATCAACCGATTGGTGGTTCGATCGTTGCAGACCACATTGCCGAGGTGATTGGCGAGGATGAGTTCAATCACGGATACACCTACTCGGGTCATCCGGTTGCGGCGGCGGTGGCGTTGGAGAATATTCGAATTCTGGAAGAAGAGCGGATCGTCGAGCGTGTGGCAAACCACACCAGCCCTTACTTGCGGGAAAAGTGGTTGCAGTTGGGCAATCACAAATTGGTCGGTGAGGCGCGGATGGTCGGTCTGATGGGTGCACTCGAATTGACGCCAGACAAAGCAGCGCGCGCCGACTTCCCTGCGGATCGCGGAACGGCCGGTTACATCACGCGGGAAATTTCCTTTTCGAACAACCTTGTGATGCGCCATGTGGGCGATGCGATGATTATCTCTCCTCCGCTTACGATTGCCGACACAGAAATTGATCTTTTGATCGAGCGGGCTGAAAAGACATTGGACCAAGCCTATATCAAGCTCTCGGAGGAGGGCCTGATGCGTGTCAACTGATCTGAGGCATATGGCCATGGCCTGTTTTGAGGCAGGCGTCGCCGCGGCCGATCCCTATCAGGCCGTTGCGAAGGCTCTCTCAGGCCGGCCGAAGATCGTTAAAGGGCGGCTGATTTACGTGGCGCTGGGCAAGGCGGCGGGCCCGATGATGCGAGCAGCGCTCGACTGGGCGACACCGGACCAAGCGATCTTGGTGACCAACTCCGAAAATGCGTCCGAATTCGAAAATGTGACCTGTCTTATCGGGGATCATCCAACTCCGTCGGAACGGGGTGAAGCAGCTGCCTCAGAAGTCGAAAAATGCCTGGCTAATGCAAATGAAAAGGATGTCATCCTGCTTTTGCTTTCGGGCGGCGCATCCGCATTGGTCCCCGCACCCAAAGCGCCACTGACGCTAACCGACAAAGTTTTCATCAATGATCAAATGCTCGCATCAGGCATGCCGATCGAAGATATAAATACCGTTCGACGAGCGCTTTCGCGCCTGAAGGGAGGCGGTTTTCTTGCGGCCGCCTTGCCCGCTCAGGTGGAGACGCTGATCCTCTCGGATGTGCCGACAGATGACCCGAGGTTTATTGCAAGTGGTCCCACGGTTCCAAGATCGCTGGAAGAGGATGCTGGCGCGATCTTGAAGAAATACAGTTTGTTTGAAGCCCTCGCGGACAGGGTCAAGGACACTGTGTCCGAGCCGATAAAGCCCGCAGAGCCAAACAAGCACATTCATATCGTGGGCAGTAACTCAGAAAGTGTTCGCGCAATGCTTGCCGCTGTGCCGGATGGCTTGTCCTATTTTCACATCATGCAGCCGGTCACCGGAGATGTAGAGGATGCAGCAGTTGAAGTTGCGGAGCGTGCCAAAGCCGCTGGCAAAGGACGGGTGATGTACCTGTCCGGAGGCGAACCGACGGTGGTTTTAAAAGGTAATGGCAAGGGCGGGCGTAGTCAGCATTTAGCGCTTCGCGTTGCCCAACACTTGGAGGGGTTCGATCGGGACTGGGCGTTTTTGGCGGCTGGTACAGATGGTCGCGATGGACCTACGGATGCTGCGGGTGCCGTCGTTGGTCCAGGAACGATAGGCCGCGTGCGTGAAAAAGGGTTAGATCCGGAAGCGGAGCTTGCGAATAACAATGCATACGCAGCCTTAAAGGCGAGTGGTGATCTGATTATCACGGGTGGAACCGGGACAAATGTGGGTGATCTTCACGTGCTGGTATTGGGTTAAAAACTGACCTTGATTGTGGTCTTGTAAGTCAAAGCGAAAAGCTTACCTGGTCAAAGCATCCTGACACTGTTTGACTGTTGATCTTCTACTGATTCCACAGTAGCGGGACGCGCACTTGAAATCGGCGCGGGCGGCTTATGCCGGCCATCTTTATCAGGAGGCCATGATGGCAAAGGAAAAGTTTGAACGTAACAAGCCGCATGTGAACATCGGCACGATCGGTCACGTTGACCACGGCAAGACGACGTTGACGGCGGCGATCACGAAGCAGTTTGGCGACTTCAAAGCCTATGATGAGATTGACGGCGCGCCCGAAGAGAAAGCCCGCGGCATCACCATCTCGACCGCGCATGTGGAATACGAGACGGAGAACCGCCACTACGCGCACGTGGATTGCCCAGGTCACGCGGACTATGTCAAAAACATGATCACCGGTGCCGCTCAGATGGACGGCGCGATCCTGGTTGTGAACGCAGCCGATGGCCCTATGCCTCAAACACGTGAGCACATCCTTTTGGGTCGTCAGGTTGGTATCCCGTCCATGGTGGTCTTCCTGAACAAAGTCGATCAGGTGGATGATGAAGAGCTGTTGGAACTCGTTGAAATGGAAGTCCGCGAGCTTCTGAATGAGTACGATTACCCAGGCGACGATATTCCGATCATCGCGGGTTCTGCTTTGGCAGCGCTTGAAGGTCGTGACGCCAATATCGGCGAAGAGAAAATCGCGGAGCTGATGGCGGCTGTGGACGAGTATATCCCAACGCCAGAGCGAGCGATCGACCAGCCGTT
>JBCBON010000074.1:0-9685 GCA_039821195.1 Pseudomonadota bacterium
CGCTGTCGATGGACCCAGAAGTGTTGTTGCTGGATGAACCCCTGTCGGCCCTTGATGCGCTGACGCGTGGCAATCTGGCCGATGAGATCGTCAACATCTGGGAAGCCGACAAAAAGACCTGTGTGCTGATCACCAATGACGTGGACGAAGCAATCTTGATGGGGGACCGCATCATCGCGCTGAACCCCGACGGGACATTGGGCGAGGAATTCAAGGTAACCATCCCGCGTCCGCGCGACCGCACCGCGATGAACAGCGATGACGTGTTCAAGCGCCTGCGCGCGGACGTCACGAAATACCTGATGGACGTCGGGATCGAGGCGAAGGTCGAAGGCACCAAGACCTTGCCTGAGGTGACGCCCATCCACGGTGTGCCAGCGGCGGTTGCCAAGGCGCAGGAAAGCGTGCTGGACGAAAAGTACCTGGAGTTCTCGAAGCTTTCAAAAATCTATCCGACGCCGAAGGGCCCGCTGACGGTTGTCGAAGACTTCGACCTGAAGATGAAAAAGGGCGAGTTCATTTCGCTGATCGGGCATTCGGGATGCGGCAAGTCGACCGTCCTGACGATGACGGCGGGCCTGAATGAAGTGTCAAAGGGCGGGATCATTCTTGACGGTACCGAGGTGGTCGAAGCCAACCCCGAACGCGCTGTGGTGTTCCAGTCGCCCTCGCTGTTCCCGTGGCTGACGGCGAAGGAAAACTGCTCGATCGGGGTGGACCGGGTATACCCCCGGGCGTCGCAGTCCGAACGTCAGGATGTGGTGGAATATTACCTTGAACGTGTGGGCCTGGCCGATGCGATGGACAAGCCGGCTGCGGACCTTTCCAACGGGATGCAGCAGCGTGTGGGCATTGCGCGGGCGTTCTCGCTGTCGCCGAAGCTTCTGTTGCTCGATGAACCCTTTGGGATGCTCGACAGTCTGACGCGGTGGGAATTGCAGGAAGTGCTGATGGAGGTCTGGAGCCGGACCAAGGTCACCGCGATCTGTGTGACCCATGACGTCGATGAAGCGATCTTGCTGGCCGACCGTGTGGTGATGATGACCAACGGTCCACAGGCGACCATCGGCAAGATCACCAATGTCGATCTGCCGCGTCCCCGGACACGGAAAGCGCTGTTGGAGCATCCTGATTACTACAACTTCCGCCAAGAGGTTCTCGATTTCCTAGAGGAGTACGAGCACGGCGCGAAGCCAAAGCCGCAACCTGCGGCCATAGCCGCGGAGTAAGCCTATGAAGAAACTTGTTGTCATTGGTGCTGGCATGGCGGCGGGACGGCTGATCGAACACGTCTGTGATGCAGGCGGATGGGAGATCACACTGTTCAATGCTGAACCGCGCGGCACCTATAACCGGATCATGCTGTCGCCTGTTTTGTCGGGCGAGAAAACATACGCGGAAATCGTCACGCATGATGATGATTTCTATGCCGAGCATAAAGTGAATTGTCGTTTCGGCGAAAAGGTCGTTGCGATTGATCGCAAGGCGAAAACCGTGACCGGCGAAAACGGCACGGTGCCTTACGACAAACTGGTGATCGCCACGGGGTCTAACCCGTTCATGATACCTCTTCCGGGTCATGACCTCGATGGCGTGATTGCCTATCGCGATCTTGAAGACACCGAGCTGATGATGGGCTTGGGCGAAGGCAACAAGGCCGTCGTCATCGGTGGTGGTCTTTTGGGTCTTGAGGCGGCCGCGGGCATGCACGCGCGTGGCGTGGATGTGACGGTCGTTCACCTGATGGGCCATTTGATGGAACGTCAATTGGACGAGGCGGCAGGGTATCTGCTGCGCAAAGAATTGGTCAGCCGTGGCATGAAAGTGCTGTGTTCCTCGAACTCTAAGGAAATCCTGGGCGAGAATGGTAAGGTTAAAGCGCTGGTCCTGGACAACGGGACCGAGCTGCCTTGTGATCTTCTGTGTATGGCGGTGGGTATTCGCCCCAGCATTGCATTGGCTCAAGAAGCTGGCATTGCCACAGGCAAGGGCATTCATGTTGATGACCAAATGATCACATCGGACGAGGATGTGCTGGCCATCGGGGAATGCGTCGAACATGACGGGGCGATCTTTGGTTTGGTTGCGCCGCTTTATGATCAAGCGAAGGTCGCGGCCAAAACCCTGCTGGGCGAAGAGGCCGCGTTTGAGAATAAAGAGACGGCAACGAAACTCAAAGTCACGGGCTGTGACCTCTTCAGCGCAGGTGACTTTGCCGAAGGCGAGGATCGGGAGGATATCGTCTTTCGCGATCCGGGGCGGGGCATTTACAAGCGCCTCGTCCTGGAGGGCGACCATCTGATCGGGGCCGTCATGTATGGCGATACCGCCGATGGCAGCTGGTTCCATGGCCTGATCAAAGACAAAACCGATGTGTCCGAGATGCGCGAGACGCTGATCTTCGGACCCGCCTTTCAAGGGGGAACCCCCCTGGACCCTATGGCGGCCGTTGCAGCCTTACCGGCTGACGCAGAAATCTGCGGCTGTAACGGCATTTGCAAAGGTCAGATTGTAGAAGCCATCGACGAGGGCGCGTGTGACTTGGATGCCGTGCGCGCCACCACCAAAGCGAGCGGATCCTGCGGGACCTGTACGGGTCTTGTGGAACAGTTGCTGGCAGTGACGCTGGGCGATGAATTTGTCGCAGACGCGCCAAAGCCGGTTTGCGGCTGCACGGACCTGACGCATGAGGATGTGCGTCGCTTGATCAAATCGCAAAAGCTGCAAAGTCAGCCTGCGGTTTGGCAAGAGCTGGGATGGAAAACGCCAAACGGGTGCCATGTCTGTCGTCCGGCGGTGAACTATTACCTTCTGGCGGATTGGCCGGTTGAATATCAGGATGATCCTCAGTCGCGTTTTGTGAATGAACGCAAGCACGCGAATATTCAGAAGGATGGCACATTTAGTGTGGTTCCTCGGATGTGGGGCGGGATCACCAACCCGACCGAGCTGCGCGCGATTGCCGATGCCGCCGAGAAATTCAATGTCCCCACGGTGAAGGTCACAGGTGGTCAGCGGATCGATTTGCTGGGAGTCAAAGGCGAGGACTTGCCCGCGATTTGGGCCGATCTGAATGATGCGGGTCTGGTTTCGGGCCATGCCTATGCCAAGGGTCTGCGCACGGTGAAAACCTGTGTGGGTACGGATCACTGTCGCTTTGGCACGCAAGACAGTACCGGTTTGGGCATCAAGCTGGAAGAAAAGCTTTGGGGATCATGGACGCCGCATAAGGTGAAGATGGCAGTTTCGGGCTGTCCGCGGAATTGTGCTGAAGCGACGTGTAAGGATGTCGGCATTGTTTGTGTGGATAGCGGTTACGAGATCGGTGTCGGTGGCGCAGCAGGTATGGATTTGAAAGAGATCGAACCACTGGCCAAGGTCGAAACCGAAGAGGCCGCGATGGATTATGTGATCGCCTTTGTTCAGCTCTATCGTGAGAACGCGAAATATCTGGACCGTCCATATAAGTGGATTGCCAAGGTCGGCATGGATTGGGTGCGTGAGAAAATTGACGACGCAGTCGAGCGCAAGCGTTTGGTCGATGCGTTCGAGCTGTCTCAGTCGATTTATCAAAAAGACCCATGGGCCGAACTGGCAGAGGCGAAAAAGCGGAAATCCTTCCAGCCATTGGCGGATCTGACCTTGGAGGCTGCGGAATGAGCTGGCTTGATATCGGCGCCTTGGAGGATGTGCCTATTCGCGGGGCGCGCAAGGTGAAAACCCATCTCGGCTGTATCGGTGTGTTTCGCACGTCCGAGATCGAGGTGTTCGCGGTGCAGAACGAATGCCCGCATAAGGGCGGCCCGTTGTCCGAAGGGATCGTGCATAATCAAAAGATCACCTGTCCGTTGCACAATTGGGTGTTTGACTTGAACACAGGTCAGGCCCTTGGCGCGGATGAGGGCCAGATCGCGACCTATGCGGTGAAGGTCGAGGGTGGACGCATCCTGCTGGACACCTCCGCCTTGGCGCGAAAGGCCGCCTAATGTCCGAGGGGATCCGGTCGACATGTCCCTATTGCGGCGTGGGCTGCGGTGTTCTTTTGAAACGGGATGGCGCAACCGGCCTGAAGGTCGAAGGCGATCCGGATCATCCTGCGAATTACGGGCGGCTCTGTTCCAAAGGCCTCGCGCTGGGCGAAACGACGTCTTTGGATGATCGCGTTTTGACGCCGCAAATTGGCGGGCAAGATGCCGACTGGGATACGGCACTGAATCTTGTGGCCTCGAAATTCAAATCGGCCATTGCCGAGCACGGGCCCGACAGCGTGGCCTTTTACGTCTCGGGTCAGCTGCTGACCGAAGATTACTATGTCGCCAACAAGCTGATGAAAGGGTTCATCGGCTCGGCCAATATTGATACGAATTCGCGGCTCTGTATGGCCTCGACTGTGGTGGGGCATAAGCGTGCCTTTGGGACGGATACCGTGCCGGGCACTTATGAGGATTTGGAAACGGCAGATTTGGTTGTGTTGGTGGGGTCCAACCTCGCCTGGTGTCACCCGGTTTTGTTTCAGCGCCTGTCTGCCGCCCGCAAGGAGCGGGGCACAAAGGTCGTTGTGATCGATCCGCGCCGCACAGCATCCTGTGACATCGCGGACATGCATCTGAAACTTAAGATCGGCTCTGATGTGGCGCTGTTTAATGGTTTGCTGACCCATTTGAATGATGCGGGAAAGGTCCATCAAAGCTTTGTCGATCAGCATACCGAGGGTTTTGAAGCGACTTTGATGTCAGCGGTTGCGGATCAGGGCGAGACGGGCCTGACGGCCGCAGAGCTGCAGGCCTTTTACAAGCTGTTCGCTGAGACGGAGAAGGTCGTCACGGTGTTCAGCCAAGGCGTCAATCAATCGACGTCCGGCACGGACAAAGTGAACGCGATCATCAATTGCCACCTGGCGACGGGCCGCATCGGGCGCAAAGGCATGGGCCCGTTTTCCGTGACCGGGCAGCCCAATGCGATGGGTGGGCGCGAAACGGGTGGTTTGGCGAATATGCTGGCCGCGCATCTGGATTTGGAAAATCCTGCGCATAACGCAGCCGTCAAAGACTTCTGGGGCGCGGACGGCATTCCGGACACACCCGGCCTGAAGGCCATCGATATGTTCAAGGCCGTGGGCGAGGCGCGGATCAAAGCGCTGTGGATAGCGTGTACCAATCCCGTTGTGTCACTGCCGCAAGCGGGGGATGTCGCAGACGCGATTAAGAACTGTGATTTCGTCGTCGTCAGCGATCTGAGCGCCACAACGGATACGGCCAAACTAGCCGATGTTGTACTGCCCGCCACCGGCTGGGGCGAGAAGGACGGCACGGTCACCAATTCGGATCGCACCATCAGCCGTCAGCAAGGTGTACTGCCGCCCCCGGGTCAGGCTAAACATGATTGGGAGATTTATGCCGAGGTCGGCCGACGCATGGGCTGGACCGCTGCCTTTGACTATCAAAAACCGGTAGAGATTTTTCGCGAGCATGCCGCGCTGAGCGGCATCGCAGGCAGGTTTGGTCGGGATTTTGATATCTCGGGTCTGAGCGATATCGACGAAGCCGATTATGATGGGTTGGGCCCAACGCGCTGGCCAATCTCGGCGACGCGCCAGGGCGGTCGTTTCTTTGGCGACGGCCGGTTCTTCACACCTTCTGGTAAGGCGCGTTTCTTGGCGGTTACGTCAAAAGAACCATCGGCAAAACGATCCCCGAAATACCCCTATCGACTGAATACGGGCCGCATTCGAGACCAATGGCATACAATGACGCGCACCGCTAAAACCGCGCGCCTGTCGCGCCATTTTGGCGAGCCGTTCCTTCAAATCCATCCGAAAGACGCCTCGGCTCTTGGGTTGCAACCGGCTGACTTGGCCGAGGTGACCAGCCCACATGGACGCGCCATTTTGCGCGTTCTTGTGACGGATCACGCGGCTATCGGTGCGCCTTTTGCGCCGATGCATTGGACCGGGGAATACGCGCCAGCGGGGCGGATCGGCAATGTGATCGCAGCAGAAACCGACCCGTTTTCGGGCCAACCAGAGAGCAAGGCCTCTGTCGTGGCCATCAAGAAATATGAAGCGACGTGGTATGGTTTTGCCGTCTCGCTGAAGCCGTTTGAACCGAAGTCTGACTACTGGGCGCAAGCGCGGACGGATCACGGCTGGCGCGTGGAGTTGAGCGGATCAGAAGCAACCCGTGATTGGAGGGACTTGGCCACAACCCTTGTACCGGGCATAGCGAATGGGTCCGAGATGATCGGACCACGCACGGCCCGCTTTGCCGTCTGGGACGAGGGCGTTTTGACCACGGCTCTGTTCCTGTCAAAAGAGCCTGTTTTGGTGGCGCGCGATTTTGTGGCCGAACAATTGGGCCAGGCCGCACCAGATGTGCTGGTCGGTCAACCGGGTGGCAACCGCATTGATCCCGGGCAGATAGTCTGTTCGTGTATGTCGGTCGGCCGCAACACGATTTTGACCGCGATTGCGGACGCGCCCGCGGCCTCGTTGGATGAAATTTGCACGATCACGTCTGCGGGAACGACCTGCGGTTCTTGTCGATCAGAGGTTTCGGAGTTGCTCGCGCACGCTCAGTTTAAAACCGCTGCAGAATAAGGTTGAATTCATAGTTTTAAATTAATGCTGGTCGGCTCGTTCAATTAAGCTGGCGTCGTATTGGTCAACAGCCACGCAAACGGGGCATCGCCTAGACTTTGCTTGGCGGTACATTTGTTTGGGAAAGATTGAGGAAAGATCGCGGCGCAGCGTTAGTTTTTGCCGACCCGGTGGGCTCAATCGGGTAAAGGTCGGCCCCTTTTGACAAACGGTCTGCGAAGACGGACACCTCTGCGCTTTGTCTTAAGACGACCATGTAGTAGGTGGCCGCCGTTGCCACCAAGAGAACGGATACAAAAATTACCCATTGCAGAGTGTTGCCGACCGAACCTTCGGCGGCAAATTTCGGATCGACAGCAACAACGATGGCAAGGTCAGGAAAGTTGCCAAGCGGTTGGAGATCCAGAGGAAAGATCGAACGTGCCGCAACAAACTCTGTTTGAGGGACGTAGCCGGCTTCGGCATTTACGCGTTCGAACAGCGCTGCGAGGTCTTGTGCCGATGGAGCAACTTGGTGGAGATCGCCCAGCAGTCTGCGCCCATCGGAGGCAAGTATCGCGACGTCAATGTCGTCGGAATTGGCGATGGCAGAGATTTTTTCGTCTATTTGGGTGATGTCTACATAGGATATCAACACAGCGACGGGTTTACCATTTATCTCGATCGGAAGGCTGGATGGCAGTAACCGGTTTCCTGTGGAAGCCTCTTCAGAAGGGGCATTGCTCCGGACGTTGTGCACACGCCCGATGAAGTTTTCTGAAAGCCCGCCAATGAGCATCGTATCGCTGCCGAAGCCGATACTTGGGAGGTCCGGATTTGAAGTCGCAATGATGGTACCTTCTAGGCTCGCTATGCCGAGCCAGTCGATATCGGGATTGCCGTCAGCTACACTCGTCAAAAGCGCATTCAACGACGTCGGATCGAGGCCGTCTTGTGTAATAGACTGAGTGACATTTTGATGGACGATTTCAATGTCCGACAAACGCTCGGACGCGGCCATCATGATGATCTCGGCGGTTGATTGGGCGTAACTGTCTGCTAGGAAGGTTGCGCCTGACTCTGCCGTCTTGGATTTGGCGGCATCATTGGCCAGGAACATCCCCGTAGCGGCGAACATTCCCACAACGCATGACAGAACTCCAAAACTCAACACTAGGCGCATAGTGACCTGCCCATTATTCAAACGTGTGTTACCAAGACCAATCCGGCAGCCTATCAGTTAACTGGCATTTGGACAAAGCCGTGAGCAAAATGCAGCAAAATCGTGTTTTTTTAGGAGTTTGTTAACTTTGTCGCTGCGCGTGTTCGATCTGCATCTGCGGTTTTACAAAAAATTGCGACAAAACAGCGCCTTGTTAGGCTTTTTGGTCGTGACTGGCAGGCAAGCGGCGTGATCGCTCTGTTGACTTGCCCCGCAAACCGGTGATCATCCCATCAAAAGCACTAAAACCGCGATCGTTCCAAACAGTCAAAGTCGGTTCTCACATGGGGGATCAGTGACAGACAACACAAGTCATTCACCAACAAAGGTTTCGAGCGAGCTTGAGGATAGAACAAAGCTGCTGGTGGACCTCGCGTCCACCATCCTTCACGCTCGGGCTGTTCCAGATAAATCGCTGGTTGAGCAGGGCATGGACTCGCTTGGCGTGGTTGATCTGCTTGAAGCGCTGGGAACACATGGGTTTACGGTGGACTACGAACGATTGCTCAGTGACGCGGCCCTAGGGACATTGGCACAGGACGTGGGGCCCCTTTCGGCGGCAGGGCCGATTATCTTGGATGATGACAAAAAATCCGGCCTTCTGCCACTGTCAGGGGCGCAGTCGATTTGGGCAACCCTAGAGACTGCGGGTTGGGCCGACTGGTGCAATATTAGTCTGTGCGTTTCGATTCCGGCTGCCTCAGTGGCCGCTTCTGATGTGCCAAAGATCGTTCGGAAACTGTGCGATCAGAACGATGCACTGCGTATGGTGTTGGTGCGCGGCGACGGACCCAAAAATGAGGTGTTTCAGAAGGTCCTTCCGCATTGTCATGTTCCCGTTGAGCTGCGCGACGCGCCAAGATCGGAGCGCGATGCAATGCGCATCGTAGAGGGGTTTGAGGGGCGTGTCCGATCCCCCTTTGAGCCATCGACCGAAGCGCTTGTGATGACCTCCGATGATGACGGCGGGCGTCACTGGCTGTGCCTGACGATGCATCACGTATTTGCGGACCGGATCGCGATGCAAAGCTTAAAACGGCAGATCGAAGCGATTATTGCAGGTGGCGATTTTGGTAGATCGGAGACACCGCAACTCGGTTACGGGGATGTTGCAGTATGGCAGAGTGAGCAGGCCGAATCTCAGCGAGAAAGCAATCTACCGAAGCCGGGGTTCGTTGGGCCGGAGGGCATGCCGGAGTGTCGGTTGGATCCCGGCCTTGGGTTGGCCTTGGGTGACCTTCCGACGGTTTCATTCCTGAGCCCAAGTCAGGTGCTGCGGTTGGAAGCCTGTGCAAAACGGCTGGGGTCCACCGCGCCAACGCTTCTGCAGGTTCTTTTCCACGCGGTGATTGCCAGGCTGACGTCCGGTGAAAAGCCGGGTTATGCCTTAACCTGTCAGGTCGCGTCCAACCGAGAGCAGCATCCCTCGCTGAAAGATCTGGTGGGCTGTTTCGATACGTCCATCCCGGTCCAGATGAGTTTTGATAAACCCGACACGTCGAAAGAGGCATGCAAGAAAGCTCTGAAAGCGTTCACTGAAGGCTATGCTGATTGGGCGGATGAGCCCAGAGGTGGATGGTTGAAGAGTGCGGATCGCGCCGAGCTTTTTACGCGTGTTCCGCATATCAATGTCGTGCGATTGCCACCGGCCCATACGCCTCACGGAGTTCAGGATCATTCTGTGCAACGGGTGCAACGTACCCATTGGGGGGCTTTGCTGCGCGTGTGGATGCCGGCACTTGGGCATGACGGGGTGCCGGACCAAGAGATGCGCATCGCGGCCTTTGCTGAGGACCGCGCACTTGCGGTGGCGCTCCACCACTGTCATCTCCGAAAGCTCGGTTTCGCCTGCACGCAGAACCGCGTTCAGACCTTCGGAAAAACAGTGG
>JBCBON010000075.1:0-8840 GCA_039821195.1 Pseudomonadota bacterium
TGTACGCTCAAACGTAGCCCCGGTTCGGATCAACCGCCAAATGTTGTGGGGTCCGCGCACCTAGAGCTTCCTGCCTGCATTCAGGTTGGAAGCTCTAGGTGCGCGGACCCCTAACACCCGTGCCGCCACCCGAAGCCGAGGTTGCGCATCCATCATCTCCAACGCCTGACGCATAGCGCCTGTACGCTCAAACGTAGCCCCGGTTCGGATCAACCGCCAAATGTTGTGGGGTCCGCGCACCTAGAGCTTCCAACCTGAATGCAGGCAGGCAATACCCATCGACAGGTTTCGGTACTTCGCATTGTCAAAGCCTGCAGTTTTTACCATCTCTAAAAACCGCTCTTGGTCCGGAAACTTGCGAATACTTTCCACAAGATACTGATAGCTGTCCCGATCATTGGCGATCAATTGACCCATCGTCGGGATCACATTGAAAGAATATGCATTATAGAGCTTCTGCAAAGCAGGTTCCGGCATTTGACTGAACTCCAAAACTATCAAACGCCCGCCAGGTTTCAGCACTCGGTACGCCTCTGATAGCGCGTCCTCGATCCGCGTCACATTCCGAATGCCGAACGAAATCGTGTAAACATCAAAGCTGTTATCGTCGAATGGCAACGCCATGGCATCGCCACAAACCCATGTCAGCTGACTTGCCAGATCAGCGGCCTCGGCACGCGCTTGCCCTTCGTCCAACATCGATTGCGTCATATCCAATACCGTTGCCTCTGCCTGCGGCGCACGGTCCAGAAAGCGAAACGCGATATCCCCCGTACCACCCGCCACATCCAACAGCATCTGACCATTCCGCGGGACCAGCCAATCCATCATCGCGTTCTTCCAGATTCGATGAATCCCGGCCGACATGACGTCGTTCATGATGTCATAGCGCGAAGCGACGTTCGTGAAGACACCTTCGACCAATCCGGCCTTCTCGTCTTCAGCAACATCGCGGTTGCCAAAATGTGTTGTTTTGCTCATCACGGACCCTCGTATTCTGTTGGTCATCTAATGACCAGACGCGCATCAATAAACGGAACAAGTCGTAGCGACCGAGAGATATGCCAGAACTGCCAGAGGTCGAGACTGTAAAGCGCGGCATTGCGCCGTATCTCGAAGGTGCAACCATTACTGCGGCACGGTTCAACCGAATGGATCTACGCTGGCCCTTTCCCACTGACATTGCTATCCGCCTGACCGGGCAAGTCGTGACCGGGTTGCGACGCCGCGCCAAGTACATCCTCATCGATCTGGCCAGTGGGGATGTGGTGCTCATTCATTTGGGTATGTCCGGCCGAATTTTGATCGGCGGGGATCTCGCTGGGGAGTTCACCCATGACACAGGCGTCCTTCCGCAGCACAACCATGTCGAACTTGAAACAAGCTCGGGGATCAAATTAACGTTCAATGATCCTCGCCGCTTCGGTGCTATGGACGTCTTTCACAGATCGAAAGAGGCCGACCACTTTTTGATAAGAACATTGGGGCCAGAGCCACTTGGAAACGAATTGTCCGATGCCTATCTCGCATCGCGGATGATGGGGCGTCGAACGCCAATGAAGGCCTTTCTTCTGGATCAACGCAACATTGCCGGGTTGGGCAATATATATGTCAGCGAAATTCTATGGCGGTGTCAGATTTCACCGCGCCGATTGGCGGGAAATGTACCAAAAACAAAGGTGCCACGCTTGGTGCCGGCCATCAGGGACGTACTGACAGATGCTATCGATGCTGGCGGGTCGTCGCTGCGGGATTATCGGCAAGCAGATGGTGCATTGGGCTATTTCCAGCACCGATTTAACGCGTATGACCGCGAGGGGCAGCCATGCGGACATGAGAACTGCGGCGGCACGATCCGGCGCATTGTTCAATCAGCGCGTTCTACCTTCTATTGCCCCCTATGCCAAAGATAGCTTGAAACCAAAGCCATCATCCGCCACAGAGCGCGCCTCTCAGTAAGGAATCGTCATTTTGTCGTATGAAACACTGAATACCTCCCTAGAAGATCATGTGCTGACCATTCAGCTCAACCGACCCAAGGCAAAAAACGCCCTCAACGCACAACTGACCGCAGAGCTTGCGACTTGTGTGAGAGAGGCGGATGCCAACGAAAAGGTCGGCGCCATTATCCTGACCGGATCGGACGAGGCGTTTGCCGCAGGTGCGGATATCAAAGAAATGGCCGACCAAGGCTTTGTTGAGATGTTCCTGACTGACTTCAAGAATGAAGATCATGAAGCACTTGCGCGCTGTCGTAAGCCCGTCATAGCGGCCGTTGCCGGATACGCATTGGGCGGCGGCTGCGAGCTTGCGATGATGTGCGATATCATCGTTGCAGCAGACAATGCCAAGTTTGGCCAACCCGAAATCAATTTGGGTATTCCAGCAGGCATCGGCGGCACGCAGCGTCTGACACGGGCCATTGGGAAATCCAAAGCGATGGATATGCATCTCACAGGGCGCTTTATGGACGCCGAAGAGGCGGAACGCGCAGGCCTCGTTTCCCGCGTTGTACCCCTCAAAAAGCTAGCCAAAGAAGCCCATGACATGGCCGCCAAAATTGCCGAGAAGTCTCCGCTGGCGGTTCTTGCCATCAAAGAGGCTGTAAATCGGTCTTTTGAAACAACTTTGGCGGAAGGCGTCCTGTTTGAGCGCCGTATGTTCCAAGCCCTCTTCTCAACGGAAGATCAAAAAGAAGGTATGACGGCCTTCATCGAAAAACGCGAACCGCAGTTCCGCGGTAGATAACGAAAGAGTTGACAGCCCACTAACGTGAGTCTAGTAGGCGCGCTCACGTATTAAACAGAGGGTTACATGGCCAACACGCCACAATCCAAGAAGCGGGTGCGCCAGACACTGCGCCGCACCGAAGTCAACAAAGCGAGACGCTCTCGCATCCGAACGTATTTGCGCAAAGTTGAAGAGGCGATTGCGTCAGGCAACGCAGATGACGCGAAAGCTGCTTTGAAAAATGCACAGCCTGAATTGATGCGCGGCATCACGAAAGGCGTCATGCACAAGAACACAGTCGCGCGGAAAATGTCTAGACTATCGTCTAGGGTCAAAGCTCTCGGATAAGTTGTAGCAGCATTTTGCTTGTGAACGCCCCAAAATCGGGGCGTTTTTTATTTTGGTGACATTTTTGTAAATGTTCCGTGTTTGATCTCATTGTCAGCCACGAAAGAAATCTTGTAACCTGTCCGGACCGACACAGCACCAGAACCCATACTTCCAAATCCTCTCATCAGAGCGCATTCGGCTCTCCTGAAGCCCTGTGGTGGCACACCAAAAAAGTGAATAAAATCAATCATTTACCGAATTCGTGCGGTTTGCGATTCTTTCACGAGTCAACTGTATTGTTCATTTGAAAACGCCACATACCTCCGGCTACCGTCCTCAGGTGATTCAAACGTTGCGCTTGGGGGAGGGCTTTAGAATTGTCTGTTGAGCATGTCTCTCCAAGCAAAACGTATGAAACACTTGGCTCAGACCCACATAGCCTTTTGGTGGATGTGCGAACGCGGGCTGAATGGTCTTTCGTAGGGGTCCCGGACCTCTCGGAGATTGGGAAAGGCGCAATTTTATTGGAATGGCGTCACTTCCCGGACATGGCCATAAACGAAATGTTTGCAGGTCAGCTGCAAAAGTATGTCTCCGAAAGGGACGTGAGTAAGTTGTTTTTTATTTGCCGATCTGGTGGGCGCTCGCATGAGGCAGCATCGGTAATGACAGAAGAATTTACAAATTTGGGACGCGGTATCGTTTGTATCAACGTCGCTGAAGGCTTCGAGGGCGACGTCGATGAAAAAGGTCATCGCGGAGAGAAAAACGGCTGGAAGGCAGCGAACCTGCCTTGGACGCAGTCTTAGAAATTGGGGTAAAGACTTGGACGTTTGGAATAGAATAAAGACCAGTTTGCGCGACGATGTAGGCCATGATGCCTACGTGAACTGGATTGAACCGTTGAAATTGGTTGGCGTAGAGGACGGCACAGCAACCCTTTGTGCACCAACGAATTTTATTGGCAATTGGGTGTCCCGCAGCTATGGCGAAAAGATCCGTGCACAATTTGTGGCGGGTGGGATGCCGGTGGATCGGATCATGTTCGAAGCATCAAAGGGTGTTGCACCTGTTGCGGAAAAGCCAGCGTCAGTCGCAGCAAAGGTTTCGTCAACGCGGGAATCTCCGGGCCATGACCTTCCGGGCGCCGCGTTGGACCAGCGGTTCACATTCGACAAATTTGTTGTGGGCAAACCAAACGAACTTGCACATGCTGCAGCACGATCGGTCGCCCAAGGTGGATCAGTAAATTTCAATCCTCTCTTCCTTTATGGTGGCGTCGGTCTGGGTAAAACGCACCTCATGCATGCGATTGCGTGGGAACTTCAGAAAAACTCAGAGAAGTCCAAAGTCCTCTACCTGTCCGCAGAACAGTTCATGTATCGGTTTGTGCAGGCATTGCGCTTCAAAGACACAATGGGCTTCAAAGAGCTCTTCCGATCGGTCGATGTCCTGATGGTGGACGATGTTCAGTTCATTGCAGGCAAAGACAGCACGCAAGAAGAATTTTTTCATACTTTCAATGCGTTGGTCGATCAGAACAAGCAGGTGATCATTTCCGCTGACCGCGCACCAGGTGAAATCGATGGGCTCGAAGATCGAATTAAATCCCGGTTACAATGGGGTCTTGTGGTCGATCTGCACCCAACTGACTACGAACTGCGCCTTGGTATTCTGCAGGCCAAAGCAGAGGCGCAAATGGCCGAGCAGCCGAAGGTTGTGATCGACGATGGCGTCTTAGAGTTCATGGCGCACCGGATTTCGACCAATGTGCGCGTGCTCGAAGGCGCTTTGACACGTCTATTCGCTTTCGGCTCGCTCGTTGGACGGGAGATCACATTGGATGTGGCCCAAGAATGCCTCTCGGACATACTGCGCGCCTCGGACCGGAAAGTGACCGTGGACGAAATCATTCGCAAGGTCGCCGATCATTATAATGTGCGCATGACGGACATTCTGGGTCCAAGACGGGCACGCAATGTGGCCCGCCCGCGTCAAGTCGCAATGTTCCTTGCAAAACGCCTCACCACGAAATCCCTTCCCGAAATCGGGCGGCGGTTTGGGGGCCGTGATCACTCGTCAGTCATCCTTGCTGTGAAGAAGATCGAAGAGCTGAGTGCGCATGACAATCAGATCGCAGAAGACGTCGAACTGTTGCGGCGGATGCTCGAAGCCTAAACAAGAAAACCGCTTGTAAATAAATAGGTTTTGGGCGACCTTCGCCGCCCAAACTATCGGAGCGGGATCATGAAAGTTTCTATTGAGCGCAGTGTTTTACTGTCCGCCATGAGCCAAGCCGTATCGGTTGTTGAGCGGCGCAACACGATCCCGATCCTCGCCAATGTTTTGATAGAGGCCGAAGGCAGCGATATCACCTTTCGCGCCACCGATTTGGACATAGAAATTGTCGAAACAGTTGCTGGCATGATTGAACGACCCGGTGCAACGACGGTCGGCGCCCACACATTGCATGAGATTGTTCGCAAACTCCCCGATGGTGCTTTGGTCGAACTATCAGATGATGGATCCAAGGGACGGTTGGAAATCAAAGCAGGCCGATCCAACTTTAGCCTCGCCACCCTGCCTCGGGAAGATTTCCCACTGATGGCCACAAGCGATTACGATTGTAACTTCTCGGCACCCGCGCCGGTTTTGCGGCGCTTGTTTGATAAATCGAAATTCGCAATTTCGACAGAGGAAACGCGGTATTACCTCAATGGTGTATACCTGCACATGTCAGAAGGGTCGAACGGCCCAGCACTCCGATGCGTTGCAACAGACGGACATCGCTTGGCACGGATCGATGCGGACCTGCCACCGGGCGCTGACAACTTGCCGGGTGTGATTGTGCCCCGCAAGACCGTGGGCGAGTTGCGGAAGCTTCTGGAAGACGACGAGGCGGCGATTGCGGTTTCCGTGTCAGAAACAAAAATCCGTTTCGCAACGCCGGCGGTGACCATGACATCCAAAGTGATTGACGGTACGTTCCCCGATTACACACGCGTCATCCCGCAGCGCAATTCCCGCCGTTTGGAAGTCGACGCACAGGACTTTGCACAGGCCGTGGATCGCGTCAGCACCGTGTCATCCGAACGATCGCGGGCGGTAAAAATGACGCTTGATGAAGACCGGCTCGTCCTTTCCGTAAATGCTCCTGACAATGGCGCTGCGGAAGAAGAAGTTGCCGTCGCATATGGGGATGAACGGCTCGAGATTGGGTTCAATGCGAAATACCTATTGGAAATTGCTGGCCAAGTTGATCGCGAAAACGCGGTATTCATGTTCGACAGCTCTGGTGATCCAACACTGATGCGCGAAGGCAACGACGAGTCTGCGATTTATGTCGTGATGCCGATGCGAGTCTAAGCGGCGTGTCTGCGCTGGCGATCACGTCGCTGACGCTGTCCCATTTTCGGTCCCACAAACGCAGCCAATTGGAAACTGATGGTCGGTCGGTTGCAATATTTGGGCCCAATGGTGCCGGGAAAACCAATATCCTTGAGGCGATTTCCCTTCTCTCGCCAGGCCGGGGCTTGCGTCGCGCCCGTACCGAAGACCTGTCGCGCAAACCCGAGGCTTTGGGTTGGAAGATTTCGGCGGAAATATCTTTGAAATCTGAGCTTCACGCGATCGAGACCACCTTCGCCGGGGAAGGGTCGCGCAGCGTGGTCATTGATGACACTGTGACGGCTCAGGTCGCTCTGGCCGAATGGGTGCGGATAGCATGGCTTGTCCCGGCCATGGACCGCCTTTGGACCGAAGGGGCAGATGGGCGACGTCGGTTTTTAGATCGGATCACGCTGAGCTTTTTTCCCAATCACGGCACGGCGACGCTGGCCTATGAGAAAGCCATGCGCGAGCGCAATCGCATGCTCAAGGATGGGGTGCGCGACCCCTCTTGGTATGGGGCGGTTGAAAAGCAGATGGCACAGTTTGGTGCGATGATTGAAAGCAATCGACGACTTACCCTGTCCCGTCTGGCCGCCGCACAAACATCTGCCTCAACCGCCTTCCCGGCCGCCGCATTGGACTTGGTCGGGCCTGACAACACGGAACCGATCTTTGAAGAGACGGAGCTTGCTGACGCAATGTCGGACAGTCGCCCACAAGACATGGCTGCAGGTCGCAGCCTGATCGGTCCGCATCGTGATGACCTGCTTGCCAATTATGCGGAAAAATCGATGCCGGCCAAAGACTGTTCAACCGGTGAGCAAAAGGCGCTTTTGATCAGTCTTGTCCTTTCAAATGGTCGTGCCTTAGCTGAGGACTTTGGCGCTGCTCCAATCCTGCTTTTGGATGAAGTTGCCGCCCATTTGGACGCCGACCGCCGTGCAGCGCTTTATCTAGAATTGGATCAAATGGGCGCGCAGGCGTGGATGACAGGCACCGGTGCTGAGCTTTTTTCATCGATTGGTGATGACGTGCTGCGCTTGGAGGTGACCGAAGCTAAGGGCGTTTCCACTTTGCGAAGCGGTTAGTTTGGGTGGCATCTATTAAGAAATACTCAAGTAAACTGGTTTAGTTGAGTAGTTATGAAAACGAAAATTGCAGACACCAACCACCCACACCTCGCTGATATCTTTGATGGGTTGGCTCATCCAAGGCGCATTGCCTTTTTGCACATCTTGAAACATGCGTCTCAGCCGATGCATTTCGGTTCGCTACAGACGGCGTCTGGTTTCTCTCCGCAGGTGCTTACCCATCATCTCAAGAAGATGGAAATTGGCGGCATCGTCAAACGAAGCGCGAAAGGCCACTACACCTTCTTTTCTTTGACGCTGGAACGGGCAAGGCCCGCCTTATCAATCCTGACATATCGGACAAGATCTGACGCTTAAGCGATTGCACTTGCCGGGGTGTGCGACTACCCGCCAAGTTTATGAGCTTAACGCTTACACAGTTGGCACTCTATTCCGGCGCTTTATTCATTTTGTTCATGACGCCGGGACCCGTTTGGGTTGCTGTGATCGCACGCGGGCTGTCCGGCGGGTTCTGGGCGGTGATCCCACTCGCCGCCGGGGTAGTTATCGGTGATGTGATTTGGCCGCTCGTTGCCATCTTTGGCATCACTGCAATCACGGCCGTTTATGCCGGCTTTCTGACCGGGCTCAAATGGGCAGGCGCGCTTTTGTTCATCGGCATGGGCTATCTTTTGATCAAACACGCGGATCAATCAATCACCGAAAACAAAGCGTTAACGCGTCCTGGCATTTGGGCAGGCTTCAGCGCAGGCCTATTGGCCATTGCGGCAAACCCCAAGGCCATTTTGTTCTACCTCGGCTTGCTGCCCGGTTTCTTCGATATGACGTCTTTGACGGTGACCGATGTTGTTGTCATTTGCCTAATTTCGGCGATCGTACCCTTCATTGGCAATCTGTCACTTGCCGCCTTTATGGAGGGGGTTCGCCGCTTCTTGCAAAGCCCCAAAGCACTGCGTCAAACGAATATCTGGGCCGGTGTTGCAATGATCGGTGTCGGTCTTTTCATCGGCTTCGCAGGCTAGCGAAAACGCCCCATCAGACGTGACATCCATGTAAAAATTGCCTATATCAAAGGCATAACGATAAAGGCGGTCACATGTCGGACGAGCAGCAGCAGCCAGAAGAATATGGCGCGGATTCTATCAAAGTTCTCAAAGGGTTAGAGGCCGTTCGCAAACGCCCTGGCATGTATATCGGCGACACCGATGACGGGTCGGGTCTGCATCACATGGTTTATGAGGTTGTGGACAATGGCATTGACGAGGCTCTCGCCAAACATGCTGATTTCGTCGCTGTCAC
>JBCBON010000076.1:0-8562 GCA_039821195.1 Pseudomonadota bacterium
GGTCGAGCTGACAGACTACCTAGACCGCAAACCTGGGGCCCTATCGGGCGGTCAACGCCAGCGTGCAGCCCTTGCACGTGCGATCGTTCGAGAGCCTCAAGTTTTCCTGATGGACGAGCCTCTATCCAACCTTGATGCAAAATTGCGGCAGGCAATGCGTGTGCAAATCAAGCATATCCAGCGCGAACTCAAGATCACAACAGTCTATGTGACGCACGATCAGATCGAAGCCATGACCTTAGCGGATCGGATTGTCATCATGCAGGGTGGTGCAATCCAACAGATTGGCACGCCTGACGAGATCTACACCGATCCCGCGAACACATTTGTCGCGTCATTTATTGGTGCGCCGCCGATGAACTTGATTGATGGTGAGATCAAAGACGGCAGCTTTGTCTCGGACGGCATCGATATCCCCGATGTCGGCATCCAAATTACTGGAAAGATCAAGCTGGGAATTCGCCCGGAGGATTGCGCAGTCGTCAGTACCGGCACGCTAAAACACAACATGACAGGGGAGGTTTATGGCGTCGAACCCACAGGCGATATGACCTTTCTGACTTTGCGTGTTGGCAACAAGAACGTGGAAATAAAGGCCGACCGTGACTACCGCTCCGATCTGGGGGTTTCAGAGAAAGTCGCATTCGACACTTCTCGTCTCTACTTCTTCGATGCCGAAAGCGGAGAAAGGGTGCGATAGCATGACGTTTGACTATACATCGGTTGGCTTTTTCACATTCGACTGCCTGGGACGCCCGGTGAATTCCATCCCACCTGGGGGTGACACATTTTTCATCGATGAAATGGCTCTCGCGGTCTCGGGTGCGGCGGGAAGTGCGGCAATCGTCGCCGCAAAGCATGGTCTTTCTGTCCAAGCCGTCGGAGGCGTCGGCAATGACGACATGGGCGATTGGGTGATCCACCGCCTAGAAAAATATGGCGTAGATACAAAGAACATGGAGCGTGTGGAGGACTTTGCGACCTCTTCCTCAATTGTCACCACGCGCCCAAATGGAGCCCGCCCTGCCCTACACCGAAAAGGGGCTACGGGCGGGTTCTATGTCACAGACGATCAGATCGACACTGTTCTGGATACCAAAATCCTGCATATTGGCGGTGTGGGCCTGATGGACGCGATGGACAAAGGCCGAACCGCCGAGTTGATGCAAGAAGCCAAAAATCGAGGGTGCATCACCACCCTTGATGTCTTCGCCGCTACCCAAGAAGACTTCCGACTGGTTGAGCCTCTATTGCCCTATACGGACTACTTCATGCCGTCGGAAGAAGAGGCGATGGCATTGTCGGGCCTCACGAACTTCGAGCGTGTCTGCGATTTGCTTCTTAAGAAAGGCGCAAAGGCTGTGGTTCTCACGCTGGGAGCAGAAGGAGCAATGTACCGCGATCAAGCTGGTCTGTCCTTCGAAATCCCAGCCTATGACATTGACGTCGTTTGTACCTGCGGGTGTGGCGATTGCTTTAATGCAGGTTTTGCAACCGGCCTGCACTTGGACATGACACCTCAAAACTGTGTTCGGATGGCACAGGCTTCTTCGGCACAAAACGCAATGGGGTTGGGTTCGCAAGCCGTTGTTAGCTCACTGGAAGCAACGCAGAGGTTCATGGCGGAAACCCCAAAGAAATGCTAGTATAGGAACAAATGATACGAACGAGGAACAAATGAACGCAAAGAGCCACCCTGATCCAAGTATTGTCGCCAAAGATGCGTTGCGCGGAATTCGCTATGCGCTGAAACGGGGTGCAAAACTTGTCGCCGAGGGTGGCCCGCGCCAATTGCCCGAGCAATTTGAAGCCGCCTCCAACGACCTTTTGAACTCTGCTGAAAGCATCGCCAAAACCGTCGACCGCATTGCGAAGCACATCTTAGGCCTTGATTTCGACCCTAGCACCTTTGGGCCACCCACTTTTGCAACGCCATTAGATGCAAAATCTGGTAGCGAGAACCTGTCTCAAGACGCCTCTAACCTTTTCTTCGCTCTCACCCTTTGCGCCAAGAACATGCAGATCGACCTATTGGTCAGCGAGACGCTGTGCGCAAGGTTGATTGCAGAAGACGCCTCATTCGATTGGCCTCAAGGTCAGCAGGATACCGCGGCACTGTGTACGGAGCTGTTCCGTAGGATCATTGCGATGAATGTCTTGGGCGATCCTCCGGGGGTTCCCAGCAGGCATAACGCAGACCGCCAATCAGACGCGAGCAAAGTCGCTTTTGCGGCGGCTCTTTGGACTTACCTCGAACGTGGCTCTTTCAACGACACTGAGGAGGAGTTGATAACGATGTGCTGCGACGTTGTGGGACAAAAATCTGATGATTTGGATGAGGCCGTTTTGGCAACCGAAAAAGTCCAAGATTTGTTCGAATACGCCCTAAGCGCCGTATGATGGGGGTTACGATGGAGCTGACAAAAGTAGAACTGCCCAATGGTTCTAACGCACCTGTGCGGAAGTCCGCCAGACGTCTCCGTTGGTTCAAAGAAACGTTGCATCGACAGGCTGACGCTTTAGCCAAACAAACCGGTATTACCTACAAGATCGATGATCACGAGGTCCGCGCACTCTTTCTTAGATGGCTGGATGCATTCGAGGCACAAAAGCCGGCTGCCATCGAAGATCGAATTGATTATGTTGATTTCGCTTCTGGCTTGATGCTGCGGGAACTCATCAAGTCCAAGCCTGCAAGCGTCGGCGCTCTCCCCAAAGATGCGGACAAATCCAATCCAGCCTACTACTGGCCTGAAGGATATCTCTATGTGGTGCTTTGTTTGAACATCCGCGCCGCTGTCTTTGAACAGGACTTTGATGTCGAGAAGCACGTGTCTCCAAACATGGAGGACGTAAGAACTTGGTGGTCGTTCAAAGAAAATGTCGAAATCGAAGATCCAAACCTCGCAATTGGGTTTTTTGACCTTTTTGCGGGAACAGAACCGAATTGGACAATGCCAAGCATTTTCTCTGCACGAAGGTCCGACCGAACACGGGACCAATTCTTCGAGAAATACGCTCGAAAGGAGATCGCCGAGGATTGATCGAAGGGTATCATCCTCAACCCCAATGAACTGAGGAAATCGACGTAAAGCGGCAAGTTACCTTGCGACCGCTGTCTCTACACTTTTCCAGTCGAAGCTTTAGGAAAGCTGCCAAGTGTATGAAAATAAATAAGAAAGGAAGGATGTTCGGAGCGAATTCCCCATAAAAAACATATTACCGTGGAGGGCAACTGCCCTACCGCTGTGGAATTCGAACGTCCGAGATGTGGAGTTGCGTTGAGACCGGCAAAGTCATTTTCCGAGAGGCTCACTAACGCCTCGCTGAAGCAGAAGAGCCAGCTCCTTTGCCCACGCGCATTAGAATGTGACATATATGGCGTGGTCAAAAATGTCACTCTGTGTAGCCGTGCGGGTCATGAAATCACGCGACCGGCTAGCTCGGAATATTCTGGAACGACGACGAGAGCTTGGAATCAGCCAAGAAGAGCTTGGCGCACGCGCCGATGTCAGCAGACGACATATGAGCCGGATCGAAAACTCGGAGTTTTCTACTTCGCTCGATACCGTCGACAAACTTGCCGAAGCGCTAGATGTCGACCCCGCCAAGCTACTGTCTCCCCCTACCAGCTAACCAGCTTACAAACTCGTGTTAGCCAAGCAATCTCGCGAGCCTGGAGCGCGCGGCGTCAAACGGATGGTGCGTCACTCGTAATACACGTCCTTAATCGCTTCGCCTTGCCATCGAGGAACCACCTCACCCGTATTCCATTCGTAGAGCCATCCGACAAGCTCTCCGCTGTTCTTGTCGAAGATCCGTTTTACCGCGCGCGCCTGCATGCGCTTTTTGCTCATATTGAGACCGGGCGCATTCTTGGATTTTCGTTTTTGCTTGCCACGCACTGCGACAGGCGTGGCGGAAATCAGATTGAACCTCACGGTTGTCGTCATAGCGGCACTCCCCAACTTACTCCCAGATACTCATTGATCGACCTAAGCACTGGCAATTTTCGGCACATAGACACTTCACGCTCAGGTTGTTCAGACAAGTGCTGCCATTGCACGATAAAGAACGAAAAAGGGCGCAAAGTTACGCAAAACGCGCATGTAGTACATTGATTAAGAACAATAAGTTTTATGTCGCGCCGCAGCGAGAAACCGCTAACTTTAAGCAACTTTTTGCTCGTTTAGCGGCAGCTGGGGCAGGTCGTCCCGTTGACAAAGACGGGTTTCCAGATGGCCCCTGGACACCCGAAAGCTTAGCTGACGCTATCTCAGCGATCGAAGGAAACCGTGATGGTATCGAGGTCCGGTCTGTGCAGGTCTGGTTTCAAGACAATGACAATGGGATCAGCGATGCAAATATCCGCTGGTTGGCAAGGATCTTTGGTTGTGATGATCCAGAAGCGGCCAGTGCGTGGCAAGCCGAACTGAAAGCCGCAAAGGAGCGCTTAGCCAGCGAACGGCGTGACAGGAAAGCGGCATCGGCACAACTGATACCCTCGCCATTATCGCACACCGGAACGACTACAAAAAACACTGATGTCTCTACATCGTCCACGTCGAACCGGCTGGTGTTGGGCATCTCGCGACTGGTCGCCAGCAGCAGTAACTTGTACTTGCCTATTTTCGTATGGGCGGGATGGGCCGTTCTGGCGGTGCTCGCAACGCTTTTGAGTCTTGGTGACGTTACCTACCGATTGGACGGTGGACTAGATAAAAATGTCGGTTTTTACCGTTCTCCCGTTTGGACAATCGAGAAGCTCGTCCTCATTCCATTGTTCCTCGCGATCACATCGCGTGCGGTCATGAATTGGCACGCACGCCGCTCAAATTTCGAAGCCGATGTAGCATCCATGACCTGGGAGGAGCGCATTGTGTCATATAAGCTGGCGTTTATCGCGGTAGTCTTAGTGTGCGTGATTATCGTATTCGGCCTTCAATGGTATGGCAGCTATCTCAAACCACTTCTTGATGGCTCTAACACTTCTGTGGTTCCAAACTGGCTGCGAGTAACGACAAATCCCGTTTCTATCGTACCGCTAAGAACTGCGATAAGCGTGTCACTTTTTGCCGGTATGTATATTGGGTGCATCTATTGGCTTTGCTTCTCTGGCCTACTTTTACTGTACATTTCATCACATGATTTCGTTGAGTTCTTGGATTCTGAAAAACGCAAACATGATGGTAGCAACACAATTGAGGTACAAGCTGCAGCTCAGGACTTAGTCCGCGCCCTCTACCGAAGTATTGTCTGCGGCATCCTAATGTCCATGACAATTAAGGTTAGCGTCGTCTACCTGGATACAGATGCACTTAGGTTTTCCTCATGGATCATAGGCGATTTGATGCATGGGCTCGGCTTTGACGAACCGGCCTGGCACTGGAGCGGGCCAACGCAATTGGCTACATTGACCAGCTTGTTGTTTCTCTTTGCAATCGCATCTGTTTCTTACCTTGCGATCTACCGGATCAAATTGAGCATGGAAGCCTCACAAGACACGCCTTTTATCACTCACGGCGCAATTTGGTGGGCACCAATACTTATGCTGTTAGGGTTTCAGTCAATTGGTTTGTATGTTGGTTTTTCGGTCGTTTTCTTGATCGGTTTGCTCGTAGGCATCTGGCAAATTCTGCATCCGCGCCTTCCGTTCAATCCCCGCTCCAACAACGATGAGCGTCGAAACGAAACACATATCACGTGATTGAGGACTATATGGTACGGACCGACTTAGACAATGAACTAGCAGCTGCGCCAGCACACGGATCTGCGTACTTCATCACCGCATCTGACCAAATCAGATTGCGCATTGGCGTATGGCAAGATGCGAACGCCAAGAAAGGCACTATATTTCTTTTGCCTGGTCGGGCCGATTTCATCGAAAAATTGGGCCATGCCGTGACGGACCTCCACGCTGAAGGTTATGCCGTCTGTGTCCTGGAGTTTCGCGGCCTTGGTCTTTCGGATCGCCTACTAACCGACAAGCGCGCCGGACATGTTGACGAGTTCTTGGACTACCAAATGGACGTTGAAGCCATGCTATCGGCCGCAAAATCCCTTGGACTTCCAAAGCCTTGGAACCTGCTTGGCAACTCTATGGGTGGCTGCATTGGGCTGCGCGCCGTTGTCGATGGGAAGCCTTTCACCGCTTGTGCGTTCACTTCGCCGATGTGGGGCATTCAGCTTTCTCCAATTCTTCGCATCATTGCGCCGATCATCACTGGCTCGATACGATTTGCCGGTAAAGGCCATGTGTATGCTCTCGGCAAGAACGGAGAGAATGAAACCCTTGCTTGGTCTTTTGATGAAAATGAAATCACCGGCGATGCTGACATGTTTGACCACCTTCAACAAGTGAACCGCGCAGTCGATGACCACTGGATTGGCGGGCCCACATACGGATGGCTGCAGCAAGCTCTTAAAGAAACGAAAGCGTTGTCAAAATGCGCGTCTCCAAACCTTCGAGCGATCACCTTCAGCGCAGAATTGGATCAACTTGTCGAACAATCAGCCATCGAACAGCGTATGGCACGTTGGCCAGACGGGGAATATGAGAGTATTTCCGGTGCGCGACATGACCTCTTAAGAGCGGGGGGAGACGTTCGGACGTCCGTTCTAAAGAAGATTGTCGATTTCTTCGACGCCTAGCACCCGGTCCCTCCACCCATTGCAATGAACCTCCGCCGGCGGGCTAACCGAAAGGATTTGCCAAAACAGTATTATTTTGCCAAAACCGTATTATTGTCAGAATACTATCACGTGCGCACCAAGGAGGCCCCATGCTGAATATGCTGAAATCCTCAGCCTTGGCCGTTGCAGCGCTCGCAGCAGCAAGTATCACCGCTGCACCGCAACGTGCCGAGGCCCAGACCTATCAAATCGATTGTGCGATCCTCTTGTGCCTATCTGGCGGATGGCCAGCATCCGTCCCATGCGCAAGAGCCCGCGCCGAGTTCATTCGCCGCATCACGCCCTGGCCTGTTGAGCCGCCGTTGCAGATCTGGCGTTGCCCAATGGGTGCCGCCTACACGGTCGATCCCGACACACTCACCAGCGAACGAATTTATGAAATCCTTTTCAAGCTGGATCAGTCTGCCCCTCTCCAGTCCTTCCCTGTGGATGAGGCAGGCACCCCGGTCACTGGCATTGATGGCCGGTTGGCCGGGGCACCTGCCCCGACGTTTCAAGCGCCCCCACTCACGGACGGCGTGGAGCCGCAACCCGCCGTTGTTCGCTTGACCGGTGGCGACGCGGCTCCATTGCCGGAGGGGTTTGCTCTTCAGCTTGTTCAAGACCGCGCGGACATCGACATCAGTGGCGCAGAGTTCAACGTTGTTCGCTCCATCCGCGTTTTCGATGCGCGATACGTGCGCCAGTGGGAGTCCGGTCGCGACGGTGACTGCAATCGCTCAGATAACGTCCGCATGGGCACCTATGGCACCCAAGGCGATTTCCGCTGGACACGCAGCTCTGTCGCCGCCCTGCCCGAGGCACACGTAGGAACGGCAGGTTTTGGCTCGACCTGCCCCGCCATTTTTCATCGCTCCGTGTTCGTGGAATGGCGTGATTATGAAGGAAATTACGGCTTTGAACAGGTGAACTACTAAATGTGGTGGCGCTGATCCGCGACAAAACCGTATTTACGACAGGCAGCTAGAGATAGTATGCCTGTTGTTACAAAACAAGAATCGAAAGGGGGCAGAAGGCGAGCAGCCAGAAAAGCAAACCCCCGCAAGGCGGCAACCTCGCGGGGGGTTTGATAAAACCTAGGGACGGCAATCCCGAAACGGCTGTAGTGTTAAGCCCGGTTTTATCACCCAAGACAGTCTAACGGCAAGCAAAAACCGCACTTGTGCGTCCAGCCAATTTGCATCTTGGCCTAACTCTTGATGAAACCACAAGAATTAGCCCCAGACGCAAGACCTAGACAAAGCCCGAGCAACGGCAACGAGCTATGGTATAGTCGTCTGATAGCGACCGAAGCAGATTCGAAAGGAAGAAAGAGACATCCAGAAAGCGAAACCCCCGCAAGGCGGCGGCCTTAACGGGGGGGCTCAAAAACCAAGAAGCGCCAACTTCTCGATCAGCTGTCATGTTGATTTGGTTTTACCACCCCCCTGCCCGTACGAGCAAGAAAAAACGCATCCGTGCGAACAGGGGAAGTGCATCTTGGCCTGGTCCACGAAGACACCGAAGGACCAGCCCTGGGTGCAAACCCAACCAACCCGGCAGCACGTTTCTGCCATCACATGAAAGGAAGAGCTGAACCCTAGAAAAGCAAAACCCCGCAAGGCGGTGAACCTTCCGGGGGAGCTAAGATCACAGAGCGCCAACTCTGAAATCGCTGAATACGATTTGATCTTAGCACCTCCAGAATCATGCAGGCAAGAAAAAACGCATTTGTGCGACCAGAGAAGATTTGCCTGTCGCCGTCTTGTCCAACGAGCAGATGAGAGGACAAGAAAATGAGGACAGAACCGTTCCCATCCCTTCCACAGGGATTTTCCAGACGCGATGTGATCGCGCTGATGGCCGATATCGGCCGCGACATCGGGCTAG
>JBCBON010000077.1:0-8504 GCA_039821195.1 Pseudomonadota bacterium
GATGCAAGGCGCAAGCTGGCACTCTGGCGATACGACTACAACAACGTCAGACCGCACTCATCGCTCGGGAACCAAACACCCGCCGAAGCGCGCCGGACGCTTGAGCAATTTGAGGGCTCCGCGCCCGGCGCGCTTGCCCAAACCAACGACGGCGAATATGAAAACTACACACGCAGACTCTCGTTATGAATGAGGGAGCCTCGGGGGGCAGGTCACGCGCGACGTCATCACTTGGCAGGCTCTGTATTTTCCCAAGCGCGTCGATCCGCGAGGCTATTATATTTCCAGATTTGATCGCCCGAGCACAACCAACTATCCTCTATCTCTTCCTTTGTTCGTTCGGGAAGTGGTGGAGCAATTTGATGTGAGTTGTTCTCTCGCTGGAACTGTCTGAGGACCATTCCCTCGAAGCCCACTGGCCGCTCTATCCAGCACATAGGAATACGGAACGGTTTACCCGAAACTGGATCCCTGCCCGGAGGCACTATTGTTCCATCGTCCGCCAAAAATACGTCAAGCTGTTCTTGAGTCACATCGACGAGCCCAGATAGATCTGCGCCAAAGGCGATGACTGACTTAACATTCGTATTCTCGAAGGATGCTTGGGCTACTACAGTCTCAAAAAAGACACCACCTATAATTATTGCGTACCGGAAGCTAACGTTCTCGACAAGCGTGTTCCGAAAAACAGGATAGTCTAGCGCGGTTTGTTCGAATGAAGTACCTACCAACATTGAGCCATTGAAGCCAACATCGATCAGTATAGCATTCTGAAAGTCGGCTTCTGACAAATCGCTGATCCCAAAGTAGCTGTCGTTAATATAAGTCCATTGAAAATCGGCTGAGTCCAACAACGACCTTTGAAAGACACTGTCCACAAGGGTCGCGCCGCGAAAATTAACGTCTTGAAAATTGGATCCGCCGAACTGAGCATTGTATGCGAGCAGGGATCGAAGACTCGCCCCTTCAAAATCAGAATTCCAGAAGATCCCACCATCAAAACGACTATGATCGAGGAGCACATTCGTAAAAATTGCGTTGTTTGCAATCGCTTGGCGAAGATCGGAACTCTTCAAATCCAATGGTGCGATATTAGCCCGCCTGAGCTGCCGCTCGCGACGCCAATCTTCCGCGATACTTCTGTCTTGAGATACAAACGCAAGCATGCAGCTATCCCGATCGATAGCTTCACAATGCTTCGATCGTTCCTGCTCTACGTCTCGATACTCGTGTTGGTTATAAACACCAGAGCCACACAGCCGTTCCGGAAATTCATTTCCAAAATCAGCGCATCTTTCCCTTCTAAATTTGTCTCTTTCGCTCTCATAGCCCAACCAGCCGGTTGGTCGCTCGGAAACAGAGACACCTGCTAGATCAATGTTCGCGAGTGGATGAAACGTCCACGTGCGGCCTCCAATGTACGGATGTTCAACAACCATCAAAAAGTCATCAAGCGACATGACTTGATCGCGAATCCAAGCCAAGCGTTCGGCGTCAGTCTCCTGACCATATCGAAGTCGTTGACCGATACCATCTTCCCGCGACACGTAGGTGGTTTCTGGCCAATTGTAGGGAGCGTTGTCGTCATAGAATTTTGCAATCGCATTGACGTACTTATCAATGCCGCCTTCGGAGCGTAGCCAGCCCAATGCTACAATCGCAAAGCACAAAAACAGCATCAAGAACCTTGATGGCTTTTGAGGTTTAGCGATGGAATCGCGATCAGCAGTCCGTTTCAGTTGTCGCCATGACAGCGAAGCAAAGTACACCGACAAAAAGAAGAAGCTTGAATGAAGGAGGGTAATGATTTCGTTATGTGAGACCGCGGATCGCCACCAAAAAAACGCGAGTGTGAGCGGCCCCGTGAGCCAAACAAAAGCAAAAACTGTAAGCAACGTTAACCGGCGCGCCGGTCGATCACTATTGTCAACGTCGCCACGCAAAGAAAGGACGAGATCGAACAAAAGCCAAGGATGAATTTTGTGCTCTAACCCACTTGCCTTTCGACCTGATGGTAATTGAGCGACTGCATTCCATAACTTTGAAAGCTGCACATGAAAGTGCATAAAGAGCAAGAGTCCAAGAGTTGGGCCCACCAAAACAAACGTTGTTGTGTCGATCTGAACTTGCACGATAGGCAGGGACACAAGGTTGTTTGCCGCTATGAAATCCACATCTCGCATACCCAAGAGTGTCGTTGCTACGAAGGCGAGGTAGGCGTTCATAGTTAACCATTGGGTTTGTGAACCACGAGCCAAAAGCGCTATGCGGCTTAGCGTTTCTTGAATGCCGTCAGTGTCCTTACCGATGGTATCTTGGTTTCTTTTTTCAAACTCTGGTCGAAAGCTCTTCTTTGTCTTATTCGTCCTTATTGGCTTATTCTTGATCATCAAAATTTGCTCGCGCGAAAACCGATATGATTGCCCGATGGGCTACAACTAGCCTAGCTGTCCAGCTTCCCTGAGAAAAGGTTGCCACCTATGTTTTGTCTAGCGCAAATCCTGAGGTGGGACAGTCAGAAAGTGAAACACGGTAACTACTGGAAATATTGTAAAGTCTCACTTCCCATAAGTATCTGTATTTCATATGGAAACGGATCTCGCCCCCGGGCACCATTATTCCCCAGCGCATCGACACTTTATTGTTTCTAACCAGCATAGATTTGCGTGGCGGTGGCTGCGCGTCTGATGGGGCTTTTTTGAGGGTAGACGGAGGCTTGCCCGTATGCTGGTCCACAAAAGGCACCTGTCAGCCAAAAGACAGCGCTTTGCACACCTGAACAGGCCACTGAGTTGCGGTCCATTGGAACTTCCGGCGCGCCGTTGCTACACCTGATGTCCAGCGCTCTCGCCTGGTGAGGTCCCATTGAACCGAAATCGCAAGCTTTTCGCTCTCGCCCTTTTGGCGGTCCTGGGGGTCGCTGCGTTTGGTCAAATCTATGCCGGTGCAAACCGGTTTTATCTCAAGCGCGCCCAGGCCTCGGCGCAATCCACGCTGCTTTTGGTGGCCGAAGCCGTGGATCAAGCGGTCGGTCGGCTTGCGCCGATCCCAGGGTTGATCGCAGGGGATCCTGCGCTGCGACAGATGTTGGGCCAGGGGGCTGCAGCTGGCTTTTCCCCGTTTATGAACGAAAAGCTGCGGCAGATCGCACGCTCCATCGATGCCTCGGAGGTTTATGTCATGGACCGCACCGGGCTGACGGTTGCGACGAGCAACTATCGAGACGATGACAGTTTTCTGGGAAGCAATTTTTCCTACCGTCCCTATTTCACCCAAGCCTTGGCGGGAAAGTCGGCTTTTTTTCATGCCTTGGGCACCACGTCGGGCGAGCGTGGCTTTTTCTTTGCCGCCCCTGTTCTAGACGGCATCGAGGTGCTGGGCGTTTTAGCCGTCAAGATCACCGTCGGCGAGATCGAGCAGGATTGGACAGGGTTGGGCCATGACGTTTTGATTGCTGACGGCAACGGCATCGTGTTTTTGACCAGCGACGAGGGGTATAAATTCCGCGCTTTGGCCCCGCTGTCCGACCCGGTTCGCGCGCGCATTGCCGATACGCTGCAATTCCCGTTGGACCGTCTGCAAAAACTGGATCTGACCGCAGATGTGATCGGCCCGCAAAGCGTTCAGGTCTCCCTTGGTGATCCGACAACCAAGGCGCGCTCTCTCGCGGCGAGCCGTCCGTTGCAGCTTGCCGGGTGGCACGCGATCGTCTTCACCCCGCTGGGCCCCATCCAAGCGCAGGTTTTGCGCGTAATGACCGTTGGCTTGATCACGGTAACGGCCATCTTGCTTGCAGGGTTGGTCATCGCCCAGCGCCGCGCCAACATCTTGCAACGCATTCGCCTTGAGGCCGAGCAAAGGGCCCAGCTGGAAGACAAGGTGCAAGAGCGCACCGCCGATTTGGACGCGGTCAATGCCAGCCTGCGAGGGGAGGTGGCCGAGCGTCGCATTGCCGAGGAGCGTTTGCGCAAAAGCCAAAAAGATTTGATCCAAGCGGGCAAGCTCGCAGCCCTTGGGCAAATGTCAGCGGCAATCAGCCATGAAATCAATCAACCCTTGGCGGCGATCAAAAGTTATGCGGACAATGCGACGGAGTTTCTGTCCCGTGACCGGGTGACCGAGGCGATGGACAACATCAAAAGCATCTCGAAAATGAGCGACCGGATGGCCGAAATCTCTCGCCATTTGCGGACCTTCGCCCGCCAACCGGGCGACACGCTTGCGCCCATCGATGTGGCCGAGGTGATCATGGATACGATTGTGCTGGTCGGGCCGCAACTTCGCGCAAAGCAGGCGCGGATTAACTTCGCCCCGGTCAATGGGACGGTTTGGGCACTGGGTGGCAAGCTGCGCTTGCAGCAGGTGTTGGTCAACATCATCACCAATGGCCTTGATGCGATGGGCGATGCAAACGCACCGGTGATCGATGTGCACTTGGAGCAGGCAACAAACGGTGTTCAGATCCGCCTGCGGGACCATGGGCCGGGCCTTGCCGATCCGAGTTTGGATCAGGTTTTTGATGCGTTTTACACCACCAAAGATGTGGGCATGGGTTTGGGGATGTCGATCTCTTACAACATCATCAGTGATTTTGGCGGTGCCTTGACCGCGGCCAACCATCCGAGCGGTGGCGCGGTGTTCACCGTCACCTTGCAAGCAACGAAGGGACCATCGCTGTGACCCGTCCCAAGGTTTTGTTTGTCGATGACGAGGAGCATCTGCGCATTGCGGCTCGCCAAAGCTTCGATCTGGCCGAGATAGAGGCGGATTGCGTTGCTGGCGCTAACGCGGCCCTTCACTGTCTCGATGCAGATTTTGACGGGGTCGTGGTGACGGATATCCGCATGCCGGGGATGGACGGGATTGCCTTGCTCGCCAAGGTCAAAGCGCTCGATCCTGATCTGCCGGTGGTGATGGTCACAGGGCACGGGGATGTGGATCTTGCGGTCGCGTGCATCAAAAACGGCGCCTATGACTTCATCGAAAAACCCTGGCAGCCTGAGCGTCTGACCTCTTGCGTGCGTCGCGCGGCCGAGCAACGGCGCTTGACCCTGGAAAACCGGGCGTTGCGCGCGCAGGTTTTGTCAGGCGCCGGGCTGCGCCACCAATTGCACGGCCGCAGCACTGTCATGGAAGACCTGCGCCGTGCGATCACGGCCATCGCCGCGACGGATGTGGATGTTCTGATCACCGGCGGCACTGGCACGGGCAAAGAAATCGCAGCGCGTTTGTTGCACACCCAAAGCGCGCGCTCTGCCGGGCCGTTTGTCCATATCAACTGCGCCGCCCTGCCGGAGGCCTTGATTGAAAGCGAGCTTTTCGGCCATGAGGCAGGTGCGTTTCCCGGGGCCGTACGCGCACGCTTTGGCAAGCTGGAACATGCACGGGGCGGCACGCTGTGCCTTGACGAGATTGATCTTCTGCCGATGCCTTTGCAGGCCAAGCTGCTGGACGTGTTGCACAACCGAACCCTAACGCGACTGGGGTCCAACGATCCGGTGGCCCTGGATATGCGCGTAATTGCACTGGCCAAGGGCAATCTGGAACAGGCCGTAGCCCAACAGACGTTTCGGGCAGATTTGCTGTACCGCTTGAACGTGGCATCTTTGCAGATGCCCCCCTTGCAGGCCCGCCGCGCAGATATCCCTGGGCTGTTTCGGGTGCTGGCAAACGCGGCGGCGGAGCGCAACAACCTGCCCGTGCCCAACATCAGCGCCGAGATGCTCAATGCCCTGACGGCCCGCGACTGGCCCGGCAATGTCCGAGAGTTGCGAAACGCCGCCGAACGGTTCGTTCTTGGGCTGGGAGAGATGCGCAGCGACGGGTCAGAGGACACAGGGACACTGGCGCAGCGTCTCAACGCCTTTGAGAAATCGCAGATCGCGGCAGCGATTGCGGCCCATGGTGGACAGCTTAAACCAACTTACGAAGCGTTGGGGCTGTCGCGCAAAACGCTGTACGACAAGATGCAAAAGCATGGTTTAAGTCGGGATGACTTCGCCTCAGACGGGTAGATGGGTGAAACCCTACACATGCTTTGGCATTGATTTCACAAAACCTACCCCAACGGCCCCGTCGGAGCGTTGATTTTTGCTATCTGCGTTGGCGAGTGCGTTGAAACAGCGCCAACTTAGGCTATGCCTTGCTCACGGTGCCCGGACAAACGGGCGCGAACCATGTTGAGCGTGGCCTTACGCCATGCGTCCTAAGGGAGGACATTATGAAAACCATCTCTATCGCCGCCATTGTCGCGGCGTCCATCGCTGTACCCGCTCTTGCGCAGGATCGCACGGGTTGGCCTGAAAGCTTTACCGTTGGCACAGCGTCCCAAGGTGGCACCTACTTTGCCTACGGCTCTGGCTGGGCAAATTTGGTGGCAGAAGAGCTGGGCATCACAGGCGGCGGCGAGGTGACCGGCGGCCCGATGCAGAACATGGCCTTGGTGCACACAGGCGATGCGCAGTTCGGCATGACCACCATGGGCCCGGCGGCTGAATCGGTCCAAGGCACCAACCCCATCGCACCCGGTCTGCAAATGACCAACGCATGTGCGATGTTCCCAATGTATCAAACGCCGTTTGCGATCACGACCCTGACATCCTCTGGCATTGCCTCTATCGCCGATATCCCGGCGGGCGCGAAAATTGGCTTTGGTCCCGCAGGTTCGACCTCGGACACCTATTTTCCGCGCATGATGGAAGAGCTGGGCGTGGTGTTTGAGCGTCGCAATGGTGGTTGGAACGACCTTGGCAGCCAGCTTCAAGACGGTCTGTTGGACGTGATCGCCTTCGCCGCAGGCGTGCCGACGCCCGCCGTCAGCCAGCTTGAAGTGCAAACGGACGTGAACTTCATCACCTTCACGGAAGCCGAGCAAAGCAAGATCCTCGAAAGCTTCCCGGTCGCGCCGTTCGTGATCCCAGCGGACACTTACACGTCGATGACCGAAGATGCGCAATCGGTGTCCATGTGGAACTTTTCCATCGCCAACTGCGATCTGCCCGCCAGTTTTGTGGAGGCGGTCGTCGACGTGGCGATGTCCGACAACGCGCGTATGGTCGCGATCCACAAGGCGGGCCGGTCCACCTTGCCTGAGAACTGGGACAAGAACGGCGTGTTGATGTGGCACCCTGGCGCTGCCAAGTGGTTTATCGAAAACGCGGGCGCTGACATCCCGGCAGATAAGATCTTCGGCAACTAAGCCTGCGGCCACATCTGGCTGCACCGGCACCGGCCCCCCGGTGTCGACCCAAACAGACCTGTGCCCGGTGACGGGCACGGGTTCGGCTTGGCCGCGCAAGGTGCGCCTCTTTCAAAAGAGCGAGACTGATATGCCAACAGCGACAGAGAACCAGTCCGACCAGGTCATCGCCGAGGGCGTTGACGAGGAGCCGGTGGAATCAAACCGCCGGGTGTTCTCGGGCCGCTTGCAGATCGTCATCGCCTTGATTGCGACCCTCTACGCGGCCTTCCATATGATTGCGCTCAATGGCGTGTCGATCTCGGACTGGACCGGGCTCGACATTCCCCTTTTGCCGAGTTTTCCCATCGAGACCTGGAACTTTCGGATTGCCCATATCGCAGGCGCACTCGCCGTTGGTTTTTTGCTGTTCGCCTCGCAGACCTTTACCTCAGAGGCCCATCGCCCAAGCGGCAAAGCGATCAGCCTTGTGGCGGCTGTCCTGGTTTTTCCAGCGCTCGTTTCAGGGGCAACCGCCCTTGGGTTTGCCAACACTATCGCCTCTGGCACCTTGCCTCAGATGGGCGGGCTGACCACATGGGCCGCGTTCCCTGGCACCGAGATTTATGCAGCCGAGGTATATTGGTTTGGTGTGCCACTGTTGGTGGCCACATTCGGTGCGATCGCCCTTGGCTGGTTCGAGCGGCGGGCCCAAGATCAGATCGCCGCCGCTGACGTGGTGTTGGCAGTGTGCGGCGCGGTGGTTGCGATTTATCTGATCGCAATCTACGGAACGGCCGCGCGCAACTCGGTCGGCACGCCCTTTGTTCCCATTGGCGTCGCATTTGCCGCCACCGCCGGCTCTGCCTTGATCTTGGAACTGACACGGCGGGTGGCGGGCCTTGCCCTGGTGATCATCACCGGCGTCTTTCTGGCCTATACCTTCACCGCGCATTTGCTGCCGGGCATTTTGGCGGTCCAAAATCCCTATAGCTGGCAGCGCTTCTTTGGGCATGTCTATTCCGACGCGGGCATCCTGGGGCCGACAACCGCGGTCTCGTCGACCTATATCATTCTGTTCATCATCTTTGCGGCCTTCTTGCAGGCATCCAAGGTGGGGGATTATTTCGTCAATTTCGCCTTTGCCGCCGCCGGACGGGCCCGGGGTGGCCCGGCCAAGGTTGCAATCTTTGCCTCTGGCCTTATGGGCATGATCAACGGCACCTCTGCGGGCAATGTGGTTGCCACAGGCTCGCTGACGATCCCGCTGATGAAGCGTGTGGGTTATGACAAGAAAACGTCTGGTGCGATCGAGGCTGCGGCCTCT
>JBCBON010000078.1:0-8148 GCA_039821195.1 Pseudomonadota bacterium
ATCGTCAAATCATTGCCATTCCACCGTTCACGTGAAGGGTCTGACCTGTGATATAACCGGCCTCTTCAGAGGCCAAAAACGCCACAGCAGAGCCCACTTCCAGGGGGGTTCCCATACGACCCTGAGGAATGATGGAGAGCATTTTCTCTTTCACTCCATCGCTTAAATCGGCCGTCATGGCAGTTTCGATGAACCCAGGAGCCACGCAGTTCGCCGTGATTCCCCGGGTTGCAACTTCCTGTGCGAAAGACTTTGTCATGCCGATCATCCCCGCTTTGGACGCTGCATAGTTCGCCTGACCGGGGTTTCCGATTGCGCCAACAACCGACGAGATATTGATCACACGACCCCAGCGCGTCTTCATCATGGGCCTCAACACGGCCTTCATCAGACGCATCGTCGATGTCAGATTAACTTGGATAACCTGCGCCCATTCCTCTTCAGACATGCGCATAAAGAGATTATCGCGCGTGATCCCTGCATTGTTCACGAGGATATCAAGTCCGCCCATCGCCTCGCTTGCCTGACCTGGCAAAGCGGCCAGCGCCTCTGCATCGGACAGGTTGCCAGGCGTCACGAAAGCACGGTCGCCAAGCTCGTCTTTCAGCGCAGTTAACGGATCCACCCGTGTGCCCGATAAGGCCACTTTCGCGCCTTGGGCATGCAGTGCTTTGGCGATCTCGCGGCCGATGCCACCCGATGCACCCGTCACCAAGGCGCATTTTCCGGTTAAATCAAACATCAAACTATCCTTTCAGGTTACTTGTTACAGCCTCAAGAGAGGCAACATCACCAACAGCCGAAGTCTTTATTTCTTTGGCTATCCGGCGCACCATACCCGACAAAGCTTTGCCCGCCCCTATCTCATATGTCGAGATCACGCCTTGCGACTCCATCCAATCAACACTTTCCCGCCAACGCACCGATCCGGTTATTTGAGTAACCAAGTTGGCGCGAATTGCTTCAGGATCGGAAACAGCCTGGGCGACGACATTCTGGACAACCGGAACTTTTGGCGCTGAAATTTTGGCATTGCTCAACGCTTCGGCCATCCTGTCTTGGGCCGGTTGCATCAAAGCACAATGAAAAGGTGCTGATACCGGCAACATAACGGCGCGCTTGGCCCCTTTTTCCTTTGCCAACTCCGCGGCGCGCTCCACCGCCGCTTTATGACCTGAAATGACGATTTGGCCGGGGTCATTGTCATTTGCGGCTTCGACAACTTCACCGTCCGCGGCGTCCGCAGCCACGGCCGTGACGGCATCCAAATCCAATCCTAAAATCGCCGCCATAGCACCCATTCCAACAGGTGTTGCAGACTGCATGGCCGCGCCACGCGTGCGCAGCAGCTTTGCCGTATCTGTGACCGTAAGTGCACCGGCAGCGCACAGCGCTGAATATTCGCCAAGGGAATGTCCGGCCACGTAAGTCGCTGTTTCGATGCTCACCCCTTCCGCAGCAAGCGCTTCGATCACGGCCATCGACATGGCCATCAAGGCTGGTTGCGCATTTTGTGTCAGTGTTAGGGTCTCGATATCGCCGGCCCAGATGAGGTCGCTCAGCTTTTCATTCAAGGCATCATCGACTTCTTGAAATACTTTGGCTGCTTGCGGATAGGCATCAGCAAGGTCTTTTCCCATGCCAATCGTTTGTGCCCCTTGCCCGGGGAACAAAAATGCTACGCTCATAAATCCCTCCACTCTTTGCGACCTGCTACCTCTTGGCGCTGTATCGGTCCAGAAAAAGCGCCTCAGGCCCGAAAAGCGACGTCGCCGTCCTCTTTAAAAAATGTCTGCCCGGGGCGGACGTCTATCATTTCGAAAACAATTTCAGACGGGCGGCAGAGTTTTACGCCTTTGGGGCTGCAGACAAAAGGTCGGTTCACAAGGATGGGGTGCGCGACCATCGCGTCCAACAGCACTTCTGGGTCAGTTTCCTCTAACAGATTCAACCGTTCGGCTGGCGATTTTGTGCGTCTTAGCGCCTTTACTGGGGACAGATCTGCCGCTGCGAAGAGGCCCAGCAGCTGTGCGCGTGTCCATCCGCTCATTAGGTATTCGATAACAACGGCCTCTGCACCTGCCTCTTCGGCAAATCGCACAACGTTTCGAGATGTTCCACAATCGGGATTATGATAAATAACGACGGCCACAGAACCTCCAAAAGACTTGTCGCTTACGCAAACCTATGTATAACGCGGCTTTCTTCCGCAAGAACTCTCACGCGGTTGCCTCTCGTATGTCGAAGCGGAAGTTGTGTCGGCATTTTGAAGCACGCTAGAAAATGGTGAACAAATGGCGCTCTACGAGCATACATTTATCGCGCGTCAGGACCTGTCCAACGCGCAAGCCGAAGGCCTGATTGAACATTTCTCAGGTGTCTTGTCCGAAAACGAGGGTAAGATTGTCGGCACAGAATACTGGGGTCTGAAAACAATGGCCTACAAGATCAACAAAAACCGCAAAGGGCATTACGGTTATATCAAATCTGACAGCCCGCACGGGGCGGTGTCAGAGATGGAACGCCAAATGCGCCTGCACGATGATGTGATGCGGGTGATGACCATCAAAGTTGAAGAGCATGAAGAAGGGCCATCGGCTGTCTTGATCGCGAAATCAGCCAAAGAAGAAAAACGCCGCGAGCGCGGGCAACCGATTGAGGATCAAGACTGATGGCACAAAAACCGTTTTTCCGTCGTCGTAAGTCCTGCCCGTTTTCCGGCAAGAACGCTCCGAAAATCGACTATAAAGATGTGAAACTTTTGCAGCGCTATGTTTCGGAGCGCGGCAAAATCGTTCCGTCCCGCATCACCGCAGTTTCTGCTAAGAAGCAACGCGAGTTGTCCCGCGCGATCAAACGCGCGCGTTTCCTCGCATTGATGCCATACTCGGTTCAATAAGGGGGATATCATGGACGTTATTCTTCTCGAACGTGTCGCAAAGCTTGGCCAAATGGGCGACGTTGTCTCTGTGAAGCAGGGCTATGCGCGCAACTTCCTGTTACCACAGGGCAAAGCGCTGCGGGCGACAGATGCCAACAAAGCCGTATTCGAAGCCCAAAAGGCTCAGCTTGAAGCGAAGAACCTAGAGACCAAGAAAGAAGCGGACGCATTGGCCGCGAAACTGAACGGTCAGGTTTTTGTCATCATCCGGTCAGCTTCGGACGCAGGTGCGCTCTATGGGTCGGTAACCACACGGGATGCGGCCGATGCCGCGACCGAAGCGGGCTTTACGACGGACAAAAAGCAATTCGAGCTCAACGCACCGATCAAAGAATTGGGGATGCACACGCTGAACGTTGTTCTGCACCCTGAGGTCGAATGCGAAATTGTTTTAAACGTAGCCCGTTCAACCGAAGAGGCCGAACTTCAGGCGCAAGGCAAGTCTATTCAGGACTTGGCAGCCGAAGAAGAGGCAGAAGCAGAGTTTGAAATTGCTGAACTCTTCGATGACATCGGCTCTGCTGCGGCGGATGACGAGGAATTGGTTGAAACGCCAGAGGCGGAAACCGCCGCCGAAGACGACGACAGTTAAGTGCGCCACGCTACTATCTGACTTAAAAGCCCGCTTTTTGCGGGCTTTTTTACATCTATTGCGACCAACATGACCGTATACAAGTCAGGACTTAGAGAATACTTTTAGCTTGCGTTCGCGCATCAACAGGAGATGAGACTATGAAGAATATTATTTTACCTTTGGTGACAGTTTTAGCTCTGTCTCCGGCGAGCCTTTACGCCGCTGGTGCGGAAGACGGTTACGGTGGCGAAGAAGACACAGGTCGCGATAGTGGATCTGCCAGCGGTGGCAGCTCTGGTTCAGGTGGCGGTTTTGGTGGTGCTGGCTCCGGTTCAGGAGAATTGGGCAACACAGGTGCTTCAGTTGGCTGTCCAACAGGACGCATCCCGGTCACCGGAACGATCGCGTTCAACGACAGCGGAGTGAAAGTCGTATCTGTTCAGCGTCTGTTCAAACGCGAGTCTTACGCCCTTGCCGACCAAACAGCGCAAGTTGGTCGTGAGGTTACGGCGTGTGTTATTCCAGGCTCGCAGAGCTTCAACACAGATGAGGTTTACGAAAACGTTCGCAAGGTGGCCTACAACGGCAACTACGAACATGCCCTTGATTTGCTGGCGCTAGCGCCAGACCAAGAGGATCCACGCATCCTGACATATTATGGCTTCACACACCGTATGCTGGGCGATGTCGAAACAGCGAATGCGTTTTACGTGAAAGCGATCAAGCTGGACCCAAGCAATACATTGGCGCGGTCGTACTATGGTCAGTCTCTGGCAGAACGCGGACACATTGATGAGGCGAAAGCACAGCTTCAAGCAATTGCGGATGCAAAAGGTGTCGACAACTGGCCATACATTTCGTTGGCTGCTGTTATCGACGGTGCGGAACCATACCGCTTCTAAGTTTCAAGGCTAAGTTCGGCCTGTGGAAAAAGAAGACTCGATAAACGTTTTGGGCGGGGCTCTTAAGCCCTGCTCTTTTGATCCGAACACCGGTTTTTTTCGGGACGGGTGCTGCAATACAGCGGACATGGATGCGGGCTGTCACACGGTTTGCGCCATCATGACCGCAGACTTCCTCGCCTTCTCAAAAGAGCGCGGAAACGACCTCACAACCCCAAGACCTGAGTTCAGCTTTCCTGGTCTGAAACCCGGCGATCGCTGGTGTTTGTGCGCCGCTCGCTGGTTTGAGGCTGACGCATTTGGTGTAGCACCAAATGTTGTGCTCACCGCCACACATCGAAAAACGCTCGAGCATGTCCCCCTTGAAGCCCTTCGCAAACGCGCACTGGATGTGAATTAGGGGCTTCGCGTTTCCCGAACGGTGCGCTCATTTTTCGAAAGTCCCACTTTCAGGCATCGCAAACGTTATCAGCTCCCCTAAGGTGGTTTGATCGAATCAACATTGGCGGAGAGACCCATGGACGCGCTGGCAAACGACATTCAGGAAGTTGTCGAAAACGACAAAGCCCATGTGTGGCACCATATTATCCAGCATAAACCTTTTGAGACGGTCGATCCCAATATCATCGTCGAAGGCAAAGGCATGCGCGTTTGGAACCAAGCTGGCAAAGAGCATCTTGATGCCGTCTCCGGCGGGGTATGGACAGTCAACGTTGGCTATGGCCGCGAGCGTATCGCCAACACCGTGCGCGACCAATTGGTGAAGATGAACTACTTCTCGAACGCGGCAGGATCTGTGCCCGGCGCTACGTTCGCCAAGATGCTGATCGACAAAATGCCTGGGATGAGCCGCGTTTACTACTCTAACTCTGGCTCCGAGGCGAACGAGAAAGTATACAAGATGATCCGTCAAATCGCTCATAAGCGCTATGGCGGTCAGAAGCACAAAATCCTGTTCCGCGAGCGGGACTATCACGGCACAACGATTACCGCGCTGTCCTCAGGCGGGCAGGAAGAGCGGAACGCTCTTTATGGGCCCTATACGCCCGGTTTTGTGTCGGTGCCGCATTGTCTGGAGTATCGCAAGCAATGGGATGTCGAAAATTACGGTGAGCGTGCAGCAGACGCGATCGAAGAGGTGATCCTACGCGAAGGTCCCGACACCGTGGGTGGATTGGTTCTGGAACCGATCACTGCGGGGGGAGGTGTAATCACCCCTCCGCAAGGATATTGGGAGCGGGTTCAAGACATCTGTACGAAGTACAATATTCTTCTTCATATCGACGAAGTTGTCTGTGGAATGGGTCGTACTGGGACATGGTTTGGCTATCAGAATTACGGCGTGAAGCCTGATTTTGTGACCATGGCCAAAGGTGTTGCCTCTGGTTACGCGGCAATCTCCTGCACTGTTACGACGGAAGAGGTCTTTGACATGTTCAAAGATAATGCAGACGATCCAATGAACTACTTCCGTGACATCTCTACATTTGGTGGATGTGCTGCCGGACCAGCGGCCGCAATCGAAAACATGAAGATTCTCGAAGAAGAAGACCTGCTGTCCAATACCACGCAGATGGGCGAGTACTTCATGGATCAACTTCGCGCGCTGGCAGAGAAGCATAAAATGATTGGCGATGTTCGTGGTAAGGGTCTGTTCAATGGAGCAGAACTCGTGTCGGACCGCGAAACAAGAGAGCCGGCCCCAGAAGCAAAAGTTCAAGCCGTAGTGAAAGATTGCATGGGCCAGGGCATCATCATTGGTGCAACGAACCGTTCGGTTCCGGGGTTCAACAATACGCTTTGCTTCTCACCTGCGCTTATAGCGACCAAGTCCGATTTGGATGAGATCGTGACAGGTCTCGACGGTGCTCTCACACGGGTCTTTGGGTAGCTTACCCAAACCAGTTTTCAGGCAGAGTGACATCCTCGAGATGTGACACATTTGGACGGTCCAGCGGATGTGGAAAGCTCAGCTTTCCACCCGCACTCAGCCGCTCGCAAAAGTCATTCCGCAAAAAAGTAAACTCTGGCATCTGCGGAAGAACAACGTCCCCCAGCTGAATGAGTTTCCCCACATTATTCGGATGGATATGTGCAATTTTGAAGTTTTCGAACAGCTTTGCAAAAATCGCTGAAATCACGCGATCGAAGAAACCGTTTCGAAACTGGCGCCACGTGTGAAATTCAACAAGTATGACCGCGAAACGCGAAAGTGTTTCTGCCGGCTCGTAGGTTAAAACCTCATACTCCGCACCTTCGATATCCATTTGCAGAATGGCCTCTCCGGAGGCGGGAAGCTTTCGCGCCATCCAGTCTGACAAGGTCATATAAATGCCGTCGGTTCGGCTTCCCAGGAAACGCTTTTCGAAATCGAAATCAGGGTTTTCTTCGCCGGGACCATCGACACTTGCATCCGCTAAGAACGATTTTATCCCATAGTCCCGAGCCAGTTGAGCTTCGAATTTTGATGTCCGGCTTACCCCGGGCGAAAAGCAATATTCAACTTGGTCAAGCATGTCGGGTACGAGGTACCCGCCATCCCAGTTCGGACCAACTCGGATAAGCTCGGTTGAGATGTAATGGGACCTTACCCGATCTACAAATTCCTTGATGGAGGCAGCGCGCTCTTCTGGGACCTCGTCGTGGACAATCATTTCATTCTCGAATTGGCTTTGCACTTATGCCTCTACGCGAGAAGACTTATCTCAAAATAGATTGTAATGTCTGGCCCCGCACAACAGGGCCAAACCAATTTTAGCTACGGTTCATCCGGTTTTCGATCAGGTCATCAACGACCTCCGGCTCCGCCAGAGTGGAGGTATCACCCAGAGCGCCATAATCATTCTCTGCGACTTTACGCAGAATGCGGCGCATGATCTTACCCGAGCGCGTTTTTGGCAAACCGGGCGCCCACTGAATCAGATCGGGCTTGGCAATCGGCCCGATCTCGGATCGCACCCAGGTCTCCAGCTCTTTGCGTAACTCGTCAGTTGGATCAACACCCTTCATCAAAGTCACGTAGGCATAGATCCCCTGCCCTTTGATCTCATGGGGATAACCAACTACCGCAGCTTCCGCGACTTTTTCGTGGGCCACCAATGCGCTTTCAACCTCGGCCGTCCCCATACGGTGGCCAGACACATTGATAACATCGTCTACACGACCGGTAATCCAGAAATAGCCATCTTCATCGCGGCGACAGCCGTCCCCGGTAAAGTAATACCCTTTGTAATCCGAGAAGTATGTTTTCACGAACCGATCGTGGTCGCCATAAACCGTGCGCATCTGACCCGGCCAACTGTCTTTCATGCACAAAACGCCTTCGGCCGCGGTGGTTTCAATCTCGGCCCCTGATTGCGGGTCCAACACAACAGGTTGGATGCCAAAGAACGGCGTCGTGGCCGAGCCCGGTTTCGTATCTGTTGCACCGGGCAGAGGCGTCAACAAATGCCCGCCCGTTTCTGTCTGCCACCACGTGTCTACGATGGGGCATTTACCTTTGCCCACAACGTCGTTGTACCAATTCCAAGCTTCGGGGTTGATCGGCTCCCCCACTGTGCCGAGTACAGTCAAAGATGACAGATCGCATTTTTCAACAGGTTCTTTGCCCTGCCCCATCAGCGCGCGAATAGCCGTGGGCGCGGTGTAGAACTGGTTCACCTTGTGCTTTTCGCAAACCTGCCAAAACCGTGAGGCGTCGGGGTACGTAGGCACGCCTTCGAACATCAGCG
>JBCBON010000079.1:0-8147 GCA_039821195.1 Pseudomonadota bacterium
GTTACGCTGTGGTTTGGGTTTCAACAGCTTGTCTGGCACATAGAACAAAGCTCAAGCCTTGGACGACTTGATCCAAGCTGCGCACTATTTCAGTTTTTGGGCTTCAATCCCGGATTTTCCGAAGCGAGCCATGCACAGTGTATCGAGCGACTTCTCAGTTTCGGTGCCGATCCTCAGAGTCCAGGCGCTATGTTATATGCCCTTATAATAAGTGTTTTAGGAGCCGTTTTCGCGATTTCTGTGTGTTTACTTGCCGACCTAGTTTCCGCACAGAGGGACACTGTTTTTTTTTCAACTGGCTTGATCGTTGCTTCTTGCATATTAATTTTCATGACAAGCTATGGCGTTGAAGAATTGTGGCGCTCTCTACAGGCGCAAAGCGGTAGTAACGTCGAACTAGAATTTTACGCTCTTTACATTAGTATGTCGTATTCGATTGTTTGCATGGCTACGATGAGTATATGTTTGCGACTAATGAGGCGAATAAAGCAGCAGAAAATGTCCAGGCAAAGAAAATCTCAAGATTCAAATTTGCCAAGCCTAGTTTGGAACGCGGCAGCTTGAACTGCAACTCAGCACGCCAATGGACAAGCTAGCTAGTTTTGTACATTTATGGATAGGCCTCCTGCACAGACTGCTGCGATTATCTCCTATAGTCGGGCTCTTTGCAAATGTGCAAATCTGGCGATGATCCATCTGTTCCAGCGGACAAACGTCGCTGGGCTCCAAGCTTGTTGACACATGTAATCCGAGAAACCGTGCTGCGTAGGGATGCTTTGCGTGCAATGCGCGAAAGGTGGAAGGCGACAAAGTACCGCTCCTCGACGTTGGATCTTTGGCTGCCGCGACAGTGCAGCTAAGGTTCCACTGACGCCCCCATATGAAAATAGGGGATCACCGTGGCACCTGCTGCAACGCGGTAAACGATCCGCAGTGTCCACGAACAAGTGCTGCGTCAGCGAAGGTCCAAAACTGAATGACGGTCTTGTCCCGCACACTACCAATTCGCCATCCGCTTGATTTTGCACCCGCAGCGAACGGCAGGAATGCGGGCTGCGACTGCAGCATCCGAGTTCCTCGGCGAGCGGCGGCTTTGGGCCGATCAACATTGGGAAAGGTTGATCGTCTAAGCGCACCTTTTTAGTTACTCGGGTCCCTCATCTTCTGCGTCCGATTCAAACCGCATGCGTTCGGAAATACTGAACCTCTCAATAACCGCACTGACTTGTTCCTCTCGGTGGCGAGGATTCAAAGTCTCTTGGATTTCGCTCACGAACATACGCTTTGCGAGCTCAAGCTTCCCGTAAGCGGCTTTTGTGGCTGGATCGCCTGTTGCTGTCTTGTGGTCAAAGAAGCCTGGCACAGTCCAGATCGCTTCATAGGCGTCAACTACATGGTCGAGAACACGACGTCGAATTCCGCGGTAGGCCGGAGGTTTTTCTTCGCCGTACTCTGTTTCAAATTTGTTTGGGAAGAACCACCGACCGGTATCGATAGCAGTCGACAGCCTAGAGCGAATCCGATTGCATTCGTCCTCCCTAAGTTTCTCATCCTGGATCCTTGACAAGTGCATCGCCTGAGTGATTGCCAGAGTGACGTCGTCCGCCCAGGTCCGCACGCCTTCGAAGTACTGCATTGACCAGTCGAGCGCCTGAAGTCGGTTGGCCTCCTCAGCGATCTTCCGGGCTCTTTGCGAGGTATTTTCTTCACTTTGCGCGGCCTTGAGCGCGTCCTTTCTCGCTAGGTCGGCGTCTTTCCTTGCCAGTCGCCCAGACCAAACGGCCCAAGACGCTGCGAACGCCGATATTACAGCGCTGAAAATGCCCACATAGATTTCTGGTTCCATATCAATCCCACATCGATGCAAAAAGATTCACTGTAATCACAAAAAGCAAGACTACGGTTCATCAACTCGAAAACCAAGAGTTCAGAATGATGTCCGCATTGGGGAAGCTGCATCACAGCACCGCTGATCACGACGGAAGGCAGCTTTGGGCCGTCGTACTCGCTTAGTATGCTAGCCTTGTGCTTGCATGAGGATGTGATCAAGCACTAACATCGTAACTGAAAGCTGTTCCAGCTTCGAGGTATAAATGCGTTTTATTGTGTTCCTTTGCATTCTCACGTTGGCCTGTTGCGGACCGGACCCGCAAGAAGTCGAGAGCGCGAAGAATGAATTTGAGGAACGTGCCTTCGCCGGAGCTGCTGCTTTGGAAAGGCGCCTTTTGAGAATTAATCCATTGGAGTTTCCCAATTTCGACGCAGTTGGTGATCTTGAAAGGCCAGAGATTGACGCGTTAACCCTGTACGAGGGCTACCTTCCGACAGGCAGCATAATTTTCAATGGTCAAGCTTTCTATATCCTTAGTGTCGAACTAGAACTTCTCGAAAGGTTCCGAGTTATTGATGAAACACACTTTCGTTATGTCTACAAAGTCACGCTCAAACAGCGCGGCTCGGGGAGCGTACTGGCTAACGGTAGGTCTGAGTTCGTTTGCAAAAACGGGGTGGCTGCACGTCTGCTACAAGTTCCTAAGATATGTGATGACATTCGTCCCGCAAAAGCACTTGAAGCATTGGTACAACTATGATTGCAGTCACTAGAATTTCAGTCAGCCTATTCATTTTTGGCATTCTATTGGGATGCGGCCCGACTCCAGATGACTTTTCTCTCGCCGTCACCGAACGAATTGTTGCAGAAACCAAGCCGTCGTCAGCTCAGAGTATCGTTCTGAAAATTCGACAAGATAACTTCGCGCAAATCATCCCATCGCTTACGTCGACTACCCGAGGCAGACCCAATCTAGCGAGTGTTGCGAAACGATTTGCGGAGGCGACTGGCTCTGCCTACACGGAAAACAGGGGGATTGCATCGGGCTTAATCTTATTCGATATCAAGCGGCTAGAGGGCCTGCCTGGTCGAATAAACGGCGGTCAAATCAGATCTTACGAAGTCGTTGCATCGATCATTCGTTTGGAAGGACAAGATGGCGGTAGCGAAGTACTTTTCCGTAATCGGGTAGCCGGCCAATGTGAAAAGTCCGATGGGCCTCGGCCAGCTTGCGACAACCGTTTCTTTGAGAGCTTAGCCGCCAGAGCACTTGCACTCTAGCCAATTTGGGAGGCTCAAAATGACGCAAAGCGATCACTTACTTGAGGATCCGGATTTCCGTAGATTCATCCTTTCTAGGCGCAAGCTGCTCGTCACCGGCGCGTCAACTGCTGCGGTTCTTTCCTTGCAAGGTTGCTTGCCTCTGCTTGGGCTTTTGCGAGTTGGACTGAGAGGGCGAGTCATTTCGAGAGGGTTACGCGCTTCGCGGAGCAGTAGGCGCGGCGAGAATTTGACACTAGGGCGTCTAGCAAGTTCAGCTTACCACCTCGCTCGCCTGCAAAGGACCGCAAGCGCGATATCCCGGCTTGAAAATCTGGGGCGCGTAGAAGCAACGGAAGATCAAGACGTTGCAGCAGCCGTGGCCACCTCCAGTACGAAGGCATCCAACCTTGAAACAAGTGTTGACGAACAAACAATCTGCGTCACTGAGGTTGAAGGCGACTTCTACAATCACAACTCTGCCTACTGGGGTGGTTATGTTGGCAGAACTGTAGCAGATGATACCCGTTTGGTTCATCGTGGACCACGAAACGAAAACATTGGTGCTGACAAATATGAGAAGACCTTTATCCAGCATTTCGATGGTGAAGGTAATCCAATTGGACGGACTCCATTTGAAGCTCGGTCTCCGGACGATGATACTTACTTGAACGTCACTGATGACAGTTATCTGCGCAGTGAGTTGGCACGGTTGCAGGACAGCATAGGTGCGGATGAGCGCGAAATCTTTGAGTTTTATGCAACGGCTCTTCGTTCTCAAACGGAGTGTTTAAGTGGAAGAATTTCTAATTGCTCTCAACTTAGCCGAACGGCGAGCGAGGCGCTTCGTCAGGCGGAAGCGCGCTTCGCTACAAAATCGTAAACTGTGCAAGTGCGCAAATGAAGAACCGTCCCTACCGGGAGCTAAGGCTCCAGACAGCAAGATTCTGTGACCGATCTAATAGGTACGAACGTGATGGCCAATGTCCGGAAAGAGCGCTGCAAGCGCAGCATCCGCAAACTTAGCTCAAAGGCCGCTATGGGCCGTGCGTGGAGGTTGCTGTGGCCGCATCCGGTGGGATGCTGCGTTCGCCCCAATGGCGGCAGAGAGCCGATACTATTGAAAAACTCCGTTTTTGGCGAAATCGGCGAAATTTTTGCCCGTATGGCGCAACTAGCTTTTTGAAGCGAGGGGTTCGGCCAAATTGGTCTTCTGCCGCTGATGCCCCAGCTCACTGCTCCTCATGACAAATCTCATCTGACTTTTTGGTGTCACGGTTTCTTTCCGAAAAATCACGACATCTGAAATTCGGAGTTTTTCAACACAATCAGCCCAAAGTACCGGATGCTGCGCTTTGCATGAGTGTCCGCACTTCAAGGTTCGGCCAAAAACGTGACATAATCAAACTGGGTTTTGCTAAGGGTTTGTGTCACAAGAATTTCCAATGATCTCGGTGATCCAACGGCTAGTGACAAAAACGACCGTTTCTGACCGTTTTAGGTTTCCCGAATGCAGACCTTGGCGCAGCTGCAGCGAAATGTTGCTTAGTCCCGCGACTTTCCCATTCGCAGACCTAGAAATTTTGCTTCTGCAGCGAATGGCCGGTAAGCAGGCTGCTACCGCAGCATCGAGGTCCTCTGCTGGAAGTCGGTTTTGGGCCGTCCGTGAAGGCGATGCTCACGGTGTGTGGCGGATATGCTGCTTCGCCTCCGAGGTCCGCAGAGAGCCCAACTTGACGGATGCTGCGCAGCGCATGAATGACTGCTTCATCAATATTTTCTTTCATATCTCAGAAGAATTCAGCGGTGGGGCAATTGTCTTTAAGTGCTGCAAGCCAAGCCGCCTAGAGGCCTTACTGAAGCCCACTATAATCTGTTTCGTAACAAGGTACTTCTGTGGAACGCGCTGTCTCTCGGCAGCTGATATTGAACTTAGATAAGAAGAACCCCGCTAATGCACGGTCGTTGAGCTTGGCGCTGATGTATTTCATTAGCTCGAAATACTGAGTGGGTGTGTTCACACTCCAAAGATAAGGATGCTTTCCGAAATGAACGCCCGCTAGATTATCTTTGGTTTCGCCTCCGTTGAGGGTGACCGGGCTTGACACTGAGGTTTCGAAATCCACCGCCACCGCGGTTTGCGACCCGTCTCTTTTTGTGACAGGGATTTCTAGGGCATCTGACGAAGGATTCACAGATGCTGTGTCAATGCGCAAAAGGTTGACAGGATTGATCCTCTTGTTCTCTTGAATTGATACGTTCCAGCTACAAGCCATTGGCACTTGCACCGCGAAGACAAAAACGTTATCCGTCGTAGTATCGTGGAACTTGTAGAGATAGTGGCGGATAGAGAGGCCCTCAGCGCCGTAGGGGCGTTTAAATCCGAGGCTGAAAGTACCATTCGTTTCGAGAATGTCTCCGATCTGAAACGCACGGAACACAGCAGTCAGTTCTGGGGGCGGCGCAGATTCGAGTGGCAATGGCAGCGCCACGTTGTCGTTGCTGGCACCGAGTACCTGATCGCATATGGTATCGAAAGGAAACCCATTGGTTTCGGTCACGAAGTATCTCGGATGCGGTTGATCGAAGGTCGTTACGGAACCGTTCGAACGCAGCTCCGACAACTCGCTATCCGTCAGGACGCCTACGCGGCGGCCGCCTCGGTCCACTTTTAGGATACTTGCATTGTTGCTTGCATCTGGCTCGATAATGAAGGCGCGGCCAGGGTAAACTTGGTAGGTCTTGTTGTCATTGTCCTTATCGCAACCGATCTCCTCGCAGAGGCGGTAGCCCGTGTGGAAAACGATGCCGGGCTTGCCAAATTCCTGACCGAACGTCCTCGTCGAGATATCGTTCTTCAAAATGTAGACCTCTACGGCATCCTGCGTCTCAGCAGGCCACCAGACATCGCCCGCTATTTGAATCTCCTTGGCTGGATCGACAGAAAACAGCAAGAAGCTCGTAGGCACGTAGGTAACGTAAGGTCTAGATCGTCCTCGTGCATCACGACTGAGTGCAAAAGTTCCGTCTTGGACATAAAGCGCGTCAAGCGGATCCGCGCTCGTTTTCGGAGCAAGACTTATCGCGAATATGCATGCCGCAATAGCCGAAAAAAGCAGTCTCATTTTCTACCCCCTTGAAGCTCTATATCACCAAATAGACCCAAACCGACTACCTTCCAAAATTTCCTGCGCAACCAATTTCTTGACCTCTGAAATAAAGAAACCGTAGCTCTCAAGAAGTTCATCCGCTATTGCTTCATGACCAGCACTATTCTCACTCTGGGCAGCTAACGCTGCGCCTTGGACTTTAGTGAGGATATCGCTTTCGATGGCTTGGTTGGAGGTGGACAAAGCTTCGAGTTTACGAAGTTCCAGTTCAATCACACGTCGGCTCGCAAAAATATCTGAGGCCAGTTTAGGATTGGAGCCAGGCGTGTTTGCGGATTGATCCAAAAGTTTCAATACACTACCAATTTGATCATCGAGCTCGTCTTGGCTTGCAACCATCAAATCCACCGTAAAGTTAGATTTGCGTGCAGCTTCATTCGTCAGGCTTAAGTAGTTTGAGAACATAACCAATACTACACTCGCAACCACACCAATGATTAGTTTTTCGATTAGCGTCTTCTGAAGCCATGTCGGCTCTTTGGGAGTTTCAGGTGCAGGTTCATCAGTAAGTCCAGCAACATCCGATCGTAACTCCCTTACTGTTCGAGAGACCCCAGCAATCCGCGCATCCATTCTTTTTTGATACTTAGTCTGAACTGGCATTTCTTCAGTCCTTTTGGTGTCATGCAAAGCTGAAGGATGCTAGCCCTGATTGCAAGTCCGAGCCCACTTCCATCGACTGACCAGAAACCAATACCCGGACCTTCAAGAAGTCAACGAGGGTCCGCCTTGCTTAGTGCTTTCCGGACTTTCAAACGCGCGCCATAATTGTCCGGTAAGTCCTGCGTAATATCCGTTCGCCAGCGGCCATGCTTTGCATCCGCAGCGAATGACCGCAATGCAGGCTGCGACCGCAGCATCGAAATGAGGTGGTCAACGGCAGCTAAGGGCCGTCCACATCGACGCGATCCGAGCTTAGCCACAGGATGCTGTGGTTGCTCCGATGGCTGCGAAGAGCCCCTGACCGACCAATGCTGCAGACGCACTTAACGGCTGCTTTCGCGTCAAAGACGAGCTTACGGGCAGAGGGCTGCGCCAGACCAAGAGTTGCTAGAGATTCATTTGAAGCTGCCGCCGACTTTTCAAAGCGTTGCCAGCACACAAATTCCCACAATCACTGCTGCGACGACGATATCCAGTGGCCCAAACGCAATCTCATGTGCGTGGAGCCACTCCCGTTCTTGCTGCTTCTGAACGCGTGCGCAGTCGTGCGGATGTTTATCACACCATGTTCTGTTAGACATCTTGTTCTCCAATTCAGATTGGGAGGGCCGCATTGCCCTCCCAGCAAGAGGTTCGTTTCGATCAGCTTAGCTTTGAACAAAGCTGAGCAGGTCCGCGTTGACCAAATCGGGGTGTGTTGCGAAGAAGCCGTGCGACAGGCCCTCATACACCTTCAGCGTTCCGTTCGGCAGAAGCTTGACCGCCTTCTCGGCGGAGTTCGCGATGGGCACCACCTGGTCATCGTCTCCATGAAGCACCAATGTAGGTACGTTCATCGCTTTGAGGTCTTCGGTCTGGTCGGTCTCGGAGAAGACTGCAATACACTGGTAATGCGCAGATGCGCTGCCCATCATGCCCTGACGCCACCAGTTGTTGATCAAACCTTGGCTGACCTCAGCACCGTCACGGTTGAAGCCGTAGAAGGGACCTGACGGTACGTCGAGGAAGAACTGCGCGCGGTTGGCGGCCAGTCCGGCCCGCAACCCGTCAAATACCTCAATCGGAACACCGTCCGGGTTGGCGTCGGTCTGCAGCATCAGGGGAGGGATGGCCCCCAGCAGCGCAGCCTTGGCGACACGACCGGGCTCGGCTTTTGCCACGTAAGCCGCAACTTCACCGCCGCCTGTCGAGTGGCCAATATGGACAGCGTTTTGCAAATCAAG
>JBCBON010000007.1:0-64129 GCA_039821195.1 Pseudomonadota bacterium
GAGCGGGACGGAGCGAACCTGTTCTGCCGTGTCCCGGTTCCTCTGACCACCGCCGCCTTGGGCGGCGATGTCGAGGTTCCAACTCTCGATGGCGGCAAGTCGCGGGTCAACATCCCGGCCGGGGCCCAGTCCGGCAAACAAATGCGCTTGAAAAGTAAGGGTATGCCGGCCCTGCGGTCTGGCACGTCCGGTGATCTATATCTGGAGATTGCGGTCGAAACGCCCGTCAACCTGACTGCGCGACAGAAGGAACTCCTGAAAGAGTTCGAAAAAGAAAGCCAAGACAATTCCCCGGAAAGCGAAGGTTTCTTCGACCGGGTGAAAAAGTTCTGGGCCTAGCTCCGAGTCGCTGCCGTGTCCGGCTGCGACGTCTACCTCAGATTGCCAAAGTCACAGGACGCCATAACGGCCATGTTCAGGATATCAGTCACTGTAGCGGTGAGTGAACAAAGCTGCACGGGCTTGTCCACGCCAGTCAGGATTGGGCCAATCACGGTCGCACCGCCCATTTCCTGAAGCAGTTTCACCGAGATAGAGGCCGAGTGCCGCGCCGGGACCACAAGAATGTTCGCTGGACCACTGAGGCGACAGAACGGATATTGTGACCTGATCTCGTCATTGAGGGCCACATCGACAGTCATTTCCCCATCATATTCAAAATTCACCTCGCGGGCGTCCAACACGGACGGGGCCATTGCCATTTTTTCTGCACGTTCTGACGCTGGGTAGCCGAAATTCGAAAAGCTGACGAAAGCCACTCTTGGGTCGAGCCCCATTGAGCGACCTAAATCCGCAGCGCGCTCTGCGATATCTGCCAAATCTTCTGGTTCCGGCCATTCGTGAACCAATGTATCAGCGATCAGTACCAGACGTCCCCGCAATAGAACCGCCGTAACGCCCGCCGCGCCGTCGCCGGGAGCCGCATCGAAGACGTAATTGATCCGCTCAATCACGGCTGCAGACTTCCGAGTGACACCAGTGATCATCCCATCGCCATGGCCATGGGCCAGCATCAGCGCAGAGAACACATGCCGATCCCGAGAAGCCAGACGGTGGACGTCCTCTTGATCGTATCCGATGCGTTGTAGGCGTTGATACAGGAAATCCTTGTATTCCCGCAGATGCTCGGTCTTTGCCGCATTCATGATCTCTATTTCATCATAGGCATCCGCAAGACCAGCCTCCGACAGACGACGATGAACGTCCTTTTCGCGGTCAATCACAATCGCCCGGCCAAGCCCGGCTCGGACGTAAGCCACCGCGGCGCGCAAAACCCGAATGTCGTCACCTTCGGCAAAAATCATCGTGCTTTGGCTTGCGCGGGCACGGGTATACATTGCCTGAAGAACCGAAGCCGCCGGGTCAAGCCGGGCACGCAACGCGTTTGTATATTCGGCCATATCCACAATGGGACGACGCGCGACACCGCTATCCATACCGGCCTTTGCAACTGCTGGCGGGATGACATGTATCAACCGTGGATCAAATGGGGTCGGGATAATGTAGTCCTGACCAAAGGACAGTGTTCGCCCGTAGGCCATGGCAACCTCATCGGGGACATCCTCGCGTGCCAATCGCGACAGCGCCTCTGCGCAGGCAATCTTCATCTCATCGTTGATCGCACGGGCATGAACATCCAATGCCCCGCGAAACAGATATGGGAAACACAAAACGTTGTTGATCTGATTTGGATAGTCAGATCGGCCCGTGGCAATAATTGCGTCAGAGCGGGCTTCGCGGGCTTCTTCAGGTGTAATTTCCGGATCAGGGTTGGCCATAGCAAAAATGACCGGATCCTTTGCCATAGCCCGCACCATGTCTTGTGTTACAGCGCCTTTCACCGACACACCAAGAAAGACATCCGCGCCTTCCATCGCGTCTTCCAATGTCCGTAAGTCCGTCTTGACCGCGTGGGCAGACTTCCACTGGTTCATGCCTTCCGTTCGGCCCTGGAAGATGACACCTTTGGTATCGCAAACGATGCAGTTTTCGTGTTTTGCACCCATCCGCTTGATGAGTTCAATACAGGCGATGCCAGCCGCACCAGCGCCGTTTAAAACGATTTTCACGTCTTCGATTTTCTTTCCGGAAATATGCAACGCGTTCAACAGGCCCGCGGCGCAAATTACGGCTGTTCCATGCTGATCATCATGAAACACGGGGATGTCCATCATCTCCCGCAAGGTTTGTTCAATGATGAAACAGTCCGGTGCTTTGATGTCTTCCAGATTGATGCCACCAAAGCTTGGTCCCATCAGTTTCACCGCGTTGATGAACTCTTCTGGGTCAGAGGTATCAAGTTCCAGATCAATAGAGTTCACATCAGCAAATCTTTTGAAAAGAACCGACTTTCCTTCCATCACGGGTTTGGACGCAAGTGCGCCCAGATTTCCGAGTCCCAAAATGGCAGACCCGTTTGATATGACGGCCACCATATTCCCTTTGGTGGTGTAGTCATAAGCCGTTTCTGGATTTTCCGCGATGGCCTCGACAGGAACGGCAACACCAGGCGAATAAGCCAGTGATAAATCACGCTGTGTGCTCATGGGTGTGGACGCGACCACCTCAAGCTTCCCTGGCTTGGGTTCAAGGTGATAGAGCAGGGCTTCACTATCTGTGATGCGGCTTTCGTTTGACATGTCCCTCTCTCCTTTGGGTCGGACCATCCCTAACGGGTAATCAGAAGGGGTCCAAGTAATTCCCCTTTTCGGCAGCGCTTACGGGTTTTAAGGATCAGGTTATGGGTCAACCTGCCGGCACAATCACCCCAATGATGGCGCAGTATCTGGAGCTTGCAGAGGAGCATCAGGACGCGCTTTTGTTTTTTCGTATGGGTGATTTTTACGAGTTGTTTTTTGATGACGCAGTGCAGGCAGCTGCAGCGCTGGATATCTCACTTACAAAAAGGGGAAAGCACTTGGGTGAAGACATCCCAATGTGCGGTGTGCCCGTCCACGCGGCAGAAGGGTACCTTCTGACCCTTATCCGCAAAGGATTCCGCGTTGCCGTTTGCGAACAACTTGAGGACCCGTCCGAGGCCAAAAAACGAGGATCAAAGTCCGTTGTCAAACGCGGTGTAACACGTTTGATCACGCCGGGCACCTTGTCTGAAGATACCCTACTGAGTGCGCGACAAGACAATTTCCTTGCTGCCTTTACCACTGTTCGGGACGATGCGGCGCTTGCATGGTGCGATATGTCCACCGGCGCGTTTTATGTCAGCACCTGTGCACCAAAAGCACTTTCACCACAGCTTGCACGTTTGGCTCCAAAAGAAGTTCTGATAAGTGACAGTGCTGAACCAGCGTTGGACCAGCAGATTGGCGAAACTGGCGCAGCCGTCACGCGCCTATCAGCGGTAAATTTTGACAGCACGAGCGCCGAAGCGCGACTGCTTGAACACTATTCGGTGGCAAGCCTTGATGCATTTGGCACCTTCAGTCGCGCCGAGACCGGTGCACTCGGCGCGATCCTTTCTTACCTCTCGATCACACAGAAGGGCCGTCTTCCGTTTTTGCGGCGTCCGGTTCGGGAGGCATCCGAGCAGGCCGTGTCCATTGACGCCGCCACGCGACGAAACCTTGAATTGACCAAGACACTCAGTGGCGAGACATCAGGAAGCCTGCTTTCAACAATTGACCGAACAGTGACGGGTCCGGGTACGAGGCTGCTGACGAACCGAATAACAAACCCAATCCGGGACTTGGTCGTATTAGAACGGCGATTGGACAATATCGTTTGGGCAGCTGAAAACGACCCAGTACGAGCGCATTTGCGATCAACCTTAAAGCGAGCACCCGATCTGTCCCGTGCCCTGACGCGCGTTTCACTTGGGCGGGCTGGACCAAGGGACCTTCTGGCGATCCGCACCGCCCTTGGTGTTTCCAATGACATTTCAAAGGCTCTGACGCCCTTTGCTTTACCAGAACAGATATCCGCCAATGCCAGGGACATGATTGGTCATGAGACGCTGCTTGAAAACCTTACTAAAGCATTGGATGACAATGCTCCGATGCTTTTGCGGGATGGGGGTTGTGTCGCCGAGGGATATGACGCGGAACTGGATGCACAGCGGAACCTTCGGGATGATAGCCGGTCGATCGTCGCTGGGATGCAGGCAGAATACGCGAGTTTAGCGGGAGTAACCGCGCTGAAAATTAAGCACAATAATGTGCTTGGGTATTTCATCGAAACACCGGCCACGCATGCAGAACGAATGATGGCTGTGCCTTTGTCGGAGACTTTCATACATCGCCAGACCACAGCGAACGCGGTTAGATTCACCACAGTCGAGTTGTCTGAACTGGAAACGAAGATCCTAAATGCTGGCGCACAAGCGCTCGCAAAAGAAAAAGAAATTTTTGACCAACTCTGTACAGAGGTTTTGGGGGCGGCCGCTAAACTCCATCTGACAGCACAAGCCTTGGCAGAGCTGGATGTAACAACAGCATTGGCCGAGCTTGCTGTCTCACAAGGTTGGACCCGACCGGAACTCGATACCAGCAAAACGTTCGTGATTCAAAATGGCCGGCACCCCGTTGTTGAAGCCGCACTCAAACGCGAAGGCAAAAGCTTTATCGGTAATGATACTGATTTGACGCGCGATAATGGTCAGAGTTTATGGTTGCTCACGGGACCAAACATGGCGGGTAAATCGACATTTCTTCGTCAAAACGCGTTGATTACTTTGCTCGCTCAAATCGGGAGCTTTGTCCCGGCTGATGCAGCGCAGATCGGACTGGTGTCACAGATATTCTCCCGTGTCGGAGCGTCTGATGATCTCGCGCGTGGCCGTTCAACTTTCATGGTTGAAATGGTAGAAACGGCTGCAATTTTAAATCAAGCCGACGAATATGCGTTGGTTATCTTGGATGAGATCGGGCGCGGAACCTCAACCTATGATGGGCTTTCGATTGCTTGGGCGACTGTCGAACATTTGCATGAAATCAATCAATGTCGGACGTTATTCGCGACGCACTATCACGAGCTGACTGCGCTGGCAGAGCGGCTGAATTATGTTGTAAACGCGACGGTACGTGTGAAGGAATGGGACGGAGAAATTGTATTTCTTCATGAAGTTATTCAGGGCGCGGCGGACCGATCTTATGGTGTTCAAGTTGCCAAGCTCGCAGGCCTGCCGCTGAGTGTTACACAAAGGGCGCAGGACGTCCTAGCCAATCTGGAAGCGGAAAACCGTAAGGGCCATCCCGGCGGGATAGCCGACGACCTGCCATTGTTTTCGGCCCAACCTGCAACAGCGCCAACGGCACCCATAGTTTCAAAGGCTGACGCATTTTTAGAAAAGATCAATCCCGACGACCTCTCGCCCAAAGACGCGCTGGAACTGATCTATAAGTTGAAGTCGCTTTAATCAGCCGCCGCTGGAAACGCCGACATCCGCCGGGCGTAACAGTCGATCGCCGATCTTAAAGCCGACATTCATCACCTGAATGATGTTCCCAGCCTTGGTTCCCGGGACCGGCGCTTCGAACACCGCCTGATGAAACTGTGGATCGAACTTGTCGCCTTCTGCGGGTTCAATGGGCGCTATACTGTGTTTTGCAAATGCATCAAGCAGGCCTTTTTGGGTCAATTCCAACCCCTCAATCAGCGCAGATGCCTGCTTGCGTAGATCATCATCAATCGTACCCATGGCCCGATTCATGTTGTCGTAGACTGACAACAGGTCTCGGGCGAGGCGCTGACCACCGTAAACTTCGGCATCGCGACGATCTCGGTCTGCACGCTTGCGCAGGTTTTCCATCTCGGCCATCGCACGTAACAGCTTATCGCGAAGATCGGCATTTTCTGCCTCGAGCTCTTTTTCACGGGGCACGGGTACAACACCCTCATCATCGTCGACCGCATCAACATCCAAATTATCTACGTCGAGTATATCATCCAACTCTGGCAGGGACGGTTTCTTGCCGTCTTCACCAAACTCAGCGGCGTCCGCTGCATCCAATTCCGCATCAATCTCGGCGTCAGTCTTTTTCTTAGCCACTCTACCCTCGTTTCGACAGCATTCGCCCAACCAGTTGGGCAGTATAATCAACTATTGGTACAACGCGACCATAATTTAAGCGGGTGGGACCAATTACACCAACCGCTCCGATCACTTTTTGATCTGCATTCATGTAAGGGCTCACGACCAAAGATGAACCCGACATGGAAAAGAGTTTATTTTCGGACCCGATGAAGATTTTCACGCCCTCTGCACCTTCGGTCAAATCCAAAACCTGAGCGAGATCGCGTTTACGCTCCAGGTCATCGAACAGAGTTTTTATCCGGGATAAATCCTCTTGGGTTTGTGCATCATCAATCAAATGGGCCCGTCCCCTGACAATTAGCCGGGCCTCTGCACCTTGATCATCTGACCAAGCTGCAAGGCCTGAAGTAATCAAGTCTTGAGCGAGCACATCGATTTCCTGTCGCCGCGTAGTGATCTCGGACGAGACTTTAGACTGAATGCTCGAGAGTGTTTCATCCTGAAACAGTGTATTTAGGAAATTCGCCGCTTCGCGCATCGCGGATGGCGTCATGCCAGTTGGCATTGTGAAAAGCCGGTTTTCGACGTGCCCGTCGGAATAGACCAGAATAGCTAAACCTCTTGACGGTGCCAGAGACACAAACTCGATATGTTTAACCGGCGCTTCAGATTTTGGAGCCATCACTATGGACGCGGTTTGCGTCAAACCAGACAGCATCTGGCCTGCTTGATCCAAAAGGCCACCAAGATCACGCTCTTGGCCACTCATCGAGCTCTCGATAGAAGATCGTTCGGTTTGCGCCAGATTGCCCACTTCTAATAAGCCATCAACAAACAGCCTTAGGCCAAGTTCCGTTGGGATACGCCCGGCCGACACATGGGGTGACTCCAAGAGACCCAAAAACTCCAGGTCCTGCATGACATTGCGTATTGTTGCTGCTGACACAGCTTCATGCAGGCTCCGAGTGAGTGTTCGTGACCCGATGGGTTCTCCACTTTCGAGATATGACTCAACGAGCGTCCGAAAGACCTCAAGGCTTCGTGCGTTTAGCTCTGACAGGCTGGTCTGAGGGGCGTCCACGTTGTGAGTCCGGCATCTCTACTTAAAAGCAGACGAGAAATACGCCTTGCCGCAGAAGGGGTCAATCGGGGTTTCAGAGAAATTACAGAAAGGTTAGGACGGGTTCAGTTATGATTAAAGGACTGATATGCGACCCTCTGGAAGAAAACCCGATGAAATGCGCCCAATCACAATTGATACGCAAGTCACGAAACACGCTGCCGGGTCGTGCATCATACGCTGTGGGGACACACATGTTTTTTGCACCGCCTCAGTAGAAGAGCGCGTGCCACCGTTCTTGCGAAATTCCGGATTAGGTTGGGTCACCGGGGAATACGGAATGCTCCCGGGTGCCACATCCACGCGAAACCGAAGAGAGGCTTCTGCCGGGAAACAAACAGGAAGAACCCAAGAAATTCAGAGACTTATAGGACGGTCACTACGTGCTGGCGTGGATCGTGTCATGTTAGGGGAACGGCAAATCACCGTGGATTGCGATGTACTGCAAGCCGATGGTGGAACCCGCTGCGCGTCTATCACCGGCGGGTGGCTTGCACTGAAATTGGCCGTTCAAAGTCTGATAGAAGCAGGCGACATTTCAGAGGATCCAATCTCTGACTATGTGGCAGCGGTGTCCTGTGGCATTTACGGGGGTTTGCCCGTACTGGACCTTGATTATACAGAAGACTCAGAAGCGGGAACCGATACCAATTTTGTAATGACTGGGTCCGGCGGCATGGTCGAAGTCCAAGCGTCCGCTGAAGGTGCAGCCTTCTCGCGCGAGGAACTGACAAAAATGACAGATCTCGCTGAGAAAGGTATTGCCGAATTAGTTGCTGCTCAAAAGGCAGCTTTGGCCTAATGCGACAGCTCACAGAGCCAAAGATCGTCCTTGCATCGCACAACCAGGGAAAATTGCGAGAGATTGCGGCATTGGTTGAACCTCTTGGATTCGCCGTAATTTCAGCAGGTGAACTTGGACTCGAAGAGCCCGAAGAAACCGAAGACACATTTGCGGGAAACGCTCGCATTAAGGCGCATTTCTCCGCAAAAGAAAGTGGTTTGCCAGCCTTGTCCGACGACAGCGGTATCGAGATTGACGTCCTTGACGGTGCACCTGGCGTTTATACAGCCGATTGGGCCGAAACAGATGACGGCCGGGACTTCATGATGGCAATGACCCGTGCTTGGACAGAAATCACTGAAACCAAAGCCAAACCCCCTCTTACTGCGCGGTTCTGCTGCACGCTGTGCCTTGCATGGCCCGACGGCCACGATGAGGTATTTGCCGGAACTGTGGACGGTACTCTGACATGGCCGCCTCGGGGCAATAAAGGGTTTGGCTATGATCCGATGTTCATTCCGCTAGGCGAGACCGAAACCTTCGGAGAAATGGACCCTGACAAAAAGCATAAAATGAGCCACCGTGCTGACGCTTTCGCTAAACTTTTGCGGGGGTCCTTTGGCGCAAGCTGACTGGCAAGCCGGTGGTTTCGGCGTTTATATCCATTGGCCTTTTTGCGAAGCAAAATGCCCGTACTGCGATTTCAATTCCCATGTATCGAACGCAATCGATCATACAGCCTGGAGGAAGCGCTTGGAGGCCGATATTCGATTTCAGGCGTATCGATTGGGCTCGAGATCTGTTAAATCCATTTTCTTTGGCGGCGGAACACCGAGCCTAATGGAGCCGAAAACGGTCGCCGCGTGCATTGATACTGTGGCCGATGTTTTTCACCTAGAACCCAATGCTGAAATCACTTTAGAGGCGAACCCGACATCGGTAGAGGCAAAAAAGTTCCGAGAGTTTGCATCTGCAGGTGTGAACCGTGTGTCCATTGGGGTTCAAGCCCTTAATGACACTGATTTGAAACGACTTGGTCGTCTGCATTCAGTGTCGGAAGCGACCCAAGCGATTGACTTGGCTCGAAACCATTTTGATCGAATGAGCTTCGACTTGATATACGCCCGTCAAAATCAAACAGCAACTCAATGGGCGGATGAGCTTTCATTGGCGATCTCTTTATCGGCTGACCACCTTTCCCTGTATCAACTGACCATCGAGGCTGGAACGGCCTTTGGGCGACTGCATCAAGAAGGTAAACTCAGGGGTCTGCCATCTGACGCTCTTTCAGCGGATCTCTATGAACTGACACAAGAGACTTGTTCCAACGCTGGACTGCGCGGGTATGAAGTGTCCAACCATGCCAGGCCAGGTTACGAAAGCCGTCACAACCTAATCTATTGGCGCTATGGTGATTACCTTGGTGTCGGACCAGGCGCACATGGTCGTTTAACTGTGGGCGGGCAGCGGATTGCAACGGAAGCTACACTTATGCCAAGTGATTGGCTTAATGCAGCGTCAGAAAGCGCGACTAAAGATATTGAAACGCTATCTGACGAAGATCAGCTGACGGAATTTATGCTAATGGGTCTGCGATTGTCCGAGGGTGTTGATCTGAAACGAGCTGAGAATTTTGGCGCGTCTCTACCCCAAAACAAAATTACCGAGCTCATCGATAGTGGCCATCTGATTATGCGGGATAAACAAATCTCCGTTCCACAAATAAAAAAAATCGTTTTAAATCATATACTTAGGGACTTACTGAGCTAACTGCGCATCAGTTTAGCAACTAATTCATCGAGTTGATCCAGCGACTTATAAGACAGCTTCAGGATTCCGGTCCCGTCTTTGTCATCAATAACAGCTTTCAGACCAAGCTGAGCTGATAAACCCTGTTCCAGTTCAATCGTATCGGGATCTTTAACGCGCTTTGACAACGACGGCGCGGCCTTTATGGGCTCAGGCGATTTCATCATCGCTTCTACTTCACGAACCGAAAGGTTCCGCTGAATGATCGCCTGTGCCAACGCAGTCGCATTTTCGCTGGGCACCAACGCACGTGCATGGCCCATCGTTAGCTTCCCATCACGCAGGTAACCCAAAACAGTTTCTGGTAAATTGAGCAGACGCAGCAGGTTCGCTATGTGCGATCTGCTTTTGCCCAACGCTTGGGCCAATTTATCCTGTGTATGTCCAAAGCGTTCCATCAATTGACGGTAGCCCATCGCCTCGTCCACCGGATTTAAATCCGCCCTTTGGACATTTTCAATGATTGCCACTTCGAGCACTTCAAGGTCATCCATCTCGCGCACGAGGACAGGAACCTCGTGAATGCCAGCAATTTGCGAAGCGCGCCAACGGCGCTCTCCGGCAACGATCTGAAATCCCTCACCGCGTGTTGGATCGCGACGCACAATAATAGGCTGAATAACACCACGCTCTTTTATAGAAGCTGCAAGCTCTTGAAGCTCTTCTTCGACAAATGTTTTCCGCGGTTGATCGAGATTAGGGTAAATTATCTCAATGGGTATCCGCTGTTCCGATTGCGGTGATTGTGGTGGCTCACCTTTGGGTGCCGCCGTCTTTGTGGAAACAGGTGCGGAGTCGATATCCGCCATCAATGCGGACAATCCGCGACCCAGGCCCTTATTCTGTTTTGCTTTTGCCATTTTCGGACCTTAGCCCAGCTTCTCTAAAAACTCACCAGCTAAGGCTCGGTAGGCCTCCGCACCACGAGAATTTGTGTCATATTCTATGGCCGGAATTCCAAACGACGGCGCCTCTGACAAACGAACGTTTCGCGGGATGATTGTCTGAAAGACTAAGTCACCCAAGTGCTCTCGAGCATCGGCCTCTACCTGTGCAGACAGTCGGTTTCGGGAGTCCATCATGGTCAGCACAACAGAACTGATATGCAATGTAGGGTTTAAATTTTCCCGAATTTGACGAACCGTCAGGATAAGCTGTGTAAGACCCTCGAGCGCAAAAAACTCTGCCTGAAGTGGAACAAGGACGCTGTCTGCCGCTGCAAACGCATTGAGTGTCAAAACACTCAACGATGGCGGGCAATCAATAAAAATCACATCGTAATTCGCGTTGGAAAAATCATCCCTTTCGAGCCCGAGTTTTAACCGCAAAAGCCTGTGGGGTTCTTCGGTCATATCAACGTCGGCGGAACTCAAATCGCCCGTAGCAGGCAACAGCCAAAGATTGGGTGTATTTGTCTTAAGGATGGCGGAGTCGGCCGACATATCATCGACCAAAACATCGTAGGTCGTGATCTCGCGATCTTCTTTATCGATACCCAAGCCGGTGGACGCATTGCCCTGAGGGTCGAAATCAATGATCAAAACTCGCTGGTCTTTTTCTGCCAAGGCCGCGCCCAAATTGATCGCTGTTGTTGTTTTTCCAACACCGCCCTTTTGGTTCGCGACGGCAATAACTTTGGTCATGTAGCGTTCAAGTCCGTTGAAAGACGTCGGACAAAACAAGCAAACGCGCGTCCGAGTCGGTGACACTCTGATAGATGGTCTGTTTGAAGGACCATGAATCCTGCGCAGCTTCAAGTTCCGCTTGAGCAGTTTTCCCCTTCGGCAAAATGAATCTTGTGGATGGTTTTGTGAAAGGCGTGGATAGTCTGAGGATATCTTTTAAAGCCGCCAAAGCACGCGCCGAAATTACATCTGCCGGTTGAATTTTTACGGTTTCGATCCGAGCATTTAAAACAGTGGTTCCAAAGCCGAGCTCTCTAGCTGCCTGCCGGAGAAAAACACACTTTCGCTGATCGCTATCGACCAAAGTGATCTCGAGGTCTGGGCTTTTTTCGTAGGCTAACGCGGCAATGACCAGCCCCGGAAACCCCCCGCCTGAGCCTAAATCAATCCATGTTTCAGCCTGTTCAGGCTTCACCTTCCAAAGCTGAGCGGAGTCCCTGATGTGTCGATCCCAAAACTCCTCTGATGGCAGCGGTGCAATGAGATTGACCTTACGTGTCCATTTAAGAGTAAGCGCTTGCAGGCGTTCGAGGCGAGCCAGTGTTTCACGTGAAACATCTGCAAGTGGGTCATCAGGCAGATTGAGCATGTTCCGCTTGCTTTAAACGACCAAGTATCAGGGTCAGCGCCGCTGGCGTCATTCCATCAATACGCCTTGCTTGAGCCAAAGTCTCTGGCCGGATGCGATCAAGCTTATGCTGAAGCTCATTTGACAAACCTGGAATGCCTATAAATGAAAATGTACTTGGAATGACCAACGCCTCATCACGGCGCATAGCATCAATATCTCGGTTCTGGCGATCGAGGTAATGAGCATAGACCGCGTCTCGCGCAAGTTGATCGGATATCGTTGGCTTAATCGCGGAGAGCTCGGGCCAAACGCGTTCTAGGTCATCAAACCCGATATCCGGGAAAGACAATAGATCCAAAGCTGAGCGGCGCTGCCCATCCTGATTAACCCGCAACCCGGCTGCCTGGGCCTCTGTCGGCGATAGACTTCGTTCAGAGAGCTGCAATTTCGCCGCTGCGAGCGCTTCCAGCTTCTTAGCGAACTCACCCCTTCTGTGGTCGGAGACACAGCCTATAACCTCCCCTTTTGCGGTGAGGCGTTGATCTGCGTTATCGGCCCGCAGTGACAATCGGTATTCGGCTCGGGAGGTGAACATGCGGTACGGTTCCGTCACACCCCGCGTCACAAGATCATCGATCATAACACCGATATAGGCTTCGGCTCGATCGAAGGTGATCGGATCTTTCCCCTGCACGTCTGCAGCGGCGTTAAGGCCCGCTACAAGGCCCTGCGCCGCCGCTTCTTCGTAACCCGTGGTTCCGTTTATCTGTCCGGCGAGATACAGCCCTGGGACATCCTCGAGCGACAAACGTCGCGTGAGGATCTGCGGGTCCACGTAGTCGTATTCGATCGCGTAACCGGGCTGAAGAATAGTGACGTTCTCTAGCCCTTCGATGGAGCGCACATAAGCCTCTTGCACATCTTCTGGCAGCGAAGTCGAAATGCCATTTGGATAAATCACATTGTCCGACAAACTCTCTGGTTCCAAGAAAATCTGATGCGAGTTTTTATCTGCAAAGCGGACGATTTTATCTTCTATCGAAGGGCAATACCGTGGACCGACCCCTTCGATATACCCACCATACATCGCCGAACGCGAAAGGTTCTTTTCAATGATTTCGTGTGTTTTTCCGTTTGTGTGGGTGATCCCACACGCAACCTGGAGCGCTGGTGCATGCGTTGAAAGGAACGAGAACAGCGTAGGTTTTTCGTCTGCTTCCTGCATATCAAGCCCTGACCAGTTTATCGTGGTGCCATCAAGGCGCGGCGGTGTGCCCGTTTTTAAACGGCCCAGCGGTAAGGCAAACCCATCGATCCGCTCTGCAAGTCGCGTTGTTGGATCTTCACCCATGCGCCCGCCAGGTATCTGGCGATCCCCGATATGGATCACTCCCCGCAAGAACGTGCCGGTGGTTAAGATAACTGCCCCAGCTTTAATCTCAGAACCATCTCTCAAAACAACCCCAATTACCCGATCGCCAGACATAAGAAAATCGGTGACTTCTCCTTCGACGACGCGAAGGCCGTCTTTCTTTGAGAACTCCTTTTGCATCGCTGTTCGGTACAGTGCCCGATCCGCTTGTGTGCGGGGACCTTGAACAGCCGGGCCTTTACGACAATTAAGAAGACGAAACTGTATTCCAGCCTGATCGGCAACACGCCCCATGACGCCATCCAGCGCATCGATCTCTCTGACAAGATGACCCTTTCCCAAGCCACCGATTGCCGGGTTGCACGACATCTCGCCAATTTTTGCGAAAGCATGAGTAACCAAAATGGTATCCGCTCCCATGCGCCAAGAGGCCTGTGCCGCCTCCGCGCCAGCATGACCACCACCGATTACTATGACATCGCAGTGTTTCACGTGAAACAATCCTTGGTTTGACTATTTGCCGATGCAGAATCGACTGAATACTTGGTCCAATATATGTTCGACATCCACATCGCCAATAAGCGATGAAAGCGCCTGTGCCGCATCTTGTAGAGCAACAGTGATAAGCTCTGGATTATCCAAAAGCTGATCAAGTGAACCTTCTGCGCGATCTAATGCAACGATTGCTGATTTTATCGCTTCTCCATGACGTTGATGAGTAGCCACGGCGTCGATCACAGCCCGCTTCGAAAGATGCTCCCGAACCATTTGTAAGAGCTCTGGAACGCCTTGGCCGGTTTTTCCCGAAATCGCCAGTTCCGGTGCTGACGGAAATAAATCAGCCTTAGGCGATACTCTCAGATCCCCTGGCTGGATATCAACATAACGCACTGCATCTGGCCCAACAAAAATACGAAGATCAGCGCTCCTTGCGCGATCCTCTGTTCGGGCAATCCCAATTTTTTCGACCTCATCTTCAGCATCTCGTAAACCGGCTGTATCCAGAAAAGTTACCGGCAGCCCATCCAAGTCCATGCGCACTTCGACAATATCGCGCGTTGTACCAGCTATGTCCGACGTGATTGCAGCATCACGACCGGCAAGCGCATTCAATAGTGTCGATTTACCTACGTTCGGCGCCCCAATCAGGGCGACTTCAAAACCAGAACGAACCCGCTCGGAATACCAAAGCCCCTCTAACTCTGTCCTGAGCGAAGCCCGCGTGCGCTCAATCAGTTGGATAACATCGTGTCTAACATCGACCGGAACTTCTTCATCGGCGAAGTCGATCGTTGCTGCCACCAAGGCGAGAGCCTGAAGAACCAGATCACGCCACTCCAGCGTTTTCTTTGACAATGCACCTTGCATCACTGTTAAGGCCTGACGGCGCTGAGCGTCCGTCTCGGCCTGTACCAAATCAGATAGACCCTCAACTTGGGCAAGATCCATACGACCATTTAGAAATGCGCGACGCGTAAATTCCCCGGCTTCAGCCGATCGAGCGCCTATCGCCTCTAGCTCTTGAGCTAAAGCATCGATTACCGCTGGTGACCCATGACATTGGAATTCCACGACATCTTCGCCCGTAAAACTACTTCCTGATGGGAAAAACAGAACAAGCGCCTCATCAATCACCTCTCCGGCTCTACCGCGCAAACGCCGCAGTGAGGGATCCCGCGGCGCGATGTCTTGTCCAGTGATCGTCTTTTGAATGGTAAGCGCCTTTGGGCCACTCACGCGCATGATCGCAACGCCAGCCGCGCCAATTCCGGTGGCGCAGGCGAAAATCGTATCTCCGGACATGCGTCCGGACCCCTACGTATTCATAGAGTCAAAGAACTCAGAATTCGATTTTGTCGGTTTCAGTTTACCCAACAAGAATTCGATTGCATCTGTGGTACCCATGGGATTGAGAATTCGACGCAGAACAAAGGTCTTGGTGAGATCGGCTTTCTCGACCAGCAGATCTTCTTTCCTCGTTCCAGACTTTAAAATATCGATCGCTGGGAAGACGCGTTTATCGGCAATCTTCCGATCCAGAACGATTTCAGAGTTACCGGTACCCTTAAATTCTTCAAAAATAACCTCATCCATGCGCGAGCCTGTATCAATAAGCGCTGTCGCTATAATTGTTAAAGACCCGCCTTCCTCGATATTACGCGCGGCGCCAAAGAAACGCTTTGGCCGCTGCAGCGCATTCGCGTCAACTCCACCGGTCAAAACTTTACCAGAGCTTGGTACAACGGTGTTAAATGCGCGACCTAGCCGAGTGATAGAATCCAGTAGGATCACCACATCCCGACCGTGCTCAACCAGTCGCTTGGCTTTCTCGATCACCATTTCGGAAACCGCGACGTGCCGCGTTGCCGGCTCATCAAAAGTCGAGCTCACAACCTCTCCTTTTACTGATCGTTGCATGTCCGTCACTTCTTCGGGGCGTTCATCAATCAGCAAAACAATGAGGTAACACTCTGGATGATTTTTTTCGATGCTGTTTGCTATATTCTGCAAAATAACCGTTTTACCGGTGCGTGGGGGGGCCACAATCAATGACCGCTGGCCTTTACCAATAGGCGAAACCAGATCAATTATACGTGCCGAGAGGTCCTTGATCGTTGGGTCTTCCACCTCCATCTTCAACCGCTGATCAGGATAAAGCGGTGTAAGATTGTCAAAGTGAACCTTATGCTTTGCCGCCTGTGGTTCTTCGAAATTTATTTGAGTTGTTTTTGTCAGAGCAAAATAACGCTCGTTCTCTTTTGGAGATGCGATCCAACCCTCTACTGTATCGCCCGTCCGCAACGAGTGCTTTCGGATCATGTCAGGTGACACATAGATGTCTTCTGGACCAGGAAGATAGTTTGCTTGAGGTGAGCGCAGAAAACCAAACCCGTCTTGCAAAACTTCTAAAACACCATCGCCTGAAACTTCAGCACCACCCTCAGCCATCTCTTTCAAAATGGCGAACATCAATTCGCCCTTCCGAAGGGTTGAGGCATTGTCAATATCAAGGTCTTCTGCCATCTTAAGAAGATCACTCGCTGACGTCGCCTTCAATTCAGAAAGGTTCACTTTCTCTTGGTCCATTGCCATGATGCATGCCGCCGCGTTCTCGCGGGCCTCTAATCTCGTTTTACGTAGAATCCTAAAGCCAACAGGACGTCAGCCGTTGGTCGCGTAACGTAGGAACCAGCGGCTGTCAAATAATCCAGAACGGCTAGAACGGTTCAACGACAGCCATGATGACGATGATCAGCATCAGAAGAGTTGGAACTTCGTTCATCACGCGATAACCGCGGCTGCTGATAGGTCTCTGGCCCATCTCTAGTTTTTTGCGCTGAGAGCCCAGCCACATATGAAACCACGTCATAATTATTACCATGATAGCCTTGATCCAAGGCCATATCGCCTGCCAATCGATTACGCCTGAGATCACGATGAGTAGCCCAAAGATCCAAGATGCGATCATCGCTGGATTCATAATCGCTTTGAGTAACCGTCGTTCCATTATGATAAAGGTACCTATCTGAACCGTTTCGCGGTCAGCCGCTTCAACATGATAGATGAACAAACGCGGCAAATAGAACAGACCAGCCATCCAAGCGATTACGGAGATAACGTGGAGCGCTTTCAACCACAGGTAGGTAGAGTTTAGAAAATCAATCATTACACTCTCTTAAATAAATAAATTAAAAGAAAAAGATGTGGTTGATGTAGGTCGACCTTTGATCTGTGGATGCAACTATACCCCCATACTTATCCACAGAATACAATGTATATACATTATATCCTCAAAGTGTGAATTATGATGATAACGCTAAATAACTGTTTATTTTCAGAAATTTAGTTAGCCTTAACGCTTGAGCAAAAGGTGAATATTATCAATCCCTAATCTTCACCTGTTCAAAATCATCATTATCCCCATGGGAATAAAGGATGAAGTAATGGGAGTATTTTTGAGTTTTTCTAATCAATTTGGATTTGAAGTGATCAGTTCAGATTTTGTGCCGAAGTGTCCTTGCTTTTCACCGGACTTATCCACAAAACAATACAATGATCGAGGTTACACTTGCTTCTGCGTCCACGACCCGTGCTCAATTATTTTCGGCTGCCGGGATAGCGATTCATCAAAAAGCAGCGAAAATTGATGAAGAAACCATTCAGAAAGTTTTAGTTTTAGAAGAAGCATCACCAAGAGATATCGCGGATACCCTTGCTGAATATAAAGCGAGGCAAGTTGCGCTATCTCAAGATGGTCTCGTCATTGGTTGTGACCAAACGCTATCACTAAACAATCAGTTGATTACCAAGGCCACAGATCGAGACAAGGCAAGTGAGCATCTATTGACCCTGCAAGGCCAAACACACCTTCTTTATTCGGCGGCTGTAATTTACGAAGATCAAGTGCCTGTTTGGCGTGTTGTGCGGGAAGCAAAGTTGGTTATGCGGCCACTGACAAAGCAACAGATTGAAAATTACTTGGACCAGGTTGGAGATGATGTTCTGTCATCGGTTGGTTGCTACCATTTAGAGGGTATTGGCGCGCAACTTTTCACTAGTGTCGAAGGCAGTTACTTTACCGTGCTTGGCCTCCCGCTTCTTGATGTACTTGGTTTTCTGCGAACCAGAGGGATTGGTCTATCATGATGCGCGCTGGGGTGGTTGGCTGGCCAGTCAAACACAGCAAGTCGCCCATAATCCATGGACACTGGATTGCTGAATTTGATCTTGATGCCAAATATACAGCCATAAGTCTTGAACCTGATCAGTTTGAGATGGGCATCCAAAAACTTGTTAAAGATGGATATCGGGGATGTAATGTGACGATCCCCCACAAAGAAGCTGCTTTTCAATTGGCAGATACAATATCACCCCGAGCAGAGGCTATTGGCGCTGTTAACACGTTGGTTTTCAGAGATAATTTAATTTATGGTGATAACACTGACGGCATTGGCTTTCTAAACAATATATTAAGTGTGTTCCCTCAATGGGATGCATCAAAGGGGCCTGCTGCTGTTATCGGCGCTGGCGGTGCTGCACGAGCAATCATTTGGGCGCTCAAAGAAGCAAACTGCCCTGAAATTCGAATTTGGAACCGAACCATCGAGCGAGCGGCATCCCTAGCCGAAGATTTTGGATCGACGGTAAAAGCAATTGAAAACGCGCCAGAAGAGGCATGCGACCAAGCACTGTTCCTCGTGAACACAAGTGCGTTGGGAATGGTCGGTCAACCAGAGTTACGGCTCGACATAAGTAGCTTAGATCCTTCCGCAATTGTTACAGACATCGTCTATAGTCCTTTAGAAACTCAATTGCTGCAAACTGCACGAGTGAAGGGCCACGGTGTGGTCGATGGATTCGGCATGCTGTTGCATCAGGCCGTTCCCGGTTTTGAAGCCTGGTTTGGTGTTAGACCAACCGTCACTAAAGCACTCAGAGCAAAGGTACTTGCGTGACTTTTAAGCTTGGCTTGACCGGTTCGATCGGGATGGGAAAATCAACAGCGGCAAGCATGTTCCGCGATCAGGGAATACCTGTTTGGGACGCTGATCAGGCCGTGCATGAGCTCTATACTAAGGATCATAGAGTCATCGAACAGATTTCGGAGATCGTTCCAGACGCAAAAACAGAGGATGGCTTAGATAGGCAGGCTTTAAGAATGGCTATTCAGCCTGATCCCGGATTGCTGGCTAAAATAGAAAGTATTGTGCATCCCGCTGTTCAAGCGCATCGAGAAGCTTTTCTGGAGGCAAATGGTGATGCGGCACTCGTCGTCTTGGAAATACCATTGATCTTCGAGTTAAAAATTCACGCCCAGTTCGATGCTGTCGCTGTCGTCTCAACGGATGCGAATACGCAAAAAGCGCGCGTCCTGGGGCGTGGGACAATGTCAGAAGCAGACTTTGAACTGATTTTGTCGAAGCAGGTACCGGATGCGCAAAAACGAAAATTAGCCGATTTTATCATCCCGAGCGATACGCTCGAAACAGCGCAAAAATCAGTCCAAGGCATTATTGAAACCATTGGAGTTCCACGCCAATACTAACAAATGCGAGAAATTGTTTTAGATACCGAAACCACCGGATTAAACCCTGATGCTGGCGATCGCATTGTTGAGATCGGTGGAGTTGAACTTCACAATCATGTTCCAACCGGACGTGTTTATCACCAGTATATCAATCCGGAACGCGACATGCCTCAAGAGGCCTATGACGTGCATGGATTGTCGATTGAGTTTCTTTCTGACAAGCCAGTGTTCTCTGCCGTTGCTCAAGCGTTTTTGGAATTTGTGGGTGATGCGAACCTGGTTATTCATAACGCCGCATTCGATATGAAATTTTTAAACGCTGAACTGACTTGGTCAGGAAATACAAATATCCCTTGGGCGCGGGCGGTGGACACACTTGATATCGCGCGTCAAAAATACCCTGGTGCGCAAAACTCGTTGGACGCGTTGTGTCGCCGCTACGGGGTGGACAACTCTGGCCGCGAAAAACACGGAGCGCTTCTGGATAGCGAACTGCTTGCAGAGGTTTACCTTGAACTTGTGGGAGGGCGCCAACCCGACTTCGCTCTCGCCAACATTCCTGTATCAGGATCGATTAGATCAAATCAGATCGATGCAGACACACCTATTGGCGCAAGACCAACCGAGTTATCCCCTCGAGTTTCCGAGGCAGAGCTTTCCGCCCATGCCGCGTTTGTAGACAAGCTGGGCGAAAACGCTTTGTGGCGCAAATTTAGTTAACTGGCTGCTCGCCATTGGCCGACATGCGCCGCAGAAGCTCTCCTCGGTAGAGTGCGACAAAATCAATATTGTCGACGCTCAAAGGTGGAAAACCACCATCGGCCGTGACATCCCGGATGATGCGACGTGCGAAAGGGAACAAGAGACGAGGACACTCAATCATCAAAACGGCGTGCACCTGATTTTCAGGCACGTTCTTGATTAGGAACATACCACCGTATTCAAGCTCCATTAGAAAGACATCCGCGTCTCCGCTTTTGGCTGACACTTTGAGTTTCATGATCAGCTCGTACTGTTCTGCAGATACAGTCTTGGCGTCCAGGTTCACTTGAACGCTAACTTCTGGTCGAAGCTCGCCATTCATGGATTTTTGAGCCGCGATGTTCTCAAAGCTAAGGTCACGCGTGTACTGATTGATGATACTCACTTGGGGCTGAGGAGCTTGTTCCGTTGCCTCTGGTGTTGCCTCATTCTCAGACATATCAAAACCTTTTATCCTGTTGCGACGCAGCGCTTAACAGCGAAGCAACTGACCTTCAACAAACTATCAATGCTGCTCGTCATCTAAGCGCTTAAACTCACCATCGATAACATCATGCGACGCTGAGGGTTGGCCCGGCCGCCCCGCATAGGTCGACGTGTGGACGAGATGCGCTTTTGCGATGATTTGATCTGCGAAAAACCGGATCAACCAGGCTCTCACTTGCGGGATCAGTAACGAGAGCCCCATTGCATCAGTGAAAAAACCAGGTGTGACCAGAACCACACCCGCGAGGATTAATAGGGCGCCATGGGCAAGCGTATCCGCGGCTTTATCTCGACCTTCGATGCTGTCGCGCAACCGTAACAAAGTTGCCTGTCCTTGGCTGCGCAACAATATAGAGCCTGCCAGGGCTGTCAAAACCACGAGTGCCAAGGTCGGCCAAAGCCCCAGCGCGCCGCCCAGTTGGATAAACAGTGCTATTTCGATGATCGGCACTACCACGAAAATTAAAAACAGCCACATGACAAACCCTTTACCTCTAGCAGTGGACGATCCCACCTTTGCTACCTAGATAAGTATAGAAATCACCCGCGTCACCGTGGGCTGATGTTTTTGAAAGGATAAAAAATGGGCGGTCCCGTCATCCAACTGGTTGTACTAGCCGGCATAGCGCTTTTCGTGGCCATTCGCCTAAGCTCTGTTTTAGGGACGCGCGATGGTTACGAAGCGCCGATTGAACCGAAAAAGGTAAATAAAACGCACGACTTCGAAGTTATCGAGGGAGGTCTGGATCAAGATATTGCAGATCACTTCGATGTAGAAAGTTCTGAGGGCAAAGCGCTGGCAGAAATGAAGCAAGCAGAATCGAGCTTTAATATTACAGAGTTCCTTGGTGGCGCGCGTCAAGCATACGAGATGATCTTGATGGCGTATGAAAATGACGATCGGGATACCCTCGAGGCGTTTTTGGCCGAAGATGTGTATGAAGGGTTTTCTGCGGCGCTGGATGAACGCGCTGATAAAGGGCTTACTGTTGAGGCCGAATTCATCGGTGTTCGTGATCTGAAGATGGTCGGAGCCACCTTTGACAGCGGGGCAAAATTCGCAGAGGTCACAGTTGCCTTCACAGGTGAGCTGACTTCGGTTGTGAAAGACTATGACGGCAATATTGTCGAAGGCTCGAAGACCGAGATTAAGCGCCAGAAAGATGTCTGGACCTTTGGACGTGTAATGGGGTCTGATGATCCAAACTGGCAATTAGTGGCTACGGGCGGGTAATTCCCGCCCCCGTCCTGGGGCGCTCCATGGGCAAAAAGCGTAAACTCTCTGAGGCGGATCAGACGATTTGGAACGAGGTTTCTAAGTCGATCCAGCCATTACGACCGCGATCCCCCCGACCAGAGAAGAGCCTCCCGGATTTTTCAAAGCAAGTAAAGTCAGCGCCAGTGCAGACGGAAGTTCTTGACCTGTCGAGCTTGGCAATTGGTTCCCTTTCTTCTGTTGCTAAAGATCATCGATCAGCCCAGAAAAAACGAACCGCCGGCAACATGGATCGGCGGAGTTTTGAGCGCCTGATCAAAGGCAAAAAAGACATTGATCTTACGATTGATCTTCATGGTATGACGCTTGATCGCGCTCAGCGTCACCTGCAGGCACGGTTGATTGGCGCGCATGCCGCCGGGCTGCGTTTGGTTCTGGTCATTACCGGAAAGGGAAATAGAACCACGGTTGATGAATTCAATCGCCCGCGAGCGGGTGTCCTGCGACAAAACCTGCCGGACTGGTGCAGCCGCCCGCCACTTTCGTCGATTGTTCTGCAACTTGTGCAAGCCCAACAAAAGCACGGTGGAGGTGGGGCGTTCTATGTGTATCTTAAGCGTGCGCGGTAGATCGTGTAGGCCGCCAAGGCAGAGGCAAAAACAATCATCAAGCTGATGCCTGGCATCTGTTCTGGGAATGTGGCGCCGCGGTCGATTAACACTCCGGTGATAGCCGGACCAACGGCAGAGCCCAAAACCATAATGGCGGTTGCGGCTGCTTTGATACTTCCAAGGTACCGGGTGCCATACATTTCCGCCCAAAACGATACGCCAAGCGTCGACCAACCCCCTTGCATCAAAGCGATGAAAAAGAATGAGAGAGCGGCGCCGGCAAAGTTTGTTGTCGATGAGAGAATTAAAAACCCAATTGCAGCGGGCAATTGTGCAAATGGGATCAAGCGACTCGCCCCGAAGCGGTCAATCAATACGCCATAGATCAGCATCGCGACCACAGTCGTTGCTGTGTACAACGGAAACAATACAACAAGGTCAGAGTGATCCCAGCCTTTTACCTCGGCCAAGTGGACCTGCTGAAAAAACAGCACTGTACCGTAGATGCTGGGACCAATCACAAGCGGAAATAACGCCCAAAACATCCAGTTTTTGATCACGTCCAAACGGGTCCAGTGCCGACCCCCAAGGCCAAGAGATGTGGTTTCGTTGGCTGCGTCCGCAGGCCGGCGCTCTTGGGAAAGTTGCCAGAGTATGAGTGGAATAAACAAAAGGGCCATACCCACCACACCAAGCCAAAGTGTTGTCCATGGGAAAAAGACCAAAAGAGCCACAACCAACATCGGTAGGAATGCTTCGCCTATTGAAAAACCAAGCCCCGCAATCGAAACTGCTTTGCCGCGGTTGAGCCCAAACCAGCGCGCCATGCCAACCATCGCTGTATGATGCAGCATACCCTGGCCGCAGAACCGAAGACCAAAAATGATGAATGGCAACAAAGCGACAGATGCATTTCCAGCCATAGCAGCACAAAAACATGCGAGGCTCCCTAAGAGCATGACCGCAAGCCACTTCACCTTCACATAATCGGATAGCGATCCCGCCCATATCATTAGGAAGCCAGAGATCATTGTCCCGGTGGCATATGCCGTGCCCCATTCACCATCCGTCAGGTCGTAATGAGCCATAATCTCTGCGGCAAAGATGGAAATGAAAAAGGTTTGGCCGAAACTCGATGTAAAGGTCAGCGCCAATCCCGCAGACAGCCACCGTGAATTTCCGATAACAAATCGGATCACTCGCTGACCAATCCACTGGGTTTGAAAAAGTGTGCAAGGATCAACGCTATGGTGACAACAAAAAAGATAGAAAAGAGAGTGTCAGATGTGAAATGCGCGCCAAAGACCACTCGAAGTGCAATTCCAATTAGCGCGAGGATCAACGCACCGTAACGAAGTCTCTGCTTCAATGTCTGATCACTGAGTCCGTTTGTAAGGACCCAAACGGAGATCGCCATAGCGGTGGCACCGGCACCTTCGCCTGATGTGAACGAACAATTAAAGTCGCATTGGTCTGAGATCTGGAAAACAGGCGTGAAGTCCAAGTTACCACTAAACTCCACGACATCTCTTGGACGTGCTCGTCCCCAAAATTCTTTGAATACAGAGTTTACCAAAAGACCAGGTCCCAGAATGTAAAGGAGGGTCACAAACCACCAGTCACGCGCTGGTACCAGCATTGGCCTCTTTCTAACGAAGGTCAGAAGTAGCCCGAGCAATCCGAAAAAACCGGTAGCCAGCATAATTTGGTGGATAAAGTGTCTTGTGTTTGCGCCAACCCAAGTTTGGCCGAGCCAAAAGCCATGTACCGGGTGAAAAAACAGTCTGGAAAAGAAAAGATCCAACTGCGGCCAGATCGCGAACGGTAAATGCAGCACAATAAATGCGATAAGCAATCCCTGCGGTGTAATAGAAAAATCATAGGGTCGGATCACCATGACCCGCCTGTAGCGAACCAAAATGTTCAGCGCAAAGTCATTCACCTTTTAAGCGGGTTTTTGCGCCCATGGTGGCAAGCGATCCTTGAACGGGAAAGTTGGCAAGGTATTCAACAAGGCGCTTCGTAAAACTGCCCAAAAGGCACCCGTCGCGACCAGAGCTGCACCGAGTAGAAAGACCGTGGTGAAGGTACTGCCCTCTTCGATCGAAAAAGCGAGTGCAATGATATAAATAACACCGGAAAGCAGGAACGAGCGTCGGTCAACGATCAAGGCCGAACACGTAATGAACAGCAGAAAGGCAATTAATGCTGCGATGGCCGCAGTTCCTCCATCGGTGAACAAGGTCAACGCGACTGTGTTAACGATGGCTGGGGCTGCTATAATATGTACCCAAAAGGCGTTCTTGTTGTGACGCGTGACCCTGTGCGGATCCTTCAAGTCAAAATACATTGCAGCAAGAAACCCAAAAAGCCCCAAAGCAATTGTTATCAAAGAAAATGGGCCTTCACTTGATAGCAAGAAGATGTCACGCCAACCTTCGATATTCTGTCCGCTCGCTCGGGTGACCGCAAAAACCAAAACATAGATCGCCAGTGCTATGGCAAAAAGGGTCGAAGGTATGCGAAAGAGGTACCAAAACGCCAATAATGCCGCGAGGACGAACATGGGAACAAAGACACCAGTGAAACTGACATAAAATGCCATGTTTCCGCTGTCTGGCGGGATAGTATCAAGCAAGAACCGGGCATACAGCGTCGTGCCTAATTGCATCGCAGACAGGGTCCACATGACAACGATTGCATTGGATGGTCCGACCATGCGCCTGTTCAATGTGAAGTATCGAGCGAGCAGCCCCAATGTCAAAAGGCTTACGACCCCCGGCGCAATCGCGCTTGGAATGAGGGCATCGACCGAACCGAAGGCCAGGGCGATCCCGTTCCAGCCGATGTATAATAGTACCAGACCGATAATAATGAAAACTTCATTGAAGCCTTTGAAAAGCTCAAACGGTTCGTCGGATCCGGTAAGTTGACTGCGGATCCCGTCGCGCTCTTCGGACACCGCAATGATCTGGGCCGCTTGCCCTTCAGAGATAATCCCGGCTGCGACTGTGGCTTGGATGTCTTCACGTTCGATTGGTGTCATAGCACTTCTATGAAACGGCTAACGAACGCGCACAACCCTTCCGCTATTCCATATCAAATTTAGACAGAACTTGAGGGATTGCCTTTTTCACTTTGAAAAACCCAGCTGTCGCTTTGGGCCAGATCTCCGCATCCCATGGCCGCATAACTTCGGTTATTGGCAGTCCGTGCAACGTAATCCAATCACGCAGCGGTCCTACTGGAATGAAGGGTGTTACGATTTGATCCGCCTCCGCCAGCGCATGTCGTAAAGGTGCTGGGTCATCCGCAGGCAAAATTTCCGCTTTAGGCAGCCCCTGATCTTCTAATCTTTTTGTTGCATCCTCTAGAGCGGCCGTTTCAAATTCGGGGATCATCCAATTTGTATCTGTCCCGCGAAGATGTGACGCTTTGAGAGCGATGACCTTGGTGATGTTGACCTCGGGAAAAAACGAAAGGTCGGCTGAACAATCGTCCTCAGTCACCAGTAGCACTGAATTTCCACGCATTTTTGGTGCCATCACCGTGCGCACTGGTGTGACGTCTGGCAATACCGCGTCCGGGTCGATGGATCCGTCCACCTTAGCAAAATTTTTGTCATCCGGGGCAAAGCGACCATTGGTAAACTTTTCGATGTTCCAGGCGCTGGCACCATAGCTTTTGCCCAGCGTATGCAGGCCCCCCACCCATCGCCAAGAGCACGTGTTGGACGCGGGATCCCCATCCAATAAATTCGTTAAAAAGAAATCAGCACCCAATTCCCACGGTAACCGTAGTGTGAAAATCCAAATTGAGGCGAACCACATTCGCGCATGGTTATGAAGGTAACCAGTTTCCGCGAGCTCTTCAGCCCACGCATCAAAGCACTTAATTCCGGTCCGCCCTTGGATTGCCGCATCGTAGTCTTTGCGCAGACGCCGATTTGTATCGAGCGCAAATCTCTGAGTTTCGAGTGCGGTCAGATACTCACCCCAGATTGTAGGCCGGCGTTCCAGCCAACCCTTGAAATAACTGCGCCAGAAAACTTCTTGAATGAATTTCTCAGCCCCATCCAAGCCATGCCCGTCTAAAGCAAGCTTTACGATTTCTTTTTCGGTAATGATCCGCCTTCGAAGATAGGGCGAAAGGTTAGAGACGGCAGAATGCTTCCCGGGACCTTTGTCGTAGTTACGGCCGGACGCATAGCGTTTACCCATTTTGGGCTGAAACTCTTCAGCGAGCGTTAGGGCGGTTCGGCGGTCAGCAGGACGAGCAATTTTCAACATGTCGCGGAGGTAGTAGTCTTAAGTCTTAAGGCCAGTTATCTGCGTCGGCGTGCTTCCCATGGACGCAGGAGATCAGTTGGTTTCACCGGCTCGTGAAGGGCGGCTTTCAGCGAACCCCAATTCTTTCTAGCTTTCCATACGTTCCGGATGTTGGACACGAAACTGCAATGTCGAACACGCATGTTCCCCACCGCGATAAGCGAGTGTGGCTGCTTCTTGTCCGTTAGCAACTTCGCTTCGTCTTGGACTATTTGTAGGACAGAAGATGCGTCTGATCGTAGAACAGCTATCATCTTGAGGTCAGCGAAGAGACTACTTTCTTTCATGTTCAGATTGATGATTTTATGGTCCACCAGATCTCCATTTACCTTGAACGACAGCCGTCGAAATTGATCCTCGTTTTGCGCTAGAACCGAAATAATGATCCATACAGGGTCGCTTGTTAGAGCTGGAATCAATAGCCTTGGACGCTTGCTTGGTCCTGATTGGCGAAACCCGCTGGTCGCTTCGCACATCTTGCCCCAATCGTAACCCCGTTCTTCGGAAGTCATTTCGAAACTCAGAGGACGGACTAAGACTATGGGATTGGGGAGGAGACCCCTGAATACATCTTTGGTGATTTTAACAAGAGGAAAATTCACATCCTGTATTGGTTTGTCGTTAGCCCAATGCAAGCGCCCGGGGAGGGCCGCTTTTGCGTCGTGTGCATCCTCGATGTTTTCTTTGAATACCTTACTCTCTTTCCTAGAAAGCAGGTGATCCAACAGCATTTCTTGTTCGTCTGAGGATGGGTCAAGGTAAGTCAGATACCTGTCGGCTGCGGAAAACTTGTGGACTGTTAAGTTGCCGGTCGCTGCAAAACGAAGGCCAGCTTCGCGCGCTTTTATTTCAAAGTAGATGTCAATCGGTCGATTGACAGACCCTTGCTCCGGCCAACGAGAAATTCGGTGCATGACATCCCGACGATGTGAAATACCACTCGGTGGCACATGATGCTCTTCCGTGCATAGCCCAAACGGGCGCAGGCCAAGCGTCCGTGGCTTGCGCCTACTTTCAAGACTTTGATGAAGAATGACGCCGGAATAGACAAACTCTGCGTCAAAGGATTTATACGCCTCATACAACTTCGTAAGATGATCAGGGGACCAAACGTCATCATGACCGAGATAAGCAATGTAAGTGCCTCGCGCCTCATCAATGCCGCGGTTGTTTGGCTCTGATTGTGAACCTGTTCGCTCTGGTAAATTGATCCACTTGATTTTCAGGGAGGCAAAGTCGGCAATCACATTGGGAGTGTCGTCGGTTACGCAATCGCCGATCACCAAAAGTTCAAAGTCCTGAAGGCTTTGTTCCAGAACAGAAGAGATCGAAGGAACGATGTGGCGACCCCTGTCATAAGTTGCCATGACAACGGTAAAAGTTGGAGTTTGGCTGACCTTAGAACTCAATGGGAATATCTGAGTTTGGATAAGGAAGCCGATATTTATCTGGGTCTTTCAAGTCGTAAACTTCCGTCGGCATGTTAATAAAATATGCGTTTCCCGATCCAATGTTGCATACGCCATGAACGACCCAAGTTGGGATTATAAGTCTGATCGGATCGTCATGGCCGGCGGTAAAATCCATCACGTTGCCCTTAGTTGGACTGTCGTCACGGATATCGAATAATACAATCCGAAAAAGTCCGTTGATAAAGTTGAGCCGGTCAACCTGTATCTTATGATAAAGCCACGCGCGAACGGACATCGGGGTCGCGGTCACACAATATGAATGTTTGAATTCTGTTATTGGTCCGTTGCGTGTGGACAGTAACTCAACAAGATCACCGCGATCGTCGGCATGACGTACAAGGCTTTCGATGGTCACACCTTCGATATCACCAGAAACAGGTTTGAAAGGTGGATTATCACCATGGGCCCAAGCTTCATCTTTCACGAATTTTTTGGCTGATACTACTTTTTGCATATTATCCTCTCCCGTCCACAGACCACTATCTAACTTTAAGAGGCCATAGAAGGATGTTTGCATAATCACTGGTCATTCGGCGTTCCTGCTTAAAATTGGAAGGGTACTTCTGCGCTTGGGTGAAGAATACGATACTTATCGGGGTTTTCGAGATCATAGACTTCGGTAGGTAAATTCACAAAGGTGGCCATATCATTGCCAATGTTTTGCACACCGTGGACAACATATGTGGGCAACGTGAGGCGGATTGGGTTTTCTAAACCAGCGCGGATTTGAATGAGTTGACCCCTAGTTGGGCTATCTTCACGAATGTCGTACAAGACGATGAGGAACTCTCCGTGTATGAATGTCAGTCGATCGCGCTGTTTTTTGTGATAAACCCAAGCTCTGATCGATCCGGGCTCACAATTGACGGAGTAAACATGAACAATTGGGTGGCTTAACCCGTCGCGCGCCGTCAAAAGTTCCACCAGGTTTCCACGATCGTCTTTGTGCCGCACAAGAGTTTCAATAATCACCCCTTCAATTTCGGCTTCTTTCTTTTCTGGTTTTGGATTGTTTGCATGATCCCATGGTGCATCTTGTGCGAATGCCGCTGGCTTTACCACTTCTGTCATGACGTGTTTGCCTCAAACAACCGATTGCCTTTGTATAACCTGAATTTTTGCGAGTCGCTAATCCTATCCTTAAGAACAGACCCAACTCGTCGGACAACTCTATAAATGGTCAGAAAAAGAGCATGAGTGTGTAAAAACTAACGACGCTAGGTCAATTCTGATTGCTGGTCATGTTTTTCAATTAACTAACATCATGCGCACTCCCTGCGCGCATGTTGAATGCCCAAATTTTATGGAATCGGATTAAGCTAGTTGCAAAGATCAATTGGAAGGCCGTCTAAATGTCAGAACCCGCAAAAATCACACCCTATGAGAACGGCCCGCTTGGCGTAAAGAACGGGCCAAAGCTGAGAATGCCGGATGGTGCGGAGCTTGAGATCAAAGGCGCGCTTTGCCGCTGTGGCTTGTCGAGCAATAAGCCATTTTGCGATGGAACCCACAGCAAAGAAGGCTGGGAAAGTACGAATGAAGGCGAAATCCGCAACACGCCGATTGATTATACGGGTGTGGTTGATGGGGTTGAGGTGACGATTTCTTATACGCCGGTATTATGTACACATGCCGCCGAGTGTCAGCGTCTGGCCCTAAATGTGTTTAATCCGAAAGAGAAACCTTGGATTCAGCCCGAAAACGGATCACTGACGGAAATTCTGGATGTGATGGTGAACTGCCCATCCGGCGCGCTGCGCGTCTCCATCGGGGATAATGCCAAAGCGCATATGACCCCGCCCGATCTGGGCATCCGCGTTGAAAAAAATGGACCCTATCATGTGACCAATCTTGATCTGGATGCGGAGTTCAATGGGGCCGAGGCCAGCCGCGGGAAGTACTCGCTTTGTCGTTGTGGGTTGTCGAAGAATAAGCCGTTCTGTGATGGGTCGCATTATGAGGAAGGGTGGAAGGAGTGATTCAAAGTAAGAAAATTAAATTGGCAACTATGCTCACGACGGTTCCACTGATGTCGTTTGCAGATACATCATATCTAACGAAGGACTCCGAACGGTTGGTTAACCTAAAACCTGACTATCACCAATATGAGGCAGAAGTAGTCGAAGTAGTTGACGGTGATACAATCAGAGTCAAATTACACGCTCTTCCCGGTCTGGAATACGTAGTTGATGTTCGTTCTAGAGGAATTGATGCGCCCGAAATTAAACGTGCAGAGTGTGATTGGGAGCAAGAACTAGGACAGCGAGCGAAGGAGTATATCTCGGAGAGGTTTGAACGAGGCCGATGGGTCTTACTCGAGAATTTACAAGAGGGCAGTTTTTCGGGCCGCGTAGTTGCAGATGTGAAGCGTTGGCATGGAAACCAAAGATGGGAGTCTATTTCTGATTTATTGTTATCAGCTGACGAGCTTTTGGCGGTAGAGTATGATTCAAAAAATCCTTTCGACTGGTGTCAAACGGTTCAACAGTGATTGGTTTTCTTTGTGAATGCGACGCGGCGAAGCGGAGTGAGCTTATTGCGCGCATTCGGGCGCCCGCCCGTCCGCAAGGGCGGGGCGCTTCGCGCTGTTAACCCGCCCACGGGCGACCGCTTAAACAATGTTGTATCAAATAAATGAGGCGACCGAAGCCGCCTCCAAGTTCTCTGTCCGATCCCTGTGGATCGGCAGTGCTGCGCACTACCTTTCCCCACCACGACATGACCGCAAAGCGGTCAGTCGTTAATCCAACGTCCGTGCGATCTCTTCTGTTTCAAAGATCTCGATCACATCGCCTTCGCGGATGTCTTCGTAGTTTTCAAAGGCCATACCGCATTCTTGGCCGCCTTGGACTTCTTTGACTTCATCCTTAAAGCGCTTCAACGTTTTCAGCGTGCCTTCGTGGATCACGACGTTGTCGCGCAGCAGGCGCACACCCGCGGACCGACGCGCGACGCCTTCGGTGACTTCACAACCACCGATTTTGCCAACGCCCGTGATTTTGAAGACCTCTTTGATCTTCGCATAACCGATAAACGTCTCTTTGATTTCCGCTGACAAGAGGCCGGAGGCCGCCGCTTTCACATCATCAACCAGATCGTAGATGATCGAATAATAGCGGATTTCGACACCTTTTTGGTTCGCGGCATTTCGCGCGGGCGCATTGGCACGCACGTTAAAACCGATAATTGGTGCGCCCGAGGCCTCGGCCAAGTTCACATCCGATTCCGTGATAGCACCCACACCTGAATGCAGAACGCGCACGCGAACCTCATCATTGCCAATTTTTTCCATGGCTTGAACAATCGCTTCGGCAGAACCCTGCACGTCGGCTTTCATCAGAATGGGCAGCTCGGTGACGTTTTCGTCGGCTTTCTTCTTGGCCAGCAACTGATCTAAAGTGGCCGCTGCACCAGCCGCTGCCTTTTTGTCTTTTTCAGCCTGAATACGGTAATCCGCGATTTCGCGCGCTTCCGCTTCTGACGCAACTACGTTCAGGATGTCGCCCGCTTCTGGTGTGCCGTTAAGACCCAATACCTCGACCGGGACAGATGGACCCGCCTCGTTCACGGTTTTGCCTTGGTCGTTGACCAGCGCGCGGACTTTACCCCATTCGGAGCCAACGACAAAGATATCGCCGCGTTTTAGCGTGCCATGTTCGACCAGAACGGTGGCAACCGGGCCGCGACCAGTGTCGAGCTTCGCTTCGATGACGGCACCTGTTGCACGACGATCCGGGTTTGCTTTGAGTTCCAGAATTTCGGACTGCAACGAGATCGCTTCGACCAGTTCTTTCAGGCCGTCACCGCGCAGGGCGGATACTTCGACGTCTTGAACCTCGCCAGACATCGCTTCGACGACGACTTCATGTTGCAGAAGTTCCGTACGCACACGGTTGGGATCCGCGCCTTCAACATCGATCTTATTGATCGCGATGATCATCGGTACTTCGGCCGCTTTTGCATGCGCAATCGCCTCGATTGTTTGCGGCATGACGCCATCATTCGCAGCAACCACCAGAACGACAACGTCAGTCACTTGTGCGCCGCGCGCGCGCATGGATGTAAAGGCCGCGTGGCCAGGTGTATCGAGGAAGGTCAGAACATTCCCGTCATCTGCCGTGATTTGATAGGCACCAATATGCTGCGTGATGCCGCCCGCTTCGCCCGCAACAACATTGGTTTTACGCAGCGCATCCAGAACGGAAGTTTTTCCGTGGTCTACATGGCCCATGATTGTAATCACAGGTGCACGCGGTTTAAGATCCTCGGGCTTGTCTTCGATCGTTTGGATTGCATCTTCAACATCGGCGTCAGAAACACGAACAACCTTATGGCCAAATTCTTCGACCAATAGCTCAGCCGTATCTGCATCGATGGTCTGGTTCTGTGTTGCCATGATGCCATTGTTCATCAGGGATTTCACGACCGCAGCTGTCTTTTCGGCCATACGGTTTGCAAGTTCACCGACAGTAATTGCTTCGGGGACCTGAACTTCGCGGACGATTTTTTCGCGGTCTCCACCACCATCTTGCATACGGCGACGTTCGCGTTCTTGCGCACGACGTACAGATGCAAGCGACCGTTGTCGCCCCTCTTCGCCACCAAGCGCTTGGGTGATTGTCAGCTTACCAGAGCTACGACGATCACCGCCGCCTTTGGATTGACGTTCTTGGCGCTTATTGTCCCGCTCTTTTTCTTTCTTAGTGCTTGCGATCTTATTGTTCGGACCGCGTTGTTCAGCAGCTTGGGCTGCTGACGGATCTACTGGGGCGGAGCGTGCATCGGACTTCGCCGGAGGCTTGGATGATTTCGCGTTAGCCTCTTCTTTTGCTTTCGCTTCAGCTTCTTCTTTTGCTTTTCGGGCTTCCTCGCGCTCACGTTCTTCGCGCTCTTTCTCATCGCGCTCACGACGCCGCTCTTCACGTTCGGCCTCGCGTTCCTTTGCGTCGGCTTTTTCCTTGGCTTTTCGCTCAGACTCCATCGCCTGCGCTGCGGCGAGTGCCTTTTTGCGACGCTCCATTTCTGCATCAGAAATGCCGACCGCGTTTGGATCACCGGCGCCCGGCTTCCCGCCGCTTGCACCCGGCTTGCCCGGAACAATTACGCGCTTGCGTTTCTTTTCCACGACCACGGATTTCGAACGGCCATGGGAAAAGCTCTGCTTGACTGTGCCGCCACCGCCTCGCAGTCCCAATGGTTTTTTTCCGCTCGTCTTTTCGTCGCTCATTCAATCACCCTTTCGATCCGGCAGGTCCTGCCGCCAATTTCGGATCGGCCCGAAAGCCGACCAATCTGTTTGCGGCGTGCTGGACAGGTAGAGTCATACCCCCTGCCAGAAGTGCCGCGTGTATCACATGTTCACGCCCGAATGCCAAACCCAATTCGTCTGCAGTCAACTGGTCATAAAAAACGTTTTGTCCCTTCGGAGGACGCAGCTTTCGCTTCTGATCGGCAGACCCGTCAGAGGCTTGGAAAAGGATTCTTGCCTCGCCGTATTCAAGGGCGGCTTTGACCTTATCAAACCCTGCCATCGCCTTTCCGGCTTTACGAGACAATGAAATGAGCTCGATGAGGCGTTTTGCAAGAAGCGCGCCGGTCATTTCGGCCAAATCTTCAGGGATTTTTGCCGGTTTCTTTGCAGCGCTTGAAAACGCGTTACGCTTAACCGCCTGAGACAAAACCTTTTCCGTGGCCGTCACCCACATCCCACGCCCCGGAAGTTTTTCCGAGATATCCGGCGTGACCACGCCATCAGGGTCAAGTACAAAGCGCACCATGCCCGCTTTGCCACCGGTCTCCCGCGTGACGATGCACCGGCGTTCCGGCGCATCCGGTTTATGTTTGGCTCCACCTCGTGTCATGGGCGCCGCTCCAGTTCCGAGGCATCACGCCTCGACCCCTTCCTCGTCGCCTTCAGCCAATTCGGCTTCGGCAGCTGCTGCATCTTCGGCGAGTTGCTCTTCGGTGACCCATCCGAGTTGAAGCCGGGCCGTCATGATCAGGTTCTGGGCTTCCTCAAGGTTCACGCCGAATTTTTCCAATGACCCATCATCTTTGACCTTTTTGCCATCGATGGTGGTGTAGCCGCCCGCAAGCTCCCAGTCGGCACAGGTCGCGAAATCTTCGAGGGACTTCACATCATCGTCGCCCAAAGCCACTAGCATTTGCGGCGACAGGCCGTCGAAATCGATCAGGTCCTGTTCCACGCCCATTTCGCGGGCTTTTTCGATGGCTCTGGAGTTGATCTCGTCCAGTGACTCGCGAGCGCGGGCTTGAAGCTCGTCCGCTGTGTCTTGATCAAAGCCTTCGATGGTTAGCAATTCGTCCACCTCGACATAGGCGACTTCTTCAAGTTCGGTGAAGCCTTCGGCCACCAAAAGTTGCGCAACCACCTCGTCGACATTCATTGTGTCCATGAACATCTTGGTGCGCTCTTCGAACTCGGCCTGACGACGCTCGGATTCCTCCGCCTCGGTCATGATGTCGATATCAAGGCCCGTCAACTGAGAGGCCAAACGCACGTTTTGACCGCGACGGCCGATGGCCAAAGACAATTGATCATCGGGAACAACAACTTCGATACGTTCTGCTTCATCGTCCAAAACAACTTTGGAGACTTCGGCAGGTTGCAGCGCGTTCACCAAGAAGGTCGGCGCGTCTTCATTCCACGGAATGATGTCGATTTTCTCGCCGCCAAGCTCGTTCACCACGGCTTGAACGCGTGATCCGCGCATACCCACACAGGCCCCCACCGGGTCGATGGAATTATCATAAGAGATCACGCCTATCTTCGCACGAGATCCCGGGTCGCGCGCCACCGCCTTGATCTCGATGATGCCATCATAAATCTCTGGCACTTCCATTTTGAAGAGTTCGGCCATGAATTCTGGTGCTGTCCGCGAGAGGAAAATCTGCGGACCTCGTGTCTCGGAGCGGACCTCTTTGATATAGGCGCGGATGCGATCACCGTTGCGGAACATTTCACGGTTTATCAGCTGGTCGCGGCGGCAAACGGCCTCTCCCATACCAACGTCAACGATCACGTTGCCATACTCGGTCCGCTTGACCAGACCGTTGATGATTGTCCCCTGACGATCTTTGAACTCGTTGTATTGCTTTTCGCGCTCTGCCTCGCGGACCTTTTGCAGGATCACTTGCTTAGCGGATTGAGCAGCGATCCGGCCCATATCCATCGGCGGCAGTTCATCGATAATCAGATCACCCACCTTTGGGTCATCGAGATGCGCGCGCGCTTCATGTGGTGTCATCTGAGTCGAAAAATCTTCCACCTCTTCGACGACTTCGCGGACGCGCGTCATGGTCAGCTCGCCAGATTTGCGATCAATGTGCGCGCGAATATCGAGGTCTTGGCCGTACTTCGTTTTGGCGGCTTTGGCGTAGGATTCCTCCATCGCGATGATGACCAGTTCCGGATCAATCAGCTTCTCGCGCGCTACAGCATCGGCGATTTGCAACAACTCCAAACGGTTTGCAGATGTAATGGCCATTTAGCCCTCCTCAGTTTCGATATCGTCGAAAGCAGTTTCGTCGATATCTTTGCGGTTCTTCAGCGTCTCGGCGACCAGCTCGTCCGTTAGGACAAGTTTGGCGTCGGACAGCCAATCGAATTTTAGCCCAATCGTCCCTTGGGGAATTGTGATCAGCACTTCATCATCTTCGGTTCCAGCAAGCGGTCCTTTGAACCGCTTTTGACCGTCTATCATCTCGGTTGTCTCGATCTTGGCCTCGTAGCCGTGCCACATGTCGAAATCCTTAAGGCGTGTCAGCGGGCGGTCGATGCCGGGGCTGGAGACCTCGAGATTGTATTCCTCTTCAATCGGGTCTTCGACGTCGAACACGGCCGACAGTTCGGTGGAAATCTTCGCACAGTCATCCACCTCAATTCCGCCTTCAGGACGGTCCGCCATAATTTGAAGGGTTGGCGTCTTACCACCCATGTACCGCAGGCGCACCAGTTCAAAACCCAAACCCTCGATCACCGGATTGGCGATCTGAGACAAGCGTTTGTCCATTGGTGTTTTAGCGATCAGATCAGACATAAGGTCCTTAAACAAAAAAACGGGCGCGAGGCCCGTGACTAGCTTCCGGTGGAGGGTCGGGGTTGGAAGCCGATCCGCCTCTGTTGCTGCGCACATAGGCCTGAGTCGGCGAAGATGCAAGGGTCCTTAGGCGTGGTCGATGTAGGAGCGATATTCGAAGGCAGAGATATCTGCGAGGAAGCGGTCCATTTCCTGTTCCTTCGCTTTTGTGAAGGCATGAACCAACAAAGGATCAAACGGAGCTTTTTCAAATTCAGCCACCGCATCGCGCCATTGTGTCGGTAACATGGGCAGGTCTTGATTATACGCGTCACCTTCAACGGGTGGGGGCGGTGTCATTTTCCTGTCTAATCCATCCAGTGCTGATTGAAGAATGGCTGCAATCACCAAGTACGGGTTTGCATCCGCTCCGGCCACTCGATGTTCGACGCGAGATGCCGCTGCGGGTCCGCCAGGAATGCGCAACGCTGTTGTGCGGTTCTCAAATCCCCAAGCAATTTTGCACGGGGCGTGGCTGTGTGCCGCAAACCGACGATAGCTGTTTTGGTGGGGCGCAAATGCCGCCATGCAAGACGGCATCGCAGAAATGCATCCGGCGACTGCAGCCTCAAGGTTTGAAAGACCTCGGGGAGTTTCCCGGTCGAAAATGTTCTCACCCTCTTCCCTCAGCATTGAGAAATGCACATGCAGCCCGTTGCCCGAACGATCTGCAAATGGCTTTGCCATAAACGTGGCGGTCAGTTTGTGGTGTTTGGCACAGGCCTTTACTGCTCGTTTGAAGAGAACGGCATCATCTGCTGCCCGAACCGCATCGGGCACATGTTTGAGGTTGATTTCAAACTGACCTTCGCCGTTCTCTGATATGGCCGTATCTGCTGGGATACCCTGGGCCTCGCAGATCGAATATACGTCATCAAGGAACGGTCCCACACGCTCAAGCTCGCGGATGCAAACCATGTTGTATTCGTCGAGGATCCGATCAGACCGTTGCGAGGTTGCATAGATCTTCTTGGGATCTGTGAGGTAAAACTCCAACTCTGTAGCAACGACGGGTGTCAATTTCCGCGCTGCAAGTTCGCTTGCGACCTTTGCCAGCGTTTGTCTTGGATCGGCGGCAAAGGGCTCTCCGTCATCTGTCCAAAGCATACAAGGAAGAAAGGTTTCTTCGCGATTTCCAAGCTTGGTCGTGACCGGCCCACGATCCGTCACAAGTACCTTTCCGTCCGCGTCTCCCTTTTCGAAAACCAGTTTATTGCCTTCGGAATCTCGGCCCCAGATATCGACGCCCATAAGGGAAACCGGCATCCTGAAACCCTCTGTCTCCAGCGTTTTACGCTTGCCAAAGGGAAAGCGTTTGCCCCGAATTTGTCCATTCAAGTCAACGACGCCGGCGGTAAGTGATTTAGGCAAGCAAAAGCCCCTGCGATTGAATTTTTGGAAGAGCTGCATCCAGCGCAGCGCGCAGTTTTGCTACGAGATCATCAACATTGTCGCGGGTGAAGATCAGGGGTGGCGAGGCGGCAATACTGTCTTTGATGGCGCGACACATCAAACCGTTCGCCAAATAGCATTCCTTGACGATAGCGCCCGCTTTACCCGGTTCTGCAAACATCACCCGATGGCCTGCTTTTGGCGTTAACTGAATAGCACCAAGCATGCCTTTTTGCCGCGTTTCACCGACGAGCGGATGGTCAGCCAGGGTGGCCCAACGTTGTTTGAAATAGGGGATAATTTCTTTGGCGCAGTTGGCAACAATGCCCTCTTCTTCGAGAATGCGGATATTTTCCAAAGCGACTGCGGCGGCTACGGGATGGCCCGAATACGTATAGCCATGGAAAAAAATACCAGCGTGCTCTGCGAAAGCGTTTGCGATGCGATCACTGATCACTGACCCGGAAATCGGCATATATCCAGATGAAAGCCCCTTCGCGATCGTCATGATGTCAGGTCGAATGTCGTATGTCTCGGACCCGAACCAAGGCCCCGTTCGGCCAAAGCCGCAGACCACCTCATCAGCAATAAACAGAATTTCATATTTTTCCAGAATGCGACTGACCTCTGGCCAATAAGTCTCGGGCGGAACGATCACACCGCCTGCACCTTGAATCGGTTCTGCAATAAAGGCGGCGACATTCGCCTCGCCCAATTCCAAGATCTTTTCTTCCAGTTGGCGCGCAATGCGGATCCCAAACTCGTCGCGGGCCTCTCCCTCAATTGCATTCACCCAAAAGTTGGGTTCATCAATCCAATGGATACCCGACATGACCCCGCCCTGTGCATGCATATTTGTCATTCCACCCAAAGAGGTACCCGCAAGAGAGGATCCATGATACGCGTTATGCCGCGAGATGATGGCCTGTTTTGATGGTTTGCCCATTGCCGTCCAATAATGGCGTACAAAGCGCAAATTCGTATCGTTTGCGTCTGATCCGGAATTGCCAAAGAACACATGATTGAGGTCGCCGGGCGCCAGTTCAGCAATCTTGGCTGCGAGTTCGATGACTGGAGGATGAGCTGTCTGAAAAAACGTATTGTAATATGGCAACTCTGCCATCTGGCGCGCTGCAACTTCGGCAAGTTCTTTTCGACCGTAACCGATGTTTACGCACCACAGACCGGCCATCGCATCAAGAATTTGCGCGCCATCGTTGTCATAGAGGTAAACTCCGTCAGCGCGAGAAATAATCCGGGAGCCCGTTCCCTTTGTGACCGATCCATCTGCAAAGGGCTGAATATGGTGGTCCGCATTCAGCTGCACCAGTTCTTTTGTCGGGCGATGGTTGATCAGATGCTTGTTCATGATCTTGGTCTCCTGTCGGGTTGAATGTGGAGGCAAAGCTTGGCGCGGCGCAAGTCAATTCGATATTGCGCGCGTCATCTGTCTATGGGTTAAGCAACGTCATGAACCGATTGTCTGAAATGGAATCTTTTGTAGCAGTCGTCGAAACGGGTGGGTTCACTGATGCAGCGCGGCGGCTGCGCATTTCCAAATCCGCGATTTCCAAGCAGATCAGTGCACTTGAAGATCGGTTGGGTGCTCGCCTTCTGGATCGCACAACGCGCAATGTTGCAGCGACAGAAATAGGCATGTCCTATTACCAAGAGGCGGTGAAGGTTCTTCAGATTGCATCGAATGCAGACGCCATGGTGGCATCGATGCAAACCTCTCCGCAAGGGCGGCTTCGGTTGACCGCGCCCATGGATTTTGGGCAAACCACGATCGCGCCGCTCTGTGCGAAATTCATCAACGCGTATCCAGATGTCTCTATCGATCTTGTATTTGAAAACCGGATTGTTGACCTACTGGCGGAAAAGTTTGATCTGGCCATCCGTATTGGCCCACTTCCAGATAGCGGGTTGATGGCACGTAAGCTCACAGATTTTGAGATGTGTTTGGTGGCATCGCCTTCATACTTGGATCAAAAGGGTCCACCAAAATCGGTCAAAGACATAGAGGGTCTCGACCTTTTGCATTTTTCCAACAATCAGACCGGAACTGTTTGGAACATAAATGACGGTGATGAGATGGTCGCCGTCCGAGCGTTGAAATCCCCTTTCACCGTAAACGATGGTACCTCGTTGATGCGGGCGGCCGTCGATGGTTTAGGCGTCGCTTACTTGCCCCGTTTTATGTTGTCAGATCAACTTAGCGACGGCGTTTTGGTTCAGCTGTTCCCAGATGCACCTCTGGAAACGCGACCAATCCATGCCGTATACCAGCCCGGGCCTTTCATTCAGCCCAAGCTGCGTAACGTTGTCGATTTTCTTGTTGCAGAATTCAAAACGCTCAAAGTTTGATGCGGTAGTGATACCGACTGACGACGCAATATCCCGCGTTTTGAAAAAGACGCCGAGAGGCGATGTTGTTCTCAACCGTGAGGGCCGCAATTTTTCTGGTAGGGGCCCATGCGCTCGCGGTGTGTTCCAACTCTGCGCCTACGCCCTGACGCCGATATGCGGCATCGACTTCCAGCGCGTGGATCATCGCCACATCGTCGTGGCAAGAGACAAAGGCCACGCCGCCATCTTGTTGCACAACGGTTTTCGGACCATTTGCGCGATCCATAACCGCGCGGCGTGCAGGACCAATGCCGCCCTTGTCCCAGATGGACAGTGACGCATCCGTGGCACCTTCGGATGGGCTTGCCGGAATAGTTTCCGAGCGCAATGATCTTGCGAGGACAACAACCGGATCAATGATTTGATAGCCGCGATCTTCTAGTTCAGTATCCAAAGCGTTTTGGCCATCTTGGATCATGAAAAGGAGGTCTTGGCCTAAAGCGCGCTGGGCCGCCTCTGCCTCGGAGATATCACCAGAACCGCTGGCGGCCGACACTCTTTTTCCGCCGCCCTGACCCTCACGCACAATCCACCCCGCAACCCTATGAAAATCCGCTGCAGGCCAAGTCGCGTCTATCACTGCGAACCAGTCAGGCGCGCTCATGCCACCTCTGCTTTGATCCGGGTCATGGCCGCGTCGATGTCAGATGTATTCAGGCCACGGACAACCACATGGGTGCCATAGCTTTGACCCTCGTAGAACGGATAGGACCCAATAGAGAGCTGGGGAAACGCTTTGGCCACTGCGCCAAGCGGTTTTGAGATCACGCTTTCGGGTTTGTTGACTTTAAGCGTTTCCGACTGCACCGGACGGCCGCCCTTTAATTTGGGCAAAAGCCCCTCCAGCATGGCATTAAACACCGATGGAATGCCCGCCATTACATGGACATTCTCTACTGAGAAGCCGGGCGCTTTTGAAACGGGATTATCTATGAGTGTTGCGCCGTCGGGAATACGTGCCATGCGCAACCGGGCCTCCGTCAGATCGGCCTCCCCATTTGGGTAATTCGTTGCTAAAATAGCACGGGCGTCGTCGCGCACATCAATGGGCAGGCCAAAGGCCTGAGCGATGCAATCTGCGGTGATGTCGTCATGCGTGGGCCCGATCCCGCCCGAGGTGAAGACATGATCCACCTGCTTGCGCAGATCATTCACGGTGCTGATGATTTGCTCGGGGATGTCGGCGACCATGCGCGCCTCTGCAAGTGTGATGCCAACCAATGTTAGCTCTTTTGCGAGGTGGTGCATATTGGCGTCCCGCGTGCGACCCGACAGAATTTCATCTCCGATCACAATCATCGCAGCCGTTGGGTTTGTCATGGGATTACCTTTTGTTAGGGAAGCGCATGGAATTCGACCGCCCGCTTATTAGTGGAACATTGGAGCGACGGTATAAACGCTTCCTTGCAGACGTCACGTTGGAAGATGGCCGCAGTGTGACTGCTCATTGCGCAAACACCGGTGCAATGTTGGGCGTGCAGATGCCGGGGTCTGAGGTCTGGCTTGAGCCGAACGACAATCCCAAACGGAAACTCAATTACAGTTGGAAACTGATCCGTGCGGATGGTGCCATGGTCGGGATAGATACCAGCGTCCCAAACCGTGTTGTCGGAGAGGCTTTAAACCAGCGCGCGGTTTCGGAGTTTGCGGACTATCCAATAGTGAGGCCAGAACTACCCTATGGCAAGAACAGCCGGGTTGATTTTCACCTGTCCGGAGGCGAACAGCCGGATGTTTTTCTCGAGGTGAAAAATGTGCATCTTTGTCGAAAGCCTGGTCTTGCCGAGTTCCCTGACTGTGTGACGACCCGCGGAACAAAGCACTTGAGGGATCTCGCAGACGTAGCTGCAAAGGGTCATCGGGCCGTCATGTTTTACTTTGTTCACCGTGGCGATTGCGATGTCCTAAAAATGGCAGAGGACCTCGATCCCGATTATGCAAAGGGCTTGTCTGATGCGGTTGCGGCAGGGGTTGAGGTTTTGGCCTACAAGACCCATGTCCGGATAACTGATATCACACTCGCAGAACCGATTCCCGTTATGGTTTGACGGACCACGCGCTTCGGTTACCTGAGTGAGGGAGAATGGGGTCCGACCCACACCCCTAAAGGAGGTTCGCTTTGGACGGCAAACAGGCGCTGACACGGGATGGCATAGCCATTCATACGACAGCAGATTTTGAAGGGATGCGGCGCGCTGGGCAGATTGCGGCTGCAGCCCTCGATATGATTGCCGAATTTGTGGTTCCCGGTGTCACCACCGAAGAGTTAGATCAGCGGTGCTATGATTTCATGGCGGATCATGGTGCTGTTCCCGCGACACTAGGGTACAAAGGCTATCCAAAATCGAGCTGTATTTCGATCAACCATGTTGTCTGTCACGGCATACCTTCGACAGACAAAAAACTGAGGGACGGTGATATCCTCAATATTGATGTCACCGCAATTATGGACGGATGGCACGGCGACACCAGCCGTATGTATGTTGCAGGAAAGCTCAACCGAAAAGCAGAGCGCTTGATACAGGTGACCCATGACGCGCTGATGATCGGTATTGATCAAGTAAAGCCGGGAAACACTTTCGGAGATATCGGCGCAGCCATTCAACGCTACGTGGAGGCGCAGCGTATGTCTGTCGTTCGTGATTTCTGTGGGCATGGGCTTGGTCGCGTATTTCATGCCCCACCGAATGTTTTGCATTATGGCCAATGGGGTTCTGGTCCCGTGCTAGAAGAAGGCATGTTCTTCACGATCGAGCCGATGGTAAATCTAGGTCGACCAGAAACTAAAATTTTGGCCGATAACTGGACCGCTGTGACCAAAGACAAATCCCTCTCAGCGCAGTTTGAACACTCGGTCGGGGTGACGGCTGACGGCGTGGATATCTTTACTCTGTCGCCTGGCGATTTGTTTCATCCAACTTACAAAGGTTGAGATTCATAAAATCTTAATGGCTCGACACTACGCCTTTCCCCATGGGCGATCCGGCCAACTTAGCCTTTGATTTTGAAGATGGGGACAAAATTCCAACACCAGAATACGATGTCCAATCGGGACATCGAGCCAGGCTTCGTGAGCGTTTCATAAAGCGAGGGTCCAGTTCTTTGGCAGATTACGAACTGTTGGAGCTGTATCTTTTTCGCACTTTGAAGCGGCAAGACACCAAGGAGGTCGCGCGAATTCTTATTGATCAATTTGGCTCCTTTGCCGGTGCTTGTTCAGCCCGCTATGCGTCTTTGAAAAATACGAAAGGTGTTGGAGATGCCATCGCCTTTGATCTCAAGTTGGTAGAGGCGCTTGCACACCGCTTTGCGGAAAGTGAACTGCGCGAACAAATCATGGTTTCAGGTTGGGCCCAGCTTGTCCGATATTGCCGCACAACGATGTCTCACCGTGATAGAGAACACCTTCGTGTACTTTATCTCAATTCAAAAAACTTTCTGATTGCAGATGATCTGAGCCAAGCAGGAACGATCAACCATGTGCCCGTTTATCCCCGCGAGATTGCGCGCCGAGCGTTGGAGCTTGGTGCAGGCGCAGTGATCCTAATCCACAACCATCCATCGGGTGATCCAACCCCCAGTGAGGCTGACCGTATCATGACACGTCAAGTTGCTGATGCGCTTTGCCTTTTTTCAATCGCCCTTCATGACCATGTGATTGCCGGGCGAAAAGACGTGTTCAGCATGAAGGCAAACGGTCAGTTCTGACTTAAACCGATTTGAACAAGTCAAGGCACTCTGCAGTTTTGACCCGCTGCGTTAAGTCCTGTCTTAAGTAAAGTCCCGTGCGAGTGTTTCCAAATGTGGAAGCAGAAAAAAAGACATAGTCGTTTGTACCCTCAACATATTGTGACATCTCCAATAGATACACTTCGTTTTCTTCGGGAAGCTCGAAGCCTGGCCGCCGAACCTCATCAACTGCAACCTCTAGAACTGGAATGATGGCAATATCGTATCGTGAAAACGCATAAGGGTAATCCCATTTGTTGTGCCCTACACTGCCAAATTTTGGATCGGACCGAGCAATGTAAGGTTCAGCTTTTCCTAAAAAATCCACCGCATGGAATTCCGGAAAGTGGTATGCAGTTCCCAAATAGTGAAGGCCGACTGAGCCATCTGATGGTTCTAGAGCACATCTGACAAAGCTGCTGATCCTTAGGTGCCCCTCAATATCCTGGTAAGCGATGTTTTCTTCGTTAGCGTTGAAAATTCTTCCGCTTTGTTCGGTTAAGATTGATGATCCAGTAAATAAAACGATTGTTGCGGCGACAACTAAGTTTCTGGGCGACACCGGGCGCTCTAAAGTTTCGATCAAGTGAAATGTGAAGAAGAACACCGTCGGCAAAAGACTTAGGAGAAAACGGGCATCCTTAAAAACATCTCCGCCTATTAGAACAACGTAAATGATTTGGCAGATCGAAACGATTATGAGGAAGTTCTTAAAGATCAAGCTTGGCGTAAGACCAATCAAAGCGAACACAAAAATAGGGAAAAGCCATACCTTGTTGAGATCAAGAATATAAGAAACTCCAAGATGGATTGCTTCCATAGGAGTGCTTAGTTTGAGGTAAGCTGTGTTCGGTACAAAGTCTTGATAATAGTAATTCATTCCAATCAGGTATGCGGCGGGTATTACCAGCAATCCAATTGCGATGCCGTATGACGCGGTTTTCGTAAAACGGTTATCCGTAAAGAGCCAGCACACAAAAATTACTGCTATAAGCACAGCGCTATCCACTCTGAACAAGAAAGATACGCAAACCAAAATTAACGCAAGCGTGGGTACCTTCAGCAGACCGCTCTCCAAACTCGATTTGGCAATCAGCATTAGCCCAACTGTGATAAAGAACATCTGTGGGATATGTTCCCAACCAGACCCGCCGTAGCGCATGACTGGCGGGCTAGCGACCGCGGCAACTACTAGAACTGCTTGAAGAGTGCGCGACGAAATCAAATATGAGGCTATCGCAATGGAACTGGCTGTCAAACCTAGTGACAGAATGATTAATGCATAAACCGCAGTTCGATGGTCAAAGATGTGATACAACTGCGATAGAAAAATAGGCCAAAACAGACTTGTACTGGCTGCTACGGCTTCTCCTTGATTAAAATAGGGAAGCCCATCTCTCCAAAAATTATAGGCCACCCGTTGTGTAATCATTTGATCGTCTGCAACGTGCCAAAAGAGTTTCCCAAGAACGTTGAACTCAAAAATGTTCGCAAGATGGATGCTGGACGCGAAGGCTAGGGAAAAAATGAACAATCCCCAAATATACGGGTCAATTAGTGATAGAAACTTACGATCCGCCATTCTGTTTATCGGCTTTCAGTAAAGATCTATAATTTGCCGTGACAGTGTTTGAACTTCAGCCCAGACCCGCAAGGACACAAGTCATTACGATTAGGATTGCCCCAAGTAGATTGATCATTTTCGTCAAAACCGTTTTGAGCTGCAATCGCCCGCTGTGCCTGTTTTTGTTGCTCGCGCAGCATTTCCTGACGCTCTTCTTCCGTCATCAGCCGGATATGAGCCAGTTGTCCTGTTACGTCCGACCGCAAACTATCGAGCAAGCTTTCAAAAAGCTGGAACGCTTCGGTTTTGTATTCGTTCAACGGATCCCGCTGTGCATATCCCCGGAACCCGACAACGGAGCGAAGGTGCTCTAGCTTGATGATGTGCTCGCGCCACTTTTTGTCGATCGTTTGCAGCAGAATTTGTTTTTCCACGGACCGCATGGTTTCGTCGCCAAAACTAGAACTTTTGCGGGACATAAACGCGTCGGCAGTCTCAACCAGACGGTCGCGGATGCCTTCGTCGTCGATACCATCTTCGGCAACCCAATCCTTGATTGGAACACGGAAACCAAGGGTGACTGCAATGGCTTGATCCAAACCGTCTCCATCCCATTGATCGGCATAGGATTTAGGCGGAATGTGTGTATCGATTAGGTCCTCAATCACCTCGTCGCGCATCTCTTTGACAACATCAGAGAGATCATTGCTTTCCATGATATCCAGACGTTGTTCAAAGATCGCCTTACGCTGATCATTCATCACATCGTCAAACTTAAGCAGCTGTTTGCGGATATCAAAATTGTGCCCTTCGACTTTGGCCTGAGCACGCTCTAGCGACTTATTCACCCACGGGTGTATGATTGCCTCGCCCTCTTTCATACCGAGAGTGGATAGAACTTTTTCCAAACGGTCCGACCCAAAAATGCGCATAAGATCATCTTCAAGCGACAGGAAAAAGGCAGAACGACCCGGATCGCCTTGACGACCGGACCGACCTCGAAGCTGATTATCGATACGGCGGCTTTCATGACGCTCGGTTGCAATAACGTAGAGGCCGCCAACTTCGAGTGCTTTGGCTTTTCCAGCTTCAATCTCGGCAGCAATCTCTTTGCGCAACTGTTCTTCGGTTTTCCCGTTTGCGCCCTCTTCCAAAGCGCGAGCAAGGCGATTTTCTAGGTTGCCGCCAAGCTGGATGTCGGTGCCACGACCAGCCATATTGGTCGCAATAGTAACTGCACCGGGCACACCTGCATCTGCGACGATATTCGCTTCTTGTTCGTGGAAGCGTGCGTTCAAGACGTTATGCTTGATGCCCTTCTTTGCGAGCATTGCAATGTTCTTGGCGTCGGTAATCATCTCTTCATGGACGTCTTCCGCTTTGACGTCTTCGGCACGCTTTTCTAAACGGGCTGCAATTTTCCTTAGAAACGCTTTGTCCTTCAACAAATTGGACAAATGCTCTGACTTCTCGATGGATGTCGTGCCAACCAGCAAAGGCTGATCCTTCGCGTGGGAGCGTGCAATCTCTTCCACGATGGCCGCGTATTTGTCGTCTGTCGTTTTGTAGATTGCATCGTCTTCGTCAATGCGAGCGATCGGCTTGTTCGTTGGGATTTCCACAACGCCAAGACCGTAGATTTGCATGAACTCTTCTTCTTCCGTTTTTGCCGTACCGGTCATGCCCGCAAGCTTTTCATAAAGACGGAAATAGTTCTGGAAGGTAACCGATGCGAGAGTGACGTTCTCAGGATTGATGGTTACGTTTTCTTTTGCTTCGATTGCCTGATGAAGCCCGTTGGAAAGACGTCGTCCTTCCATCATGCGGCCTGTGAAAACGTCGATCAAAATCACCTGACCGTTGCGAACAATGTAATCTTTGTCGCGCTTGAAAAGAACATGCGCAAGCAGGGCCTGACTGACATGGTGTACGATCGAGGCACTTTCGGGATCGTACATCGACTGCCCCTCGGGCAGAATCCCTTGTTTTATAAGTTCCGCTTCTACGAACTCGTTACCCTCGTCTGTCAGGGTTACATTGCGGGCCTTCTCATCGAGCTCATACAGATCTGCGTCAATGGTTGGGGCAATTTTATCGAGTTCTTGATAGAGGTCAGTCCGGTCTTCGGCAGGACCAGAGATAATCAATGGCGTTCTGGCCTCATCAATCAGGATCGAGTCCACCTCGTCCACGATCGCAAAATAGTGGTCACGCTGGGCCATTTGCGTCAGCTCGGATTTCATGTTGTCGCGCAGATAGTCGAAACCCAGTTCGTTGTTGGTCGCATAAATGACGTCGCAAGCATACGCTTCCAACTTTTCTGCTTCTTCGATTCCCGGAACAACAACGCCCGTTGTCATACCAAGCGCTTCATAGACCCGACCCATCCATTCTGCATCGCGCCGGGCAAGGTAATCGTTAACGGTTACAACATGAACACCGCGACCTGTCAGAGCATTCAAATAAACCGGTAGCGTTGCCATCAGGGTCTTACCCTCGCCGGTTTTCATTTCTGAGATATTGCATTGGTGAAGAAAAATACCACCCACCAGCTGAACATCATAGGCGCGAAGGCCTAAGGTGCGCCGGGCAGCCTCTCGCGCTACTGCGAAGGCCTCGGGCAGCAGATCATCAAGTTTTGCGCCTTCGTCCAATTGAGCACGAAACGCGACCGTCTTTCCTTTTAACTCGTCGTCGGAAAGTTTTTTGATCTCATCTTCAAACGCATTGATCTTGTCCACAAGGTGCTGAACCGACCTGACTTTCCGATCATTGGATGAGCCAAACACCTTTTTTGAGAGTGTGTTCAATCCGAGCATCTGAGTCCTTCCCGCGCATGATCCCTGACGCGTATGTGTTCGCCTGCGGCGGTGCGTTTGCTTGCTCCGCATCCCATACATCCCTAAGAGGTGAAACGTCGAAGCAGCTTAGAAAAATACCGCCAAGAGCCGCATGTAAGGAGGCTATTTGTAGGTGTCAACGAAGTGAGGCTTATCGGCGGATACACAACTTTTGGAGCGAGCGGAGCCCTTTATGACAAATTACATTTCCCGCCTGATTATGGTTGGAGCGCTGATTGCGTCTCCGGCGCTTTCACAAGATGCAACAACGGCGGATACCGTGGTGGCAGAAGTGAATGGCACGGTGATTACATTCGGCCATATCGTATCTCTCGCGTCGCGCTTGCCGCCTGAGTATAATCAGGTGCAGCCGGAAATTCTGTATAACGGGATTTTGGATCAGCTGATCCAACAAGAATTGTTGGCCGCCGAAATCGATGGTGACTCAAAGTCGGCGAAACTCGCAATGGAGAACGAGGTTCGTTCGGTTCTTGCAACTGAAGCCTTGGCAGCCATTGCGGAAGAAGCGACTTCTGAAGACCTTATTCTGGCCGCATACGAGGCTGAGGTTGCAAACTTTACGCCGTCGCCAGAATTTCGTGCGTCCCACATTTTGGTTGAGACTGAAGAAGAGGCGGCTGAAGTCGTCGAAGAACTTGAAGCGGGTGCAAACTTTGCCGATCTGGCTCGCGAGCGCTCAACAGGTCCTTCTGGTCCGAACGGTGGTGATCTGGGTTGGTTTGGCCCCGGCGCGATGGTGCCTACATTCGATGAAGCCGTACAGGCAATGGAGGCGGGCGCCATTTCGCAGCCCGTCGAAACACAGTTTGGATGGCATGTGATCAACTTGGTTGAAGTGCGGGAAACAACGCCGCCGACATTAGAAGAGCGTTTTCCTGCATTGTCTGATCAATTGCGCGGCGAAGCGATCGAGGCGTACATTACCCAATTGGAAGTTGATGCTGAAATCTCGCGGCCCGAAGTTGAAGTGGATTTGTTGCAGATCCGCAATGGAGAGCTTTTGAAGTAAATGCCCGCCGATAATTTGATCTCTCCGCTGGCACCAGGGGAGGGTTTTCCCGACCTACCCGAAGTTGCGGGCGTTCGATTTGCGGCAGTATCTGCCCAAGTGAAATACCCAGATCGTGACGATGTTATGCTGGCTTTCGTTGACCGAGAGGCTGTGATTGCCGGCGCGTTCACAAAATCGATGACCCGGTCAGCATCTGTCTTGGATTGCGAGAAAAAACTGGCAACTGCCAAAGTGCCGGGTCCAATAGGTATTCTTGTGAACTCCGGGAATGCGAACGCCTTTACTGGGGACAATGGTCGAAAATCCGTGGATCGGATTTGTGCGGCCGTTGCTGAAAAAACCGGCCTTCCAGAGGGGCGCATTTTTACAGCATCCACTGGTGTCATTGGAGAGCCGTTGCCGGATGAGCGAATAGCGGCGAAAATCAGTGACTTGGTTGAAAGCCTTACTGCGAATTCCGCCGAGGCAGCCGCTCGCGCAACAATGACCACGGACACGTTTCCCAAAGGGGCAACCACTTTGGTGGAACTGTCCTCAGGCACTGCAACTATTGTCGGGTTCGCAAAAGGCTCGGGTATGATTGCTCCCGATATGGCAACGATGCTTGTGCATATCTTCACGGACGTCAAAGTCGACCAGTCTGTTCTGCAAAACATGGTCACATCGTCCTGCGAGCGCAGTTTCAATTCCATTACTGTGGACAGCGATACATCAACCTCAGACACTCTTTTGGTCGTGGCAAGCGGAGCTGGACCAGTTGTTTCTCGATCAGAGGAAGCGGTGTTTGCTGAGGCGCTTGAAAAGGTCATGTTGGAACTTGCCCATCTCGTTGTCCGCGACGGAGAGGGCGCGAGTAAGTTTGTCGAAGTTCGCGTCGCTGGAGCGGCCGATGATGCATCTGCAAAAAAGGTTGGCTTCGCAATTGCAAACTCCCCGCTTGTGAAAACGGCCCTTGCTGGCGAAGATCCTAATTGGGGTCGGGTTGTCATGGCAGTGGGCAAGTCAGGTCAGGCAGCAGATCGTGACAAGCTTGCTATCTGGTTCGGCGACATTCTAGTTGCAGAAAATGGATGGGTGGCACCAAGCTACACGGAAAAGGCCGGTGCCGATTACATGAAGGCCAGTGATATTGTTTTGAAGGTTGATCTAGGTATTGGGTCTGGATCTTGGACAGTTTGGACCTGCGATTTTACCCACGGGTATATCTCTATCAATGCGGACTACCGATCGTGAAGACAGTGCTCGTTTCCGCCGTCTGTTTGATAGATACTGATGGCCGGATTCTTTTGGCGCAAAGACCCGAAGGGAAGTCCATGGCAGGCCTTTGGGAGTTTCCGGGCGGCAAAGTTGAAGCTGGTGAAACGCCCGAAGTGACATTGATCCGAGAACTTCAAGAAGAGTTGGGCATCAATACGTGGCAAAGCTGTTTAGCACCACTGACGTTTGCAAGTCATACCTATGAGGATTTTCACTTATTGATGCCTCTTTTCGCATGTCGAAAGTGGGAGGGTTTTGTACAGGCTCGAGAGGGCCAAAACCTTGCGTGGGTCAAAAGCCGTGACCTCAAGGAGTATCCCATGCCACCAGCAGATATCCCACTGATCCCAATCATTCGGGATTGGACTTGAAACCAAGCTGCGTGGTCCTCTAGACCAAGGACGTTATTTTGGGGAATTCCTATGAAGCGCTATTTACTGTGCAGGGCTCTTGGCGGCTTCAATGATCAACTCAACCAAATAAATTTTTGCCGCAAGTATGCTGAAAAATGGGATCGCCACCTCATCATTGACACTCGGGTAACGGGACTGAATCGAAACTTTTTCTCGGTTTTTGAGCAGGTCAAAGAGGCAGAGATTCCAATATCCGACGCCTCCGACTTTCCCGATGATTTTTACAACTCGATGGAGGTTTATCCCAACTGCCTCAAAGGCGCATTTTTTAACTTTGAGCATGAGGTCCTGCGGATACTGATCGAAGGTCGTACCATAAATCTTCCAGTGGTGACAGTTGATGGAGTGACCGAAAGTTTACGGATCAGTGCCAAAACGGACGGCACCCTTTTTCCTATCGATAATTTGCCTGATTTTGAAGAAGAGTTAGTCGTACATCAAAGTTTTGGAGGTGGACCCGAAGGTGTGGACGCACTGAGCTTCTTTCGCCTGAGGAAAGATTTAGCAGATCATATTATAGGCCGACTGTGCGCACTTCCGCAGAATTTGGTTTCTGTGCATGTCAGAAGTACAGACATGCGCGGAGATTTTGAGACGTTTTTTAAGACCTTAGATCAGCACATCGCAGATGAGGTTCTTTTGATTTGCTCGGATAATAGGTCCGTTGTCGAAAGCGCAAAGGAGAGTTTTACCTCCAATAAGGTGATGTCCGTGTCAGATGTGCCAGATATCAAAGGCCGTGCGCTGCATTATCGAAAAGACTATATTGGTTCGGACGCCTCAATGAGGGATCTGTTTTTGGATCTTCTGGCTCTTGCGAGTGCACCTCAGCTGTGCATGCCGATTGTACATTATAAATCCGAAAAACCGATGCTTTCGGGCTTCTCAATTCTTGCGGACGTATTGCGCACCTTACCCGAGTTACAGATGCAATTGCTCAGTGCTGCAGACCAAAATTTGTTAGAACAGTTTTCTAGTCATGGTCCGTTGGCCGTTCCAAGGAGTACCGAAATTATGGATAAGCTGGCACTGAAAGATGCGCGATACGAGAAATTGTTAAGGTACCGAAAATACGCATGTCGCTAAAGCATTGACTTGCAACCTAGGCTTTGGTTTTAAACCCAACCTTGCATTTCGCGTTTCACAATCTCGGTCATCATGTGAATATGCGCATCCCCTTCATTGAGGCATGGAATATAGAGAAAGTTTTCTCCTCCGGCCTCTTCGAAACTTTCAAAGATTTCTTCGTTGATTTCCTCGAGTGTTTCAACGCAGTCGCTAGAGAATGCAGGCGCCATGATCGCAATGTTTTTCTTACCCTCATCCTCGGCAAGCCGCGCAACCTCCTCCACGGTGTACGGCTTCAACCATTCTTCCGGTCCAAATTTTGATTGGAAGGTCGTTCTGATTTTGTCATCTGGCCAACCCAAGCGCTCTTTCAGAAGGCGCGTCGTCTTTTGACATTGGCAATGGTATGGATCACCCTCCATGAGGTACCGCTGTGGTACCCCGTGATAAGAGGTCACAAGAATATCTGGCTCAACCTCTGCTTTTTCGTAAGCCGCTTCGACAGATTTTGCCAAGGCGTCGATGTAGAGGGGGTGATCATAATATGCTGGAACTGTGCGGACGGACGGTTGCCAGTTCATTTTCATCAATGAGCGAAACGCCTGATCATTCGCCGTTGCTGTCGTTGGCGCTGAATATTGCGGATAGAGCGGGAAGAAAACGATCCGCTCACACCCTTCATCTTTGAGTTTGGTGAGAACGCTATCGGTCGAAGGGTTCCCATAGCGCATTGCAAAATCCACAACCACTTTATCGCCATAAGTCGCATGAAGGCTTTCAGCGAGCTTTTCACATTGCGCTCGTGTGGTTGTTAATAGAGGGCTTTCGTCAAGCTCTTCATTCCAAATGCCCCGGTAGGCAGCGCCTGACGAGAACGGACGCTTCGTCAGAATTATCAGCTGCAGGAGGGGCTGCCAAAGCCAAGGCGAGTAATCGATCACGCGACGATCCGACAGAAACTCGTTCAGGTAACGTCGCATGGACCAATAATCCGTATTGTCCGGTGTGCCCAAGTTTGTGATCACCACGCCGACTTTGGCTGGTTTCACATAGGGGTGATCGGCAGGCGCATGCGCAAGACGGTTTTCCGGTTCAACAGATTTCAACATAATTTCTCTATTCCAGCGTGTGTGCGACACCTATTGTTCGTCGCCGATCCTTCAACCCTTAGAAAATTGCGTCAAAACCTCTGCAAGCGAGTGGGTGGCCGAGCCGGGTTTCAACGGCTTTTGCTGATTTGCGGATGGCCCCCACCCGGTCAGGAAAACAATTTCGTATTCAAATAGACGAGGTCCATTAGAGAAAAGTGAATTTTCTAGTTCCCTGAAAATAGCGCTCTTGGAAAATACTTTAATCCGATCTGCAAGCGCATTGGTTTCACCCATAGCCCGAAGGTCATGGAGCAAAGACCAAAGCGAACTGTACTCAACCTTTTGGAAAAAGTTGTCAGCCACCGGTAAGGCATATCCTGCACGCTGCAGAAGACCACCAAGATCTCGAAGATCCGCCAGAGGCGCCATTCTCGGTGATAACCCGCCGGTAGCAGACACCTCCGCCCGCGTTAGCGCATCGCGAAAATTCGTTAGCGTGCCTGAACCAAACATCGCAGCAATCATCAGACCGTCAGGCTTAAGCGCGCGACGCATTTGGATCAGCTGACCAACAGGGTCTTCTGACCAATGTAACTCGAGCCCATGAATAATAAGGTCGTATTGGCTTTCTGGGGTGAGTTCCAAAGTTTCGGAGGCGGTAAATTGATCAGCTTCCAAACCCAAAGACCTTGCCCATCGCGGCGCTTGCCACGAGATGATCGCAGCTTTGGTAAATGATCTGTTAACCTCTTCCAGCCTTTCTGAGATCAGATCACAGGAAAGATCATGCAGAAACAGACCGCTCTCTGTTGCGCGAGCGCGGTGCAGGGCTAACGAGGTTGAATCAAACAGTTTGCGCGGATCAGAGTTCATAACAAACTTGGCTTCTACAGCGTTCCACGCCGTCTATCCACCGTTGTGCATGGGTTGTGGTGTAGAAACCAGCGCGGCAAACGGTCTTTGTCCAAGCTGCTGGGCCGATACCGAGTTTATCTACGAGCCGGCCTGCACATCCTGTGGTGCGCCATTGATCGGCGACACCCCTGGTTTGTGTGAAGATTGCTTTGCGGATCCGCCGCCTTGGGATGACGGATCGGCTGTGGTTGTTTACGGGCCGGTCACTGCGCGCATCATCCAAGCGCTCAAACATGGGGATCGGTTAGACTTCGTGCCTAGGCTCGGCAAATGGATGGCCCAAACAGGAGCACCTTTGATCAGTCCAAAGGCCGTGGTTGTACCGGTGCCTGTTCATTGGCGCAGATTGCTGAAACGCAAATTTAATCAAGCCGATCTTTTGGCGCGCCAGATCGCGCGTCACCACAGACTCAAGTATCGCAATGATGTTTTGCTTCGCACCAAAGGTACTCAACAACAAAGATCCATGAGCCGTGAAGAACGCGTCAACAATCAGGAAAACAGCTTTTGCGTGAGCGACCCGTCCCAGATCGTGGGCGCTCATATTCTGCTCGTCGATGATGTTATGACCACTGGCGCAACACTGAGAGCCGCTGCGAAAACACTCCGCTCGGCAGGAGTTAAGACAATTTCAATTTCTGTGTTTGCGCGGGTTGCTCCGAATCTCTGAAACGGTAAAGTAACAGAGGTGTAAAATTGGGGTTTTATGCAAACAGTAGAAATTTATACGACGCCGATTTGCGGGTATTGCGCGCGAGCGAAAGCTCTGCTCGAGGCAAAGGGTATTTCTTACACAGAAATAAATGTGATGTTGAGCCCTGATAAACGGGTAGAGATGGAAGCACGCTCCCACGGCGGTAGAACAGTCCCACAGATTTTTATCGGGGGTGTTCACGTCGGCGGATCGGATGATCTATATGCTCTCGATCGAGCTGGAAAGCTTGATAGCCTTCTTGCGGCTTAATGCGAATTGGGCTGGTACAACTGTCTGTCGGACCTGATCCGACGGCAAACCTTCAAGTCACCGAAGAGCTAATTAAGAAATGTGCGCAAGACAGGGCAACTTGGATTTTCACCCCTGAGGTGACGAACCTTTTGGAAACCCGATCGGAGCTTCAGGAACAAAAGCTTCAGGCGCAAGATGAAGATGTAACTCTACGTGCTATTTCCGCACTCGCAAAAGCACTCGATGTGTCAGTGACGATTGGGTCATTGGCACTTCGAACTGCGGATGCAGATGGTCGCTATGCCAATAGGAGTTTTCACATTGGATCCGATGGTCAGATTGTAGCGCAATACGATAAAATTCATATGTTCGACGTGGTCTTGTCGGACACTGAAAAGTTTATGGAATCCAGCAGATACCGCCCGGGCTCAAAGGCTGTCTTAGTTGATGCCCCTCTGAATTTGGGCATGAGCGTTTGTTATGATCTGCGCTTTCCGCATCTTTACCGAATGCTCGCTAAATCCGGCGCTGAAGTTTTGTCAGTGCCTGCCGCTTTTGCACAAACGACGGGCGAAGCGCATTGGCATGTCTTACTCCGGGCGAGAGCTATTGAGACAGGTTGCTTTGTGGTAGCCGCAGCCCAAACCGGAAAACATGGGAACGGCAATCATGCGCTGCGCAAAACCTACGGACACAGTTTGGTTGTCGACCCATGGGGACACGTCCTTTTGGATATGGGGACTGAACCCGGTCATGCAGTTGTGGAGATTGACCCTGCGGCGGTTGGCATTGCGCGAAACCGTGTTCCAGCCATAACTTCAGATCGAGAGTTCGATGCGCCATGAGCGAGGGAGATGCAGATCCCTTAGCAATCGCTTTGGTTTCCGAAGTTCTGGCTGTGGAGGGAATGATAAGATCCCGGCTATCGCGCGCGCTTCCTAAAGGGATGGAGCTTTCTCATTTTGTGGTTTTGAACCATCTTTATTTGTCGCCTCGTGAACGCTCCCCGATACAACTTGCTCACCTGTCAAACGTGACAAAAGGGGCAATGACGAACACACTCAACAAACTCGAAGTGCTGGGATACGTCCATATCCGCCCTGACTGGGATGATGGACGCCGCAAATGGGTCTCTTTGTCAGACAGGGGTCGCAATGTACGAGAAGAAGCCGTGCGCGCCATTGCCCCGATATTCGAGGGATTGCTGTCAGCCCTGGGACTAGAGCGGATCCGATCGGCCTTGCCTCTCTTTCGGGATTTGCGTCGCGCCTTGGATTAGGCCCGCCTAATACTTGTGGTCACGTAATTCACTGACATGTCCTTCGACATCTCCCATTCCCATTTCAGGAAGTTCAGCTTGAAGCCCTTACGATCGACCGGATCCAAACCCGCTTGGCGGAGCAAGTCGTAGAGTTCATCGGGCGTGATGAACATCGACCATTCGTGTGTTCCTTTTGGCAGCCAACGCATCACATACTCAGCACCAATAATTGCAAAGACATAGGATTTGGGATTTCTGTTGATTGTGGAACAGGTCATGAGGCCGCCCGGTTTCAGAAGATCATGACACGCTGTCAGATAAGCGAGCGGGTCAGACACGTGCTCAACCACTTCCATATTCATCACGACGTCGAATTTTTCACCATCTGCTGCCATCGCCTCGGCCGTTGTGTGACGGTAATCAATATCCAAACCGGATTGTTCGGCATGAAGGCGCGCCACTGGGATGTTCCGCTCTGCCGCATCGGCGCCAACGACATCTGCACCCAAGCGGGCCATGGGTTCGCACAGCAGACCACCGCCACAACCGATATCTAGAATGCGAAGCCCAGCGAACGGCTTTTCGGTTTTCAAGTCTCGGCCAAACTCGGCGGCGATTTGTTTGCAAATGTAGTCCAGACGACAGGGGTGAAGGTGGTGCAACGGTTTGAACTTCCCCTCGGGGTCCCACCATTCATCCGCCATGGCCTGAAACTTTTCGATCTCATTCGGCTTGATCGTTGTAGCGGTATTCATTGATTTTTTGCCTCTTCGCGTTCACATCTTATGTGTCTTGGAGAGGACATAGTCTCAACATGCGAAATGCCGATACCCAAACCGGGGTGACACGTCGTCTCTATCCAGTGATACAGCCGTATCACTACGAGATGCTGGAAGTTGCTGACGGCCATACTCTTTATCTCGAAGAGTGCGGTAACAAAGATGGTGTACCGGTTATTATTCTACATGGCGGGCCGGGTGGCGGGTGCAGTCCCAGCATGCGGCGCTTTTTCCACCCCGGTCTCTATCGCATTATTCTGTTTGATCAGCGCGGGTGTGGTCGGTCTCGACCGCATGCCAGCGTCACAAACAACACGACTTGGGATTTGATCGAAGACATTGAGGTCATTCGCAAACATCTTGGCATTGAAAGCTTGATCGTATTCGGCGGCTCTTGGGGTGCGACACTCTCTTTGTTGTATGCTCAGGCATATCCAGATCACGTGCGCCAGCTTGTACTGCGCGGTGTTTTTACAATGACGCAAGCCGAGCTTGATTGGTTTTATGCAGGCGGGGCCGCTCAGTTTTTCCCAGATCTTTGGCAGCGGTTCATAGAGATGCTGCCAGAAAATGAACGAAAAGATGCAATTTCAGGGTACAATAAGAGACTGTTCAGCCCGAACGAAGAAGTCCAAACCAAATTTGCGCGGGCCTGGACTGCGTGGGAGTCAGCGTTGGCAACGCTAGAAGGGGCATCGCATATTGGGTCGACGCCTGCCGCGTATGCGCGAGCATTTGCGCGCATTGAGAACCACTACTTCATTAACCATGGTTTCCTCCCAGAGGACGGATATATCATGGCAAACATGCACAAGATTTCCCACATTCCGGGCGTTATCGTGCAGGGTCGTTATGATATGATATGTCCGCCGAAAACGGCGTTTCAACTTCATGAGGTTTGGCCATCATCGCGGCTTATCATTGCGCCCGCGTCTGGGCATTCTTTATCTGAGCAAGGGATCAGCTCTGCTTTGTTGGGCGTTATGGATGAAATGGCGTAATTTCGTCCGCAAAATCAGAAACACATCCTCGAAAACCGAAATGTTATGCGCATTTTGCGTATTAACGTTTGACTGATGGGGACCGCTGGGTAGGCTTTGCGGCATGTCTGCACGAGACGGACAGGACGGGAGAGAATAGGTTGGCGGTCTGGAAGATCATTCTTCAAAGACTGGGATTAGGGGTGATCACTCTCCTCGCTGTTTCAGTCATTATCTTTTTTGCAATCAATATGCTGCCGGGCGATTTCGCAGCAGCCATTCTGGGCCAAGGGGCCACTGAAGAAGCGAAGTTCTCTATTCGCACGCAACTTGGCATCATCGATGAAAACGGCGATCCAGTTTCGGCGGTTTCCCGCTACTTTGACTGGTTGGGTGCTTTGATCACGGGCGATCTGGGTGTATCTTATGCTCAACTTTCGTTTGCGTCGAACTTGGGTGGCGATCAATTGATCCCCATCACAGAGCAACTGCGGCCACGGTTTTATAACACAATGTTCCTGGCTCTTGTCGCCGCAGCGATTGCCGTTCCGCTGTCATTGCTTCTTGGTGTTTTGGCCGCTCTTTATCGAAATTCGACTTACGACCGGGTCATCAATGTGGTCACTCTCAGTTCGATTTCGTCACCAGAGTTCTTCCTCGCTTATATCCTGACGCTTTTTCTCGCTGTTCTGAACCCGGTCCTTCCGTCGTTGTCGAACGTGTCGCCGGATATGGCGTTTGGTGAGCGACTGGAAAAAACTATGCTGCCAGCCCTTACGCTGACTTTCGTTGTGACAGCGCATATGATGCGGATGACGCGTGCTGCGATCATCAACTTGCTTGCGAGTCCATATATTGAGATGGCGCGCCTGAAAGGCATGCGGCCGATGCGGGTTATTCTACGCCATGCCTTTCCGAACGCGCTCGCACCCATCATCAATGTGGTTGCATTGAACCTTGCATATTTGGTCACGGGCGTTGTGGTCGTCGAAGTGGTCTTTGTATATCCCGGTATTGGCCAGCTTTTCGTCGATGCGGTGAAATTCCGTGACATTCCAGTTGTGCAAGCTTGCTGTTTGATTTTCGCAGCAGCGTATATTCTTCTGAACTTGACGGCGGATATCCTCTCGATCCTGACCAACCCAAGATTGAGGCATCCAAAATAATGCTCACATTTGTAATCGAAATTCTGGTGGCAGTAGCTGCATTTGGCATGTTGGCCCGGTCTGCAACGCAGACGAATTGGCGCGACTCGAGCATGGGAAACGCGATCGGTTTTGGTCTGGCCTTCCTCATTCTGGCTTACCTTTGCTACGTCTATTTCGGCGTGCGTGGGCAATTTGTTCGCTGGCTCATCCAAGGCGTGGTGATTGCCGGCATTGCCGGGTTTATATTCAAAAAAATTGGCGAGTTTGTCGGAACAGAAGGTAGTCGCAAAATCTTTCGGTCTATGCCTGTGACGGCCGCCTTCGGCATTCTGACAATCCTAATCTACGCATTTGTTGCGATCTTTGCGAATGTGCTGGCACCTTACGGCGAAGAACAGATTTTTGAAGGCGTGTTCAACACATTGCCAGGGGGAGATCCGGCGACGGGCGGCGATCCTCGCTTCCCGCTGGGCACTGATCAGCTTGGCCGCGATTTGCTATCCCGTTTGATTTATGGCGCACGGAATACTGTAGGCATTGCTTTCATTACCACTTGTTTGACCTTCTTGTTGGGAGCAACCTTTGGCTTTTTGGCAGCGATTTTGGGTGGGTGGTTCGACCAGATTGTCAGCCGTATCGTCGACGCATTGATGGCGATCCCTCAGCTGATCTTTGCTCTTTTGTTGATGACAGCTGCCACGACGATCGCCCTGAACATGGCGGCTGATGGACCTGTGCGTTTCCTCGGTTTTATCGAGGTTGAAGGACGAACGCTTGTCACGATCTTTATGGTGATCATCATCGCGGTTCTCGACAGCACCCGGGTGTTTCGCTTATCTCGTGCCGTTGGGCAGAACATCGTCGTTATGGACTATATTGAAGCGGCCAAACTGCGTGGAGAGCGCTTGAGCTATCTTGTGTTTAAGGAAATCCTGCCGAACGCATACGCGCCTCTGCTTGCTGAATTCGGTTTGCGCTTCTGTTTTGTGTTCCTGACGATTGCGGCGCTGTCGTTCCTTGGCATCGGTATTCAGCCGCCACTTGCCGATTGGGGAACGATGGTGCGTGATCTTTCGCAGTTTATCAACTTTGCAGCATTCTCTCCACTTGCCGCCGCGTTGCCTTTGTTGGCGGCTGGTGCGATCGCTCTTCTGACGATTGCGGTGAACTTCGTGGTGGACTGGATGCTACATCGCTCTTCCGGCTTGAAGGAATAATCCATGGCAGATCGCAGCGGGACACCTCTTTTGAAAATTCGCGGCCTTAAGATTGAGGGCCGATCCGACGAAACCTGGACACAGATTGTCAATGGTGTGGATCTAGACCTAAATCGCGGAGAGGTACTGGGACTGATTGGTGAATCTGGCGCGGGCAAATCCACAATCGGCTTGGCCGCAATGGGCTTTACCCGCGATGGGTGCCGGATTTCCGGAGGCTCAGTTGAATTCGATGGCATCGATCTGGTTGGCGCATCTTTGGCGAAAAAGCGGTCCCTACTGGGAAAAAGGATTGCTTATGTCGCGCAGTCAGCAGCCGCCAGTTTTAATCCGGCCCACAAGATTATCGACCAACATACCGAAGCGCCGGTCCAGCATGATGTGGATAATCGCGCCAACTCTCAGAAAGACGCAATGGAGTTGTACCACAAACTCCGTCTGCCGAACCCGGACGAGATTGGCTTTCGCTATCCTCACCAAGTGTCAGGCGGGCAACTGCAGCGCGCCATGACCGCCATGGCGATGTCTTGCCGTCCAGATCTGATTATTTTTGATGAGCCCACGACAGCCCTCGATGTGACAACACAAATCGAAGTTTTGGCCGCAATCCGTGACATCGTGGAACAGTTTGATACCGCCGCGATTTACATCACCCATGATTTGGCGGTCGTTGCTCAAATGGCTGATAAAATCAAAGTGCTGCTCAAAGGCAATGAAGTCGAAGAGGCTGAGACTCGCAAAATGCTGACCGAACCCAAAGAGCAATATACCAAGTCTCTCTGGGCTGTGCGCAGTTTCCAACGGGATGAGAAACCTGCGCCCGCCAAAGATGCAACACCGGTGATTTCGGTGGAAGGTGTCGATGGTGCTTATGGTCCTGTTCAGGTTCTTTGGGACGTCAGCTTTGATATTCACGAAAGTCATACCGTCGCCGTAGTGGGCGAGTCTGGGTCCGGAAAGTCCACAACGGCACGTGTGATAACCGGGCTTCTGCCACCTATGAAAGGTGTCATTAAGCTCGATGGTAAGGCACTTCCGTTGGATTACCGCAGACGTTCCAAGGACCAGCTCCGCCAGATTCAGATGATCTATCAGATGGCGGACACGGCCCTGAACCCACGGAAAACCATCGGAGAGATCATTGGCCGTCCAGTAGAGTTCTATATGGGGCTCAAGGGACGTGCACGCAGAACGCGCGTTGAGGAGCTGTTGGATCAAATTGAGCTTGATCCTAAAACGTATATCGACCGTCTGCCTTCGGAATTGTCCGGGGGGCAAAAGCAGCGGATTGGGATTGCCCGCGCGCTTGCGGCAGAGCCAAAGTTCATCATTTGCGACGAGGTGACCTCTGCGCTTGATCAACTTGTTGCCGAAGGTATCCTCAAACTCCTAGCGCGTTTGCAAGATGAGTTGAAACTTAGTTACATGTTTATCACGCATGATTTGGCTACGGTCCGCGCAATCGCGGACGAAGTCGTCGTGATGAAAGATGGGCGCGTTGTAGAGGCTGGACCTAAAGGTGAAATGTTCTCGCCCCCGCATCACCCCTATACGGATCTGTTGCTATCTTCCGTTCCGGAGATGGATCCAGACTGGCTCTCTAATCTTTTGAGCGAACGCGGAACGGATAATATCGGAGATGCCGCCCTCGAAAAGATGGACGGCCAATAACTAGAAGACTGACATTAACTTGATCATCAACAGGGAGAAAATGATGACATTCCAATGGAACCGCCGCGGTGTCTTGAAAGCTGGCGCGGCAACAGTGGCGGCAACCGCCGTAGCCCCTACAGCCAAAGCGATGGGCGGAAAGCGCGGTGGACGTCTGCGTCTTGGTCTCGCAGGTGCAAACACATCTGACAGCTGGGACGGACGGACACATTCAGACAGCTTCATGATCATGTGTGCCCATGGCGCCGTGTTTGACTGTTTGACAGAGATCGGTGCTGACGGCCAGTTGAAGGGTGAATTGGCGGAAAGCTGGGAAGCGAGCGCAGACGCGAAAACGTGGACGTTCAACCTGCGTCAAGGCGTGACATTCCACAACGGCAAGCCGTTCACAGCCGATGACGTCATTGCATCGTTGAACATGCACACCGAGGAAGGGTCCAAGTCTGCGGCTCAACCGATTGTCGCTGCGATCCAAGAAATGAAAAAGATGGGCGATCACCAGATCCAGATGACGTTAGAATCTGGTAACGCGGACTTCCCATTCTTGCTGTCAGACTACCACATCCTGATCTACCCTGCGGGCCAGATCGACGAGGCGATTGCAAATGGTATCGGCACAGGCCTCTATAAGGTTGTCTCCTTCGACCCTGGCGTTCGTTTTGTAGGTGAGCGTGTTGCAGATCACTACAAAGGTGATGAAGCTGGCTACTTCGACGAGGTTGAAGCGATTGCAATCAACGAAGCATCCCCACGGATGAACGCGTTGATGACGGGTCAGGTTGATGTTGTGAACCGGGTGGATTTCGACACCGAGGCTCTGATGAAGGCCAACCCGAATGTTGAGATCTTTGAGGTGACGGGTAACCAGCACTTCACGTTCCCAATGCTGACGAACTTGTCTCCATTTGACAATCTTCAGGTGCGTCGCGCGCTGAAGCACGCGATCAACCGTCAAGAAATGGTGGACAAGATTTTGCAAGGTCATGGTGCTGTTGCAAACGATCACCCGATCGGACCAGCGAACCAGTTCTATGCCTCTGATCTGCCTCAGAACGAGTATGATCCAGAGCTTGCTAAATCCATTCTGGCAGACGCCGGGCTGGATGGACTGAGAGTGGACCTGTCGGCTGCAAACGCGGCTTTCCCAGGTGCGGTTGATGCCGCTCAGCTGTACCAAGCTGCAGCACGCCCAGCAGGCATCGAAATCAACGTGGTTCAGGAGCCGGATGATGGTTACTGGTCCAACGTTTGGCTGAAGAAGCCGTGGTGTGCATGTTACTGGTCTGGTCGTGCGACAGAGGATTGGATGTTCTCAACTGCATATGAAACCGGTGTTCCATGGAACGATACAGGTTGGGAAAATGCACGCTTCCAAGACCTTCTGCTTACAGCGCGTGCAGAACTCGATTCTGGCAAGCGTCGTGACATGTACACCGAAATGCAGGCACTTCTATCTGCAGAAGGTGGGTCGGTGATCCCGATGTATGCAAACTACGTCGACGCTAAATCTACTGCACTTTCCCATGGAGAGAACATCGGCAATAACTTCCAGATGGATGGTTCCCGTCTGATGGAACGTTGGTGGTTCGCGTAAATTCGCGTAATTAACTGACGAGTGTTGAGGCCCCGGGTAACGCTCGGGGCCTTTTTTATGCGATTGTTTATCGCTTCAGCGTTTTCTGGAGGACAGCCTTAAGCAGGTCGAGCTCGGCTTCCAAATGCGCAACTCTTTCGGACAGGTTCTCTGTATCGCCGCCACCCACAGAGATCGACACAGCATCTAGAACCGTTTCCGAGGCGGCATCCTTGATCAGAAGGATCGAAGGTGTCTGATCCAAGAGTGCTTCCGGTATGGTGAATTCAATGTCAAAGCAGTGTTCTGAACCGGAATGAGAAACAACAGCATCCATAAGCTTCGTTGAGCCGCGATAAACCTCGATCGAAGGGACTCCACCATTGGCAATGTAGCTGGCGCGATACGTTCCAGATTGAATGCTTTTGCGCGCGTATTCCATCTTAGGCATCCGCGCGACGCGCTTGGATAACAACAATATCGCGGATGGCAAAACAGGAGAAGGCGATAT
>JBCBON010000080.1:0-7927 GCA_039821195.1 Pseudomonadota bacterium
ATCGCGCGTGCGCTGGCGATGGAGCCGGATGTGGTGATCGCAGACGAAAGTGTGTCCGCCTTGGATCTGTCCGTGCAAAAGCAAGTGCTCAGACTGATGAACGACCTTCAGGACAAGTACAAAATGGCCCTCATATTCATCACCCATGACTTACGCGTTGCAGCGCAGATTTCAGATTACATCACAGTCATGGAAAAAGGCGTTATGGTCGAATTCGGGCCAGCTGATCAGGTCTTTAACGCACCCAAGCACCCCTACACCCAAAAACTGCTTGAAGCGGCGCCAGGTCGTGATTGGCACCCGCCCCGTTTGAGCTGCGAAAAGGCGGACAAGATCGCGGCAGGCATCCAGCGCGGATAGCACTGGATGCGGAAGGGAAGCAACGTCAGGAGCCGTCCTGAGAGGCCGCAATGAAGGAGTCAGGTGTCGGGTCCTGGGCCTCTTTTGACTCCTCGGGCAACAATGTGCCCAGTAGATAGACGGCATATATGAAAAGGACGGGCCCGAAGAACACCGTACCTCCCACAACCACGCCCCGCGCCATTTGGCCAGCGATATCAAACAGCAGGAAGGTACGGCGTTCCTCCACAGTTGTGTCATCTTTGTCAATGACGTGTTTGGTCATATCCTTACCTCCCTAGTCCAGTGGCGCATAGCCGTGGTTCTGTGCCCAGACATACCAGTTATCGACTACTGTACCGGTCAACAGAATGCCGATGCCACCCGTGATGGGGCACAAAATGGCAAACCACCAGGCCCAACGGTGAATACCCTCCATCGTGGCGTTGAACCCCATGGTCCACCGCCAGAACAGAGCCGCCCGTTCAGAGGCGGTGCCCCGGTCAGCAATCTGTTCCAACTCCCGATCTCCGCCATATCGTGATACGGCTAGGATAGTGGCACCGTGCATCGCAAACAGCAGCGTGGCCCCATACAGGAAGACAATCGAGAGCGCGTGGAATGGGTTGTAGAACAGATTGCCATACAGAACCGAAAAGTTCATCGTCCAGTCCAGATGACTGAAGATCCCGTAGGGTACAGCCTCGGACCAACTGCCCATCAGCACGGGTCGGATCAGTCCCAACACCAAAAACAGCCAGATTGCAGCGCCAAAGGCCCAGAAAACATGCTTGCCCATCTTTTGCTGTCGCGCCAGGGCATAGGACCGCGCCCACCAGGCCATGACAGATACCAAAAGGAAGATGCTGGCAATCAACCACATGCCCCCTTCGTTGAGCGGAGGCATGCTGAGCCCATGTTCTGGTGCGGGCGGCTCAAGCGAAAACCAGAACAGATCGCGCAGGAACACACCGGGGTTGTAACCCGCCTGCGCCCAGTAACTGGCACCGACCATCAGAAACCAAATGGCTCCTGTGGCCAAAGACACTACGCCAAAGCTGCCTAGGTAAAGAGGACCAAGTTGCGCATTGCCGAACCATCCCAGAAATGTGGAAAACCGTGTGGATTTTGTGCGTTCAGTCAGATCTGCATCTTCAATCATGCCCATCTCGGGCCGGCCCTGAACCTGCACTTGCGTGAAAATATTCTGATACTCAGCCATTGACGCCTCCTTCAAGGTCAATCCAGAACGGCAGATCGACATACCAATACCACCAGTTCGCCCAGGCATCGAACCAGACGGTGCCCGAGATCACGATGCAAACCGCCGACCAGAAACCTGCGTTCAGTGCCAGCAAAAGACCGAGGCGGTGAATGCCCAGTGGCCCGATGGAATAGCCGATGAAGTCTCGAAAGAACGTGTCTTCGTGTTCGGGGCTGCGCATGTCTTCGCCGTTTTCCGGGTTTGCGGCTGACAGGATGAGTGAACCGTGCAACGCAAGTGCGAGCGTGGTGGTGAAAAAGCATGTCACCGCTATCATATGCGCCGGGTTGTAGTGGAAGTTACCATAGGCGTATCCGACATTGTTCACCCAATCGAGGTGGCTCCAGATACCATAGGGAAAGCCGTGGCCCCATGCGCCCATAAGTACGGGCCGGATAACAACCAGTGTGGTGTAGGCGAAGATGGCAAACGCAAAAGCCACCGGGACGTGATACCCGATGCCCAGTTTTCGCGAGATTTCAACCTCGCGCAGGGCCCAGCTGATAAACGCGCCGTGCGCGCATATCGTGATCAACTGCCACAACCCACCCTTGAGCAAAGGCGCGACACCGAGGCCGACCTCAAGGTCTGGAGGCTCGATGGAGATAAGCCAAGGGTTCCAAGTGTCACCCATTGCGGCCCCGTAGAATATCAGAAATGTCCCCAACAGCGCGAAAAAGGCCGTCGTCACGCCAAAAAAACCGACGTAAAAGGGGCCGACCCAGAAGTCGAACAAATCGCCTCCGACCAGCGTGCCGCCGCGGACCCGGTACTTTCGTTCAAACGAGAGCAATGCCATCGTTTCCTCCCTTCTGGCGCGGCTGCGCCATCACAGTTTGGGCGAAGTCGCCCCAGCATTAGCTTCAACGCGCCCGGCCAAACGCAGTGCGCGCGTGACTGGCCGGGCAACGCCCAAGGCATGGCTTCAGGCGCGGAGAGCCTCAAGCGACTTGGAGAGATGAACTTGCAAGACAGCTGGTTCTGAACGCGGATTTACGCCTTCAATCAAACGCACGCTGTGTCGCACCGCTTCAAAGCAGGGCTTGCCTTCCTGCTTGGCCACGTCTCAGACTGCGGAGACGGTCGTTGACGCGGAACGCAATGGCGCAAACATGGCGTTTGACGCCGATAAGAATATTAGGTCGACTGTTTATGTCAAATAAAACTTACACCGAGTGTCCATTTTAATTTACACTTAGTTCGCTTCCATGTGCAGCAAAGCAGCAAATGCGGCCACATTGTCCGTGCCAAAGCTGTTCAGTTCTGTTTCGCGATGTGTTGCCGGATCGAAAATAGTTATCCTATTGTCGCCGCGTTTTCGCAGATGCACCGGGCCATCTGCCCCAATGCCGTGCTTCAGCCGCTCACGCTCCAGAACCCGCATGATAGTGGAAATGAAAACTGCGTCGCCTGCTGCAAACTGAGCTATGATAACGCCCTTCTGATCCGTCACCTGTGCCGCGCCACCCAAAGTGCTATCAATGTGAAGGATGCGCTCGTGGCTAATCGCAGCTTCGACCGGGCGCGCGTCCAGAGGTCGATCTGTCAACCTTGCCCAAGCCACCAAGGCCAGAATGCACACGAGCACCAGTCCGACCAGCGCCATTGGACGGCCAGAGCCTGCTCCGATTTGCGACCGAAGGGGAATGTTTCGTTTTTGCTCGAACAAGGTTCAATGATCTCCCTGGGGCGGCAAACTAGTGACAGGCGGTCTCTGTGTGGGTGCTGAAATCCATGTCGGGATGTTGCAGCATACCCGCCGCTTGGCGCCAATGTGCGGCGATGCAAAGGTCCTGCATGACGCCGTGCATTCCTCTGGCGTAAAGATGTGACACCGTGATTGCAGCGACAACCGACCCATCATTCGCGGCAATACCAAGCCACCTGAATGCATCGTTCCGGTCCGACTCAGACCGGGAAACGGCCATTAGATGTGCGCCATAAAAGGCCGCGGCGTCGATATTTCCAAGTTCGGCGCTGCGCGCAATGTATGTCAGTCCAAGCTGCTCGCCATCCTTACCGTCGGAACTCGCAATGAGCATGTTGCCCAGAGTGTACATTGCATCTGCGTTTTGTTGTTTTACGGCACGGGCAAGCAGCCGAATGCCCTGTTTGTGTTGTTCAGTTGAACATTCGGGTTGGACAAGTTTATGTCCAAGATACGCCATTGCCGCCGCATCACCGGCGCGCACTTGTCGTTCAACAAGATGATTGGACAAGGCACTTCCACAATTGGGACTTTCCGTTTCGGCGACAGCTTGTTCAGCGACAAAACATCCCAAAATCGCGGCCAAGACACCCGCTACCGACAACTTTGCAAAATACCTGAGCATAACAGTAGACTTTAGGGTGATTCACTCTATCGTGCAACAGCGGCCAGGACAGATCACGCGTGTCGACCCAGCTTGAACATCATTTTCGGAGATCAAGCCTATGACACAGAATACAGACCGTCGTAAATTTTTGGTGGCGACAGCTGCCGTTACACTCTTGCCAGCTCTGCCATCCTTTGCGCAAAGCGACGAGCAAGCAGTCGTCGAAATGCTCACCAAACATCCGACCGACAGCAAATTACGAAACGTGTTTTTCCCACGCATCACGTCGGTGCAGGCAGGGCAGACGGTGTTGTTCAAAGCCACGGATCGCAGCCACAATAGCGCGTCTATCGATGGTATGATCCCGGATGCGGCGGAAGAGTGGGATGGTCGGATCAACGAGGACGTCGAAGTGACTTTTGATGTGCCCGGTGTCTACGGCTACAAATGTACACCGCATGCCGCAACCGGAATGGTCGCACTTATCGTTGTCGAAGGCGAAGGGAAGCTCGACAACCTCGAAGCAGCGCAGGGCGTGCGCCAACGCGGTCGCGCGAAAAAGGTGTTCGAGGAAATCTGGGAAGAAGCCGCTGAATTGGGCCTCCTTGAAGCGACCTCCACATAGCGACGATGCGAAAGCACGGCGTATTCAGTTGGATAATCGGTGTCCTGCTGCCCTTGATGTTTGGCGTCGTGGCGGCACGCGCGGACTCACTCACCATCATTTTGGACCGGTCGACCAACAGCAGCGAACTCTATGTCGCGGGTCCGGCTGAAACGCTGCTCGCACTGTTCGATGTCGATCGCGCCGTAATCCCCATGCAAGATGGTGTGGTTGATTATAGTGCGTTTGCCCTGGGAACATGGGGCATTGGCGATGCACTGTTGCAGAATACGCGCGTCACTTTCGACAATGCCCCATCGGGCTTCGAGGCCATGTCTTTTATGCTGCATCCGTCTGAGGATGCGCTGCCGCTGCAAACGCCCTTTGATGCAAATATGGCCATCGGCATCTGTAGTGCCCTGTCTTCGCCCGAACGGTATGCCTTGGAGGAAATGACAGGTTATGTTGGGTACTTCTCTGACCAAACGTCCTCCGCGAGTACAATTGAAGTGGTCTTGCCGAGTGTTTCGCGAACGTCACTGAACATTAGTGTCGTTGACTATATGCAAGGCGGGGCATTGACCTTCGTACGGCGGTTTGAGCCCGGTGAGCCAATTCGGTTTGTGATCCCGCCGCCAGGCAATAGTTTCAGGCTTAACATACCTCTAGTCCTACTTGCCTTGGTTTCTGTCTTCGCCGCAGCATGGAAAATTAATCATCGGAGTTTTGTCGAGCACTGCCTTAGGCAATTGTTTGCAAAACACCATGGGCGCAAGGCCCAGCCGACGTCTTGTTCAGAATAGCATGGCAGAAACGCATGAATAGGCGCGCTTTAAAGCCATCGACACACAGGATGTGGGTGATCTGGTGAATTACAAATCCGATACAAACCCGACGCTGCTCGATGCCCTGCCCTTCGACGACTTTGAAAAAAGCCTGCTTCCCCTCGTCAGACATTTCGTGGGAACGCTTGAGACGGGGGATGCGATTGAGTGTTGCCACATCTATGATCGCGCGATCCAAACGTGGGGCGATCCAGTGGGGCTGAGCATCGCGCACATACTGCAAAAGCTGATTCTAGCGCTCAAGAGGTCCAGGAACTGCCCTTTGCAGTGCTTTTACCCTGCTCATTGCGACGACCCGAAATTCATCAGTGAAAACGAGCGAAGCCTTCTGACGATGCTGCATCATATGCGGCGGGACCAAACCAAGGGCGCACGCGACGCTTTGGATAAATTGGCGTTCGGCAAAAGGGATCCCAAAGTGATCCAGACCGCTTTAACGTTTTCCAATCGCTATGCAGCGGGCGCGCCTTTGCAAGCGGGTTCCACACGTAACCAATGCCGGCTGAGGGTGATCCGCTGAGCCGATCATCCAATGCGTTTTGAGCGCGCGAGAACGGTTTTAATTCTCGATTGGCAATCATGCGGCAGGGTTTGGCCCAATCGCTTGCCAAGGCAAACCATAGCGGACGGAACTTCCATCACTCGCCCATCGTTGGAATACACAGGACTAAGCGGATTCCGTATATCCAGTAGCTCTCACAAGCGTTTGACTAGGCGTCGCTTCATTCTCACCTGTGCTCCGCTCGTTTTGGCGCTACGCATAAAGTCGAGGTCGGACTGCTTTCTTCAAAATGCGATGTTGAATGACGGGATTGGTGATTTGAGCTGCCAAGCGGCGATACTCATGCCAAAAGCGCAAAGCTATGTTGCGTCAGCCAGAAATAAAAATTTTAGGTCGGTTTTGTCCGTGACCCACAAATTAGACGCTTTATCCATGCTGCGGCATGCACGGATGGCTAGTTGATCCGCTGCACGGCAGCATAGATTTTTTCGCTCATGCCGCATTATTCTCGCTGCGCGCGCTCGCAGCGAAAAAACCGAATTCACAGGTTGGGCTCAAACCTGCCATCGGAGAAAACGCAGCATTCTTGGGTTCGGCCTCTAGTCGAATGGCGGCTTTTGCTGGGTCACCCTTGAGGCCACGCAGTTGCAGCGAATGTCGGCTCTCCGCCGGACGCGCTGCTGGTGAGATTGCTATGTGCGCGTGATTTCGGGAGTAGCCTCTCCTCTCCAAGTGAAGGTCCAGGTGTCGCCTTGGCGAACGTTCTGAACCAGGTGTGGGCGGAAAGCGACGAGGCAGCGCCCTCCGTCACGACGTGCCGACGGATAGATCAGCCCATTGCCGCCTGACCCCAGCACGTCTTGCGCGAGTCTTTGGCCGATCGGATAGGCGATACGAGGTTCTGAGCTTAAGATCTCCTCCCCTTCCCTGCCTGCCAGATCATGCAGCCGCGTCGTGAAACCAGCGAGCAATTCACGATAGGCGGTGAGATTCTCAAAGACGCCCGTCGCTTCCAATTCGCGCGTCAGATGCCAGGACACTTCAGCCTGCGCAGTCAAGGCCGCATCCTCTCCATAGCTTGCGTACCAGGCTCCACGTTCTGGGCCATTGAACCGGTTGCCTGTCGCCCGCGTGTAGCAGAACGCGGCATTGATGTAGGTCCATCCATATCCTGCCGCTGCGGTCAGCAATTCGGCAGGATCAAGCCCTCCCGGGACTGGAAGTGTCACAGTTCGGCGCGCTGACGTCAGGCCTTCAATCTCTTCAAGGATCGCCAGGTCGTCCTCATCGTCGGCCAAAGGCGCCATCGCTGGCTCGTCGATGTAGGCTGTCGAGATCAGACGGATTGTCGTCGGATCGGTGAAGTCAACTTGGTCAAGGTCTTCAGCTCGGATCACACACCGCCCCGGAGCGCATCGATGTGCTGCCTGACCTTCATCATCGCCGGAATACCGCCATCGCACATGACCTGAACCGGACTCCGGCCATTGAACCCAGGACCGGTGTTCGCGGTTTTCGGCCAGCCATAGGTCAGCGGACCGTTAAACAAGAGCCGTAGTCCTTTGAAGAGACCGATTAGAAGGCTCGCCCGTGTGACTTTGTCCTGATCGAGTGTGCCTTTGTACGTGCCGGCCTTCATTCTGCTCCACGTTGCACTCGGCACGTCAAAAAGCGCCGCCGCTTCGGCGTTCGACAAGCCCCATGCGTCGGCAGCGCGGACGACAGCCTTGACGATTGCCGTAATCTTGCCAGCCTCGGCAACGGGGTGCACGGTGCCATCTTCGGGAGCGAACTGGACGGGTTCCAACATGGTGTTTCTCCATATGATGCGTTTTATGTAGTCATATGATGCACGATAGTCAAGAAATCGTTGGCTGAGCGTTCGATGCAGTTTCAAGCTCTGACCACCGATATCAAACAAAAAAGAGGCGTCGCCCACGAACTGGCGAAACGCTCTTTCACGGCACTCTTGGAGTGACAATCGGCGCCATCACCTCAATGCAAGACTACAAGATCGACGCCTCGCTTGACGCGCATCAACACGCCCCGAACGCCCAT
>JBCBON010000081.1:0-7860 GCA_039821195.1 Pseudomonadota bacterium
GTCATGGCCCATCCTGCGGAGAATATTGCACTCGTTGATCCCGTTTGGACACGTATCGTCGAAGAGGGCCGCGATTTGGCGAATAATGAACCATCGATGGCGGCCTTTGTTCAGTCCAGCGTTCTGCAGCATGAAACATTTGCAAAAGCGTTGTCTTTCCGTTTGGCGCTAAAACTGTCTTCTGGCGAGATGACATCGGCCACATTGCGGGATGTGATCCTGACGGCATATGAACAGGATCCAAGCATCCTGGAGGCTGCGCGCAGCGATATCGCCGCGGTTTACGATCGCGATCCAGCCTGCCATCGTTTCATACAGCCATTGCTTTACTTCAAAGGCTTCCTCGCTTTGCAGGCAGCGCGCGTTGCACATTGGCTTTGGACCGAAAACCGCAAGGATATGGCGGCGTTTTTCCAGATGCGCACATCAGAGATGTTTGGCGTTGATATTCATCCCGGCGCCCGTTTGGGCAAAGGCATTATGATCGATCATGCCCATTCTATCGTTATTGGAGAGACGGCCGTGGTGGGGGACAACGTCTCTATGCTGCATGCGGTGACACTGGGCGGTACCGGCAAGGCAGATGGCGACCGTCATCCCAAGATTGGTAATGGTGTCCTGATCGGGGCAGGCGCGAAGGTTCTTGGGAATATCACGATCGGCGCATGCTCTCGCATCGCGGCGGGATCAGTTGTTTTGAAAGAAGTTCCTGCATGTAAGACAGTCGCGGGTGTACCGGCAAAGATCGTGGGTGAAGCTGGTTGCGATCAACCAAGCCAGAGCATGAACCACATCCTCGGGAAGTAGACCGCTAATTCAGTTCTCCTTGGTCATCGGCAGACCTGACTGAGATCGATACTGCTTAAGAACTGACATTGTCACCGTTTCGTTCGGGGTTGGACCCTCCCAACGTTCAACATTGAATGCGTCGATCACTTGAAAATACGTGTCAGAAACGGCGAGATCCTGAAAAAAGGTGTATGGGTTCGGAGAGAAATAAACCGCTTTCTCAACCATTTCCCGTTTAAATATCTTGTATTTGGTGGATAAGCTCGATTGCCAAAAAACCTGATAGGGCAGCACGTGATGATTATCTATCATCCCGCGCAATGTGTTCTCGAAAGCCTGTGCAACCTTGTTTCTTTCGGCGTCTAAACCCAGAATGGTCCGCGCTTCGCACTCCCGATCTATTTGGGAAGGCAAAGTCGCCACCCAATGATCAAGTGATGGCACATGAGAGAGCAACGCACGGCGTTCAAACCCTAATTTTTCAACATCTTTGGAAAAACCTATTTCCCATTTGTGCACGATATCCATTTTCTTTTCGGGAAAGTCGTAAGCGTTGAGAAAGGCTTCGAAGTGTCCCTCTGAGAGGTAGTCTCCGGTCGCCACTAGGAGGTAGCTTTGGAGATGAGGGCGAAGTTGCAGGTTTTCCGTCAGCCCTTTGAGCCCATCTTCAAGTCCATCCAGATCTGCAAACAATCCGTTTTCCAGTGAACCGAAATAGGAGTCGTTCGTCACGCAAATCGCATCGTATTCAGAGACCCTGCAATCAGCGGCGTCTTTCAACCACTGAAGGCCGAACCACCACGATCCAAAGTCATAGCCAATGTTGGGTTTCAAGATATCAACGTCACCAATAGTAACCGCATTGGACGCTTTCCCATGGCGTTCCGCAGCGCGGCAGGCAATCACAAAATAACCTGCTTTTCGCAGCGCAGCACAATGGTCAAAGTGTCGTTGAGAAAGTTGCCCTGTCCAAGAAAATGTCCCGTAGAGCGCGATTTTCCGCGCCTTGGTCAAATCCGCCTTCGGATCAACCTTCACGTCCGCCTGTGTTAAACTGGGTCGTGCACTTGGGAAAACTTTCATCTGAACTATCAGCTCCAGTGTTCACTCAGTCGGTTCTAAAGCCCAAAAGCATTCCTGCGTCACCGGCCTCAAACCTTGCACGCTCATTGGTAACGTACCGAAAACCAGTGATCTGCTTTAGGCCAGTATAGCAAGTGGATTTTCAAGATATCCAGCAATCGACCCAAGGAAAACAGCGCCAAGCGCCCCATCAATCACCCGGTGATCACAAGAGAGCGTCATGGACATCATCGTCGCGGAGGCGACCGTCCCATCCTCTTTGACCACGGGCTGCCGCACTCCCGCGCCGACCGCCAGAATGGACCCATGTGGCGGGTTGATCACGGCATCAAAGTTTTCGATCCCAAACATCCCCAGGTTAGAGATTGCTGTCGCGCCGCCCACGTATTCATGGGGCTTCAGTTTTTTGTCCCGCGCGCGCCCGGCCAGATCCTTCATCTCATCTGACAGCGTGGAGAGCGTTTTCATATCAGCATCCCGCAGAACGGGCGTGAACAGGCCCCCATCCACGGCCACCGCAACGGCGACATCCGCAGGTTCCAGCTTGATCATCCGGTCGCCTGCCCAAACGCAGTTGCACATCGGATTATCCTTCAACGCTTTGGCAACAGCTTTGATGATGAAATCGTTTACGGACACCTTTTTACCAGCTGCCTCTAGCCCCGCATTGATCTCTTTGCGTGTCTTCAACAGGTTATCAATTTGCACGGACCGCCGCAGATAGAAATGCGGGATCGTTTGTTTGGCTTCGGTCAGGCGGCTTGCGATCGTTTTGCGCATCCCATCCAGCGGGACTTCCTCATAGGTACGATCCGCATACATGGCCTTAACCGTCTCGGCATCGGCGGATTGGGGCAGGGTGGCAGGAGCCGCCGCTTTGGGAGCTGCTCCCGGTTTGGCGTTTTCGACATCAGCCTTGACGATCCGTCCTCGCGGACCTGATCCTGTGATGCTTGCCAAGTCGATGCCTTTGTCAGCGGCGATACGCCGGGCAAGCGGAGTTGCAAATACACGCGTCCCGTTCGCTACCGGTGCTGGGCGCGGGGCCGAACTTGCCTTGTTCGGCTCTGGCGTTGGATCGGCTTTCGCGGGTTCTGCCGCCTTTGATGCATCGGCTTTTGCGGGATCGGCCTTTGGCGCTTCGGCCTCTCCGTCGCCCTTCATCCGCGCGATTGGCGTATTCACCTTCACGCCTTCAGCGCCCTCTGCCACCAACAGCTCTTCGATCACGCCATCATCGACGGCTTCGAACTCCATCGTGGCTTTGTCGGTTTCAATCTCGGCTAACAGGTCCCCGCTTTCCACTTCATCCCCAGGCTTCACCAACCATTTGGCTAACGTACCTTCTTCCATCGTAGGCGACAGGGCGGGCATCAGAATATCGGTCATCGCGCTTACTCCTACTTGTACGTCACATGATGAACGGCTTCGATGACCTCGTCCGTTGTCACTAGCGCGAGTTTTTCGAGGTTCGCCGCATATGGCATGGGAACATCCTTGCCCGCGCAATTGATCACTGGCGCGTCCAGATAATCGAAAGCGTTTTGCATGATGTAGGCCCCCAAATGGTTGCCGATGGACCCGACTGGGAAGCCTTCCTCAACCGTCACACAGCGATTGGTCTTCTGAACCGAGGCGATCAACGTGTCATAGTCGATGGGGCGCAAACTGCGCAGATCAATCACCTCTGCGTCAATTCCGTCCGCGGCCAATCGGTCCGCCGCTTCCAGCGCATATTGCATTCCGATCCCAAAGCTTACGATGGTCACATCCGATCCTTCGCGCCAAATACGCGCTTTGCCGATTGGGACTGTGTGGTCGTCCACGTCTGGAACCGGAAAACTGCGTCCGTAAAGGATTTCGTTCTCCAAGAAGATCACCGGGTTGGGATCGCGGATCGCGGATTTCAAAAGCCCCTTCGCGTCCGCCGCCGAATACGGTATAACAACTTTAAGCCCGGGAATATGCGCATACCACATCGCGTAGTCCTGACTGTGCTGCGCACCCACACGGGCCGCCGCACCGTTCGGCCCCCGGAACACCATAGGGCATCCCATCTGACCGCCAGACATATAAAGCGTTTTAGCCGCGGAATTGATAATCTGGTCAATCGCTTGCATCGCAAAGTTGAACGTCATGAATTCAACGATCGGGTTGAGACCCGCAAAGGCGGCACCGACCGCAATTCCGGTAAAGCCATGCTCGGTGATCGGCGTATCAATGACCCGCTTTGCGCCAAACTCGTCCAGCAACCCTTGGGAGACTTTATAAGCCCCCTGATATTCAGCGACCTCTTCGCCCATCAAGAAGACATTCGGGTTCGTGCGCATTTCTTCGGCCATCGCGTCGCGCAGGGCTTCGCGGACTGTTGTTTCGGTAAATGTCGTGCCCTCAGGCAATTCAGGATCTTCTGCCACGGGAACCGTCGGGGCGGCGATCACCTCTGCAGGATCGGTTTCCGGCATTTTCTCATTTGCAGGCGATGGCGTGGTCGCACCGCCATTCGTCATCGTGTCATCGTCACCATCCATGCGCGCGATAGGTGCATTCACCTTCACACCTTCGGTGCCTTCATCCACCAGCAATTCGGTGATTGTGCCTTCGTCGACTGCTTCGAATTCCATTGTCGCCTTGTCGGTTTCAATCTCCGCGAGGATTTGCCCGCTCTCAACGGTATCGCCGACTTTGACCATCCATTTGGCCAGCGTGCCTTCTTCCATTGTGGGGGAGAGTGCTGGCATCAAAATATCCATGACTTACACCTCCGCCAGAATGTCTGTGTAGAGTTCGCTGATCGGGGGTTCGGGGCTTTCGGATGCGAAATCCGCGGCCTTGGAAATGCGCCCTTTGACTTCTTTGTCGATGGCTTTCAGCTCGTCCTCGGTCGCGTGTTTGCCGTCAATCAACAGGTCTTTGACGTGGTCAATCGGATCCTTCTCTGACCGCACTTTCTGAACCTCTTCTCGGGTCCGATACTTCGCCGGATCGGACATGGAATGCCCGCGATAGCGATAGGTCTTCATCTCCAGAATGTACGGGCCTTCGCCCGCCCGGCAGTGAGCAACCGCCTTTTCACCTGCGGCCTTCACCGCCAGAACATCCATCCCATCAACGGCCTCTCCGGGGATGTTAAACGCCGCCCCCCGGGTCCAATAGTCCGGTGTTGACGAGGACCGCACAGTGCTGGTCCCCATGGCGTATTGGTTGTTCTCGATCACAAAAATCACCGGAAGCTGCCAAAGCGAGGCCATATTAAACGTCTCATAAACCTGACCTTGGTTTGCGGCCCCATCGCCAAAATAAGTAAACGAGACGCCGTCGGTCTCCCGATACTGGTTGGCGAATGCTAGGCCCGCGCCAATCGGCACTTGGGCTGCCACAATCCCGTGGCCGCCATAGAATTCTTTCTCTTTCGAGAACATGTGCATCGAGCCGCCTTTCCCTTTGGAATAGCCCCCAATGCGGCCCGTAAGTTCGGCCATCACACCGTCCGGATCCATCCCGCAAGCCAGCATATGCCCATGATCCCGGTACGAGGTGACACGCTGGTCGCCCTCTTTCGCGGCGGCCTCAAGACCGACAACCACCGCTTCTTGCCCAATGTAGAGGTGGCAAAACCCGCCAATCAGACCCATCCCGTAAAGTTGTCCTGCCTTTTCTTCAAAGCGCCGGATCAACAACATGTCTCGATAATACTGGGTAAGCTCGTCCGCCGATACGTTTGGCTTCGCTTTGGCCATGACCTCTCCAAACCATAGTTTAAGATTGAACTATTATTATAACGCAAAGACATGCGGTCTGCACGGGAATTTTTAAGACTGCGTTTTTGGGTGGGGCAGACGCCGAAATTCAGGACGCTCTGAGCGCTCTATTGAACCACTATTTCGTCTGGCCGAATATATCCTAGGATTTTTCGCGTTTGCTCGTCCAAAAGATCAAGGTCAAGGTAACTGTCGGACATCCGCTTCGTGCGGTTCTTTATGTCCGCCAACTCGGTATTCAATTCTGCAAGCTCTTGTTCCAACTGCGCGGCTTCAGCCTTCACCTCAATGCGTTTAAGATGCCCGAAATCGCCCTGAATAGCCGCGAACACAAAGTACAGTCCCAGACCAATCATCGTGAAAACGATCATGGCCATACCATAAGCGTGGGTCTTGCTTAGAACTTGCGTCATGTCTGCCTCTGCTCTCTTTTCGGAGCTTAAGCGAATCATGCCACAAGTGATTCGCAGTGTGAATCCCCTTTGTGCAAATCTATCAAAAAAACTTGTGATACGTTTCGTGTCTCAGTCGCGAGCGTTAACGTTCATCGACTGCAGCCAAGAGCGTAAAAACCAGCTCAGGTCGCAGAAGCCTGTGCAATCGCGTCTATCGCAATGCCCAATGTTTTACTGAAGTCATCGTCGCTTTGATCCACCGACAGGCCCTCACTTAAGGCGCGCGAGAAACTCGCAATCATTCCGGGGTTCTGGGACAGTTTCGCGTTCGCCTCGTCGCGTGAATAACCACCGGACAGCGCGACCACGCGAATAACCCGATCATGGGCAATCAAGGGAGAGTAGAACCCGTCCTGTGATGGCAGTGTGAGCTTGAGCATGACATCGCGCCCTTTTGGCAAGGCATCCAGTTGGCCCAGAATTTGATCCCGCAAGATCTCCTCTGCCTCAGATTTATCAGGTGCATTGATATCCACCTCGGGTTCCAGAATGGGAACCAGACCGTGGTTCAATATCTCGTCTCCGATGACGAATTGCTGCGCCACATTGGACAGAATACCATTTGCATCCGCCGACTTGATGACTGAGCGCATTTTCGTCCCAAAGATCCCACCCTCTTTGGCGCGCACCAGCGTTGCTGCGAGACCCGGGATAGGTTTCATCAATTGCACGCCATGCGCCTCCGTTTCCAGGCCTTTGTCGACCTTCAGAAACGGAACGATTCCGCGATCTTCCCATAGATATGTCGCTGATGGTTTCCCGGAAATTTCCCGATCCATCGTCATTTCAAACAGGATTGCACCGATAACTTTGGGCCGTTCAAAACCCGGTGCCATCGCAATCCGTGCACGCATCGCATGAATCAGATCGAACATCTCGGCTTCGGATGCGTAATCGCTTGCCTCGATGCCATAGAGTTTCAGCGCCTTTGGGGTAGAGCCGCCAGATTGGTCCAAGGCCGCGATAAATCCCGGCGCGCGTTCCATTTGCGCGCGTTGCTCTTCAAACGACATATCGATTCCTCTTACTCTCTCTTCGCCAAAGTTTTAGCGCCAGAATGCCAGCCATTCGATCAGTCGAACAAAGTTCCGCGCCAAAAACAAAAGCGTCTCTCCACCGGTATAGAACCAATCAAAACCCATTGCAGCCAGAATGATGATGCCCAACGTGATGGCTGCTTTGTTGGGGAACATGGGTTAAATCAGTTTTCCCATCGCGACGGCTGTATCGGACATCCGACAAGAAAAGCCCCATTCGTTATCATACCAGGCCAGAACGCGCACCAGATTGTCACCCATAACGGATGTCTGTAGCGCTGCGAAATTCGCGGAATGGGTGTTGTGATTGTAATCAATCGAAACCGTCGGCTCGTCGCCGAATTCAATAATGCCTTTCATTTCCTGTTCGGCTGCGCGGGCGATAGCGGCATTGACACTATCTGCATCTGTTGGACGGGCCGAAATGAATGTCAGATCCACGGCCGAGACGTTTGGGGTAGGGACCCGGATTGCCGATCCCGATAGGCGACCGGCAAGCTCCGGCAGAACCTCACCCACGGCCTTGGCCGCACCCGTGCTGGTTGGGATCATGGACATGGACGCGGCCCGTGCCCGGTACAAATCCTTATGTCGGCGGTCATGCGTTGGTTGATCGCCCGTGTAGGCGTGAATGGTGGTCATGAACCCTTTTTCCATACCGATCGCATCATTGAGTACTTTGGCAACTGGCGCCAAGCAATTGGTCGTGCAGGACGCGTTTGAGACGACAAAATC
>JBCBON010000082.1:0-7477 GCA_039821195.1 Pseudomonadota bacterium
GTCCTGTTTGGTGGCGGGCAAGAGCGATCCTTGCGCTCCGGAACCGAGAATCTGTCCGGGATTGCAGGCTTTGGCGCCGCGGCAGAGGCTGCGATGCACGAACTTGAAACAGATACTTGGCGGCGCGTTGAACGCCTGCGCGATCAGCTTGAAGACGCCATTGTCGCGGCGTCGCCCGATACTATCTGTGTTGGGAAAGACGATGATCGGCTCCCGAATACGGGCTGCCTCGTGTCACCAGGATGGAAAGGCGAAACGCAGGTCATGCAGATGGACTTAGCAGGATATGCGATTTCAGCAGGCTCGGCGTGCTCTAGCGGCAAAGTCCGGGACAGCCGTGTTTTACGGGCTATGGGATATGGCGAAATCGACAGCCGTTCCGCAATCCGGGTCAGCTTGGGACCAACAACAACAGAAGACGAAATAATGGGCTTCGTAGATGCATGGAGTGCAGCCTACGAGAGATACAAAAAGAGAGCGGCATAATGGATCAGTTGAAAAGCGAAGATCGTTTAAACGAAGATACTGCAACACAAGATGGTGTACGCGTCAAAGATGGCGTCGAAGAAGAAACCGTTGCCGCGGTTCAGTCACTAGCCGGAAAGTACAAGTACGGTTTTGAGACTGATATTGAGATGGAATACGCACCCAAAGGTTTGAATGAAGACATAGTGCGGCTCATCTCGGAACGCAACAACGAGCCTGAATGGATGCTCGAGTGGCGGCTCGCGGCCTACCGTCGTTGGCTGGAAATGGAAGAGCCCACGTGGGCGATGGTAGATTACCCGAAGATCGACTTTCAGGATCAGTACTATTACGCGCGTCCTGCCTCCATGAAAGAGAAGCCAAAATCGCTGGACGAGGTGGATCCGAAGCTGCTGGAAACTTACCAAAAGCTGGGAATCCCATTGAAAGAGCAGGCCATTCTCGCGGGTGTTGAGATGCCCGAAGAGGAACGCAAAGTGGCCGTCGATGCCGTCTTTGACTCAGTTTCCGTGGGTACCACGTTCAAAGATGAATTGGCAAAAGCCGGCGTGATATTCTGTTCCATTTCTGAGGCGATTCAGGATCACCCTGAACTTGTGAAAAAGTATCTCGGCTCGGTGATCCCGCAGTCAGACAACTATTACGCGACGCTCAATTCTGCCGTATTTTCGGATGGTTCGTTTGTTTATATCCCTGAAGGAGTGCGGTGCCCAATGGAGCTCTCCACCTATTTCCGCATAAATGCCGAGAATACAGGACAATTTGAGCGGACTTTGATCATTGCAGAAAAGGGGTCTTACGTCTCTTATCTAGAGGGGTGTACCGCGCCACAACGTGACATAGCGCAGCTACATGCCGCCTGTGTTGAGCTTGTGTTGCTTGAAGATGCGGAGATCAAATACTCGACGGTTCAAAACTGGTTCCCCGGCGATGAAGAGGGAAAAGGTGGCATTTATAACTTTGTTACCAAGCGGGCCGACTGTCGTGGTGACCGTTCCAAAGTGATGTGGACACAGGTTGAAACCGGTTCCGCAGTGACCTGGAAATATCCAAGTTGCATTTTGCGCGGCGATGACAGCCAGGGTGAGTTCTATTCCATTGCGATTGCCAACAACTATCAGCAGGCGGACACCGGGACCAAGATGATCCATCTTGGAAAGAACACGAAGTCGCGCATCGTATCCAAAGGTATTTCGGCAGGTAAAGCGCAAAACACCTATCGTGGATTGGTGTCTATGCATCCAAAGGCGAAAGATGCGCGGAACTACACACAATGCGACAGCTTGCTGATTGGCGACAAGTGCGGTGCGCATACGGTTCCCTATATCGAGGTAAAGAACAATTCGGCTCGAGTGGAGCACGAAGCGACGACCTCCAAGGTTGATGATGATCAACTGTTCTATTGTCGCCAACGCGGCATGGACGAAGAAGAAGCGGTGGCTTTGGTCGTAAACGGGTTTTGTAAGGATGTGTTGCAAGCGCTGCCAATGGAATTTGCCATGGAAGCTCAACAGCTGGTGGCGATTTCGCTTGAAGGATCTGTTGGTTAATTCGGTGAAACGCCTAGGCCAAAAATCAGATCGTTTCGCGCGGCTCTATGACAAGCTGCAAGAACCGAATGACGGGACCCGCGAAGGGGGTCTCGTCTTTCTCATCATCGTCTTTAGTGGGATTGTCGGTGCGGTTAGTTTTCTGCCGGAGGCGTTTACATCCATTTGGATTTGGATCCTCCTTCTTATTGTGGCTTCTTACGCAGCGCAGTTGACCGAACGCTTTGTCAAAAGTCGGAACAAGTCGAAAAATTAAACGCTTTTGGACCCGTCCAAACCAACTGAACCAATCCGTCTTACTTTTGCAACGTTGATGCGTTAAACTATCATTAAGAGGAAGGTTATGGACAACAAACAAAACTTTCATGATCGGCTGAACCGTTTGGCTACATCGTCGGAGACGAGAGTTTCGCCGCCGCTTAAGCTACAACCGGAGGGAATTCGTTTTCGACGTTCCGCGAGCAGAGCTTTATTCCAACTATCGTTGTTTGGATTGGTTTGCGCAGCGCTGTTTCTCTTTTTTAAAGAGGACGCATCAAGAACACTCGCGACGGACGGCCTGACCGTTTTTGAAGCACTGTTAATGTTTGCTCTGATGCCATTGATGGTGATCATTTGCATCTTTTCAGCGTTCTTCTTTTATCAAACTCCGCTAGACCCTGATGCACCGGCAACATCCAGTGACGACGGATTACTTTCCGGCGGCTTATTCGGTGACGGAGACTCCGATGGCAGCGGCGCGAGCGGCGGATGGGGTGATGGCGGCGGCGATGGCGGTGGAGACTAGGTTTAAAGTATTTTGAGCCGTAGATATAATGGCGTATGCGTTGGACAAAATCGACGAATACGAGGGCGAACATATGCAAAGAGTTGCGGCTTGCGGTTGCGGAGAAATCAGCATCACTGTTATTGGGCCGCCCGTTTTTTCTGCAATCTGCGCTTGCACAAACTGTCAAAAACGGACTGGTTCTGCCTTCGGGATGAGTGCGTATTACGACCGGGACAAGGTGCTGAAGACAGAAGGCCAACCAACTGTCTTCCGATATACATCCAACAAAGATCGCTTTTTGGACTTTCGGTTCTGTCCGACCTGCGGATCCACGGTTTGGTGGGAGGTTGAATTCATGCCCGATAAAATCGGTGTCGCAGGCATTCTTTTTGACGATGATCAACCGTTCACTGCTGACGGCGCATACTTTTGTGCGACCAAGCCAGACTGGGTTTCGTTTGATGAAAGTATCAAAATGGGACAGGCTGGCTCAACGTCATGACGCAAAAACAACGGTACGATTTTCATAAGCGCATGATGGCGCATCATGAAAAGACTCCTGTTGATTTACCGATAGAGCCACCCAAAGAGCGCATGATTTGGGATATGACGCAGTGGCTTGTCACCGCCTTTCTGGTGGCATTCGGCTTGGTGGCATCTTGGCTATTGCTACCGTGGTTGCTGGAATACTTCCCTCCGGGACGCCAGAGGTTTTGGGCTTTCTTGGTTTACCTCGCCTTTGTGCGCATCATGGTTGCAGCTTTCATGACCCGTAGTTTCCGCGGACGATAAGGAGAAGTTTATGATCGTAACAACGACTCCATCGGTGGATGGGAAAATGATCTCTGACTACAAAGGTATTGTCGTTGGAGAGGCGATACTTGGCGCTAATGTTTTTCGAGATTTGTTTGTAAGTGTAACCGACATTATCGGGGGCAGGTCCGGGGCGTATGAACAAGAGTTAGGACGTGCGCGCGCCATTGCACTTCAAGAAATGGAAGATCGTGCAGCTGCACTTGGCGCAAATGCCGTCGTTGGTGTCGACATTGATTATGAGGTTATCAACTCCATGATGATGGTGTCGGCGTCAGGAACAGCCGTGAAACTCGCCTAGCCTTTGAGTTTCGCATGACTGATGCCTCTCGAGAGCGTAACCCAATCAAACTTTTTTGGTGGGCTAAAAAGCCGAATTTTGGCGACGTCTTGTCCCGTGATGTGACAGAAGTCGCTTTCGGGCGCGTGGTTGAGCACAGCTCGGTGGCTGAAGCGGAGGTTTTTGGTCTAGGGTCAATTCTTCATGCTGTGAGCAGGCAATATAACGCGGGTCCCCCGATCAAGAATATGCGGCCGGTGATTTGGGGCAGCGGTCTTTTCAAGTTCCTCAATACCGAATTTGTCAGACACTGTGACATCCATCTCCTTCGCGGTCCGATTACAGCGGCGATTTTGGAAAGCGATTGCACTTGCTTCGGGGACCCGGGACTTCTTGCTAAACATGCGTATGGAGAGGTGGAAAGAGGCGCGCACTTTGGTGTCCTTTTGCATCACACACAAATCTCAGAAGAAGCGATTGCAACCATCAATCAAATTCCGAATGCACAATTTATCGACGTTCGGCGGGATCCAAAAACGGTCTCTTTAGAAATCGCTGGCTGCTCCCATGTGTTTTCATCGAGCTTGCACGGGCTGATTGTCGCTGATGCATATGGGGTACCGAACACTTGGCTCACACCTCCAAAAGGGTCGGAGTTCAAGTTCTATGACTACGCTGCATCGATAGAGCGCGTTCTTCCTAGGCCAGCACCGCTCACGGAAATTGCTTCACTCATGGCAATCGCATCAACTGACACGCCAAATTATATCAACGCAGTCGAGCAGACCAAAGATCTCATCCTCTCGACTGCGACGAAAGTTTCGATTTGACCCACCCGCTTAAATTAGAATTATTCTAAATTGGTCTTGATGGACCCGGCTCTCAGAGCTACCTCCAGCGAAACAGATGCTGGGACGACAATGCTAACGATCAAGAACCTACACGTTTCACTAAAAGAAGAGGACAAGCAGATCCTCAAGGGTGTCAATCTAGATGTTGGCAAAGGCGAAGTGCATGCAATTATGGGTCCGAATGGGTCGGGCAAGTCAACGACGTCCTATGTTCTATCTGGGAAAGACGGTTACGAAATAACCGAAGGCGCGGTCGAATTGGAAGGCAACGACATATTGGTCATGGAACCCGAAGAGCGCGCTGCGGCCGGACTGTTCTTGGCGTTCCAATACCCGGTCGAAATCCCCGGAGTAGGTAACATGACCTTTCTGCGCACGGCGGTTAACGCGCAACGGAAGTCACGTGGCGAAGAGGAATTGAGTGCTGCCGAGTTTCTCAAAGAGGTCCGAGCCAAGGCAAAAACCCTGAATATCGACGCCGAAATGCTGAAACGACCAGTGAATGTTGGCTTCTCCGGCGGTGAAAAGAAGCGGAATGAAATTCTGCAAATGGCAATGTTGGAACCAAAGATGTGCGTCCTTGACGAAACCGATTCAGGTTTGGACGTGGACGCTATGAAACTCGTCGCTGATGGCGTAAACGCCCTTCGTAATGGTAAACGGTCGTTTTTGGTCATCACTCATTATCAGCGGCTTCTCGATCACATTAAACCTGATGTGGTTCACATTATGGCCGATGGAAAAATCGTAAAATCGGGTGGGCCGGACCTCGCGCTAGAGGTCGAAAACAACGGGTACGGCGACATTCTAGCTGAGGTCGCTTAATGGCAAAGACCGGCATAAAAGACGAACTCACGTCATCCTTGCTTGATCGCTATGAACGTCCCAAAGGTGGAGCGTGGTTCGAAGCGGCTGTCGAAGCTGCGGAGGATCGTTTCCGCAGCATGGGCGCTCCGGCAAAGCGGGACGAGTATTGGAAATTCACCGATCCAACGCCCCTGACTGGGTCCCAGGCAGCCTTAGCAGCGTCCGAACCAGCCGCCGTCATCAAGCATAAATCGCCAGCGACACTTGTTTTTGTTGATGGAATATATGCCGAAGAAATCTCTGACACTGCCGAAGATGCCGGCGTAGCAATTGGGTTTTTGTCCGTCGCATCGTCAGCGGACATTCATTGGGCAAAGGGGCTCTATGGGTCACTGGAAGCGGAGGGGCATAACCCTGTAAATCGTCCTTTGGCAGCTCTGAACACAGCGCGCGCCCGGGATGGCGTGCTATTGCACGTGACTGGTCAGGTCGATCGCCCAGTGAGGATTGCCTATCGTTCTTCAGGAAAAACAGAGGAGTTACCTGTTCATCACTTAGTGAAACTCGATGCGGGCGCGAAGATCACTTTGATCGAAGAAACGTCCGGCGCAGGCCACTCAGATTCAGTGATAGAGGTTGAGGTGGCCGATGGCGCTGCCTTCCACCATGTGAAGGTTCAGGCCGATGACCATGAAGTTGTGCGCAACTCGCATCTGTTTGCCCGACTTGGTTTTCAAAGCGCGCTTAAGTCTCTGACCGTATCGGTGAATGGCATTTATGCACGCAATGAGCACGTGATTACCTTTAACGGCGACGACGCGACTGCGACTGTGGCAGGTGCAGCCTCAGGTAATGGACCAACATTTCATCACGATGACACGGTTTTCGTCACACATGATGCGGTTAACTGTGAAAGCCGGCAGGTTTTCAAAAAGGTCTTAAGGAACGGTGCCGTCGGAGTTTTTCAAGGCAAGATTTTGGTGAAGCCTGATGCTCAGAAAACCGATGGTTACCAGATCTCCCAAGGTCTGCTGTTGGATGACGGCAGCCAGTTTCTGGCCAAGCCCGAGTTGGAAATTTACGCAGATGATGTCGTGTGTTCCCACGGGTCCACAGTGGGGGCTTTGGACCCTACTGCGATCTTCTATCTAACGTCTCGCGGCATCCCAAAACGACAGGCGATCGATATGCTGGTTCAGGCCTTCTTGGCTGAGGCGATCGACGAGGTTGAGGACGTGGATTTGGCCGATGAACTCCGTGGTCACCTCAGTGACTGGATGTCTCGACAGGCATAATTTGAATGGCGTTAGTGGATGATGTTTTTAGGGCGCAGCTTTCACCGGAGACTGTATTAAAAGAACAGTACGAGACTGCCGATAATGAAGTTCTGACACTTGCACTGGCACTTGCCTTTGGTTTTCTCTCATTTGTTGCATCTTTCCCCCGGCAAATGGCTCAGGCTCAGGATCTAGACGTTCCATTGCCTTCGGTTCTCTTACCTTCGGCATTCGGAGCTCTCGCACTGTTGCCGTTGTTTTTGTACGTTATCGCTGCGTTTCAACGCGGTATCGCCAAGCTGTTAAAAGGGAAGGGGACAGGCGCTAAGGCTCGTCGAGGCGTTGTTTGGTCTATGTTTGTAGCGGTCCCTTGGATCCTTCTTTCCGGCTTAGTGTCCGAAATCGCACCAGATTTTTTACGTCTCGCTATTGGAACAATCGCGCTAAGTGTATTTTTATGGTCGTGGACGCTCTCGATAAAACTAAATGAAGGGCATTCTTAAACTTCACAACCATGGATAGAGGGGCTATTCAGCCTCGAGGCAGAGGACTAAAAAATGAGCGCTGATCCAGAAGTTTGCGGGTCACAGCACGCATGTTCAGCCACGAATGGCGCATACGCGTCCAAACGCCCTCTGGCACAT
>JBCBON010000083.1:0-7307 GCA_039821195.1 Pseudomonadota bacterium
TTGGATGGCGGTTTCGAAGACTGGGAAGGGAGCGCCGAAGGGCGACTGGCGCTGATCATTCTGCTCGATCAGTTCACAAGAAACATTCTCCGGGACACACCCGAGGCCTTCTCTGGTGATGCGCGTGCGATGCGTTTGTCTGAGCGCTGTGTTGCCGAGGGCGATTTGGAAGCATCAACAGATGTGACATGGCGGATCTTCGCGCTGATGCCGTATATGCATTCCGAGGAGATTGCAGTGCAGGAAGCGGGCCTTCATTTGTTTGAGAAGTTCACTGACGAGAACACGCTCGACTACGCCAAAAGGCATCGCGACATTATCGCGAAATGGGGACGCTACCCTCATCGCAATGCGACTGTGGGTCGGGAAAGCACGCCTGCAGAATTGGCGTTTCTCGAAAAGCCGGGTTCGTCTTTTTGATGGGTTGGGAAAGTACAATCGCGCTGGAGGGGCCGCTGGATGCGGCACTTGCAAAATCAGAGGCGCGCTTTGCGGACCTGCGCCCTGACCATGGAAAAGAGGTGATTTGGGCGGGACAGCCAGATGTGCAAACGGATATCAGCGTGGTCTATGTTCATGGTTTTTCAGCCTCTAAGGCGGAAATCCGTCCAGTCCCTGATCGCGTCGCCGGGCATTTTGGAGCCAACCTGTTTTTCACACGGTTGCCGGGTCACGGCCGTAACGAACGCGCGATGGGCGAGACGGAATTGTCGGAATGGTACGCGTGTTTGGATGAAGCGCTGGAGGTTGGCACACGAATTGGCAAGCGCGTGGTTCTGATCTCGTGTTCGACAGGTGGCACGCTGGTCGCCGCGGGTCTGTCAGACATCGCGCGGCAAAAGGACGTGTCTGCGACAGTTTTCGTTGCGCCCAACTTTCGCGTGAATTCCCGGCTGATCAATCTGGCCCTGGTCCCTGGGGCGGCCCATTGGATGGAGCGCGTGGCCGGACAGCGGTACTCATTTGAGCCGCGGAATGAAGAGCAGGCAAGATGGTGGACGACGTCGTATCCGCCATCGTCTGCTGTGCCGATGGTTCAGTTGGTCAGAGATGTCAAAAAGGCGTCGCTTGAAAACATCAAAGTTCCGGCGCTTGCACTGTTCAGTGACGCCGATCAGGTCGTTGACGCCCGTGCCACGCATAAGACCCTAGCACGTTGGGGCGGGTCCGTGACGCGGGTGCCTGTCCCCGAAGGTGAAGGCGTTGATGCTTTATCCCATGTTGTGATGGGCGATATCGTAAGCCGGGCGAACACCGATTGGGGCGTTACAGAGATAGTTTCTTGGCTCAAACACCAGCTGCCGTAACGAATTTGTTTTGGCATTGCGCATTTAGCAGCTAGACTTTGGTCTACCTCAAAAAGGGTGTGTAGGGAAAATGGCACTCACAACAGGCCAGAAAATTGGCTGGGGCCTCGCGGATCTGGGCGTGGTGACCTTCGTCATTATCAAACAGCTTTTGGTTCTGGCATTCTTGACCACGGTGCTGGGCGTGCCGGTTGTCCTCGCCAGCTATCTGACGACTTGTATTTTGCTCTTCGATATTCTGACTGACCCGATGGTGGGCGCGGCATCCGATCAGACGGAAACCCGATTTGGCCGACGCGCCCCTTGGATGTTTTGGGGATCAGTGGTGATGGCGGTTGGGGTTGTCGCCTTGTTCTCGGTGCCTGAAGGTCTGGATGAATTGTTGATCGTCGGTTGGGTCGGGTTTGGTTTTGCAATTGCCACGATTGGTTTCACCATGGTGACGGTGCCGTACTCGGCCATGGCTGGTGAAATGACCGAAAGCCCCCAAGAGCGCACGCAACTCACGGCATGGCGTATGACGTTTGCCTGTTTGGGGATCCTGGCTGGTGGAGCGGTGCTGCCGGCTTTGGCCAATTCTGTTGGATATAAAACGGCATCTTTGATGATCGCGCCGGTTTTGGTTGCCCCGATTTGGATTTCCATTCTGTTGACCCGTAAAGCGCCATCGCATTTTCGTCCCACCCAACTGGACGTTGGCGCTATGGCCCGGACGGTTTTTGGCAATCTGCCGTTCGTCGTCCTTTTCGTGACCTACGGATTAATGACCCTTGCTGTTGCGACCTTAATGGCCGGACTGCCTTTTGCAGCGCTTTATCTCTTTGTTGATGATGGAACGTCACCCCTGTCTGACATTGCCACGTCTTTGACCATTATGTCGTTCACATTGGCCGCCTTTGTGATTGGTGCCCTGATCTCGCAATCGTTTTGGGCCTATCTGTCGAGACGGATTTCCAAGCTGATGGCCACGGTGATTGGGTTGGTTCTTTACATCATATTATTGCTCGCCTTGCCGCAGTTCGTCCCCATAACCAATATGACGTTCCTTGGAGTTTTGTTTTTGTGCTTTGGGTTCGCAAATGGAGCTTACCAGCAAGTGCCGTGGGCGATGTATCCAGATCTCATTGACATCACACGACGGGAAACCGGGCAACGGATCGAAGGGGCCTTTTCCGCTTTGTGGCTGTTGGGACAAAAGGTGGCTAACGCGTTTGGCCCATTGGTGCTGGGTGCGATTATCGGTCTTTTCGGGTTCCAGTCCTCGCGTGGCGGCCCCGTAGAGCAAAGTGACGAGGCGATCGATGCCTTGTTGATGGCGATGACATACCTGCCTGCCTCTATATTTGGCGTCTCGATTTTAGTTCTCATCTTTGTGTTTCGTCCAATGCTGCGTGATGCCGAGCAAAAGTCGTTGTATGGGGCCATGACTTGACCTCAAGAATGCCTTTTTTTTGTGGTGAGGCTGCGCCAAAGAACGAATTTTCTGTGAGCGGCGGGTGATAAACCCGGGAGGATGACATGGGTTTGACGACGACACAAAAGCTCGGCTGGGGGCTTGCCGATCTGGGTTTGATTGCGTTTGTGATGATCAAGCAGCTGTTTATTTTGTTCTTTCTCACCAATTTTCTGAACGTTCCGGTGTTCTTGGCCGGATGGACCACGACCTCAATTCTTTTGTTTGATCTTCTGACGGACCCTTTGATCGGTGCAGCTTCTGACCGGACACGTGGGCGTTTTGGGCGTCGCGCGCCATGGATGGTTTTCGGGGCGATCGCAATGTCAATTGCTACGCTGTTCATGTTCAACGTGCCCGAGGGACTAAGCGAAGTTGGCAACCTCTTGTGGTTCAATATCGCCTTTGCGATAGCGACTGTCGGTCACACGATGATCAACGTGACGTATAACGCGATGGGCGGCGAGATTGCGCAATCCGGTGAAGACTGGGCAGCTATCCGTGGCTTTCGTGTTGGGTTTGCGACGGTTGGTCTTTTGATGGGTGGCGTCATTTTGCCATTTATTGCCGCAAATACACTGACAGGTTTTTCAATCGCGTCTTACGTTGTTGCGCCGATTATGTTGCTTGCGGTTCTTGGGTCTGTTTTTCTGACCAGCGGTGCACAGTCGGTGTTTCAACCTATTAAAGTCGATGATCCGGCGATGTTCCAACATGTCTATAACAATTACGCATTTATCACTTTGGCAACGGTTCTGGGGCTTATGGCGCTCGCGGTCGCTATTTTGATGGCGGGCGCCCCGTTCATTGCGATTTTCTTGATGACCAGTGACGGTTCCGCACCGATGAGTGGTATGGCAGACGCAATGGGCATGTTGGCATTTTTGCTTTTGGCCATCGTTATCGGTTCTATTTTGTCACAACCCGTTTGGGCGACCCTTAGCAAACGCGTTGGCGCGCTGACGACGCTTATCATCAGTCTGGTGGTATTTATCGCTATCCAATTTGTCTGGTATGTCAACTCGCCTAATTCCAACGCATTGATCGCGTTTTGTATTTTTGTTGCCCATGGGTTTGGGACGACAGCGTATCGTCAGGTGCCGTGGTTGATATACCCTGACTTGATCAAAGCGACCCAGAGACGAACTGGCTTGCAAATTGAAGGTGTGTTTCAGATCGCGTGGATGTTCGGTCAGCGTTTAGGATATGCGATTGCCCCTGTCGTGCTTGCCTCGATGTTGGGCTTGTCGCAATGGGCCACATCGAGCGGCGGTGCTATGCCAGAGCAATCCGCTGCATCAATCGAAGCGTTGCGTGTTGCTGTTACATTGCTACCCGCTGGTATACTGGCAATCGCTTTGGTTGCTTTGGTTGCACTGTATCTTCCTTTGTCCCGACGTGAGCTTTCGGTGTTGCGAGAAGCGGAGGCCTAAGCCGAAACCGCATCAGCGTTTCGTGAGAAAATACATTGTTTTGCGCAAGTGCCCGTCTACTGTGGAGCGATAGGGTTTGGGGGTTACTATGGCTTTGACGACTACTCAAAAAGCGGGTTGGGGTCTCGCTGATTTAGGCTTGCTGACATTCGTTATGATCAAGCAAGTGTTTATTCTGTCTTTCTTGACGAATTTTCTGGGCGTTCCGATTTTTCTAGCAGGGTGGACGACAAGCTCCATCCTGTTGTTTGATTTGCTGACCGATCCCATCATTGGTGGTGTGTCGGACCGAACCAAAAGCCGCTATGGTCGCCGTGCGCCTTGGATGATCTTGGGTTCAATCGCGATGGCGATGGCCACCATCGTGATGTTTAACGTGCCAGATGGGTTCACCGAAGTTGGGAACCTTTTGTGGTTCAACATCGCGTTTGCTGTCGCGACCGTTGGCTACACGATGGTAAATGTCCCGTACACTGCCATGGGCGCAGAGATTTCTCACAGTTCGGAAGATTGGAAAGGGATACGTGGCTTCCGGGTGGCATTTGCGACTTTGGGTTTGATTATCGGCGGCATTTTTATCCCCTTTATCGCAGAGGATACCCGGGAAGGGTTTGCTATGGCCGCTTGGATTGTTGCGCCGATTATGATCCTTGCGATCTGGATTTCGGTTGCAATGACACGCAATGCCCATTCGGTCTTTCAACCCATTCGGGTCGCGGACACATCGATGTTCCAATATGTCTATCAGAATCAGGCTTTCATTACGCTTGTTGTTGTCTTCGGCCTGATGGCCCTTGCTGTTGCGATCATTATGGCCGGTTTCCCCTTCTTCTCGATCTTCCTGTTCACCAATGACGGTTCCGCCTGGCTGTCGGGAATGGAGAGTGCTTTGGGCATGCTGGCGTTTATGTTTGTAGCCTTGGTTTTGGGGTCGATCATTTCTCAACCAATCTGGGGGATGTTGAGCAAACGTTTGGGTGCGCTGACCACGTTGATCATTAGCATTGTGATGTTCTTGGGGCTGCAGGTCACGATGTATGTGAACATTCCGAATTCGAACACATTCGTAATCTTTCTTTTGTTCATGTATGCCGGAGCTGTGACGACCGCCTACCGACAAGTGCCGTGGTTGATTTACCCTGAATTGATCAAGGCAACGCAACGGCGAACCGGTCTCCAGATTGAAGGGGTTTTCCAGATTGCGTGGATGTTTGGTCAGCGCTTGGCCTATGCGGTTGCACCGTTGATCCTTGGGGCGGTCTTGGGGCTGACGGATTGGCAGACGTCGAGCGATGAAATCGCGCAGCAATCGCCCGAGGCGATTTCGACGCTGAACTTTGCGGTGACGCTGTTGCCAGCAATCTTCTTGGTTGTTGCGCTTGGGGCCTTGCTGAGTGTTTACATCCCGTTGGCTCGCAAAGAACTTGCGATCTTATCCGAGGGCGAGGCCTAGGATCACAAGCATTAAGCCGATGACGGAAAAGGCAAGCGAGGCAAGGTTCAAACCAATAAGCGGTCGCAACCCTTCGGAAAGGGCATCGCCCTCCAGACCTTGACGTTTGAGCCGCGTCGCCTTGACAATGCAGATCACAAGACCAACCAACCCGGCCACTGAGACGAGTGCGCCAATTAAAACCAACCATTCCATGAGGGCCGCTTAGAATAGGCAGCGGATCGCATCAAGGCCGGGCTTGCAGATTGGCCACTCCCGGCCTAACGGATGCTTTCGAGGAGGCAGTGATATGGCAGAAATGACAGAAGAGATAAGCGACACGACACGGGTTGCGCAGGATGAGTTGCGGGCCTTTGTAGAACGTTTTGAGCGGCTGGAGGCCGAGAAAAAAGATATCATGGATCAGCAAAAAGAGGTCATGGCCGAGGCCAAAGGCCGGGGATATGACACGCGCGCATTGCGTCAGCTGATTGCCTTGCGGAAGAAGGATCCGCAGGATCTGTCGGAGCAGGAAGCGATCCTAGACCTGTATAAAGAGGCGCTGGGCATGTGATTAGGGCAGGCGTCTGCGCTCGATCAGGTGCACGCCTTCCATGCGCGCCGCGCTGTAGAGGTCTTCGTCATAGATTTCTGTCAGCGTTTCCTCAAACTGAGACGTCCAACTGGGATGCTCGGGAAGTTTTGTTATGCTATCGGCGGTGGTTTCGAACGTGTTCCAATGATCCTTTGGAATGGCTTCCCCTTTGTTTTTCAGCTCGGCAACCTGATTGGCGTAATGGCTGAGTTGGGCAATCGAAAACTCAGCTTCGGCTTGGAGGACTTCACCATTAAGGGTTTGTGCGTTCTCTAACCCGGTCAGGGCCTGCACGACGTCCCGCCAAAAGAATGGATAGTCTTCATATCGCCATGTCATGATGGGCTTATACGCGTCCAACAGCTGCAGCCGTTCTAGGAATTCGGCCCAAGACAGTTGATCCAGTGGCGTTTGTCCTATGAAGTCCGAAAAAGAGAGAAAGTTCCGCTGGCTTAACGTCAGCGCATATTTTGCCGGTATCAGCGTTGCCGGATTGCGAAGCGCCACAGATGTCCAGACATCCATGCCGTCGAAATACTCGTGAATTGGCAGGACCCGTCCCCGCGCGCGCCCATACCAGAAACGCTTGCCAAAAGGGCGGTCCGGAGTGCCGACTTGCGTCTCGTTGCACAGAACAAGCGTCTTTGCATCGTCGGGTGTTTTCAAGGCGTCCAACAGCTCTTCGACGCTGCGGTTCTGGGTTATCGCCTCTTTCAAGTGGCGAAAGTCGCCATCAGACACGCGCACGAAAACTCCCGCGTCGCGCAATAAGTCTGCATTCGACGTCAGGTGTTTCTTTAAGGCCGTTCCACCCGTGCCCATCGGCCCGATGTGAATAACAATCCTCACGTCAAACTCCTTTTCTGACGGATGCAAAAGATATGGGTTCGAACCCGTTTCACCGGGTTGCGATCATGGCATGGGGCGCCACAGGCGTCTATGGCGATTAACGGAGCAAGGTTTGCCGAGCTATTAATGCATGACAGGCTGCGTGGAAAATTAGAGGTATTCCTGGGCGTAGCGTTGGAGCTGTTGGCGCTGAATTTGGCCTTGCAATCAGGCGCGGAATCTCATTTATGCGCCGAAC
>JBCBON010000084.1:0-6667 GCA_039821195.1 Pseudomonadota bacterium
GCCATGATCACCCGCTGCTACGACCCATCGGCCTCGCTACCCATCCGCACCTGCTTTTTGGCTGGCGCGCGCATGGGGCAACGGGTCATGCGAGACTTAAGATCTGCAACGGGTCGGCCCAGTCATTGAGGTTTGAGCATAGATAGGATCCGTGCCCAGTCCCGCCGGACAATGTCTGTGGGACGAGGTCCACCGGGGGACTATGTCCATGGGACTATGTTCATGGGACTGTGTCCATGGGACTGTGTCCATGGGACTGTGTCCCTCCGGGACTTACGTCCCTTCCCAGAGGATTTGGCGAATGTAGGGGGTGCCGGTTTTGGCAATCTCGGCCATCAGGTGTTCTGGTGCGTGTTTTTCGGTGACTTCACCGACATCATGATCGAGGATCTGCTCATAGAGGCCCTCCAGGTTCAGTCCGAGGACGGTGACCCGCTTGGCAATGCCTTCAAGGATGATACCGCCGAGATCCGGATTGTATTCGGCACCGACGAGATCTGCGTAGGCCAGCGCCCGGCGATGACCATTTTCAAATTTGAAATTGATCGCAAAGCCAAGCGGACGATCACAGAACGTCCTGAATGCCGTGAGCTCCCCACCATCAAGACTAGTCCCCAAGCTCCGTCGCACGGTCCCCTATCCTTCCTTGATGGTCGATGCGAGATGCATCGCGGGCCGCCCGCATGAGGTTTGCATCCAATGTCACATCACCGGCACGCTCACGTGCCATCCGTTGTGCTGTTTTTTGCAGTCTGTGCCGCCACGCTCTCAAGCGTGCATCGCGCGTCATCTCAGGTGAAATCGCGCCTTCAACCAAATCATGGGCTGCGGGTCGTGCGGAACTGTACGAGATCGCCTCGCGCACCTCGTTGACGTCATCGACGTAGAGCCGAACGTCTCGCTTGCCGCGGCTCACTGAAACATAAAACTGTTCTTTTGACATCGCGGGAATAGACTGGGCACCCATGGCAACCAGCACGGTATCGACGGTGAGGCCTTGGGAGGACACCGATGTCGAGGCGTAGCCGTGATCCATGAAGCTAAAATCATTTGGCACCACGCGATTACCATCGAGAGTGACACGGCCTTTGGCATCAATGTCGGTCACGGTGTGAAACGAGCCTTTGGTGAGTTCCCCGCCATCGACGACTTTGCATCGTTCAACGAGACGCACGGTGTCCCCGACCGCGAATTGACGGGTTTCAGGATCATACACATCAAACCGTTCCGCATGGGTGAGCGGCAGTGCAACGTCTTGGCCGGCATCGCTGCGAACCATCACGTTGGTCGACGTCACCTGAGTTACAACCCATTCGGTCCCTGCTTGAAATGGATCTTTGCCATGTTGACGAAACCGCACCACGAAGCCTGCTCGATAGCGCTCGATATCTGACTTGGCCGCAGGGCCGAGGTGAAGATTGCGCAAAAACCGCCTGTCATGCTCCGGGCCTGTCAGCTGGCCGCTCTGTCGGAGGCGCTGTCGAATGGCTTGTGTCACATCAATCCGCTCTTTGTTGGTGGGGGCCACCACCAACACACGACGCTTGTTCTGGACGGCTTTCAGATAGTCGTCGGCAAGCTGTGCAATGCGCGTTTCGCCTTGGGCTTCGACAATGGCACCCATGGCCTCCAGCCGTTGCCACCCGTTTTTGATGTCGCCCCCTTCAATGGCTTGAACAGCGCGTTTGTAAGCACCGCGCTGACGCACAATCTCGCTCACTTCGGCAACCGGCAGATGGGCGCGCTTGCGCAACGTTCGCATCGCATCACCGCGTTGCACGGGCGTGTGCTGGTTTTCATCGCCACACAGGACGATGCGCCAATGGTGTCGTTTGGCAAGCTCAAACAGCTTGGCCATACTGGCAACATCCATGAGACCGGCTTCATCGACCCAAACCACAGCATCTTGCCCAAGTGACGTTTGCATACGCTCATCGGCGAGGAGCTTTTGCAGGGTGGCTGCACTTTTAAACCCGTCTTGTTTCAGAACTTCTGTGGCAGGGACCGTGGTGGCAAACACAAAGCACTTGTGCCCCGCACCGTTGAGACCAGCCACCGCCTCACCCATGAGTGTGGTCTTTCCAACGCCTGCCCCACCGCGCACCATCATCACCTGGTCCTGGCTTGACCACACGTGGTGGATGGCCGCCAGTTGTTGCGCATTGAGCCAGTCCGATTGGATGACATAGCGGCCAGAGCCAAGCGGCGCGCAGCGATTGCGGCCTTTGCGGGCAAACGTCACGATGAAGGTTTCGCGTTGGATGGCCTCTTCCGTCGTAATCCAAGCGCGCCCTGCCACCTCTCCGCGAATAAGACCATGGCGCTCAAGCGCGGCTTTGGCATGGGAGGCCTGATGGCCCCCAAAACAGCGCCTCAGGATCTGGGTGAGAACTTTCTTTTCGGATGTGGCACTGTCGGATTGAAGCGCTTCGCCCAATTCAATGCGCGTGGCATCACGAACAGACGTAAGCGCTGTATCGTAAAGACCTAAATCTGCAGCCTTGAGGGTGCTGTCGAGGGCAAGCCGTTCATCGGGCAACAATTTGGAGGCCCAAACATCGCGCAAGGTCTCCAATGTGAGATCCTCGTTTTTCTTCTCACGGGTCAGCCGCGACAACGCCTGCTTGGCATCAACTGTTTCTGATCCTTCCGCATCAGCAGCCGCCTCAATGATGTCGCGCCGTCTTGAAAACCTACTTTTTATGGCACCGTCGAGCCCGCAGATTTCAAACGACCGGCCTTGTCGCTCAATCCCAAAGCCAAGACGGCGCAGACGTTTGGCAAGGCCCGCATGGAAGACGGCTTCATAGTAAAGCGCTTCACCTTTGATGTCGCCGATTTGAGCCGCCTTCCATCGGTTCTCCACCTCATCAAACGTCAGGTTCATGGTGTAGGCGTGAATGTGCAAATGCGGATCAGGAATGCCGCCGACGGGGCGACCGGTTTTATGGAGAAACTCACCCCAAACCAGATTGCGGGTCTTGCGGTTGGTGTCCTGACCACCGATGCGCACGCGGGTTTGAATGTTGAGTTCCACCTCCTCCATGGCTTCGATGACAGAGGCTCGAAAGGCCTCTTCGATGCGGACATCACCTGTGAGGCCGTAAAGAACGGACACGCTTTTGGGCGCGGTGAACGTGAAGTCAAAACCTGGAACGCGGTTGGCTTTCATACGTGGGGTCAGTTGCGCGTTCGTGCGGGGATCACAGTTATCGATGAGGCTTGAGAATTCATCCCGCGTGATGCGGTCAACGAGGCGAAGCCGGGCGGCAGCACGGCCATGCCAAACGCCACTCACCTCCTGACCCTCACGATAATAGTCACCAATACGCAACGACGTATCAAAATAGTCTTTTGCGGCCGACGACGACTTACTTTTTGCTATCACCAACATAGAAAAACAATTATAAAGAAAATATTGCTAAAAAAAGATTAAATAGAAGCAGTGTACATCTCCCCTAAGCATCGCTTAGCTTTAAAACAACTTTCGAAATTTTCGCAAATACTCAGAAATATTCGCAATCCACTGTTTGAGTTCAGTAATTTCTGCAAATGGCATTTGAAAACTTACGGCCCCACCAGGATGAGATCGTCGCCCTGCGACGCCCCGGTGCCAAGCAAAAAAAACTCCGAGACGTCGTTGACCATCTCTATGACACCCATGGTCTGCGCACCACCATGGGAACGCTCTCGCGCTTTCTGCAAGAGGTTGAGCGCGATGCGCCCGGTGTCGCCCTGCGTGCCCCAACGCAAGACGAAGAAACCCACATTGAAGCGGCTGCTCTTTTAACCGAGCTTATCGCCCTGATTGATGGCCGCAGCACAGAACAACGCCTCGCCATTGAACAATTGTCGAGCCGCATTGAGGTCAACATTCGCACGGTAGAAGAATTGGAAAAAGCAATTGCAGCTCAATCCAATCAAACGACAGACACCGTTCCTCCAGCCTTATTGACGCAAATCTGGACACGCGCCTTCTTAATCTGTGCGTGTCTCACAGCGATGATAGCTTTGGGAGTGGTTTATGCGCTCAAGAGTTAAATCGTTTACGCCAATTCGGCGACGTCATCGCGGTCTTTTTGACGTTCGATCGCGTCTTCACGTGCACCGTAAAGGTCTTGCATGGCAACGGCCCTTTGGACCTCATGCGACAAATCCAACATGGGCTTGTCAAACCAGCCCTCTTCGATCACGCGTGCGCGGATATCGTCCACAGCAGCTGCCAACGCGCTTGGGCGAACATCACCCCACTGTTGGCGCATCTGCTCTGCCGCGCTCTGCTCAATCTGCCGTTTTTCATCTTCGCTTAACATATTTTGTCTCTAGCATATTCTTCAGGATTGCCCATGGGAATTTTCAGCCAGGTCTTGGGCCGTTTATCCGGCGTGCCCCCGTCGTCACACACCCCGTCGTCACACACCCAGTCAACAGCCCCACCCCGACCCACGGCCAACGCCGCCACCGCAGCCCCGCCAGTCCCTCAACCCGTTAAAGTCCGATCGCGGGTGAAACGCGCCGATACCTCACGCTATCTCTCTGACTTGCGTGCGCCCCTTATTAAGCTGTCAAAGCGGGACACCTGGACGCTTGAGGATGCCGTGGCTGGCACGCACATCTTCGGCGGCAACGGTTCTGGCAAAACCACAGGCTCAGGCCAAACGATTGCCAAAGCGTATCTGCGGGCCGGTTTTGGCGGTCTGGTGATGTGCGCCAAACCCGATGAGCGCGACAACTGGGTGCGTTACGCCAAAGCGTGCGGCCGTGACAAACATCTCATTATCATCTCAGCGGACGGGCCGTGGCGGTTTAACTTCATCCAATATGAACTGGAACGCCCCGGCGATCCTGCAACGCGCGTCGAAAACCTGCTCTCGACACTCATGAATATCTTGGAGCAAACCGGACGTGAACGCGGCGGCGGTGAGGATGGCGGGTTCTGGCAGCAAGCAGCCGAACTTTTGTTACGCAACGCACTCATGGTTCTGGCCGCCTCACAGGCGCATTTCTCACTGTTTGAACTTCAACGGTTCATTGACACAGCGCCGCAAGATGCGGCGCAAGCGGCCAGCCGTGACTGGCAGTCCTCGATGTGCGCCAAAGCGCTCGATGCTGCCAGGGCATCGTTTGATGCCGCAGGCCGCACCCATGACTTTGAAGTTTTGAACAACTACTGGACCGTCCAGTATCCCTCATTGGCCGACCGAACCCGCTCAAGCGTCGTCTTCACACTCACCACGCTCCTGCAGGATTTACAGGTTGGAACGCTGCGTGAACTGTTCGCCACGGGCAGTAACGTGTTTCCCGAAGATACCCATGAAGGAGCGATCATTCTTCTGGATTTACCCGCCGTTCTCAACCGGAGCCATGCCGTTGCGCAGACGTTGTTTAAGGTCGTGTGGCAGCAATCGGTGTTGCGTCGCATGCCCGACGTCAATCGGCACACACGGCCTGTGTTTTTATGGGCCGATGAAGCGCACTTTTTCGTTTCTCCTTACGACACAAGCTTTCAGTCCCTGGCGCGCGCGGCGCGCGCCTGCACCGTCTACATGACCCAAAACGTCAGTGCCTATCACCACCGCCTACCCGCCAAGAATGCGGAAGCCGTCACATCTGCACTCCTCGGTTACTTTCAGACCCAGATCTTTCACGCGCAGGCCGATCCCAAAACCATCCAACATGCCCAAGCGATTGTCGGGCGCACACAGGTGACCCGACACAATCAATCGGGAAGCACAACCTATGGAACGAATTACGGCGAAAACGAAGGCAGTAGTTCTGGCACATCGTCCAGTTCAAGCGGCGACGGCAAGTTCAGCGTCGGTGGTCAGGGCAGTCTCAACCAAGGTCAAAGTTGGGGTATGTCCCGGTCGCAAACCACAGGATACGCAACCTCGACGGCTGTCGAAGACATGCTCAACGCGCATCACTTTACACAACTCAAAACAGGCACCGATGTCGAACGTGGCATCAGTGAAGCCATTCTCTTTCGCACCGGTCGCACATGGGCAACGGGGCGGCCTTATCTTCAAACCAAATTCACACGGCACCTCAAATGAGACGATTGATCCTCCTTGTTCTTCTTGCGATCGCCTCACCAGTCTGGGTGCTGGTGCGCGTCAGTTTCGGCTACAAACTCCTCATCACGCTTTTCATCTCGAATGCGCTTCTCGGCGCGTACGCATACTACGTGATGGAACGAAACGTCTTTGAAATCCCAGGCCTGGTCCCAGCACAAGAGGTTCCACCGCTGCTTGCAATCTACGTTGGCAGTTTGTTTTTGTGGGCGGTGCAAATTGTGTTTTTCATCACGCGTCGCCTTGCCGTTCTCACCAACACACTACCCGCACCAGACCCTTGGTCAGCCGGTGGGTTTGCGCTTGGCAGACCTGGCAGTGGGGCGTTCGATATCCCTGCGACGATGGCTGTTCTGGGTGGAACCTATTTCTTTGTTATCAGTCCTGACACGGTCTGGAGCGATGTTGATATGGCGCTCGCGATCATCATCAGCTCAGCCTTTTTGGTGACTGTTTATGTGGCGCGCACCAACGAAAACACCTTGCCGCTGTTGCCGTTGTTACAGGTAACGGTCACGGAGCCGGTGTCCGGGCCGGTACCGTCACTAATGGTCTGGGAGCCACCATGTGCCAGCGTGGCAGAGGAAGCGGTG
>JBCBON010000085.1:0-6463 GCA_039821195.1 Pseudomonadota bacterium
ATCATCGCTGGCGCGCTCATCCTTGGTCTTACACTCATCTACAGGCTTGATTTCATTAGAATCCGTATGGCCCGCCTGATCAAGTGGATCAGCGAGTTGTCCACAGCCTTTCTCATCCATGACAACCTGTGCTGGATGCACCTCAAAGCCAAGGTCAACAAAGGCTGCGATGATGGTCCAAAGCGATTCAATGATCTGGTCTTTTTGCTCAGGGCTCAGCGCCGGATCATCCAGGTATTTCTGATACTTAGCCGTACCAATCTCCAGAGTGCGGCCAGTATCGCCATCAGTAATTTTACGCATAGCGCTCGCCTCCTTTCCCACCCAGGTGTCAGGCGCGCATAATGGTTCACCCGCTTCATGCGGATGGATTTTCCGTCCATTTGCCCTTGAGATGCCATCGGCCAGATCAGCCTTGGCGGTGGGAGAACCGCGCTCAGCGCAAGCTCCATCTACTTTCATGATACCATGATTGCTTTGAGAGCCGCAAATATCTGCGCCTTGCAGGGTAATGTTCAGATCGTGTCGCATAGTGTTTCCTTCTCTGCTTTGTTTCAGTTTTTTGGTGGTGGATTTCAGAACTTGGGACGGTGGCCATCAACGAAGGACCACATCCCGTTTCTGTATTGCGGAAGATCAGCGAGGCTTGCCGGAACAGACTTAGTGATCATCCGTTTGGAGCGCTTTAATCCAAAACGCCCCGGCACTTTGACCGCCGACAAGTCACGATCAAAATATGGGTTGGGAGCATAAAGCCCGGTGTAGCTGCGATTATTGAAGTACGGCAGCTTATCCATCAGGAAGGGATGCAGGCCGTAACCCGAAGCCAGCACTAGCGCCTTGTCATGGGGCATACGCAGAATTTCTTCTGGGGTCATGAGAGCCCGTGCCTGCTTGCGCTGATGACTGCGCTCATAATCCAGAGCCTTCATCGCCATGCCCGTGCGCATCGCATTGCCCTTGCCGAACAAGGCATCATGCATGGCCTCGCGCATCTGCCGATCCGCGCGGTGCTGGGTTAAGTGATCATCCAGCGCAATGGTTTGCGTGCCGAGCTTGGCCGAGAGATGGCGTGCAGTTTCCAGATCGCTAATCCCGCTGCCCAGATAAATCTCGATATCGGCGCTGGCAGAAAGTGTGATCGCACCCGTTGGGCCGAGGTTGTTTCGGATTTGTCCAATATCTTGGTAAACGCAAAGCGGGCAGAACTTATAGCCGCGCATCACCTCATAAAGCTGGGCAAGCTCTTTGAACGAGCCAAGCTGCGCTGCTTCGTCAATGACAGCGTTCACCGTCGGTGCATCAGGAGCCAATTGCTTGAGCGTGCGCAGCGTCGAGTAAAACTGGCGAATGACGGGCGCGTTCTGCTCAATCACTTCTGGAGGCATAACAAAGAACATGAACACTGGATCGCTGCTATCTTCGCAGAGCACATCGAGCGTGAAGTCAGCCTGCGGCGTTGCCACCAGCGAGGCTTGCAGCCTTGGATCATTCATAAAGGTCAGAGCATTGGTGATGCCGCCCATGACAGAGTCAAAGGTACGGCGGCTATCATCGCCCATGCCGATCATCTCATCAAAGGTGACGCGCAGATCAGGCTCGCCCAAAGATGCCATGATATCAGCCATCTCTTCCCAACCATCAGGTTGAGAACGGATCATGCCAACCAGTTCATAGAGCGATGTGGGGGAAACCCCGCCATCCATGTGAACAAGCCCGCGCATCAGCGCATCCAGCCAGCCTTGGCCTTTTTGATCGAAGAATTGCGCATCACCGCTGGCATTTGCTGGGAGCAGCGTTTGGGCGGCGCGGCGGGTATCGGCCACCAAACGCGGGCTATCCGGCGTAAGATGACTCAGGATCGACAGGCGATCCCCTTCAACGCCATGCACCGCATACGGGTTTACTTCATAGACCCGTGCCTTGATGGAGGCGAAGAACGGATCAAGCACGGCGCGCAGCTCGCGCTTCGGATCAAAGATCGCATAGCGTTGCGGCTCACCAGAGCGGCCAGCTGCACCCATGATGTGCGATAGAATAGTGGTGAATTTACCTGCGCCCGCGCCAGCAACAAGCAGCATGCCAGCACCTCTGGTGTGATAGAGCTTGCGCCCTTGATAGTAGCCAAACGGCAGACCGCCTTGGCCACGAAACGCGCGGTAGATTTCTAAAGGGCTGGCAAAGCGTGCCGAACCAAAGGGGTATTGAGCCTCAAACGACATGAGGTGTCCTTTCATTCTAAGTTGGGGGAAGTGGAAGGCGGCGCACGCGCCGCCTTCGGTATTGCTGGATTAGCCAAGGAAAAGGCCAATCGCACCGAGGACAATAAATACCCATCCGCCAATTGCGATGGCATCTAAGACTTTATCGATGAAAGTCTTTTTGGTTCCGGTGACGTATAGTGTCCCAATGGGACGTTTGATTTTCTTAGGCATAGTGTTTCCTTTCTTGTTTGGTTCAGATCATGCGATAGGCGAGATAGACCCCTGCCATTGTCAGTGCGGTTACGATGGCCGCACGGGCAGCAAAGAACGTCATCGGCCAGGCGATGATGTCCCAGGCAAAGGCAATGAGCTTAACCGTCTCGCGGTCGTAGTGATCTTCAGCGAGCCAGATGACGTAAGGCATCGTGTATTCGCTGAAGACCGGGGTCACGATGATCGAAACCATCGCAGCCGCGCAGCCGCGCAGGTGGCAAAGCCACCTTTGAGGTCATCTCCGGGACCACCTTTCGGTGGCCCCATTCCGTGTGGGTTTGCATACATTTATTCGGCGTCCTTTCTCCTTATGGTTGCGGCATGCCCGTCTTCGGACACACCTCTCCCGTTCCCTGAAAACAGAGTTCTCAGCGGCGAGGAGTGTTTGGTTTCAGTTTTGGTCTTGGTCTTAGCTGCGCCGTGATCAGCGCATGGGTGGAGTGATAGCGCCCCAAAAAACTTCTGTCACGGAAGCGAGCCGAGACTGAGGAAGTCCTGTGTACTGCCTTGAATCCAGCTCCAGCCAAGCTCAAGGTGAGCACTATGGCTAGGTCATTCTATGAAGCCCGTAACCGCTTTGTGCTGAACTCCAAGATGGACGAGAAAATCTTCTTGGCTTGGCTTAACCTCTATCTCAGGGGCATCTCAGTTTCCGAGGCCACCAGAAAATTCGATGCCATCGCCGCAGAAGGACAGCGCGCCCCGAGCGCAAAGACAATCACCAATCTCTTTCGGCGCATGGGACGCTATATGTTCCATACGAGCTTCGAGCCATTTCTCTGGGAAAGCACAATTGGTGGCCCTCAGAAGTTCCTTGATAGAGGTCTTGATGCCTACCAGACCCATCTGGATGATGTTGCGCACGCCATCATCGATGAGGCGAAAAGCACCATCAGTCTTGATCAGTTCCACATACTAGCAGCATCACAAGGAACGCTTAAAACCCATGATAGGATCGCGCTGGAGGTTCGTGCGCTTCTTGTTGCGCGAAAGGGTGTGAGCGATCCGCGCGCTGATGTTGGGCTAGCGTATATGCGCGCCCTAACACCTGGCGGTTTGCCAAGAAATCAAAACGATGCGCAACACATTACCAAGATGCTGGAATTTGTTTCTGAGAAAATGCTGTCTTTTCCGATGGATGAGGACGGAAACACATATCACTATTTGAACTACAATCCTGAGAAGGTGAATTACAATCAGTACGGAGCATTCGAGAAGAAGTACTGGGCCACGCATGGAATCTGGATTGAAGATTGGAAGACCAAGCGCGCCCAACAGATTAAGAAGCCTAAGTTCGGGTACATACGAACGTGCCTCGATGATCAGACCTATGAAGCTCAACGCGCAGCACTTGAAGCTCAGGGATGCAGCCGCATCTACGCGGACATGCACGCAAGCTCTGAGATCGAGAGCTGGAGGGAGTTTTTCGCCATGCTAAGTGAAGCCAGCGAGCATGCGACCATGATCATAAGTGACATCGCAGGCTGGCAGCCCATCGATGAAAACTGGCGTGATGCACATATTGCGCTCTATAAATCGCCAGCCGATATTCTTTTTCTTGTGCTTGGCGCTAATGGTACGAGCATTACCGACAAACTGCCATTCCCCGATTTTGCAAACTGCGAGAAGAAGTCTCCTTGAAAGGCGAGCCGTCTTTGCTGAGGAATTTTCCATTGCCTTGTACAATTGAGCTACGAAAAACTACAATAAAAAACATTTCTTTTCTTGGTTGCATTAGATTCAACTGCTAGGATCATTTCTATTCATTATGTTGTAATTCGGGGAGATATGAAGAGCAGACTGAAAAGGATTATTCTTGCTGTAACAATTTTCACGGTAGTGATTCTTATCGGTTATGGCCTATTTTCGACGTCTCTCACTAATGAAACAATAAAACCCGACCTGATAGCAGTGCAGATTGCTGATCCGACACTCGTTATTCCCAAGCAATACTTCCTCAATCGCGTTCCAAACGACAATTCGAAACATAGGGACATCTTTCTGTCTGTTATGTACCCCGAGTTTGAGCCGCTTAAAAAGACACCAACGGAGTATTTAAATGAAGGACGAAAATTCGAGAACATACGCATACTTATCAAAGACCCTAATGTTCACATTCCTATCGAGGATGTTGTTCAAAAGGCAAAGTCCACTTTCGCTGGGAGCCACCTAGCAGGGATAGAATTTGAGCTGGAGAAGTGGATAGCACCGCCACCTATACTTCGCGACAATGAGATTTTTGTCCACAAAGAGGGCAATAAAGTTGTCGGTTATTTCATGTGCACTAGAGATGGCGTGTACTCCAGCGGTCGTGGAGTTTGTAGCGGAAAGTTCCGAAAGTTTGGGGTTGTTATCGACATCAGCTTTGACAAGCAGTTTTTAAAGCATTGGCCAGACATTCGAGACAGAGGCTTCAGCCTGATTGAGAGTTTTGTTTCTGAGTAATGAGTTCAATTTTAACGAGGAGTTTATTTCATGCCTACATTGACCCAAGCCCAAATCACAGAATTAGCGGCGCTTGCCAATAAATCATTGACGCAATTTACTAATGCTGACGCAATCCGTTATTATGAAATCCTTCATCAAGCTGGTTTTTCCTATGGAACGTTGGCGCTTGGCGTGGTGATTGAAGGGGACACATCACACTCGCAATATTCGTCATACTCAAGTCTCAGTGGGAAATATGCCAACACTTACTCATCATTGGTTGCCGATGATTTCAATGTGGATTTCAGCGTAGGAAGTACGGCATGGCTCGAAATGCAACATCGCTTGATGCAGAACGATTGGAGTGACCGTGTATCCACCCCAAACTTTGAACTGTCTTATAACGATATTGATGACAATCATGCAGATGCCTTCAACGTTGTTGGCTTACCACCAAAAACGTTCACCGCTCACGTTCCTGTATCACAGCTCATGGATATCAATGCTTCCACAGGTGAAAGCCTTTGGGCAGCTTTGAAGACAGGAGGGAACGGCTATGCGGAAACAGCGATTGACGGTCTAGCCACTGTCAGTTCTCTGATCGTAACAAACCCAGCCCAAAGCGCGGGAAACATCGTGCAGGACATTGTTGACAAGGCAAATTGGTCGGCAAAGTCCTTTAAGGCATTTGTAGCGCTCGGAACTGTTTACGTTCAAGGCGAGCTTGCACCCGCTCTCTACCAAGAATTCTGGGATCAATATGATGCGCTTGATGAATTCTTTGGAAGCCTCTTCCCATCTGGCGAAATACCAGAGTTAACCGCCGCCGATGTGTCCGTGATTACACCCCATGCTGGTGACTCAGAAGTCCTACCTACGTCCTCTTGGTACAGTTCCACATTGACATTCTTCGGTGTGACTCTCACCGCCTTCTGGGACCCTCTCGTAATCGACATCGACGGTGACGGCATTACGGCAGACTACGAGCCACCAACGTTCGTCGGTGGGCAGAATATATACCAAACCTACTTTGATCTAGACGGCGATGGGTTCGCGCAAGCCGTAGGCTGGCACGGAGATGGCTTCCTTGTCCGTGACCTGAACTCCAATGGTCGTATCGACAACGGCCTAGAAATGTTTGGCGATGCAACGACAGACGGGTTCACCGCCCTTGGTCAACATGACAGCAATACTGATGGCGTGATCAATGCCTCAGATGCTATCTGGAGTGACTTACAAATCTGGGAGGACGAGAACCTCGACGGTCAAACCCAGAGCGATGAGCTGCATTCGCTTTCATCATTGGACATCACAGACATCAACCTCGCTTCTAATGTGATCCAAAATGGTATTGGCCTCACACATACAGGAACAGTAACGACATCAACTGGCACGCGTGAGGCTGGTAACTACAACTTCCAAATGGACGTTGCGAACACCCGCTACGCACAGGACTACAACTTCGATGTTCGCGCTGCCTTCTGACCTGAGACCCGACTTCCCTCCAGCGTTTGGGAGAATCCGTCGGTTGATTTCTGGCCTCATGCGGCCTTGGTTTC
>JBCBON010000086.1:0-6290 GCA_039821195.1 Pseudomonadota bacterium
AGAGAGATTTCTCGATTCCACCTACGACTACATGTCCCGCGTTGTGCTGATTGCTTTGGGGAACCCTGATGCCCCTCAATGGGTCTATGGCCACTGCAACTTCCCTATGGAGTTCGATGACGATCACGACTTCAAGTTGTCCGATAGGATCGAAACAGTAAACGAGAATGAGATTCTCATCAAACTGATCGAAGAACATGATGTTGAGGAGATTGTTCTGACGGCGCAAAGTCTTGAAGGTCGAATTCAAATTCCTGAGCATTACAAGAGCCTTTTGACAGTGGTCAAAACGCCAAAACCGGAGAACTAAACTTGTCCAAATATGTGCAATATCAAACCGATGAAGACAAATACATCTGGATCGAAGTGGAAACTGGCGATGAAATTTTTGTCGCGGTAGAGGGAAGTAAAAAAGGCGGGCCTGCGGGGAGCATGCTGAGGGATGCTTCGGCCGGCAGCATGCCAAGCGCTGAAACCCTAACTAGCGCCATCGAAGAAGTGAAACCGGTGATCGAGGCGGTTACACGACAAGCCGAGTCCTTCTCAGTTCGCCCGGCCGAGGTCTCGCTGAACTTGGGCCTTAAATTCACGGCGAAGGTTGGTGTCGTCTTGGCCAAAGCCGGAACAGAAGGAACCATCAATTTAGGTCTTAAGTGGAAACTCGACAAAAAGGCGGACTGATTTTGTTAGACGGTCAGGATTGGCAAGTAGGCACGCTGGCCGTTTTAGAATGCGAACCTGGCGAACACCTGGCTGCGCCGGTGGGGATGGGCTTTGTGATCGAGCACAATGGTGAGCCATTGCTGGTAACATGCCAGCACGTTCTTAACGACGTGAAGAGCAAAAAAATTCCGGTCACGTTCTTTGCGTGCAAGGATCCGGTGTACTTTATTGCGGAACAAGTTGACGAATTTCGGGTGTCAGTGGATGACATTCCCGTGGATGGCCTAAACGTAGATGGTCAGGTCTTTCCACCCGGTGCTCTGCCAAATGGATTGGATGTGGCAGTGCTTCGGTTGACCGGTAAAATGCGTGGGCGCGTGCCCGAGGGCGTGATCCCGCTCCCTGTCATATCTTCGGGTTCACCACGGGATGCCAAGATTTCTGCCCGCTTCTATCACTGCGAGGCGAAGCACACCGTCTACAACGTGACCCCCGAAAAAGGAAAACTTGGTGAGCGACGCTCTGACCTGCCAAGCACTCAAGTGGAGTCAAAGGAAATGGGGTTCGGCGACAGCGGTGGCGCGATTTGGGATCCGCAGCGAGGCGGCGTCATTGGAATTTACACTTCCAAGTTCGAAAAGCGGCCCGAAATAGGGGTCAGCTTTCTTGGTTTGATGTTGAACTCCGAGGTGCTGGAGTGCGTCATACCGGGGTTTCAATTACGTCGTGCGGATGACGAATTTGAAGACTACTTATCCCGCCTAAACCGACATTGCCGACAGCTTGGACCGGTTGAGAGAATTTTTCGAGATCTGGATCTTGAGGAAGACGAACTTCACTTTGACGAAATTTACCGTCCGCCTAAGCTTCGCTTTTTGGAGAAAAAGACGGCTAAAGCCGAAAGCTATATCCACGAAGTGTCAGGCGATATCGAAAGTGGCACTGAAATTGCCAACTGGCTGAGAACTTACACGAACAGCATAGTGCTTGGTTCCGCCAATCGCGGGAAAAGTACCCTTCTGAAGCATCTGGCGTCAAACGCTTGGCAAGCACCACACAAGATCGGACTGAACGGACCACATTTCCCGGTGTTGTTGAGATGTGCAGAAATCTTGGAGCATCTGTCGGACAACCTAGAACACACAATTGACGGCGTGATTCAGGGGGGAAATGTCCGGAGTATAAGTCTACCCTCAAGTTTCGAATGCCCAAATTTCAGCATAGTTCAATGGTGTCGGCGGTCCCGGTCTCGGGCACTTGTTCTTATCGATGGCTTTGACGAAGCTTCAGAGGAAAGCCGCATTACGCTCAAGAAGCAATTCGCAACCTGGGCAAAGCAAAAGAAGCACTCTGTCATTGGGCGCGTTGTCGTTGCGTCCCGCCCCTTGCGGCAATTGAACTGGCCGAAGCTGAAAGAGAATTTCGAGTACTTTGAGCTCACAGAACTCGATCATGCGAACGCTCAGACGCTTGCGGCGACATTTTTAGGCGAGAATGCAGAGCACTTCTTGGGTCGGTACCGCATTCACCGCCGTGGAATGTCAACCTACAGCCCTGGTCTGCTACTGCTTGCATGTGCCGCCTACACCCCCAACGCAGAGCAAGTCTCGCTGTCTGTGTCCTATACACTTTCGCGGGCTGTGTCCGAGTTGTTGCGCAATGTCGAAAGATTTTACAGGCGTGACGGACCAAGTTTGAGTGAAGAAGCCAGGATTGTGCTGCAGTGGAAGGCCGACAATCAGATCCGTGACGTTTTGTCGGCGATCGCGCTTACGACGTATGCGGGGCAGAGGACAGACGACGGGCTGGATTTACTTCAGCTCAGGAGAAACCTTAAAGCAATTCACAAAGGGAACGTGCTGCCCAGGGACGACATTTTGACGAACCAAGTTATAGAGGAGCTTGGCGTAGCAACAGGGCTCTTTGCTTATGACGAAAAGTCAGCTAGCGTAATCTGGGGCCATTTGGACTTTCGGGATTATCTGGCCGGGCAATTCCTTTCTGAACAGTATATTCAAAAAGAAAAGATGCCGCGGACACACTTATCCACTTGGGCAGTCTCCGAGGGCATGAACATCATCGTGTTTTTCTTAATGCAGATGATGACTTACAAGCAAGATGTGAAGGCGCTTCTACGTAAAATGCTGAGCCAAGAGGGTGTCATAGAAAGCCAACGTATCCTTTTTCTAGTGGAGTGCATCAAAAATGGCATCAAGATCGAGAATACCTACCGAGAGCAGATTTACGCTTGGCTGGATAAGGAAGTTCCCCGTTCCAAAGACATCCGCAATCCCAAAGCTATCCGCCGGATCAGCTGCGCAGATTTATTTCGTCGCGCGGGATTGAACCCGCTTGAGGTTTTTGCGTCATTGGCGGAGGATCTAGCCGCGCAGGACAAGATCATCGGCTTCGCTTTGGACCGAGGTGTATCCGAGACTTTTGCTGCAAGCTCACTGGGTATCCTTAGTGAAGTCGGGCAGTTAAACAGGTTCTTTGAACACTGGGATCCGTCCGCGAAATCCAGAAAGCAGCGAAGCTCTGCGGATGTTGCATCCCTCCTCAGCACTCTAAAGAGCTACGGACAACCAATCCAGATAGACATTCACCAAATACCTGAGGCGGCTCGTCACGACTATCTAGTCGCGTGTGAGAGGAACCAAGCTGCTTTGGCATACACCAATTCGGCCAGGGATCCCGAAGTAAGCGACCGGATTTCTGCATTGATCGATTATGCAGAAGAAAGCCTGTCATACGATCCGGATTGGAAAGCGTTTCTAACATGGCTGGAAGGCGAATATCCACAGCAAGCGAGTCACGGCGGACGATTTTCACAGTTTCTTCAATCCAGACGTTATCAGCAATGATGCTCGCCGATCTCCAAATTTAAGATGTTAAGTTATAAAGAAAACCCGTTCTACGTTCTTGCCGTCTCGCCGCAATTGCCCAAGCCCGACATCGTCGCAGCATACGAGGATGCGATTCTCGACCACCCTGATAACATGCCGGATCTTGTGGAAGCGCGTCAGAACCTGTTGATTTCCCGGCGCCGCCTTGAATGGGAATTGCGATGGTTTCCAAAGACCGATCCGGCTGCCGTCTCAAATGCGCTTGCATTGCTAGAAGGAGTAGAAACAGCCAAACCAAGCAACCTCGTGGGTTTGGCAGAGATGACTTTCACCGCATATCAACGGAATAAATTCGTCGAGCCCTATCTGCAACTTGCAGACCTTTTTGGCGCGCTCGATCCCGAGGACGCGCGAAGCGCCATCAATCAAGATCGGGACATTGCCGGATTTGGGCACGTCGATGCGACAAACTTCGACGTTGAATGGCAAAAGCTACGCAGTGACTTAGTCAGCGGCGCACTTGATTCTGTTAGGGAAACGGCGGAACCCAGCGAGGCGATGCTGCGCTTGGTCCTCTCCGCAGATGGCAAACCGTCAGCGACTCGCGCATTTGTTCAAGAAGTTGTTCTTCGGTTCGATGAATGGTCAGCGCCGAAACTGTCTCAAATCGAAAAATCGATAGAAGATATATTGACAACCAGCGTCCCCCTGACGCCCGACGATGTAAAATTGCTGACCACGCACTTGCAGGCATGGGACAAGTTTCGCAAACCGATCCGATTTCATCTGTTCAAGATTGACGCCGAGGATGGGCGATCGCTGAAGGTATTCGGGATGTTTGCAGACGCTCTGAACGCTGAGGGGACCTTCGGCGACATTGACACTGGGCGTGAGTTGGTGCTGGTTTTGTTCCCTTTGATGATTGACATCTTTCAGGGCCTACCCTCTGCCAAGAATTTCCTGGACAGCCTTGAGGAACAAACAACGCAGGCGCGGGTATTCGATGATTTTGGCACGGCTCTGGCACAGGCTCGAAAAGAGCGCTGGACCTTCCTTTCGCAACTAAAGAGCGGGCAATTTCGCGCGAAAGGTACTGGAATTGCCGGCAAGCTTTTTAAAAGTGCGCGCGCTCTACATGACATGGATGGCGCGGACCAAAGCCGCGCCGTTTGGGTTGGCCTCATAAACTTGGTTGTCGAGGCTCTGAACGCTAATAGTCCTGCAGAACCGCTTAAAAGCATACTTAGCGGCTTGAAGAGCTTTGGGCCGCCGCCTGATGTGGAGTGCAGAAAGCAAATCGGCGAGCTGGAACATCTCCTGCTGAACGTTGCGGCATTGCAAAAAGCTGGCCGGCAGCAAGCCTACCGCGCGCAATCAACCGAAGAATCCGGGCCATCATGGATTGGTTCTTTGGTCCTTCTGATCCTAATAATTTTGGTGATGAGCCAATGTTCGTGATGATCGCTCCCGCACCCCTTGAGGACGAAATCTATGGGCTTAGCGATGGGGCAAAGCCCCGCGACGATATCGATAAAGGAGGCGAACATGCTTGTTGGCATTGATCTTGGCACAACCAACAGTGCAATTGCCGCGATCATCGATGGCGAGATCGTGGTGTTCAAGTCGGCGGACAATAGAGAGGTTTTGCCTTCCGTCATCTACATTGATCGAAATGATCGGCGGCTGTTCGGGCATCGCGCCCTAAGCCAAGCCCATACCTCTCCGACCAACATTGCGAGTGGCTTCAAACGTCACATAGGCGAAGGGTTTGAAATCACGTTCGAAGCGTCAAACTTGGTGTTGAACGCAGAGGAATGCAGCACAGAGATACTTAAACAGCTGCTCGCCAGGGCACGTGCCCAAGTCGACAATGGAACCGAGATCACCCATGCGGTCATTGGTGTACCCGCTGCCTTCAATCAGATGCAGAACGAGGCAACGAAGCGAGCAGCCCTTGCGGCGGGCTTGCGTGATGTGAAGCTTCTGCAGGAGCCGATCGCCGCTGCCATCGCATCAGAAGAAATGTCTGGATCGACCAGCGATGCGTTCATTGTGTTCGACCTTGGCGGGGGCACACTTGACGTGGCGCTGGTCCAAAACTTGCTGGGGTCGCTCACGGTCGAACGCCATGAAGGCGTCAACCGGCTGGGTGGGCGCGACTTTGACCGTTTGATCGTCGATCAGGTTTTGGTTCCTTGGCTTTTGGACACGTTCGACTTGCCCAACGATTTCATGAAACTCGAAGAGTACACGCGGCTTCGGCGCGTCCTGCAACCCGCGGCCGAGGACGCAAAGGTCGAACTCGCCGGGCAGGAACAGTCGGGCATCTTCGTACCGGAAGACAATGTTAGAACGGTAGACCTTGTACAGACGCCGATCTACGTCGATGTCGATTTGACCCGAGAGCGTTTTGAAACACTGATTGGCCCGCTTCTCGACAGAACGGTCGCAGTGTGTCGGGATCTTCTGAAAAGCGCACTCTACGAGCCAGAGGACGTCGACAGGCTCGTGTTCATCGGCGGTCCGACACGCATGCAATTTGTTCGGGACTACGTGTCCAACGCTCTTGGGATTCCTGCGGTCCAGGAGGTCGACCCGATGACGGCGGTCGCAATCGGCGCTGCCGTATTTGGTGCCACAGCTGCGGTTGTCGACAAGTCGTCCAAGGAGGCCGAGGAAGAGCGCACTCAGGCCGATGTTGGGGTTGAGTTTCAGGTTCAAGAAGTCACCGGTAGCGAGACGGCGCGCTTTAGGCTTCGGATCAAGGACCCAAAGCCGGAT
>JBCBON010000087.1:0-6254 GCA_039821195.1 Pseudomonadota bacterium
GCGCGGACGGCTTAAGCGGCTCGACTGAAACCTCTGTAGCGTAGAGTGCCGACATCGAGCGTGCGAACCCCAGGAAAACAACGATCGACAGCATCCCAACGCCCAGCTTCACAGCTGGTCAAACAATGCTGTAGTGCTCTAACTGCCCACTTAGGCCCAGAGGATGACCTTGTGCTTTAGGCGCCCTTACGACACATAAAATCCCAGAGCCAAGGACTGTCGGCCAAAGGCACCTGACACCCTGGCCACGATGGACCAAAGGCCGAACATGCACTAGTTTCTGGGATTGACCACAAAGCCAGGTCCGCTCAAAAACTCTGACGGCAATTACAACTGGATCTAAAGGTGGAAAAAGAGGGAGAAGGCGTGGAATGACAACAGGCAAAACTCGATCGACACGAGAACCCGGGCGTTTTGGTCATATCTTTGGCAAACGAAGCAACTCAGGTCTTAACGGCATGTACCGCTTCAGCCATGGCGTCGATAAGGCATGGCGCGGCGCAATAATAAACCATCTCATCACCCTTTATAGCTACGAAAACTATCTTGAGATAGGGTTGGGCAAGCCGAAATTTCTCCATGATTGGGTGTTGGCAAACAACAAGATTTCCGTAGATCCTGACCCGACCGTTCCTGCGACATTCAGCATGACGTCGGACGAATTTTTTGAACAAAACGAGCAGTTCTTCGATCTGATCTTCATTGACGGACTTCACACAGGTGATCAGGTGGAAAAAGATATCACCAACGCGTTGCAAATTCTTAGTCCCGGCGGAATCATACTGCTTCATGACTTGAACCCACCAGACGCATTGCACGCCCGAGAAGAATTCTGTGTCAATGGTCGCTTTCCGCCTTGGAACGGCACGTCTTGGCAAGGCTATGCAAGACATAGAAAAAACTCTCCGAACTTAGAAATGTACGTCATTGATACCGACTACGGCGTTGGGTTCGTTCGACCAGGCCGCCAGACCTGTTATGAGGGTCCCGTCGACACCTATGAAGACCTCGATTTGGACAGAGGTAACATGCTGAACCTCATCAGCATGCGGGAGTTTTTGATGCGGCATCCTGCGTTTAAGCGACCAAGCCGCCTTATTGACCCTTTGTTAAGTCGCATTTGACGGGCTTAAACAGCGAGCGGACGTAAAAATTACAGGTGGCAACCAAACAAGCTCGCCACGTCACTCGACACCCGGTCAAGAGGGACCCAAATGCCAACACTGTACGTGTCGACAGCATCTATGCCTTACATTCGTCGTGTTGCGGAATTTATCGCAGAACAGACACAGTCGAAGGTAGACGTTGGAAACCGCGTGACTGGGTCTGGTCTGATATTCGTCATCGGCGGCACTCTGCCACCCATAGAACGTCAACCTGGCGCGAAGTATGTTTTCATAAATTTTTCCGCCGTGGAACAGGTGGGGATGCCAACTCTGCGCGGCTTGCGTTGGGTAAAGAAAAAGCGCCAAATTCTTTTTGAGCGCGCGCAAGAAGTTGACGCTATTCTCGATTTTTACCCCGCACAAACAGCCCGCCTTGCACGACGGTTGGAGGTTCCTGTTTACCCGTTCCCTGTTGCTGTCAATCCAGTCGCGAAGACACAGCTGAAATACGATATCTGCTATGTTGGAACGACCTCCAAACGCCGACAAAAGATGAAGCGAATGATCGAGGCACAGTTTAGTCCAAGAAAAGGGGCGGATATCGAAGATGTCGCGGCTTGTTCTCGACTTACACTGAATGTTCATTACGAACGCGGGTACCATCTTGAAATTCCCCGGATCGTTGGATCGCTTGCAGCGGGAACACCCGTGGTTTCAGAGAATGGTGTCGGGCAAAACGCATTCCCAATACGCACAGGTTCCTTCAAGCAGCTGCCGCGTTTGGTGGCAGAAGAGCTTGACCAGCCAACGCCGGTTAGAGACTGGTACGAAGACGAGTATTTGACAAATGCGAGAAAGCAATGGGCAAGCATTATGGACACGCTCTGACGTCCCTTTACCGGCGCAGCAGCTTTTTTTCACCTCATTCCAATACTTAAAACCTTCTCCTTCGACTAAGATCGGTTGACCCGGAATCTTCAAGCTGAGTTTCAGTGTTGAACGGCAACTCGGTGACCGCGACACTCTCAAACGCCAGCGCGTTTGTGTTCACCAGGAACTCTGTCGGGGTTTGCTATCCCAACACTAAGTATGGGCACTTGGTGTTCTAGTGGCCAAGCCATTCCCCGATGATCTTCTTTGCCCCGCAGAGCGAGCATGAGACTTCGCCATTCAGAAAATCGTTTCGCTAACCTTTGAAGCTCCCGTGGCATAAACCTTCCCCCCGATATCCGGGCCGTTGCGAACTGGAATTTTCCATCTTTGAATAGACGAAAGAGGAAGACCCATGACGCGGAAGCGCTTTTCAGAAGAACAGATCATTCACTGCCCGGCAGGCGATTTGTGAAACAAATCTGCCGAGAGGGGGCGTGCTGAAGGAGAGCGAGGCTGGTGCGAAGACGGATGACATCTGTCGACGTCACGGCATCAGCTCGGCAACATTCTACAGCTGGCGTAAGAAGTATGGCGGGATGGATGGCGAGACTTTGTCCGCCATTGGTCCGAGGACAATGGTCGAGCGAAGCCAAGCGGCTGCGCGAGTTGGAGGCGGAGAACGCCAAGCTCAAGCGGATCGTGGCGGACCAGATGCGGGACATGACCTCGATGAAGGAACTTCTGGCAAAAAACTGGTGACGCCCATGGCCAAGCGCAAAGCTGTGGGTTTCTTGATGAGCGAGATGGGCCTGAGCGAACGCAGGGCCTGTCGGATCACTGGGCTATCACGATCGGTGCAGCAATACCGACCTCTGCCCAAGGATGACGTGGCTGCCATCAAACGCATAAAGGAGCTGGCGTCTGAGAACCGGCGCTATCACTGCCCGACAGGCGATTTGCCCTGCAAATCTGCCGAGAGGGGGCTATCCGCGCCTGCACGCCATGCTGCGGCGTGAAGGCCTTGTCGTGAACCACAGGCGCACCTACCGGCTCTACACCGAGCAAGGCTTGCAGGTTCGAACGAAGAAGCGGCGCAAGCTGCCCAGACGCGACCGTGTTGCGCCGCAGGTGCCTGAGAAGCCAATGCAGCGGTGGTCTTTGGACTTTGTCAGCGACCAGCTTGCTGATTGTCGCCGGTTCCGTGTGCTGAACATCGTCGATGACCACAGCCGGTTCTGTCCGGGCCAGATCGTCGACGTCTCCATCCCTGGGGCGCGTGTCGCGCGGTTCCTGGATGACCTGGCGTTGCGCGTCGGGCTTCCGGAAGAGATCATCCTCTCCTCTCGGGACATTGCTTTGCAATGCCCTGCCGGGCAGTGGACAACGGCCCTGAAGGCACCAGCAAGGCCATGTTCGACTGGTCAGATCGAACCGGTGTGCGTTTGCGCTTCATCGAACCCGGAAAGCCCGTGCAGAACGCCTTCGTGGAAAGTTTCAACGGCAAGTTCCGGGATGAATGCCTAAACTTGCATTGGTTCCGATCCCTACGCCACGCCCGCGAAGAAATCGGTCGATGGCGCAATCATTACAATACCAAGCGCCCACATTCGGCGCTCGGCTACCTCTCCCCATCGGAGTTCCTAACGAAAACCACCGCGCCAGCGCTTGAGACTCCTGCGGTCTCCACGCTACCGCTCAACACTGAAACCCAACCGGAAGATTCTGGATCAAACCGGCCCTAATCGCGGGGGAAGGTCACTACCTAGATAGCGTAAGTGTTCAGCTGTTTTTGTGTGGGAAAACGCCTGGATGTTTCAGCCGACAACCAGCTGCAGCCTTGGGCTGTAGAAGCCTTATCGAGATCGAACGGAAAGTGGCCTGACAGACGGCCGCCTGAGAACCGGACAGGTCCACGGGCAACAGAACATTAGACCGGTATCATCCCGTTGAGTTGCCGACGATTTGGTCGAAAAGGACGCGACGAGACGTCGCCCAGTCAAAAGACGCTGCAGATCGAAATGCATGCAAACCCATGATGGCCCGCTCGGAGGGGGATGTATGGCAAGCCCTTGTAAGAGCCGAGGCCAATCCGTCCGCATCGTGTGGATCGTAAAGATATCCGGTTGCGCCATCAGACACGACTTCGGGGAACGCGCCAAGCCTTGGCGCAATGACCGGCACCCCAAAGGACAGAGCAAGCAAGGCCGCCCCTGACGTAAGCGACGCAACGTAGGGCAAAACGATAAAGTCGGCACTGTTCATGTAAATTTGGAGATCGAATGTTTCCACCCAACCTTCGTAAACCTTCGTTTTGGGGTAAGTGGCAAGCGCGTCCAAAAGCTCCTGCCTGCCCGAGAGCGAAGACCTTCCAGCAATCACCAGTGTGGTGTTGTTGAGCGCTTCAACCGTTTCACATAGAGTTGTGAGGCCTTTGTAACGGCGAAGCCATCCCACGCTCGCGAAAACTGTTGTCTCGAGCGGCAGAGACAGCCTTTTGCGGGCCTCTGGTTTTGTGATCTCGTCCGGATATACGCCTGTATAGTGTCCGTGGTCGATGACACGCGTCTTAGCGGCAATCTCGGCACTATCGGTTGTCGCCGCAATTTGGCTTTGATCAGCCAAGAACGCTGCTCGCGCGTTTGCCCCGTGGACAAAAATAGCATGGGCCATCTCAGCAATTTTGCGCCGCAGGCTCTGCTCTAGCGGGCCGTCATCGCCTTCATGTTCTCTGAGATTGTGGGCGGTCCAAAAAAAAAGACCTCCTTCGGCAAGGAAAGCATTTAGTTGAGAAAGAAATTCTTCCACTCGCGCGCTGGCATCTCGGGGGTCATTGGGGGTGGATCTGAAAAGGAAATTAAGCCAGTGAAGATGAAAACAAACATGCCCGCCTTTAGCACCGCGAAGCTCGGCCAATGCTTGCTCCAAGGTCCCGGGTTTAGGGGAGAACATGTCAGTCTCAGCCCCATAAAACAGCATCTGATACGGGTTTGATGAGTAGTTTGGCCAGTAGAATAGGCGCACCTTCTTCGGCCCTAGGATGGCATCAAACTTCGTGTTCCAATCGGCAGTGGCGGGCGGAGAATTGGGTGTTCTTACGGCAATAGATTTCCGTGCATCGGTGGACTTCTTTGCCTTACCCCTTTTTCGAGAAAACAGACGCATTTAGCTGCCTCCTTATCAACATTGGCTCACTTGACCCGGTCACCTTTTCAACTGCCTGAAAAGACGTGATAGGATGGACTTACGACCTTTACGTTTTGATTTCGAAAAAGCTGGTGCTAGTACGGATTTTCGTGAACGCCCTCCAAGAAGATCCTTTTCGAGTTCGTTCGGGATAAGAGATGGCCCGGTACCCAAGAGTTCTGCTGCCCGATGTGCGTCCGCAAGTTTCCGATCTCGTGGGCCTGTGAAATGCAGCAAAAACACCCGGTCCGGGGTGGTTTCCAGGTCGGCAATTCGACTGTTGAACGCGCTATAGTCGAACAACTCCACGCTGTTTTTAAACCTTGGGTTTTCATGCAATACATACACCAGCGCGTCTTGGTCTCCCTTGGTGTACATGCCCAAGTCTTCTCGCCACCATTCCTCCACGACGTCCATTGGGGTGTTCACCACTGCGTCAATCAATGCAGCGCTCTCCGATCCCCCACGCATCAAAAATTGGCCCGAGCTTAGGTAGGTGAAGATTTTCTTGTTCGTTGGGCTTTTGCAGAAAGACGCAAGCTTTCCAGTTGGCGGAACGAAGGGATCCAAGCTCTTTTGTAGGTCAACGAAAAAAGCGTCGTCGTCGATCCAGAACACAAAATCGAACAATTCAATATAATGGCGAACATACGCAAATTTCGTCATGTAGCGATTTGTCATCGCAGTCGGCCAGATGCAACTTATGTACGTGTAGCCATGCGTGCGGGCGTAGGCATAATGGTTCCATGAGTGAGGAAACTCGCTGGGCGGAAAGCGACCAGACAAGATGCAGATGCGTGCAGGGTCTTGGATGGTCTGGGTCACAGCACAATTCGTCGCGCGCGCAAGTGCTCAAGATCGGGAAACTGAAGATCACAAGCACGTACCGACAAAGTGGCCGGCGAATTTGGTGCAACAGCAAATTTGGCGTCGTTGATCGAGGCCAGCGGTTTAGGCATTTTCAGACCCACCCCCAAGTAATAGTCCTCAAATTTTGAAACTGGCTCTGGCGTGGCTGGCAAGACCATGACCGCGGGCCGTCCAAGAGCATGCGCAAAGATGATCCCGTGCAGAGAGGAGGAGTAAACCAAT
>JBCBON010000088.1:0-6178 GCA_039821195.1 Pseudomonadota bacterium
GAGTGCCGCTTCCTCGCCATTCAATGTCCCCCTTCTATGCCAAGTGTAATGGCCCAGTTTTACGGGGGAAGGACATACTTGTGGCAGAGACGAAACTCAGCAACAGTACACCTTCGAACAGGCGTTTCTAAAGCATGGAAATATGATTAAAGGTAGCAACGTTCACAGCCCATTCGGTCCAAGAGATGCCAACGATCTTATTGACCGCGAAACTGGCCAACTTCTTGGAGCCTATCAGGTTAGCAATTCGATCAAGAACTGCATGCAACTGCGAGACGGGAAGCGCGCCCTGATCATTGGTCGAAAAGGTTCTGGCAAAACAACATTGCTGCATATGTTGCGCAGACAAAGCGACGTATCTTGTGAAGTTGAAATAGGTAAAGACTTTCCTTTGGTTGTGGACAGGTTATTCGGCGAGACATCGTCTCGCTTCATCGAGAAAGCATCAAATATTTGGCGAACGGTCATTTGGAACACCGTTATCGTCAATGTACATGTTCAGAGGCCAGAATTGCTTGACGCTTTAGATCGAAACGACAAAAAGTTTATTGAGAGTTATTTAGCGGCTCTAACTCAGAACACTGATGCAACTTCGAAGTCAAAACTGTCAACTCACGTAGCGGAAGCGGCGGAGAGTCTGTCACGTGGAAGGTTTGGAATTGGAGCCGTACTGGCAAGATTTGCTCTGGATAGCGAAGTCGAGCTCGAACCAGCGAAGGCAATCATAGAAAGTTGCCTGTCTCAGTCAGGTGTCAACGCAAGCGTCTTCATAGACACGATGGAATTCTATGATGTGCTTGAGAGTGAAGCGGCACTACAGAGTCTTCAAGGGCTGCTGAACTGTTGTACTCGGCTGCATCACGAAAGTGACTATCTTGAATGCAGGTTATTTTTTCCGGACGAACTGACAGAGTTTGCTAAGTCAAAGTCAAAATCTGTCGCTAAGGATTTTCGCGATATTCAGCATCTAAGTTGGTCTGCCAGCGAGCTTGTCTGCCTGGCCGGTTTGCGCCTCAGAGACAACATTCCAGCAACTTTTCCCAAAGGCTGGGATACAGTGTCTTTGCGTTTGAGTGACCCAAAACCCGCTCAGGAGTTGATCACCAAGCTAATACCTTCAAAGATTACAAACTCACAAGGCGTGACATTTGAGACTGTTGAATACATTTTGCGGCATACTCAACTAACACCGCGACAAGTGATCATGATGCTTAACTGGATCTTCGAGGACAGGTTCCGGATCTCCGGCACGGTTTTGGAGCCGTTTGAAACTCGAATGTCGGAAAGTGAGTTGCTGATCCGAGTACACGAATGCGCGCAAGAAATTTATTCGGACATTTTGGCAACTTACGGTGAGATATACCCTGATATCGAGCTACTTCTGTCAAGTCTTCTTCCGGAGCTTGGAAGAGAGTTTCAAAATGCCGATCTGCTAGAGGCTTGCAAAAAATGCGAGATCGCTGAGACATTCGGTGTAATTCCTGAGCGGCTGAAGAAAATCCTTTCTGATATCGGTGTAGTCGGGATCGTTACGGAGAAAAATGACGACGTTAACACAGTTGTAGGCAGGTTTTCATATAGGTCTTGGCAACGTTTGGTTTTGTCAGCAAGTCATACCTTCTGCGTGCATCCAATTTTTTCATCTGTTCACCCTCCTCTTATCGATGATGGTTTAACGGTGAGGCCGGAGGGTGTTTCGGTTTACGAAAACTTCAACGGATAGGCTAAAAACGGACATTGGTTTTAGCTGCAGCATTGGTCGATTAGGGCTCACAAGGACCATCGGGGTAGATGCAGCATTCCTGATAACGGGCGCGCTCGTGGCCATCACGGACGGCCCAAAGCCGCCGCTCGCCGAGCAACTCGGATGCTGCAGTCGCTGCCCGCATTCCTGCCGTTCGCTGCGGGTGCAAAATCATGCGGATGGCGAATTGGTAGTATGCGGACAAAGCGCTCTTTCGCTGCGGATGCGCAAATGGCGGCTTTCAGAAGCCTCATGAGGTGCGCAGCAAAGATCATGATTATTGTGTGCCGGAAAACTATACAGGCGAGGCACAACGCCCACTTGCAGAAGTATCGGACCGCTTCACATTAGACTTGAGACACACGTTTGTTTTTGGGACCGCCCAAACCACCGAAAGGGACCCGGCGTTACGCCGAGACCCCTGCTTCTGGCTACTTCCGGATCCCTTTAGTTATGAACCTCGTAGCTCACCTTGTACTTGCCATCATCGCCTTCCAGGGTTTCGGAATAACTCCCGGGTGCTTTGCTTACCTGCACACGGATTTCGCCTATCTGATCCCTGTCATTCGAGGTATCGTATTCCATCAAAGTGATCTTAATCTCGCTATTCGAAGCCAGCGCTAGATTTGGATGCCAGGTCTCTCCATCATTTATGTCATGGTAGCTTTCGTTGCCTGCAGGCAATCTCACACCCGAGTTAGTCGTAAGATAAACCTCGTCCTCTCCGGTGCTTTCAGTTGTCTCAATGCAATGGACCGAATTTATCATCACTTTTAGTCCACTGCTATTTTCCGAGCAGGCCGAACAGTTATAGACATTGATTTGAAGATCAGGGTCAATTCTAAAGCCCGACAACGTGTTAGCTGCTAGAACAACATCAAACCCATTGTCATACATCCTTGCGGTACCGCCCCACCTCAGGTTAGGGCCGTAACCATTGGATGGACGGCGTAGAGGTATAGAAACCTCTCCTTGCTTGTCCACGACCGACCAGGCTCCGGAAGGCTGTCGCTCAAGGCGGAACCGTTGGTAAAACAGTTTCTGATTGTCGCCGTTATCGTCGCCCGAGCCCCCAAGCGAAACCAGAAGCTTGTTGTCGCGATCATAAAACAACTGGGACATACCTTCGCCCGGCGGGCCAAGCGGGTTTTCTGTCGCCACGGGGGTAAAAATACAAGCATCGCTGTCCAAGGGTCTTCCATTGCTCACCAGAAGCCTGTCTGAGCCGCCTGATCCAAAAACAGCAACGTGCACGTTTAGGTCATCATACCATGCCAAGCCTGCAGCTCCGCCGTAATCGCTTGGAAAGCGACATGCGAGGGGAACAGGATTTGCAAGGTCCCGAATGTCGTATAAAATAGGTGCTTTGCCTTCATCACTTGTAACTAGCACATCGCCGATGATCTGGGTTCCACCGCCACCGTGAACGTCATCGCCAATGCGATGGTGCCAACACTCTCTGTCTTCGGAATCCGTATAGATTGTTGGATCGTTGCAAAGCATCAGAATGCTTTTAGAAGGGCCAATCGGTATCGCGTTATGTGTGATTGCCCAAGCGCTTGTATGGTTCCGTGAACCACTCCAGCCGAGGCCTTGAACATGGGTGGCGATAGGCACGGTCTCGAAAGAGTACGCTTCGTAAAACGTATACTCTACTTCCCCGCTCGTCGGATGCTGCCCTGCAAGGGAACCAACGTGTTCGTAAAAACCGGGGAATAGTTCTGGACCAATCTGCCAACAAGGCGGCTTTCCTTCGAATTCAATTGTCCAGTGTTCCCATGGGCCAGCGACCTGACGATTCGAATTGGCCCTTCCATTGCTTTCCGCAACGAGATACCCACCATGCGCACCGCGCAGTTTTACCGAGCTACAATGCCCGACCGAACCGCCATTCGTGCCGCTGATCACCCATGTTTCCCAGGGACCAGCAACTTCGCGATTGGCAAGTGCAGATCCGTTTTTCTCTGAGACGAGGTAACGGTTATGTGCGCTCAGCAATGTGACACGGCTGCCAGCGACCAATGGTCCTCCATTCGAATTGGCAAGCACCCATTTCTCCCAGGTACTGGCCTGTTTGCGATCAGCTTCCGCAGCTCCATTCGGCAGCGCAACAAGGTATTTCCCGTGCGCGCTTTTCAAAGACACTGTGACGTTTTCCGCGAACAAAGGTGTGGCCAGAATAATCAGTGCCACAGCAAGACGATAAACATGCATTTGATTTCGCTCCAATATAATTTGGCTGCAACCTGCAAAAAACAAAATTTGAATGAACTAATACGACAAGCGACATGATTGAGCATCTGACCTTAACACAGCGCCCTATCATTTCAAAGAAACTTGCCTACGAAAAAGGTAAGAAAGGGCTGTGTGCGGTTCCTATCTAGGGCCCGTGGAAAATTATCTTGTAGCAATCAGAGATGCGGCGAGGTGCCAACAGGCCGCCTAGCTGCTCTCTGACTCGCCGTATCGAGTGGCTATCCGCTGATTCAATAGTCTCTGCGAAGCTGTTTCCCACCATGTGTTGCCAACGATTGTTCGCAAATTCGGATTGTGGGATAATTCAGGAACAGCCGGACGATGATCGCATCACCAGAAACAAACCGTCGAAACATTTTTTCAGCTCAAGCATGAAGCAGACCTTCGGACGAGGCGCAACATCCGGTAATTTGGGCTCCCTGCTGCCGTTAGATCAGTCGCAGCATGCCCGCCCGTCCGGTAGTTCTGCCCGGCAAGGACGGCCCAAAGCCGACGTCCAACCTTTGATCACGATTCTGCAGTCGCAGCCCGCATTGCGGACATTAGCCGCACGCGCAGAACCTCCAATTCGGCGACTAATTGCATCTCGAGCGAAACCGTTCCGGCTGGCAACAGTCGCCATGGCAAACAAGGCAGCCCGGGCCGTCTGGGCGATCCTGACAAAGAAACAGGAATACCGGCAAACAGCATACTAAGCGCGCTGACTGCATCCGAGATGCAAGAAGTTGAAGTGATGATGCGGACTTAAGTCAACCAAGAGCAAGGACACTCCGGGAATGGCAGCGGCCCTCTGAAGTCGATAAGCCGATTGGAACCTCGCTCGCGGAATTCATCCACTGCCCGGCAGGGCATTGCGCAGCAATGTCCCGAGCGGGAGGGCCAGTGGAGGCAATGCCAATACATAAACAGGCCGGACAGACGACAGTACTGACGAAAAGACCGCGAATATCACCAGAAAACACTTGCAACGCAGGAGCCACCCAAAGATGGCATTCGGGTGCAGAAGCATCCTGCAGCTTTGCGAAATCTACGGTGAAGGACGTCTATCTCTCTTGCAGCTTTTCGCTAACGTCTTGGCTTTACGGTCTACTTTTTTTTAGTTGGTCGTTCATATACGTCTCCAAATCCGCGAGCGGATAATATTCCTCAGGTTCGTCAAACGCCCCGAAGGTCTCGCCCACAAAGTACAACCGATCGTCCTCAGGAGCGTCATATCTGAGCCAGAAGGCTTGAAGATAGTACGTTGGTACCTGCAAATACGATAAGTGTTTCGGCGGAGGTGGGCCGTCGCCTTCGCGCGCAAAGTCAAGTGCCTTGGTGAACGACGCTGGTGCTCTTATGATGTTGCTGAAACGGTATTTGTCGTCTGCAGACGGACCGGCGGCGGCAAAGAGAAGCGGTGCGAAGCCGCCTGTCAAATTGAGGAGAAAACCCCAACTGGACGGGGCTGAAATCGTGTGGAGGCGTTTAAGCGATATAGGCTGCTGTGTGGCAAGTGCATAGATCGATACTGGAAGAAGCGAACCCGCAGCTTTTTGTCCGGGCGCCAACCCCAGCCCACTGACGAATGAACTATTCCCAAGCCTAACATCGACCGCATCAATTACGTCTCGCTCAAGGTTGTCAGGGGGTACTGGGTATTCAGGCACTGTTGTTGCTCCCTTCCTCTTTGGCGGCAAGGGTCTCTGTCGGGAGTTTTGTATAGTAACTGTGTGTCCACGCGCCTTCCTGCGCTTTGAACCCTGTGTCCGTTTGAACCTGCGCCCCGTAAAACTGGCGAAATGAGTCATACGTGTGAATCGATCGTCGGAAATAGGAGTCTTCGAGAACGAGATCTGCGATGCCTGCGTCCGGATCAAAGATGTATCCGACGATTACGGCAAAGTGGCCTTGGCCAAACCCCAGCTCCCATACGATCCGGACACAGACCGGCCTGCCAGCATCGATTTCTGATTTGATTTCATCGAATTCAAGCTTGTTGGCATAGGTGACCTGATGTAGTCCAGCTTCGAACAGGGGAAGTGTTAAGCCGGATTGAACATTGCACTCCGAGGACACGGGATCGCCCGGACCCACGCAGCACAAAGTAAGGTTTAGGCGGCGATTCACTACCTCGCCTTGCTCCAAATTGTCGGTCCCCGTTGGGGTCAGCCGGTTCTTGAACCCAGTGCCAACGGG
>JBCBON010000089.1:0-6033 GCA_039821195.1 Pseudomonadota bacterium
ACCGCATGTACCACTACTGCTCTGAGCGGTTATTCACCCCGTCTGCGCCAGGGTGCAAAAGCTGGCAGCAAAGACCACGCGATCAGCACTGCAAAGTACGCGACCTCCGGAAATTGGTCGAAGCGATGCAGCGCAAGGACACCGCTGATCATCAGCACATGAGCGATTAGTCCCCAGGCGAGACTTGCCGCAATGATCATGAGGGGCGGCTTTGAGATACGCCCTAGCCAAACGTAGGCCCCAATGCCCACTGGAAGAAATAGCACGACGCCTGTCAACAAGCCTGGATTGTAACTTCCCGCGATCAGCGCTGCTCCGATGTGGCTGATGGCGTTTAGGACCACAATTGAGGCCATGCAGAGCGTGGCAAATACGTGTTTCCCCCCGCGCCAGATCGCAAGTGCGCCGACAAGCCAAACCAAGGATGTGTTGATCACGAAGACCGACATATCAGACATAAACTCTTGCACATCTGGCCGTCCCAAAAGGCCTGACAGGAATTCGTTGAGGTTCGGTTTGAAGGCATAGGTTCGCCCGTAGATGTCTATCCAATGCTCTTCGAATTGATGGATTATGTAGGCCACCAGCAGGACGAGCGAGACGCCGCGGGCGTCCAAACGTGTTGATGTGTTCGAAAAGCTGAGGGCGACCAAGACCAGGAACGGTGCCATGAACGTTCCGACTTGCATCCAATGTTGTGTCAGAAAGTCGTGCTGTCCCACAGGGACCCAGAGGAAGGCGAACGCCACGACCAGGGCCGCGAGTGATCCACGGTCGTTCATGGGTCCGTCCGGTAAACGCGCCTAGCCAAGGCGAGGATGAGCAGCAACAGTATCCCGACAATTGAGAATAAGAACATGTTGGAGTCGAGGCCGAGCACAGTTTGCACATAGCCGTTATCATCGACCAAAGCCCCGCCATATGCGGGGCCAAAGACCGTCGCGACCCAGAAACCCGCCACAAACATCAGGCCAAAAGCGATGGGAAGAAACACATCATCGCGAACCCATATCAAGAACAGGGCAATCACAGCGATGCCCGCTGTGAACGCGAGGAACCAAGCCCCGTGAAACCGGGCGTGATCGCTCCATAATGGGTTGAACAAATGTGTCTCGTTCAGGTCTGCAATTGCGGGGACCAAACCATAGAACACGGTGATGGCGGTGACCGCGAGCTTTAGGATGAGTTTCAAAACGGTTCCGTCCTGTGTTCTGTCAAACCTGCCTGATTGGGTGGCTGAGCCCGCTGACGCTAGAGACCGGCATCTGCGGCAAGTTTCTCCATCAACTTGGCCTGAACCCCAGCGTCCGTCGCGAGCTTCGGCAGGGGCTTTTCTTTGCCGTTAGTGATGTAGATGCCTGTTTGGCCGCCATAGCTATCAGTCTGGGCGGCATGGATCATCTTTGCCGATTGTTTTTCCGGGGATTTGAAGAACAGCGGAACCAGCAGCTTTAGAATGCCTGGCATGGCATCGCTTGTCTTGGTCATCGGTGTCACCACCGGACCTGGGCAAACTGATCGGATCATGATCCCGTCTGCGTCCAACGCGGGCGCCATCGCCGTCCCCATGGTCGTCAGCGCCAACTTGGTGGTTGCATAGGCGCCGGTGAGGCCGCCGATGTCTTTCGGATCCGACAAGGTTGCGGTGTCCAGAGACTTCGCAGCGTTTTGGGCCGAGGACGTCGTATTCACGATCATGGATTTCGATCCGCTGTCTTGGCTCTGCAAGGCTGGTCGCAAGCCTTGTGTCATGACGTAGGGGGCCAAGGTGTTGACCGCATAATTGGACTCGTGCCCTTGCACACTTATCACCCGTTCCGAGGTCAAAACGCCTGAGTTGTTAAAGAGCACATCGAGCTTGGGATGCATGCCAACGATGGTCCGGGCCGCCGCTTTGACCTGCTCGACATCCATCAAATCAGCGGTGATCGTATCCACTACGACGCCAGGATGGTTCGCCTGTAAGTCCGCTTTTTGCGCCTGCGCTTTAGTGTCATTCCGGTTGACCAGAACAAGGTGCCAACCGGATGCAGAAAGTTGGTCAGCGATTGCCGCACCAATGCCACCCGTTGACCCCGTGATGACTGCAATCCGTTTTCCGTCCATGGCGTTTATCCTGTTCATTAGCGTCGAAAATCAAGCCAGCAGGCCGGAAACGGCCTGCTCAATGCCTTCGCGATCTTCTTCCCGCGTGAGCCCGCTTCCGTCCCAAGCGTCAGCCCAATTTCCGACCCCAAATTTGCCTTTGATATCCATGCCAAAGAAAGGTGCGGTCAGTTCCTGAGTTTGCAGGACATTTGCACCCGCGCGCCGCCCGGGGCTTGCGGCCAAAAGGACGAACGGCTTGTCCTGCCAGACCTTCTGATCAATCCGGCTCATCCAGTCGTAGATGTTCTTCCAGGCAGCCGTGACAAAGCCGTTGTATTCGGCGAATGAGACGATCAGCGCGTCGGCGGCACCGATTTCATCAAAGAGACTTTGCGCCAGCGGATGTATCCCATTGGCGTTTTGCCGATCCGGCGAATAAATTGGCATCTCGTAGTCGTTGATATCGACGAACTTCACGTCCGCTGAAGGATGGATTGCTTGTAGGTGCCGTGCTGCATAGCCGACTAAAGCGCGGTTGATGGACGTGGTGCTGTTTGATGCAGCGAACGCGAGAACTTTCATTGGGGATCCTTTACTTTATGGCGCGCAGCTTATCGTTCAGCCACGCCGCCTCAATGTCCCGATAAGCGCATTGGATGCGCATTTTTACGACGTTTGGAGACTTCTCTTGCGGAGTTAGATGCATAAATGCGACTCTAAGAGGCGCCTGATGGATCTTTGGACAGAAATATATACGGCCTATCGCTTGGCGACGGCGGGCACAGTCAGCAAGGCTGCGGCCGAACTGAGCGTGCATCGGGCGACGGTCAATCGCCACATAGACGCGCTTGAAGCGGCACTGGGGACGCGTCTGTTTTTGCGTCATCGGCGCGGGTACGAGCTGACCGATGCGGGCAAAGAATTTCTGGCCGTAGCAGAGCAGTCTCACGAAATGTTGGAGGACTTTTTCGCTCGCATCCGCGTTCAAAGCGCCGACGTGGCGGGAGAAGTCATTGTCACCACGCTCTTTCCGCTCACAGATTTCATCTTGCCAGCGGTTTTGAACTTTCGGCGTCGACACCCAAAAACGCGTGTCACGGTGACCACGGGCAACAAGCTTTTGAGTTTGGAACGCGCGGAGGCGCACGTAGCGTTGCGGGTGGGCGCCAAGCCAACGCATGACGATTATGTGGTTCAGCCTTTTTGCACGCTGGATTTCGCTCTCTTCGCGCATCCCGATTATATCCAGCAGTATGGGAGGCCGGACTTGCTGGATCTTTCGGGTCATTGGTTCGTTGGCAATCCGGTGCAAGACAGTGCCGCCCCTTTTGAGGCGTGGCTCGCCAAGAACGTGACCCCTGAGCAAGTCGTGTTGAAATCAACCAACGCCAAGGTCCTCGAAACTGCTGTGCGCGATGGGGCCGGAATTGGCTTTGTCCCGGTGTCAGTGGCCGAGCGTGCGGGCGGTTTGGAGCAAGTTTCACCCGCGCTTCCTGAATGGACGGTCAAAAGCTGGCTGGTGACCCATGTTGATGTGCACCGCTCGGACAAAGTCCAAGCGATGCTCACCCATCTGAAGTCCATCGTCACCTAACCCCCCGGCCGGAACGGCAGGCGACCCAGCCAAGGTTCCGAGGCCTGACCAGATGGCAGGTCGAAGAGAACACCAGGTCGGTTACCCGCCAAGTCTTCCAAGCTGTCTGCGATTGTCAGGCTGTACGTTTCAGCCTTCCAAGCCGCGCGCGGTATGAATTCCCAGCCTGTTTCGTTTGGGCTCAATCCGATTTGCCCGGGGACAATCGATCCGTCAGCGCCAAGTACCCGTAGCCGAAACGCGAGGGACAAGTGGTCGTGCGGACTGCCAAGATTGACCACTAAAGGGTCGCGCGACCCGAGCATTGGTGTGCTCAGCTCCCACTCGCTAGGGTCAGGAGGATCCAAGTCTGGCGGTCCCACCTGAAACGCAACGGTCGTTTTTTGGCCCAGGACACAGCCCGCGGCGTCTAACGATCCCTCTGAAACTTCAAGCGTGTAGGAGTGACCAGACCTGAGCGCGCGGCCCATGGCCTCGCTCGCATCCAATCCAGATTTCACCCGGCCTGGGTCCATCAACACCGTCAGGCGGCGGCGATCTTGGGACCAAAGGTCTTCTCTTGTAGGAAGAAATACCCCGTCCAACGGCGTGCCATCGGCGTCGAGCAAACGAATGTCCGACAACCCGGCAGAAACCGCCATGGCGCGTGGATAGTAGACGTAAACGCGCAGCAAGTTCTCTGGCAAAACCTGCGCGGTAGGGTAGACGTCCACGGGTCCAGTCTCGGGCGCGGGGCATGTCGCAACTGCTGTCGTCGCCCCGCCAAGCAAGGCGACGATGAGGCCAAAGCGAAACGTCACTGGCGAATTTGCCCCGGGAAACCTTCGTCCGCTTTCAACATGTTCTGGAACATGCGGACGCCGGTCGACATTTCATCGTCGGCATAGGCGTAATCCGGGAAGTTGTACTCGCTGATAAAGTCGCTCAGACGGAAGAACGACCCCTTGCGGAAGGACACAAGCTCCATGGCGCCAGTGTCCAGATCGCGGCGCAGCGCGAGCAGGAATTGACCATCTTGGTCCGCCATATGTACGACACCTGACAGCGGCAATGGCACGGTCTGCACACCCGATGTAGCCCCCAGATAGGGAACAGGTTCCACAATGCCGGGACCCGCCGCTGCAGCCGCCAGGTTTTCTAATGTGATCAGATCCGCGTCCATTTCGCGGTTCACCACCAGGACGTAGTTTGACACCTCGCCCTGAAAGTTAGCGGCCGAGAACGAGATCACATCAAGAGGCGTGTTGCCGTACCCAAGTTCTGCGATCGTTTTGCCAGTCACATGGGCACCATCGGTCAAGTCACCCACTGGGATCGTCACGAGCGGCGTGCACGTATAGGCCGCAACAGCCGTGGACGTCCCGTCGATATCGACAACCGCCATGGCCCTGATCGGGGCGCGCGTTTCGTTTTGGTTATGTGCGGCATGATAGATTTCGACGCTGGTGGACGTGGCGCCGCCGTCGAAGGGAAACGGCACACGGCGCAGGGTCGATGCAAACTCCCCCGTTGAAACACCCGACACGAAAAGCTCGCCGTTGGCGTAGTCCAGGTCAGTGACCGTCAAAGACGGCGCGGGAATATCGCGCCAGAAGGTAACACCCGCATCCGCAGTGTCCTGGAGTGTGAACTTGGAAGACGGGTATGTGTCCAGGTCCAGCACGCGCACGCTGCCATCGCGAGTAATGGCAACAATTGCACCCGTCTCGACGCCATCGACGGTGGTAGTCGCCGATACGAACGCCTCTCGCGTAGCTGGGTGTACGACCAAATCGCTGTAGATCACGCGACCGGTGGCACCCATCGCATCGGCCACCAGTTTATCGACGTCGAGAAGGTTGAATGCAGCATCTTGTTCACGGGCCTCCCCACGGGACGGCAGGGTATAGGCGTGGATTGCGCCACTGGCGGAGTCTGCAACAAAAAGAGTATTGTCAGGTCCGAATTCAAGAATGCCGAAGGATTGAGGCATGTCAGCCGCCGCGGCACCTGCGGTCAACGCCAAGGCAGCAACGGCTGAAAGGGATTTACGTACGGACATAAAAGGCTCCTCGTGAGATAGGGTGGAAATGGCAAATTGCGGATCGCGATACAGAGATGAAAACCGCCGCGCGTGTGCGAGACAACAGGCCCAAATGCGCAGCGGATGCGCGTTTGGAGACGCTAGGGTTGGGGCGCGTTGGGTCAGGCAAGGCCCACCCGAGCCAAAAAGAGCTCGAGCCTCGCGCGGTCGATCCAAAACATGACGCCGCACAAGACAGCCAGGACAAGCGCCGGAGCCGCCGATGGCCCAATGACAAAGATGTGGAACAGCGCCCCGCAAACCATCGTGGCAAAGAGCATGCTACTCC
>JBCBON010000008.1:0-61604 GCA_039821195.1 Pseudomonadota bacterium
CCAATCTTCAATACTTGCGACAATACCCTGAATGACGTTATTTCGCCAGTCTTGCCTTTTAAGTTGGGCCAAATCTTGCGTGTTGGACATAAAGCCGAGTTCGACCAGCACCGAAGGCGGTGAAGCCGATTTTAGGACGCCAAAATCGCCTTCTAGCATTAAGCGCGAGCGCTCGGGTTGCGCCGATGGTGAAACATTTTGCGCCAGGGCTTCTGCAAACCGCTGAGATAACGCGCGGCCGTTGGATACGCCAAGAAAAATAAGCCCAGACTGCGCAGCGATGGGAAGTCCCGGGATCGCGGCCTCACCAAAGAGACTGGGACCAGCATCATAGCGTATGACCTCGTCGGTCAGCCTTTCGCGCGGGATCGGGCGAAGCGTGTAAAAGGTCAGTCCGCTTGCGTCCCCCTCTAGAATGGCATCTGCATGAAACGACAGGAACAAATCCGCACCTTGCTCTTTGGCAATGCGTCGCCGTTCATCCAGAGACACGAAGCTGTCACCCGCCCTGGTCAGCACAACGGTGTGCCCGGCTTCAAAAAGCGCGACTTCAAGTTCTTCTGCAAACACACGAACAAGATCCTTTTCTATATCGTTGCCACGGATAGCTCCGGGATCAAAACCACCATGACCGGGGTCAACCACGATGGTCAGGCGTTCGTCACCGACAGGCACCGCGTCAGCCACGGCCAGCTCCCCTCCTAGGTTAAACGTGATTTCATAGCGGCTGTTTCCTCCGTTCTCGTAGAAGCGGATTTCATCAACACTGGCTTGGCGGTTTAAACGCCACGACACCGCGAAGTTTCCATCCTTGGTAATTTTGACCCGCTCCACGGCATTCATAGCGCCTTTGGTTGCAAATTCGACCGTTGCGATCCCTTGGTGAACCACCACATCAATCGGGACGGCTGCGGTGACCGGCACTGTGAGCGTGGCCAAGTTTGGCCCGAAGGTCAGTTCGGATGCATCCACATCAATGTCACCCGCCTGCGTGAAACCCGCCCAAGCAAGCATCACAACGGCCAAAAAACCTCTCAGAATTCGTTTTCTCATGGAAACGTTTTACGGATTGTGTTCCGCAGCGCCACGCCCTATCGATGACGAACGGCAATTTAGTTGTCGCATTCGGATTTGGAGATGGACCCCCTCAGGTGGGACGCCCTCTCCAGAGGGGAAACCCTCAGAAACCGCGCGGAGACCGCGCTAAAGGAAACGGCAGATATGAGCAAAGCTGCGCGCATGACCAAGGGGCCCCTAACGGGTGCACCGGTCATCCCTTTTGCCTCATACGCCCTAACAAAACCCTGCCCATTGGCACTCACGTTACACAATTGCCGGATGGGTGGGTCATGAAGAGACTATGGCTAAAAAGATGCTTATTGATGCCACCCACGCGGAGGAAACCCGCGTTGTTGTGGTTGACGGAAATAAAGTTGAAGAATTTGACTTCGAAAGTCTGAACCGCCGACAGCTTGCCGGCAACATATACCTCGCAAAAGTGACGCGGGTCGAACCCTCGCTCCAAGCGGCGTTCGTAGACTATGGCGGCAACCGCCACGGTTTTCTCGCGTTCTCGGAGATACACCCGGATTATTATCAAATCCCGACGGCGGACCGCGAAGCTCTTCTGGCGGAAGAGGCAGAGTACAATCGCGCCATGGCGGATGACGACGGTGATGGCGCCGAAGAAACGCCAGACGTAGAGGAAGAAAAACCTGCAGAGGTGGAAGCCGAAGCCGCTGCAGAGGACGAAAAACCGGACGCTGCTCAAGCCGAGCAAGTAACCGATGTGACCGCGCTTGGCGCGGTTGTAGAGGTTGATGAAGGGCAATCCGACTTGGTAGATGTTCCAGAAAGCGGAGACGCGGGCACACTCGAAGATGACCAAGATGGCGCTTCGACGATGAGTGACGTGGACACGGATACCTCCATCGAGGCGGTTGCGGATGATGATACGCCCGAAGAGGTGCGCCGCCGGCGCAAACCGAGGGCGCGCCGCTACAAAATCCAAGAGGTGATCAAAACCCGGCAGATCCTTTTGGTTCAGGTCGTCAAAGAAGAGCGCGGCAACAAAGGCGCTGCGCTCACGACATATTTGTCGTTGGCCGGACGCTATTGTGTACTGATGCCCAATACCGCGCGTGGTGGCGGGATTTCACGCAAAATCACCAATGCGGCAGACCGAAAGAAACTGAAGTCTATCGCGTCCGAAATTGAAGTGCCGCAAGGTGCAGGCCTGATCATCCGCACGGCGGGTTCGCGACGCAGCAAACCCGAGATCAAAAGAGATTACGAGTATCTGATCCGGCAATGGGACGCGATCCGCGATCTGACACTAAAGTCGATTGCCCCGTCACCGATCTATGCGGAAGGTGACCTGATCAAACGGTCGATACGGGACCTGTATACGAAAGAAATCGACGAAATCATCGTCGAAGGCGAAAGCGGATTCGGCAAAGCACGCGACTATATGAAGATGCTGATGCCAAGCCACGCAAAGAACGTGAAGCATTATAAAGACGCGCTTCCGTTGTTTTCGCGGTATCAGGTGGAAACGTATCTGACTGGCATGATGAACCCCACGGTGCAGCTTCGCTCGGGTGGGTACCTGGTCATAGGTGTGACCGAAGCGCTGGTTGCGATTGATGTGAACTCTGGCCGTTCAACGCGTGAAGGTTCGGTCGAAGAGACTGCGCTAAAAACGAATTTGGAGGCTGCCGAAGAGGTCGCAAGGCAACTGCGTCTTCGGGACCTTGCGGGCCTGATCGTTATCGACTTCATCGATATGGAAGAGCGTAAAAACAACGCGTCGGTGGAGAAGCGCCTGAAAGAGCATCTCAAGAACGATCGAGCGCGCATTCAGGTTGGTCGCATTTCCGGATTTGGCCTAATGGAGATGTCGCGCCAAAGATTGCGGCCTGGTATGATGGAAGCGACAACCGCGCCCTGCCCTCATTGCCATGGCACAGGGATCGTGCGGTCCAACGACAACCAGTCCCTGTCTATCTTGCGCGAGATCGAAGAAGAGGCTGTGCGCCAACGCTCGAAAGAGGTGCTTGTCCGCGTTCCGATGGAAATCGCGAACTACATGCACAACCAAAAACGCGAACATATCGCGATGATTGAGGCCCGATTTGGTCTGTCCATCCGGATCGAGGCCGATCTTCAACTGGTCAGCCCGAACTTTGAGATCGAACGCTTTAAGACGGCGACGCGCATTGTCGCTCAACCCGATGAAATACCAGGTATTTCTATCGAAATGGTCGAGTCCGAGGATATTGCCGATCTCGAAGAGCCAGAAGACGACACAGAAGACGAACAGCCGAAGAAAAAGAAGCGTCGTAGAAGACGGCGGGGTGGCCGTGGCCGCAACCAAAATGCTGAGAACCAGACGTCAGATGCATCTGCCGAAGACGGGTCCGGCGAGGATGCATCACCCGAGGGTGAGGCCTCCGACGCAGCTGAGGCAAAGCCATCTGACACGGAAACTGCTGAAGCTTCTGAAGAAAAGCCAAAACCACGACGGAAAACGACGCGGCAACGCAAACCCAAAGCGCAACCTGCCGAGGATGCAGAGGCACAAGCCGAGGACGCGAAGCCCGAACCGGCACCCGCACAGGCTGAAGCGGAAAAACCCGAGGCTACGCCAAAATCCAAGCCTGAGAAAACGGCCAAGCCTGAACCCGAAGTGGCAACTGCCGCTGCTGGTGACGCCGCAGAGGACGGAGAGCCTGCAAAACCCAAACGCCGGGGCTGGTGGTCCCTCAGCTGAAGAATTGGTCGGCCTAATTTGGCCGTCCAAAGCATGGCCTTCGAATTCACTTGAGACGCTGGGCGTTTCGACTTTTGGTTCACGGAATGATGAGACGTTTTCTAAACCGACTTGGCATCCTGACACTGGGATGGTTGCTTGTGGCGTCGTCATTTGTCTCGGCGCAAACGCTGATCCGAGACTCGGAACTCGAAGAAAGTATGTGGCGTATTTCGGAACCTCTGTTGGAGGTGTCCGGGTTGTCTTTCGGTGGTGTCGAAATCTTTATCGTCAATGATCGCAGCATGAATGCTTTTGTGCTGGGCAACGATATCTACCTCCACTCGGGTCTTATCCAACGGCTTGAACGCGTGGAGCAGCTTCAGTCGGTGATTGCGCATGAAATCGGACACATCACTGGCGGGCACGGCAGCCAGCGTGTCGCACGTATCGGGGGTGTGGGCACATTGGCGGGCCTTGGCATTGCATTGGGCATTGCCGTGGCTGCAGCCTCTGGCGAAGGGGCGGCAGGTGCAGGGGTTGCTGCGGGCCTGAATGATGCGGCGGTGCGCAACCTTTTGGCATTTACCCGCGCGCAAGAGGCCTCAGCCGACCAAACAGGCGCACTGATTCTGGCGGCTGCTGGGATCAACCCGATCGCAGCGCTGGAGGTTTTTGGTTATTTCCGTGGGCAAGAGTCACTCACCTCTATTCGTCAGGACGCATATATCCGGACGCACCCTCTCACGTCCGACCGCATTGCCTATCTTGAAGAAGCGGCCGAGCGGTATGCCTCTCTGCCCCGCGATGGCGACCCGGAACTGAAATACTGGTTCGAGCGCGCGCAGGCAAAGTTTGATGGCTTTACATTGGACCCAAATACAGTCCTGCGCCGCATACCCACATCCGATACCGGAGAAATAGCGACGCTGCGCCGTGCGATTGCGTATTTCAAACGTGGAGAACTTGACCGATCCAGACGTGAGTTGGACCGCCTGACAGAGTTTCGTCCAGATGATCCGTTTTACTATGACTTGCGGGGTCAGATTTTCCTTGAAAGCGGTCAAACCAACGAAGCGATAAAGGCCTATGAGACGGCGCTATCCATGCGCCCACAGGATTCGCAAGTCATGGCGGGGCTGGGCCGAGCGCAACTGGCCCTGGGTACCAGCAGCGGCAATCAAGACGCTTTGGAAACCCTTCAGGCGTCCTATGCGCGCGACGCCCGCAACAGCCGGATGCTCCGCGATCTATCCATTGCCTATGCCGCAAATGGTGAACAGGGGCTTGCATCCTTGGCAACAGCAGAGCGCTATGCCCTGCGCGGAAACATCCGTCAGGCGGTTTTCCACGCAGAACGCGCGTTGGAATTGCTGCCCGAGGGGAGTGTTGGCGCACTGAAAGCCCAAGACATTTTAACTGCGATAAGCAATCGGGCTCGGGCTTCCAACTCCCGTTAAGGATCGCTATACCTGATCTGAAACCAAAAAGGCTTTGGTGAATGACCAAGAAAACCTCCGACACAGATATCGAATTTATTGAGGCGCTTGCCTCTGTCTTGAAGAGCCATGACTTGGCCGAAATCGAAGTCCAAAGAGACTACAGCAAAGACAACACGCTGAGTGTGCGTGTATCAAAGCATGGCAGTAACGCCGTGATGGCAGCGCCTGCACCGGTGCAAATGGCTGCGCCCGCGGCGGCGGCACCTGCCGCCCCACCCGCCCCGGCAACCGAGCCAGCCGCAAGTCCAGCAGAGGATCCGGCCCAACATCCCGGTGCTGTCACAAGTCCGATGGTCGGAACAGCCTATCTTCAGCCAGAACCCGGGGCCGCGCCTTATGTCAATGTCGGTGACAGTGTGCGCGAGGGTCAAACGCTTTTGATTGTTGAGGCGATGAAGACCCTCAATCAGATCACCGCGCAGAAAGCTGGTAAAGTGGCGCGTATTCTGGTGGAAGACGCAACACCGGTGGAGTTTGGCACCCCATTGATGATCATCGAGTGATGCACAATGTTTTCTAAGATCCTAATCGCGAACCGGGGTGAAATCGCGCTGCGCGTCATTCGTGCCTGCAAGGAAATGGGTATCAGCAGTGTTGCCGTGCATTCCACAGCCGATGCGGATGCGATGCATGTGCGTATGGCCGACGAAAGCGTATGTGTCGGTCCCGCACCCGGACCGTTGAGTTATCTCAACAAGGCAGCGATTTTATCGGCCTGTGACATCACCGGCGCAGAGGCAATTCATCCCGGCTATGGTTTCCTTTCGGAGAACGCCGAGTTCGTGCAAATGGTCGAGGATCATTCATTGACCTTCATCGGACCGAGTGCGGAACACATTCGCACGATGGGTGATAAGATCACGGCCAAAGACACCATGAAACGCCTCGGTGTGCCTTGCGTGCCCGGCTCTGAAGGGGGCGTTCCTGACCTGAAGGCGGCCAAGAAAGTTGCCGGCGATATGGGGTTCCCCGTTATCGTGAAAGCGACTGCAGGTGGCGGGGGCCGGGGTATGAAACTGGCCAAGACGGCGGACGATCTGGAAGAGGCGTTTCGCACGGCTCGGACCGAAGCCAAAACCGCCTTTGGCAATGATGAAGTCTATATTGAAAAATATCTGACCCTTCCCCGCCATATCGAAATTCAGATATTTGGAGATGGTAAAGGGAAAGCCGTTCACCTTGGGGAGCGGGATTGCTCGCTCCAAAGACGGCACCAGAAGGTCTTCGAAGAGGCCCCCGGTCCGGCGATTTCACCTGAAACACGCGCCGAAATTGGCGCTATCTGTGCCGAGGCCGTTGGGGATTTGGGGTATTCCGGTGCCGGAACAATCGAGTTCTTATACGAAAACAACGAGTTCTATTTTATCGAGATGAATACTCGACTGCAGGTCGAACACCCTGTGACCGAGGCGGTTTTTGGTGTCGATCTGGTCAAAGAACAAATCCGTGTCGCCGCCGGGGAGCCGCTGTCGTTTACGCAAGCGGATTTAGTCCTGAATGGCCACGCTATTGAGGTTCGCATCAACGCCGAGAAGGTCCCTCAATTCACACCATCGCCGGGTCGTGTGACGGCCTATCATGCACCGGGCGGTCTTGGCGTGCGGATGGATTCAGCGCTCTATGATGGCTACACCGTGCCACCCCACTATGACAGTTTGATTGCCAAACTGATTGTGCATGCGCCCGATCGGCCCGCCGCACTCGCGCGTTTGCGCCGCGCATTGGATGAGTTGATTGTGGATGGGATCGAAACATCGACCCCCCTCTTTCACGCGCTTTTGGACGAGGCCGACATTCAAACCGGGGATTATACTATCCATTGGTTGGAAAACTGGCTGGAAAGTCAGGCCGGTTGAGCGACCGCAGGCTTACCCCTCAAGTTCTTCTTGCTGGATACGCGAGTGGCATCTTCCCGATGGCAGACAGCCGGGATGACCCAGATGTGTTCTGGGTCCGCCCCGAGCAACGGGGCGTTTTCCCCATCGGGGCCTTTAAACTGTCGAGATCGCTGAAACGCAAGATTACCAAATCTGCGCCCAAAGTTCGGATTGATACCTGTTTTGAAGAGGTTGTCGCAGCATGCGCAAACCGGGAAACCACGTGGATTAATGACGAAATCTTTAAAAGCTATGTGAAGCTGTTCAATATGGGATACGCCCATTCACTAGAGGTGTTTGACGCGGAGGGAACGCTGTGGGGCGGTGTCTATGGCGTCACGATTGGTGGCGCGTTCTTTGGGGAAAGCATGTTTAGCGCAAAGACAGACGGGTCGAAAATCGCGCTGGCGTATCTGATGGCGCGCTTGAGCTATAGTGGATTCAAACTGTTCGATACTCAGTTTCTGACCGACCATCTCGCATCGCTTGGTGCTATCGAGATCAGTCGAAAAGATTATGAGGACCAGCTGGTGAGTGCATTAGAAACCGAGGCGGATTTCGCAGCCTTGCCACAAGATGTGCCGTTTCACTCGATCACGCACCTGATTACCCAGACATCGTAGCGGGCATGTTCGAGTGCGGACAATGCCGGGCTAGAGGCGAGCATCCATCCAGAGAAGCGTGGCGATGTTTCACGCGAATCTATAATGGTCAGTTTTGCAAAAGCATCTTCTGAGGGGTTATCCGCAGGGTAGCGACATTCCCCTAGTGCGATTTGGATGCGTCCAAAATCCGTGCTTTCGCCATTGCGCAAAGTGATATCTTCCACATTGCCGTTCAGGGTGTCGATGGCCCGAACCACCGCACCAAGGCCAGTTTGTGTCTCCACAGCTTCGGCCTGCGGTAAGTTCCGAGAAACAATGCTTTCTTGGGCAACGACCGCTTGCGATGAAACCAAGAGGGCTGCCGCGATGGCCCGCATCATTGACCCGTGCCACCCACAAACTTCATTAGAAGCTCAACAAGGCTGACCGCGCCTTGGGTGTCGATGAACTCTCCACCGTCTTCAAAATTAAAGGCTGATCCGCCGGGCAGGATTTCGATGAAATTACCACCAAGGAGACCTTCCGACGCGACCAACACAGCTGAGTCGTCAGGCAATTCCAAATCGCTTTGAACCGACAGATCGGCAACGGCCCGGAAGGTTACAGGATCAAGTTCAATATCGGTGACACTGCCGACTTTTACACCTGCGAGCCTAACATCGGTTCCTACGGAAATTCCGTTGGCCGACCGGAAGGCAGCAGACAAGGTGATCGTATCACCAGATGCTCCGGCCCCGACAAGTTGGCTTGCGTAAATCATGAAGCCTACGGCGACAGCCAGCACACCTGCGCCGACAACGGTTTCAGCGGTCGAATGCGACATCAGTTCACTCCGGGCTCCACGCCTCGTAGACGGGGCGCGACTTTGGCTCTGGGTTACGCAGGCTGCCCTTGGGGGCATAGGCCATGGCAGTTCCCGTCAGGTTTGGCTGGTGAGGCGCTTCCCATGGTTGATGCTCCAGCGGCTCTTCCGTGGGTGGCGCCTGATAGGTGTGATGCAACCAGCCATGCCATTCTGGCGGTATGCGAGATGCCTCAGACTCACCTTTGAAAATCACCCAACGCCGCACACCGGATTTGTTTTCGTAATAGATGTTACCTTGCGCGTCTTCGCCAACACGCTTGCCGTATAACCACGTCACAACCCGGGTATTCAGCGTCTGGCCATTCCACCATGTAAAGAATTGCTTGAGAAACATAACACCACTCTCCTCTGCGGGGTTAATGCACGAGCCCGCAGAGAATATCCAGCAGAACTAGGCGCTGGCGTTCTCGTTGGCGGTTTCCGCGTATACAATCAGCGGCGCCGCATCGGTCCGAACAGATTTCTGGTTCACGACCACCTCTTCGACATTTTCCAGCCCTGGCAGTTCAAACATCGTATCAAGAAGGATCTCTTCCATAATAGAGCGCAAGCCGCGCGCACCGGTTTTGCGCTCTACCGCGCGTGCGGCAATCGCCTTCATCGCGTTTTCGGTAAAGGTCAGCTTCACATCTTCCAACTCAAACAGGCGCTGATACTGCTTGATCAGCGCGTTCTTTGGCTCGGACAGGATCTGAACCAAAGCATCTTCATCAAGATCGGTCAGCGTTGCGATCACCGGCAAACGGCCAACAAACTCTGGAATAAGGCCAAACTTCAACAGGTCCTCTGGTTCCAGCGTCGTAAACATTTCGCCCACTGTGCGCTCGTCATCGTCCTTGACGTCTGCACCAAAACCAATCGCGGAGCCTTTGCCGCGCTGTGCGATGATCTTCTCAAGACCCGCAAAAGCGCCGCCACAAATGAAGAGGATATTCGTTGTATCCACCTGAAGGAATTCCTGTTGAGGATGCTTGCGCCCCCCTTGCGGCGGCACAGAAGCAACCGTTCCTTCCATGATCTTTAGAAGCGCTTGTTGTACACCCTCGCCCGAGACGTCCCGCGTGATGGACGGGTTGTCCGATTTACGCGTGATCTTATCAACCTCATCAATATAGACGATGCCGCGTTGCGCACGCTCCACATTGTATTCCGATGCTTGCAGCAGTTTCAGGATGATATTCTCGACGTCTTCACCGACATAGCCCGCTTCGGTCAATGTCGTTGCGTCCGCCATTGTAAACGGAACATCCAAAATACGCGCCAGCGTTTGCGCCAGCAGGGTCTTGCCGCACCCGGTAGGGCCAATCAGAAGGATGTTCGACTTTGAGAGTTCAATCTCAGTCGACTTCTCGGCGTGGTTCAACCGTTTGTAGTGATTATGCACAGCGACCGAGAGCACGCGCTTGGCATGGGCTTGCCCGATCACATAATCGTCCAGAACTTGGCAGATTTCGGTGGGCGTCGGTACGCCACCGGACGACTTTACTAGGTTCGACTTCGCCTCTTCGCGAATAATGTCCATGCAAAGCTCAACACATTCGTCACAAATGAACACCGTTGGTCCGGCGATCAGCTTACGCACCTCGTGTTGGCTTTTACCACAGAACGAACAGTAAAGTGTGTTTTTACTGTCTGAACCTTTTTCCGAGCCTGCCATAGCTCTCCTTCCTAATATATCGGGCTTAGCCTAGCCCCCTAAAACGCGATGGACAATGCCCAATACAGCGCATCTTCCATCATCGTTAAAATGTGATTGATAGCCCTTGTTACTCTGTCACTTCGGCATCATCCCGCTTTTGCACGATATCATCGATCAAACCCCATTCTTTGGCCTCTTCAGCCGTCATGAAGTTGTCCCGATCCAACGCACGTTCGACCTCTGCAATGTCCTGTCCGGTGTGTGCGTTGTAGATCTTGTTCAGTCGATCTTTCAGTTCCAACGTGTACTTTGCGTGGATGGCGATATCCGATGCCTGACCTTGGTATCCGCCTGAAGGCTGATGAACCATGATAGAAGCGTTCGGTAGTGCGAACCGCATGTCTTTCTCACCTGCGGCCAGCAAAAGCGACCCCATGGACGCCGCTTGACCGACACACAGCGTGGACACTTTGGGCTGAATGTACTGCATCGTGTCATAAATCGACAAACCCGATGATACGACGCCACCGGGTGAATTGATGTACATCGCGATGTCTTTTTTCGGATTCTCAGCCTCTAGAAACAGCAGCTGCGCGACGATCAGTGTGCTCATCCCATCGTGAACAGGACCGGAGAGGAAAATGATCCGCTCTTTCAGGAGCCGGGAGAAGATGTCATACGACCGCTCCCCTCTGGATGTTTGCTCCACTACGATGGGAACAAGGGTATTCATGTAAACGTCTACTGGATCGCGCATGGGGTACTGCCGTTAATTTAAATCTCTGTGAGCGATGAACTTAGACCTCTGGGCTGGTGCCTTCAAGGACGAACCTTTGCAGCAGCAATTTGACGTTTTCACCGGGCCGCAGATGGCATCTGTGTGAAAATTGCATCATCAAAAATGCCGTGGCGTTACAAGGACGTTACACTGTCGCAGTTTTGGAACAGCATGATAAAACCGAGCGCACGACACACGTTCAGGGAGGAGAACATGAACAACTACACGAAGGTCGGTGCGATTTCCGTCGCTGCGACGTTGGCTTCGACAACGGCCATGGCCGAAGGCATTGAGCGATTTAACCTTTCAACGTCCTTTATGTTCGAAGAGGGTACTTACGCAGAGGCTTCTTACGCCCAAGTCACACCAGAATTGCCAGCGACAGGCTTCAACCTCGGCGGTGGAAACCTTTTGGATGACACAGACGTCGGTGAAGACTTCAACGCGTTCGGCCTGTCTTTCAAAACTGACATCACAGACCGTTTTGCAGTGGGCTTGACATACAACAACCATCTTGCAGGTGCTGACATCGATTGGGGTCCTGTTGTCGGCATCGCGGCAGACATCCAAATAACCGGCCTCACATTGTTGGGCAAATACCAAGTTAACGAGCGGGTATCTTTGCTCGGCGGCATCAAACGCGCAGAACTCAAAGAAAGTACTATTGCCGTCCCATTAGGGGTCAGTAATACTGAATCCTGGGAGTCTTCCGGGGGTGATGACGGTTATGGTTATGTCGTTGGTGCGGCGTACGAGATCCCAGACATCGCGCTGCGTGCCGTTCTGACATACGAAAGCGAAGTCCAGATTGATCCTGATTTGACGGAAACCGATCCAAATTCGCCCGCTACGGCTGCAGCGGACGGCGAAGCTGATTTGTCTGTTGGTGATGTTTGGAACTTGTCATTCCAAACAGGTGTTGCTCAAAATACCTTAGCTTTTGCGAATATTCGCTATTCCAAGTGGGAAGACAATCAAGGTTTCCTGCCAACAGCTGGAGGACCTGCACAAATAACCGACTTTGAAGATGGTTATTCGTACACACTGGGCGTTGCCCAACGTTTGAGCGATCAATGGGCGGTGACGGCCTCGTTGTTTTACGATCCAGGGGACGGTGAAGACGCTTCCCCACTTTCGCCGGTTGGAGCTACCCGTTCACTGACGCTTGGCGCTCGTTACTCTATGCCACAGGGTCCGGAAATCAGCTTTGGTGTGTCCCTCTCGAAGCGTGGCGACGCAACAATTGACCTAGATGGTTCCGGTACACCCGGTGATACGCCTGTTGACGCAGTTGTCGAAGGCTCAACTGTTACAACTGCCGGTATTCGGATCGGATACAGCTTCTAACCTGACAGACTATCCAAAAAAGAAAAGGCCCGCACTGCGGGCCTTTTTTGTTTCGGTGACTTTAGATGATCAAATATCTAGTTCGTCGACCATCTTTTGAAGATCATCTTTGGTGATATCCTTTTCAGTCATGTCCGCCTCTGCCGTGATTGCATCGATGACTTTGTCCTCAAAGATCGGCGCGCGAAGTCGCTGCTGCGCACCGGGGTTTTTCTGAACAAATTCAAAGTATGCACGCTCTTGGCCTGGGTATTTTTGCGCCTCACGCATCAGCGCTTGCTGCATTTCAGTCTCTGTGACTTCAATTTCTTTGCGTGAGCCCAAATCCGCCAAGAACAATCCGAGCTTCACACGACGCAAAGCAAGTTTCGTATGCTCTTCTGTTGGCTCAATCTCGGGATGGTCATGCCCTTCGACATCTGGGTTTTCGTCGTGCCACAGTTGATGCGCAATCTGTTTGGCTTCCGCATCCAAAAGCGAAGGTGGCACATCGAATTGGACCATCTCATCCAATTGATCCATCAAGTCGCGTTTCATGACCATGCGCGACGCTTCGGCATATTCTGCCTCCAACCGATCCGCGATTTGTGTTTTCAAAGCGTCCAAGGATTCCGCACCCAGCTTTTCGGCCATGGCATCGTCTATCTCTGCTTTCTTGGCAGCTTTCACTTCTTTGATTGAGCAATCAAACTCGGCAGCCTTGCCCGCAAGATGATCCGCTTGGTAATCTTCTGGGAAGCTCACCTCGACGGTTTTTTCTTCGAATGCCTTCGCACCAACAAGCTGCTCTTCGAACCCAGGGATGAAGCTTCCTGAACCGAGCACCAGCGGAAAATCTTCGGCAGACCCACCTTCAAACGCTTCACCATCCACTTTACCCACGAAATCCATTACAACTTGGTCGCCGTTTTCGGCTGCGCCGTCTTTCGTCTCAAAGTCTTGCACTTGCGTTGCAAGATTTTCGAGAGCTTCGGTGATGTCAGCGTCGCTCGCCTTCACTGTCTGTTTTTCGATCTTCAGACCATCAAGCGCTACTTCTGGAATTTCAGGAAGTTTCTCGTACGAAAGAGTAACTTCGACATCGTCCCCTTCTTTCCAGTCTTCGTTCACCATTTTGACGTCAGGCTGCATGGCCGGCTTGTCGCCTGTATCTGCTAGCTGCTTATTGACAGCGCCATCGATCGACTCTTGCAACGTCTCGCCCAACACGGACTGGCCAAATTGTTTTTTCAACATCGCCAGTGGCACCTTGCCCTTGCGGAAGCCCTTCAGTGTAACGTTTGGACGCGCCTCTTCTAGCTTCTCAGTCACTTTGGCTTCAAGCTCGGAGGCAGGCAGCACGATCTTGTACTCTCGCTTCAGACCTTCATGAACGACTTCTGTGATTTCCATTATCTTTTCCGTGGTGTTTTCGAAAGCGAGCCGTTAACGTTGACCGTGTTAGAACGCAAGACCGATGTCGCGTTACTGCTGTCAATTTAGGAGCTCCCCTCCGTGCTCGATAAACCGGGAAAGACTTTTGAAGACACGACAAAGGCCCCTGTCGTCCCGGTTGCTGCGCCTAACTATAAACAACTTGCCAAACGATATGCAGGTTTACTGGAGAATGTTTCCGATCCCACGACACCGCAAGAAGCTCTTGCCAATAGTAGTAAAGAAATTTGGAACCTTGGTACGCACGTCCCACCTAAGTACAAAGAGCCTGTGCAAGACGGAGATGCAGGAGCAAGTCTGACTACTAGTATAGAAGTATTTTCAGAAAAAACACAGATCTACAAGCGAACAGTAAAAGTCACAGCACAATTAATGCTCATCGCCGCACTTTCGTATATGGCAGTTGATCTTTTACTTATTTTCTTTTGACAAACATCTGAGAGCATTATGCCACAGCTAGAATTAAAGGTCTGGTTAAACCGACACAAAATTTTTGATGAGGCAAGTTACCGATCAGTCTTTCCAGACATCCACGAAATGGAGCCGTTAGACCACTACCTAGAGTTCGGTAGATTCTTGGGCGTTGCGCCATCTCCGCAGTTTGATCCTTTGTTCTATCGTGAGACTTACATGTCAAAGTGCAGTGACATGACTGAGATCGATCATTACTTCCGAAACTTTGACAGACGTCCTGTTCGAGCGGACCAAATCGACTGTGCATTTGCGTACAAGTTTCGCGACATGGGAGTGCGTTATAAACGCGATTTCGAGAAAAAAATTTCCTACTGCATTCCGATAAAAAACCGCCTCGGAGATATCCAGGCAACACTGCAAACCAATCTAGAAACAAATCGCAAGTTTGAAGCTGACATCGAGTTTATCATCGGCATTTTCGATGAAGATGATGAAGCGGAAACCTGGGTGAACGAGAATTTTAAGGATGATTTGGCGTCGGGTTACCTACGGATATTCAGGTCCGGTATTCTTGACGTGTGGCATTTTCCGAGGGCAAAAAACGCTTTTCGTCAGCACTTGAACGGAGCAGTCCATTCCAGCCTGGACGGCGACAATTTTGTCACGGCCGAGGAAACTCAACTCACTATCGATCTCTGGGAGAAGCATGGTGATGCCTTTGTTTTGCACTGTTTCTCGGGCGATCATGGCGACGGAAGCTGTGGTCGCGTCACGACATCGGCAAATGTTTACCAAGCCGTGGGATACGATGAGACGCTGCTGACGTTTCAGTATGACGACATCAGCTGCATTCTGAGGACCCTGCATACATTTCCCTGGATCCGGTTTTTCACCTTCGCTGGCGAGCGCAACATTTTCACAGAAAAGCAAAACAGGGTCCTTGGTACGCATAGCGGCTTGTGCAACCCGATAGAACATTTGGAGCGGCCAAATTGGAAAGCACCCGCCAATCCCAAAGGGCTTTCAAACGTTGCAAGCGATCAGAAATATCGGGTGCGCAATCACATCAACAGCCTGATCACGTGGCAGCGTCTCATACCTGATGAGCTTTTTGGTGATTACTGCGATCACTTTATGAGTGAAAACATCGATTGGTTGGTGGCGATTTCACCTCGCAAAGAACTCTTTGCCGAGAGTTTTCACACCCATCACCCGTATTTTGCCGACAGCGAGCCATCAGACGAGTTCACCGCGATCCTGAGCGTTCGGGACCAAAACGACCTGCTGAAGCGACAGATCGATCATTTGCGCTCAGTTGGCGTTGAACGGTTTTTGATTGTAGATGACCACAGCCAAGTCCCATTGGATCAGATTGATCTCGGTCCCGATGTGCATTGTTTCGTTCCCAGAAGCGGGCATTTCAGAGTTACCAAAAAGCTTTGGATAGAGACGCTTGCGAAAGTGTTTGTCACCCCCGGTAGCTGGCTTTTAGTCACAGATGTTGACGAATTTGTCGAAGTCCCAAACGGATACGATACGCTAGCGCAATACTTGCGATCACTTCCAAAGGCGCAGCAATTTGTGCCCGGCGTTCTGATTGACGTTGTGCTGGGTCCGAACTTTGATCCAGAAACTGCCGACCCAACAGATGAAAGGACGCTGGATCTGCATTATTGCGAAAACAGTGCAGTACCGACGGAGGCGTATAGAGAGTATTTTGCCACTCAATGGGCGTTCAAAGGGTTGGAGCGCGTTTCGTGGACCGTTGATATCCGACACCACATGGTCGGCACCTACGATTGTCTTAGAAAAGTGCCGCTTTTTCGGTACGATCATAAAACGCATATCCATGATGGATTTCACACGCTCTATAATGAAATGAGCGATGAAGTTCTTAAGAAGGACTGGCTATCCAACGAGTTTGTCGTCATTCGGCATGAGAAACTTATTCAATACAAAATGGATTTGGATCCAAATATCAAAGATGTTGAAGCGGCGCATAACGCAGAGCATTCTCGGAACAGGCGTATTCTTCAAGATGCCTTTGCACAGGACGCGGCCACGCAATCTTGGTTGAAGCCGTATTCGCCGCGAGCCGCGCAATCGACCGTCGAAAACGTTCTCAACGCAAGATCTTAGGAATGTTTGGTGCGGGTGGAGGGACTTGAACCCCCACGCCTCGCGGCGCCAGAACCTAAATCTGGTGCGTCTACCAATTTCGCCACACCCGCACTCTGTGGGCTTTTCTCCAAGCCCGGACCGAGCCTGTAACAAAGCTTTTTTCAGGATGTAAGTGGGAAATGGTCGGCAAACTCAACAAAGTGCAGATCAACCTCTGAACCAAACATGGTTAAAAATTAGTCATACTGTTCAGTTACTGCGCAGACGCCTTTATTTCAGTGGCGCAGATGCCCGCTTGACCCGGGTCCAAATTGCCCCGCGATGGTTAAATCGCCACCACGCAGCGGCAGACTATCGGTGAGGAAAATCAGTGAAAAAGATCGAAGCCATAATCAAGCCATTCAAGCTGGATGAAGTTAAGGAAGCCCTCCAAGAAGTCGGTGTTCAAGGGCTGTCGGTTTTAGAGGCAAAAGGCTTTGGCAGACAAAAAGGCCACACCGAGCTTTACCGTGGTGCTGAATACGTGGTGGATTTCCTTCCAAAAGTAAAAATCGAGATTGTTTTGTCCGACGATCAGTTGGACGAGGCCATCCAGGCCATCATTTCAGCCGCGAGGACGGAAAAAATCGGAGACGGTAAGGTGTTCGTCTCCAACATCGAACAAGCCATCCGCATCAGGACTGGCGAAGAAGGCGCTGAAGCGCTGTAACCCCATCAACCCCAAAGGAAGAGGTGATACCCATGAGCGCAGCAGACATGCTCAAACTAATAAAGGATGAAGAGGCAGCTTATGTCGACATCCGTTTCACTGACCCACGTGGCAAGCTTCAGCACGTGACGGTCATGGAAGACCAGGTCGATGAAGACTTCCTCGAAGAAGGCTTTATGTTCGACGGCTCTTCCATCGCTGGTTGGAAATCCATTGACCAGTCAGACATGAAACTGGTTGCAGACACAACATCAGCTTATGTTGATCCATTCTATGCAGAAAAAACAATCGCAGTTCACTGCTCGGTTGTAGAGCCTGACGATGGTATGCCCTACTCCCGCTGCCCACGCTCCACTGCGACACGTGCCGAAGAGTATTTGAAATCATCTGGTATCGGCGACACGGCATTCTTTGGCCCAGAGGCGGAATTCTTCCTCTTTGACGATGTGCGGTTCTCCAACTCGATGAACAAAGTCTCCTTCGAGGTCGACGCTGCAGACGCCGCGTGGAACACCGATACAGAGTACGAGATGGGCAATATGGGTCATCGTCCGGGCGTCAAGGGCGGCTATTTCCCAGTGAACCCAACGGATGCCGGCATGGATATCCGCTCTGAGATGCTGTCCACGATGAAAAATATCGGCATGTCCGTCGATAAGCACCACCACGAGGTGGCAAGCTGTCAGCACGAGCTTGGCTTGATCTTTAATTCGCTGACCAAGCAGGGCGATGAACTGCAGAAATACAAGTACATCATCCACAACGTGGCGCACGCTTACGGCAAATCCGCGACCTTCATGCCAAAGCCCATTGCAGGCGACAATGGTACGGGCATGCATGTGAACATGTCGATCTGGAAAGACGGCGCACCGCTCTTTGCAGGTGACAAATATGCCGACCTCTCCCAAGAGGCGCTGTACTTTATCGGTGGCATTCTGAAACACGCCAAAGCGTTGAACGCGTTTACGAACCCGTCCACAAATTCTTACAAGCGTTTGATCCCGGGCTTTGAAGCGCCAGTTCTTCGGACGTACTCTGCACGTAACCGGTCAGGTTGTGTCCGTATTCCGTGGACACAGTCACCCAAAGCGAAACGTGTAGAGGCGCGTTTCCCTGATCCATCTGCAAACCCTTATCTGTGCTTCTCAGCGCTGTTGATGGCCGGTCTTGACGGTATCAACAATCAGATCGACCCAGGCGCGTCGACAGACAAAGACCTGTACGAACTGTCTGCTGACGAGTTGGAAGGTATCCCAACAGTTTGTGCGTCGCTGCGCGAAGCTCTGGACGAACTGGCGGCTGATATGGACTTCCTCACGGCGGGTGGCGTGTTCACTGCCGATCAGATCGAAGGCTACATGGATCTGAAATGGGAAGAAGTTTACAGCATGGAACATACCCCGCACCCAGTAGAGTACGGAATGTATTACAGCTGCTAAGCCGCTGACAGCCACATGGTTTGACTACGTAGGGTCAAGATTTTTAAACCCCGGCGATACCGTCGGGGTTTTCCTGTTTGGGGTGATCGTTTCACCTGCGTCACTTGCCCGTGAAGGGGGTTACGGAGTGAACGGCTGGGCTGATAAGCCATCTTTAACCAGATCGGAGGGCATGCCCATGCCAACACAGAAAACCGAATTCACGGGCCATAATGGTGATACGCTGGCCGCGCGTCTGGACACGCCAGCGGGCCCTATTCAGGCGACAGCAATTTTTGCACATTGTTTCACCTGCTCAAAGGACATCGCCGCCGCCAAGCGGATTTCGAGCTATCTTGCCGCGATGAATATCGCAGTTCTACGGTTCGATTTTACCGGGCTTGGCCACTCTGAAGGGGAGTTTGCAAACACCCATTTCACATCGAATGTAGACGATCTTTTGTTGGCAGCAAAGCATCTAGAGGGGCTTCATATGGCACCATCTTTGCTGGTTGGGCATTCGCTGGGTGGGGCGGCAGTTTTGAAAGCGGCACCTGAGCTTCCAAGCGTGAAGGCCGTTGTAACCTTAGGTGCTCCTTCGGACCCCGGTCATGTTGTGCATAATTTTGGCAGTTCAATTGACGAGATCACAGCCAATGGCTCTGCTGAAGTTTCGCTCGGTGGTCGCCCGTTCACGATCAACAAGGACTTCTTAGACGATGTTGCAGCGTCGGAATTGACGCCAGCGGTCGCGAAGATGAAGGCGGCGCTGCTTGTCCTTCATTCGCCCATTGATGCGACTGTCGGGATCGAGAATGCCTCAGAGATATTCTTGACCGCGAAACACCCCAAAAGCTTTGTCACATTGGACACCGCCGATCACCTTATCACCAAGGCAGAGGACGCCGAATACGCAGCCTCGGTTATAGCATCATGGGCGGGTCGCTATATGAACCTTACCAAACCTGCAGCCCCCATCGGCGCTCCAGAGGGCGTTGTCAGGTCAGAAGAGGCGGACAAAACAGGTTTGCTTCAAGACATTAACGCAGGCCCCAAGCACCACACTCTTGCTGATGAGCCCGTGTCATATGGCGGGACCGATCTTGGCATGACGCCCTTTAATTTCCTGTCTGCCGGTTTGGCCGCATGCACATCGATGACCATGCGCATGTATGCCCGTCGCAAGGGCTGGCCGGTCGAGCATATTTCGGTCGACGTTATTCATGATAAAATTCACGCAAGCGAGTGCGCGACTTGCGAAACGTCAGAGGGGAAGATCGATCAATTCAAACGGGTAATCACGATTGAAGGCGACCTGAGCGAAGATCAAAGACAACGACTGATTGAGATTGCCGATAAGTGCCCTGTGCACCGTACGTTGCATTCAGAGGTTCAAATCACAACCGAAACTGCGCTGCCGTTTTAGACGAACCTCGCCAGCACCCAGCCGATCAGGGCGAGTTGAACGAAGTTCAGCGCGACTGATGTGCGATGCAACCAATCGAAACGCTGTTTGCCTGAGGCACCTTGGTCGCGTGCGGCGTTAATGCGCGGCATCAGTACAAAATGCGCAACCATCGCGATCAGAACGACGGCCAGCATGATTTGAGCACCGATCGTATCCACAAAGATCAACGAAAACGCGGATGCGGCCCCCGCGACCATGGAAAAGATATAGTACCACGGGAATGCACGGCGCAGCATCAAGCCCGCCGCCTGCGCCTCCAACTGCGTGAAAACAAAGGGCGCAAAACCAAACGAATAAAGAACCATGCCCCCGAACACGGTGGCCGTAACCAAAAGTGCAACGATCGTCATTTTCTACTCTGTGACTGTTGAGCCATCGATATGACGCCGTCAGTGTAGGAATGGAGTGACGGATTGGCGCATCTCAGCGCTCATTTTGAACACAAACGTGTGAAGAGTGAAAATCACGGCGTTGGTTTTTGGAAGCTTACGCAGGATCTGCCTTTCGACCCGCATGAAGTCGCCTTGACCGGGATGGGGATGGGGCTGATGCAGCTCTGGTGTATTGTAAATGACGAAGTTTGCGCGCCAGATTGGCGCGTCAGCGCGCAAGAGATCCATCATACGCTGGACGCCTTTTGCAATGCGAACATCATAGAGCGGAACTGGATCGTGGATAGCAACAAGGCCTCGGCCCCGCTTGTCCGAAAACTTCCAATTTGCAGGGAAGCACAGCGCACCAGATGTCAAAACATGCTCGTCGGCCTGCCGTTCATGGATAAGAATATCTTCCTGAATCAGGCGCGCCAGACCGGCCATATCGGATGGGTCGGGAATGACGACCCCGTCGGGGCGCGTAATGGTCCCGCTGGAAACGTTATAGGCCGGGTCAGCCCTCAAACCCTCTAAGATGGCGTCTCTGAGCTCTTGAAACACGTCCGGTGTGGTTTCTGCGATAACATCCTTAGGCTTCGTTGCGATCAAGTGATCCCGATAAGCCATTTGTTGGTCAAACACTTCGTCGCGCCACAGCCATGGTGCATCCCCAAGCGGAGTGACGCCAGGCAGGCGTCGTGTCGCCTCTTCCTCCCAGGGACGAAATGGCAAAACCTCGTGCAGAATTTCCCCAAATTTATGCATTTGCGACCTCAAGCCCCTTTCGAATGCCGCGTATGGGCATGCCTTATGAGCCCCTTATGAGAGCATCAAAACAGCTATACCGAGGAGGTCATGATGAACCAGCATTATCGTGAAAACCGAAAAATTGACCCAACAAAGGGCGTTTTATTGGGCGATAACACTCCGAATGACCTCAATCGTGTCGAAATTGGTCCAACGCAGCTGGCTTATCGCGAATGGGAGGCCGCTGGGCTGGATCTGCCAGATCTTCAGGCAATGCGGCGCTACCGTTGGGAGCGTCTGACGCGCCATATTGTTGATCGCGGCTATGCTGGCCTTTTGATGTTTGACCCTCTGAACATCCGCTATGCCACAGACAGCACGAATATGCAGCTCTGGAACACCCATAACCCGTTCCGTGCGGTATTACTTTGTGCGGACGGGTATATGGTGATTTGGGACTACAAAAACTCTCCGTTCCTGTCCGAGTTTAATCCACTCGTGCGCGAGGCGCGATCCGGTGCCGACCTCTTTTACTTCGACCGGGGCGATAAAATCGACATTGCCGCGGACGCATTTTCCAACGAAGTGCGTGTGCTTTTGGAAGAGCATGCGGGCGGCAACAAACGCCTCGCCGTGGATAAGATCATGCTCCATGGTCTCCGCGCGCTGGAGGCGCAGGGGTTTAAGATTATGGAAGGTGAAGAAGTCACCGAGAAGTCCCGATCGATTAAAGGCCCGGACGAGATCAAAGCCATGCGCTGCGCCCACGACGCTTGTGACAAGGCAGTTTTGGCAATGGAAAATGCTGCACGGGCGGGTGTGCCCAAAGGCGACATGTCGGAAGATGACATTTGGGCGGTACTGCATGCCGAGAATATTCGCCGCGGTGGCGAATGGATTGAAACGCGTTTGTTGGCCTCGGGCCCCCGCACCAATCCGTGGTTCCAAGAATGCGGGCCTCGGATTGTTCAGAACAATGAAATCGTGGCCTTTGATACGGATTTGGTGGGATCCTATGGCATTTGCGTGGATATTTCTCGCACTTGGTGGATTGGCGACGAGAAACCCCGCCAGGACATGATCGATGCGATGAACCACGGGATCGAGCATATCCAAACCAATATGGAAATGCTGAAACCCGGCGTAAACATCCAAGACTTGTCGCGTAGCTGTCACCAGTTGAAGCCAGAGTATCAGGACGGCAAATATGGCTGTCTGATGCATGGTGTGGGCCTGTGTGATGAATGGCCGCTTGTGGCCTATCCTGACAAAATGGTGGAAGGCGCGTTCGATTACGAACTGGAGCCAGGCATGACCCTATGTGTGGAGGCGTTGATCCAGCCTAAGGGCGGTGATTTCTCCATCAAACTCGAAGATCAGGTGCTGATCACTGAAACGGGCTATGAAAACCTAACCACGTATCCGTTTGATCCGCGCCTGACCGGGAATGAGTAAATAGGTCAAGAACCCCAGTCGACTGTCACAAACAAGCCGTAGTGATCTGAGCCCAAAAGTGGTCTGCGGTCGGTGAGTTCACTCGCGGCGTATTTACCCAAAACATGGTCGATGGAAATGGGAATAAGCCACTCCTTTTTGAAGGTCGTCCGCGTCGCACTCACCCGATTTGCCTGAAACCGGCGAACCGTCCACCCCCAAGGCACCATGTTAAAGTCGCCGCCAATCAAGCCGCGCCCTTTCAAATCGTTAAGTTCAGGTACCAATCTGTCCATCTGCTTTGTCTGATCGAATGGAAAAGGCCACCTGGCATGGAGTGAAGTGACCCAGACGGGCCCGTTCGGTGTTTCGACTTGTACGGTTGCGGCACCCAGATCGTTGTGACAGGTTTCCGTCCCTTCAACACTAGGGTACCGACTTAAAACTGCGACGCCGCCAACGGCTGCAAAAGGGCACAAAAGCGCTGTTTGGTACTCTTCTCGAAGTGGAAGAAGGTTGGTCCAGTTCTGTTCTGTCACTTCCTGAAGCGTTATGAAGCTTGGCTCCAGCATCTGAACGTCTTCGATAAATGCGGTTGTGTCAGCCAGGCGGAAACTCAGGTTCTTTTGATAAATCGTTGTGCGAAAAAGCCCTACACCGGCAAAGTCGTATCGACCAAGAGCATAGACACTGAGACTTACAATACAGGCCAAAGAGACTGTAGGGAAAAGCCAGCTCACGCGAAAAAGTCGAAGGCTGAAGTAAAGGCAGACTAAACTGGCTGGAACGCGGAAAATAGACAGGCTATCTCCGAGCGGATGAAAACGCCCGAGTGCTCCAAAAACGATTGTGAAAGCACAGAGGATAACGACGATACGGGCAAATGGTTTTTCCAAAACTCCAACCTTCTGGTTTTATTCAATTCTATTGATGCAACATTCTATTGGGAATTCCATGGTTGCTTCCCACAAAATATAGTATGCTCCTGAAAACACGAGCATTCAGAATCAGAGCCCAAAAAATGGCCGACGACCTATTTAACGACGACCCCAGTGGATATGACGCCTCTTCGATTGAAGTCCTCGAGGGGCTGGAACCTGTTCGCAAGCGCCCCGGCATGTATATCGGCGGGACGGACGAGCGTGCGTTGCACCACCTAGTTGCCGAAGTTCTCGACAACTCGATGGACGAGGCGGTTGCGGGGCATGCCAACCGGATCGAAGTGGAGCTGCATGCGGATTACTCGGTCACGATCACAGATAATGGGCGCGGTATCCCGATCGATCCGCACCCCAAATACCCCGAAAAATCTGCGCTGGAGGTGATCCTGTGTACGCTGCATGCAGGCGGCAAGTTCAGCGGCAAAGCCTATCAGACTTCGGGCGGTTTGCACGGTGTGGGTGTGTCCGTGGTGAACGCCTTGTCAGATCATGTCCGGGTGGAGGTGGCGCGGAATAAAGAGCTATACGTTCAAGAGTTTAGCCGCGGCATTCCACAAGGTTCGATCACGTCACTGGGACCAACGCAGAACCGTCGCGGTACGTCTGTGACCTTCCATCCCGACGCTGAGATTTTCGGACCAAAGGCCCATTTCAAGCCGAAACGCCTTTTCAATATGGTCCGCTCCAAGGCGTATTTGTTTTCGGGTGTTGAGATCCGTTGGAAATGCGATCCAAGCCTGTTGAAGGACATTGACGATGTACCGCCGACCGCCAGCTTCCGGTTTCCCAATGGATTGGCCGACTACCTAGTCGAGCAGCTCGAGGGGTCGGCGACATATGCCGATGAACCTTTTGCCGGGAAAGTTGAATTTTCCGAACGTTTTCAAGATGATACACCCGGTTCTGTCGAATGGGCGATCAATTGGACGCCCTCGCGCGACGCCTTTGTGCAGTCCTATTGTAACACGGTGCCCACGCCAGAGGGCGGCACCCATGAAAGCGGGTTTTGGTCAGCGATCCTGAAGGGCATCAAAGCCTATGGGGAGCTGACCAACACCCGCAAAGCGAGCCAAATCACCCGTGATGATGTCATGTCGGGGGGCTGTGCGCTGGTGTCGTGTTTCATCCGTGAGCCTGAGTTCGTGGGCCAAACCAAAGACCGCTTGGCGACGACCGATGCCGCCCGTTTGGTGGAAAACTCTGTTCGAGATCGGTTCGATAACTGGTTGGCAAATAACAATAAATCTGCCGGCGCAATCCTGGATTACCTGATCCTGAAAGCGGACGAACGCCTACGCCGAAAGGCCGAAAAAGAAACCGCGCGGAAGTCAGCCACGAAGAAACTGCGCCTGCCCGGCAAACTGGTGGATTGTTCAGCCACAAATCGGGACGGCACCGAGATTTTCATTGTGGAAGGCGACAGTGCGGGGGGATCCGCAAAAATGGCGCGGGACCGAAAGACTCAAGCGCTTTTGCCGCTGCGCGGTAAGATTCTGAACGTGCTTGGTGCGGCCGGATCTAAAATGAGTTCTAACAACGAAATCAATGACTTATGCCAAGCACTTGGAGTGGGCATGGGTACGAAATTCAACATCGAGGATCTGCGTTATGATAAGGTTATCATCATGACCGATGCCGATGTGGACGGGGCCCATATTGCATCGCTGCTGATGACGTTCTTCTTTACTCAGATGCGGCCACTCATCGATCAAGGGCATCTCTTTATGGCGTGCCCGCCTCTCTATCGTCTGACGCAAGGGGGACGGCGTGAATATGCCATGGATGATTTTGAGAAAAATACGTTGTTGGACAAGGGTTTAGGCGGCAAAGGTAAGATTGACATCTCGCGATTTAAGGGCCTTGGAGAGATGGACGCCAAGGACCTGAAAGAGACGACAATGAACCCCGAGACGCGGCAACTGATCCGGATCACCATTGATGAGGATGCGCCTGGGGAGACAGCATCATTGGTGGATCGGTTGATGGGCAAACGCCCCGAGCTGCGCTTTGAATACATCCAAGACAATGCGAAATTCGTGGAAGAATTGGACGTCTAAACGGGGTGCAGCATCCGTACAGAACCTGTACCGCATCCGTACAGAAACTGTACCGTCACTGGCTGGCATCAACGCCTGGCGGAGAAAGCCAGCCAGCGGATCGCATGAACGACGCACAGGTAATAATTTTGTAAAAATGAGTGCAGCCGGCCCAGTTTTTCTTGGTCCAAACTGCGAAGGCGCATAAGCCATACGAGGAGTATTTTTATTTTTAGCAATCCCACCCTTGGTGGATCTGTTGTTGCAAAACCAAATCGATCACAAAGGAGCTTCGCAATATGCTTCGTGTTTTCATGGCGTTGATCTTCATGTCTGGTCTGATCTCCTTCGGGCCAACGGGCACCGCTTCCGCGCAAAACCTTCAAGACCCTCCGAGCTTTCCGGTTGCCTGCATGGGCGGAGGGAACATGTCTGTAGATCTCCATATCTTTTCATCGCCATGGATGTATTTGAACTACGAAAAAGCGACAACCGGTGTGGCAGCGGGTTCACTGCAACCTGGACAATGCGCATGGTACGATCGCCCAATGAATGCAGCCGAACCTTCCAAAGCAATCATTAGCGACTCTGCGGCGCAGTCGCGGTTCAGTTTATCAATTCAACAATCAGGTTCGAAAGTTACCAGTCGGGGTGCTGCTGGCGACCCATTTACATACCTTATTGATGGCATGCTGAGTGGATCCCTTTTCTATTTTCATGCATATACTGGTTCCTGCGGTGGGGACTGCACGCATTTGATTATTACACGACTTGGGCCTTAAGCATTACCTGCGCATCCCCTTCTGACCAGAGCGGGTATTTTTGCATGCTTGCCGAAAACAGGTGACTTGCCAGAAACTGATCCAACCAAGAGATAAGATTTGGCCAGTCTTGCGCGTCAAACCATTCCCGGTCGATATGGGCGAATTGACGAATGAACGGTAACACCGCATCATCGGCGATTGTCGGCACATCACCAAAGAGGAAGTCCTGCCCCGACAATCTAGCATCTAGACCCTTTAGAAACATACTCGCCTTTTCACGTTCCACCGAAGCGTCAATCCCGTCAAAGCGGGTTGGATATTTCGTGCGATCCAGTGCGGCTTTGAACGGGCCATCATTTTCGGCGATCAGATCCCACCCTTGCTGTGGCATCTTGAGAAGTCCATATGTGTCGTTTTGCTTCAGTGCCCAAATCATGATGTCCAAACTCTCGTCGATGATTTGGCCATCCGTACGCAAACAGGGAACAGTCCCAGAGCGCGAGTCCCGGAGGAACGCGTCAGGTTTATCCCGTAGCAGAATTTCGCGCAGCTCGACTTGCACGCCGGATCGTACAAGGGCAAGGCGCGCCCGCATGGCGTAAGGGCATCGCCGGAATGACCAGAAAACGGGTAGCGCACTCATGCACCATGGTTATCGCCTGTTTTACGGGGGCGTCAATTTGATCGCGCTAGCTCCGAGGGCGCGTCATCCCCGGATCATAAGGCGATGGCGGGATCACGGCGACATCGACCAGATCGCCGCACAGATCCAGTTTCAGCGCCTGCCCTTCGGTCGCGTGATCGGCATCGATAAAGGCGTAAGCGAGGTTCATGCCGACGCGGTGCCCCCAATCACCGGACGTCACCGTGCCCACGACCTGCCCCGCCTGTATGATCGACGCCCCACCATGGGCCGGGGCGTGGGTCTCATCAACCTTCAAGGTTACGAGTTTCCGACGTGCGCCACGGTTATGCGCTGCGATCAGCGCGTCTCGACCGATGAAGCCGTCTTTATCCATTTTGACGAAGCGGCCTAGCCCCGTCTCGAACGGATCGAATTCAGTTATTAAATCTGCCTTCCAATGGAGGAAGCCTTTTTCCATGCGCATCGACTCAACGGCGCGAGCACCAAACAGCTTGAGCCCATGTGCCACGCCGGCGTCCTGCAAAGCGGTGAAAGCCGCATAGAGAGACGCGTTCGGCACATGGATTTCATAGGCCAGCTCGCCAGAGAAGCTGACGCTCATCACGGTGGCAGGGGCATAGCCCACAAAACATTCGCGTACTGACAACCATGGGAAGGCCTGCGCAGACCAGTCACCGCGCGAGGCCGTCGAAAGGACCTCGCGGGATTTGGGGCCTGCAAGCACCAGTATGGTGTGGTCATTCGTCAAAGACGTGATCTGCACATCTTCACCGGGTCGGATATGCGCGGTCAGCCAATCCATATCATGGAATTCGGACGCCGCCGCCGAGCCATACCAAACACGCTCAGGCCCACGATCACTTGCAGGGAGGTTGGCAATCGTGGCCTCCCCTTTGACCATGCCGTGATGATTTAGAAGGTACCCAAGGCCAACGCGGCTCACCCGTTTTGTCACGGCCCCACATATCATGCGGTCAAGGAAGCTGTGACGGTCCGAGCCGGTGATTTCCAAGCGGTTAAAGCCGTTCACCTCCATCAGGCCAACTGTGGTCTGCACGGTCGCCACCTCTGCTGCGACGATGTCGAACGCCTCGTCAAAATTGAAACTGAGGCTTGGGTGGAAATTGGCGGCGGGTTTGAAATACTCTGCCCGCTCCCAGCCATTTACGACCGTGAACTCTGCCCCTTCCTTTTCGAGAACAGGTGTTAACGGCGTGGTTTTGGCGAAACGCCCCGCGGGGCGATGTTCGTGCGGGAAGTGGAACCGAAACTCGTTCTGGTAGTCCTCTATCGCCTTGAGCGATGTGAGTTCCACATTGGCGTGGCCGGTGAACCTACGCGGATCGAGAACCCATGTGTCATAGCAGGCCTCTCCGTGGACGATTTGTTGCGCTAAGAGCCAGCCATGGCCGCCGCCCTCGCCCAGACCTGCACGCAGACCGATAATGCAAAAGGCGTTGCGTTTCCCGGGGATCGGCCCGACCAGCGGCGCGCCATCGATGGTGTAAGTGATTGGGCCATTGATGATTGTTTTGATACCGACATTCATCAATGCGGGCATGCGGGCAAACGCCCCCTCGAGCACGTCCATCACGCGGTCAAGGTCATCGGGGCAAAGGTCATTAGAGAACTTTGGGTCGATGCCGTCCATGCCCCAAGGTTTGCAATCTTGTTCATAAAAGCCGACCAAGAGGCCGTTTTTTTCCTGGCGCGAGTAGTAATCACTGATCGGACAGCGCAACAGCGGCATGCGGTGGCCTGCATCGATGATGGCTTGGATTTCTTCAGTCACCATATACTGGTGTTCCATAGAGGCGACGGGATGATGAACACCCATCATCGCGCCCACTTCATTCACGCGGTAGCCGCAGGCGTTGACGACGATGTCGCAGTCTATGTCGCCCTTTTCGGTATGAACGGTCCAGGTGTCGTCCTTGTGTTGCGTGAGCGCTGTGACAGGTGTGTTTCGGTACACTTCGGCGCCTGCAGTGCGGGCGCGACGTGCGAGGGCCTGACACAGTTGGGCGGGATCAATGTCGCCGTCCATCGGATCCCACAGGCCCCCAATGAGGTTTTCAGTAGAAATCAGCGGATGGCGACGCGCGCATTCATTGGCGTCTATGACCTCAAAATGGACATCCATTCCACGAGCCATAGAGGCGAAATGGCGATAGCCCTGCATCTGCTCTTCGGTGTTTGCGAGGCGAATACCGCCGTCGCCGTGGTGATAGTTGATCGGATATTCCGGGTCATTCGCCAGCTCTTGATAAAGGTTTATCGAGTGCGTCTTGAGGCCAACCATCGTCTGGTTCATGCCAAAATTTGTCACTTGTGCTGCGGAATGCCATGTGGTGCCGCTGGTCAACTCGTCCCGCTCTACCAAGACAACATCGCTCCAGCCTTCTTGGGTGAGGTGATAGAGGGTTGAGCACCCGGCGATACCGCCCCCGATGACGACCACTTTTGTACGAGATTTCATAGCACATATCCCAGAACCGATTGCCGGAGCATGCTTTGTCGGCGGCCTAGGGCAACCGCTCTTTGCTAGCTTCGAAAACTCAGAACCGCGGGTTTCGGTTTTTTGAAACTAGGCTGGTGCGGCCCCTTCCGGCATTTCAGTTTTCCGACGCTCATCCAGCGCAAAGAAGAGGTAATAGAACACTGGCGCGGCAATGAGCGTCAGGATCGACGCGAATGCCAAGCCACCCATAATCGTGACGGCCATAGATTGGAAAAACGCATCTGACAGCAAAGGCAACATGCCAAGTATGGTCGTGGCAGCCGCAAGAACAACGGGTCTGAGGCGTGATGTTGAAGCCTCGACGATGGCATCTCGCAAAGATTTTGAAGGATAGGCGCGGCGTGTGATGTCGATTTCTTCTACCAAAACAATCCCGTTTTTGATCAACATACCCGACAAAGACAGCAGCCCGAGCAAAGCCGTGAACGTAAAGGGGAACCCTGTCCCAATCAGCCCAAGGCTGACGCCATTTACAGACATCGGCACGAGCAGCCAGATAATCGTTGGCTGCCGCAAAGCATTGAAGAGTAACACGGAAATCAACACCATTACGATGATGCTGAACGGCAATTGACGGGCGAGGTTTTCGTTCGCCTCGGAAGAGTTTTCCAATTCGCCGCCCCATTCGAACTTGTAACCGGGCGGTATGTCCATCTCTTCTATGGTTGCGGTGACCTCGCTTTGGACTTCTGCGGCAGTGAAACCCGGCGGCGCGTTAAACTCGGCTGTGATGGTAAACACCCGGTCCCGGCGGAGCATTAACGTGTTTTGCGTCTCAAACCGCAGACCATCCACAACCTGTTCCAGCGGCACAAAGGAGTTTGTAGCCGAAGAAAATACGATGTGATCCATCAACGCGATAGGGTTCTCCTGTGGAGCACGCAGAAGGATCGGGATCTGTCTGTCGCCTTCTCGAAAGACCCCCGCATTCAAGCCGTCCGTGGCAAATTGCAACGTTTGCGAAATGTCACTTCGCGAAATTCCCGCCTCTTGCGCGCGGTCGTCGGCGTAAATCGGTCTGAGAACTTGTTCTTGCTCTCTCCAGTCGATGCGAGGGGCGACGACATTGTCAGAGGCCGCGATCATCCGTGCAATCGCCTCGTCAGCGAGGTTACGCAGGACGACAGGATCAGGACCCGAGAACCGCGCAGCAACGTCAGCGCCGCCACCGGGACCAAAAGCAAGGCGTTCAGCGCGCAATTCTGCCTGTGGGGTTGCTTCGGCGCCGAATGCTTTCAAGCCATTGATAATCGGGTCAATCTCTTCGATCGTTTCCGTCCGCACAATGATGTGGCCGTAACTTGGGTTTGCGTCATCCGATTCATAAGTCAGCATAAAACGGGTAGCACCATCGCCCACAAATGCAGTGGTCGCGACCACATCCTTTTGTGCCAAAAGCCACTCTTCGAGGACTGCGAGATCGCGAGACGTCTCTTCAATCGCAGCCCCTTGATTGAGCTTGTAGTTCACAAAAAACAAAGGCGTATTGCTGTCTGGGAAGAACTGTTGCTTGACCTGGCCAAAGAGCGCGTAACAAGCGACCGTGATCCCGATAAGCCCCGCTACAACCAGCCACCGCAGTTGGATACAGCCGCGCAAGAGGCTTGCATACATTTGAAACACAGCGCCACCATAGGCGTCTGTCACCTCGCCTTTTTCCTGCACGAAAAAGTAGTGACCAAGCAGCGGTGTGACCGTGATGGCCAAAACCCAGGACAGCAGCAATGAAATCCCGATGACGGCAAAGAGGGAGAACATAAACTCGCCCGTTGAATCCGGGCTGAGGCCAATACCCGCAAAGGCCATAATTCCGATCACGGTCGCGCCCAGGAGCGGAACTTGAGTTTTCGCTGCAGCCTCATCTGCGGCCTCGCGAGAGTCCTTGCCACGCCTCATGGCGTTTTGCATGCCTTCGGCGACCACGATCGCATTATCTACCAACATACCCATGGCGATGATCAACGCACCAAGCGAGATACGCTCCATCTCGATTGAGAAGAACGCCATGAACAAAAGCGTCCCAACAACCGTTAAAAGCAAGGTCGACCCCACGACCAAAGCCGCCCGCCAGCCCATAAACAGGGCAAGCACTACGACCACAATGCTGACGGACATGGCGAGATTCACAAGGAAGTCGTTCACAGACTTATCGACGACCACATGCTGCTGATAGATGGGTTCGATTGAAATGCCTGCGGGTATCTCGGGATCCAGCTCTCCCAGTCTGGCATCGACCCGTTTTCCGATATCGACAATGTTGTCGGTGCTGATACCGGCCACCGCCAGAGTGAAGGCCTCTTGCCCATTATGGCGAATGAAGATGTTGGGCGTTTCTTCGCGGTCTCGGCGGACCGACGCAAGGTCAATAAGATTGATCAGCTCGCCGTTTACACCCACTGTGAGGGCGGCAATTTCCGAGACACTGTCATCACCCTCGGCCCGTTGGATCAGCGTACGGCCATCTATCGATTGCAGGGATCCTGCCTCTTCGATTGAGTCCGAGGTCGCCAAGGCGTTGGCAATCGCTGCAGGCGAAACACCAAGATTGCTGGTCACGACCAAATCGGGTTCGACATAAATGACCTCGTTTGGGACACCTGCTATGGCGACATCAGCGACACCATCGACCGCTAACATCTCGCGTCGCAAAAAGCGTGACAGCTCGTAGACTTCATCATCTTCGTAGCCGGGTGCAGAAACGGCATAAAAGAGGCCGTACACATCGCCGAAATCGTCATTCACAAAGGGCCGACCGGCGGCTTCCGGCAGGCGGGTCGCTTCGACCTTATTGCGCAGTTCCGTCCAAACCTGGGGCAATCCGTCGGCAAGAATCTGATCTTTTACATCAACGTTAATTACGGAAAGACCTGGCTCGTTTGTTGAACGTATTTCGTCAATTTGGCCAAGCTTCTGAATCTCTGATTCAATCGGTTCGCTGATTTCGCGCGCAACTTCCGCCGCAGAGGCGCCGGGGTACTCCGTAATGATGGCCGCTGTTTTGATGGTAAACGCAGGATCCTCAAGCCGCCCAAGCGAGTTAAATCCCCAATAACCGCCGATCAAACAGGTTAGTATGACAAGCCAGGTGTAGAGCGGGTTTTCGATCGAAAAGCGGGCAATCTTCATGACAGGGCCTTAATTGTTGAAGCCGGTGAAGCGACGAACAGTTTGGCCATCGGTCAGGGTTCCACCACCCGTTGCGACGATTTCCTGCCCGATTTCTACGCCAGAGACGACGCGCACCGCACCGTTCGTTGTCGGCTCAATCTCAATTTGGACCAACTCAATCGTGCCCTCGTCAGCACCAGAGGGCGAAAAGACATACACATTTGGCATCCCGTCATTGCTCGACACAATCGCAGACGCCGGAATTTCTGGCTGTGAATTTACCGCATTCAATGTCGCGTAAACCTCTGCTGAGGATCCAGGGAAAATGACGATGTCTTCAGGTGTGTCCATCCCAAGCGTCAACGAAAAGGTTTGACCAATCTCAGACGTTTCTGCGTTAAACTCACGAACTTCTAACTCAAATTGCTGGTCGCTTGCCGGGAACTGAGCAACAAGATCAACATCTGGGTCAGACCCGGCAGTTTGAAACAGAATTTCAGGCACATCAATTTCAATTCGAACTTCGGACATGTCGTGGATCCGAACAACGGATGTGCCGCCGCCGATGGTTTCGAAATTGGAAACCTGTCGTTCAGCGACCAATGCCTGAAACGGGGCTTTCAACGTTGCCTGTTCAAGGTCACGCTGTGCAGAGCGCAGGGCAATTGCGGCAAGCTCGGCCTGGGTGCCCGCATCTTCGATCTGCACATCACTGACAGCGCTGTCACGCAACCGTTCAAAACGCGCCAAGGTTCGATCGGCCTGTTCCTTGTTGGCTTGCGCCTGACTGACCGCCAATTCAAACGGTTCAAGGTCCAATTGCGCCACAAGGCCGCCAGCCTCGATGAATTCCCCCTCGATGGCAGGAAATTCCAGAATTTGACCCCCGACCTGAAACGCAAGATCAACGGTTTCTTTCGCAACGACACGGCCAAAGAACCGACGCGTAAGGTCCGCATCCGGCGTTTCGACAGTTGTAAGTTTTGCAATTTTTGTTGGCGCATCTTGCGCCAGCGCTGGGAACGCAAACGCGGTCAACACTGCCAAAGAGAAAAGGGATCGAAAGAACATGCGCGCACCTTATTTATTCAATTTTCGTGACGTTGCGGTCGAACAAGAATCACAACTTCACAACCAGTTTAGGTTTGTTGAAGGACTAAATCAGCAAAACGTTCAGTCACTGGTAAAAAAAGAGAGTGGGACAAAGACGCTCTTTGAAACGACAGCACTTCACTTTCACCTTCGCAAATTACGATGCGCAGCTTTTGGTTTCGAGAAACTGCAGTCGCAGAATTGCTTTTGGCACGCTCAGGCGGCTTTGCTTATGCATCACGTGAGAGGGCAATCGTGGCAGAGAGGCGCGTAAAACGGAGCGGACGGGAAGAGCGGCATGCGTTGCGCGCAGCGAAGCCCGCGTTTGACCCTTGCCCGCCGGGCCAGCCCGGTGGCGCGTATAAGCCGCTTAGCGAAAGTGAGTTGCAAGAAATCTATGACACTGCGCTGAAACTTCTTGATCACCTAGGCATGGGAGAGGTCCCACCGCGTCTGCACCGCGATCTTTTGGCGGCCGGCGCGCGGGACAATCGGTTCGGTCGCGTGTCCTTACCGCAAACCCTTGTCGAAGCGGCGATTGCGGCAGCGCCGAAAGAATTTGTCCTGCATGGCCGTGATGCAGACCGCTCCATTTATATCGGTGGGGATCGCGTACATTTTGGCACCGGGGGTGCGGCGGTTCAAACGCTTGATCTCGACACACAATCCTACCGGCCATCCACACTTCAGGACCTGAGCGATTTTACCCGACTTCAAGATCGACTGGCGAATGTGAGTTGGTTCACCCGCTGTTGTGTCGCAACTGACATGACGGACAATTACGATCTGGACATCAATACCGTCTACGCGTTGCTGAAAAATACAACCAAGCCCACAGCAACCTCTTTTACAATCGCAGAGCATGTCAGCCCGATTGTAAAGATGCTGGACATCGCGGCGGGCGGTGCCGGGGCGTTTTCCAAGCGCCCCTTCATGAAGGCCCATATCAGCCCTGTGATCTCTCCGATGCGCTATGGTGAGGACGCGGTAGATGTTTTGTATGAATGTATTGCCCATAACATCCCGGTGTCCAATATCACCGCGGCGCAGGCGGGTGCGACGGCACCTGCCACGCTGGCCGGGTTCCTGGCACAATCCTTGGCCGAAACGCTGGCAAGCCTTGTGATGGTCTATGCAATTCAGCCCGGTTTCCCGATGATTTTTTCAAACTGGCCCCTGGTGATCGATTTGCGCACTGGTGCCTTTTCCGGTGGCAGCGGCGAGACAGCGGTGCTGAACGCGGCCTCGGCCCAGCTGTCTAACTGGCTGGGCCTTCCATCCGGTGTGGCCGCGTCGATGACCGATGCCAAGGCGGTTGACGCGCAATATGGGATTGAAAAGGGGCTGACCTCCTTGGCAGCGGCGCTAGCCGGAGGCAACCTAATTTACGAAAGCTCCGGCATGACGGCGTCGCTGCTTGGTGCAAGTTTTGAGGCCTTCGTTCTGGATGATGAAATGCACTCCCACACCTACCGGGCTTTGCGGGGCATTGAGGTGTCGCAAGCGAATTTGGGATTTGAGGCGATTTGCGAGGCCGTTCTTGGCGAGGGTCATTTTCTGGGCGGGGCGCATACCTATGCAGCGATGGAACGGGACTATTTCTATCCTGATCTTGCAGATCGCGACGAACCGCGAACCTGGGCTGGCAATGGTGCGAAGGACGCGTGGACCCGCGCGCGGGAAAAAGCGTGGGACATCCTGTCAGAGCATCATCCTCAATACCTTGATCCGGCGCAGGATAAGGCCATTCGCGAGGCCTTTACCATCTATCTGTCAGAGTGAACTGGCTGGGGTGGTAGGATTCGAACCTACGGTACACGATACCAAAAACCGTTGCCTTACCACTTGGCTACACCCCAGCAGTGGCAGGTGAAATAGGACGCGCGGCTCGGCGCTGCAAGGGGAAATTCGCCGCAAGATCGAAACTGTTCAGAGTTCCGATCGCTCTAGTAACGCAAGCCATTCTTCCTCTGCGTCCAAAACCGCCTTTTGTCGTTCAACCAAACCGTCAGTGGCTTTCTGAAACTTCACCGGTGCATCCGTGAACAGGTTCGGCGTAGCCAGAAACTCTTCGAGTTTTGCAATCTCAGCGTTTAACCGGTCGATCACATCTGGCAATTCTTCGAGCCGATGTTTTTCTGAGAAGCTGAGTTGCTGCGCCGCAGGGGTGGTCGCTGCAACCGTGGTTTTGGGTTTAGACCGCTTTGGGGTTGCTTCCGGTTCCTCCGGCGCGTGAATGCCGCCCCCTTGGGCCAGAATATCGGACCACCCGCCGGCATAGACGGTGTGTTTCCCCGCTCCTTCCAGAAGGATCGACATGGTTGCGATCCGATCTATGAAATCGCGGTCATGGCTCACCAGTATGACCGTGCCTTGGTAATCGTCCAACAGCTCTTGCAGCAAATCCAGCGTCTCAATGTCCAGATCATTGGTCGGTTCATCCAACACAAGCAGATTGCTTTCTTTGGCCATCAGCTTGGCCAGGATCAAGCGCGCCCGCTCCCCGCCCGAAAGTTTGCTGATCGGCCCGCGTGCCTGTGCCTCATCAAAGAGAAAGTCCTTGAGGTATCCCATGACATGGCGGGGTTGGCCGCGCACCATGACGTGATCTGATTTTCCGATAACTCCCAAGGCGGGGTCATTGACCAGATTGTTCCACAGAGAGGTATCCGCGATCAAATCCTCGCGGTTTTGGTCAAAATAGACGGGCACAAGGTTCGTGCCTTGCTTCACTGACCCGGTATCGGGTTTCTCTTCGCCCATCAAAAGGCGGATCAGCGTGGTTTTTCCCACACCATTCGGCCCCACAAGGGCAAGGCGATCGCCGCGCTGCACCTTCAAATCCAGCTTATCGATGATGGGCGTATCGCCATAGGCCTTGGAAACATTGAACGCTTCCAACACTTTTTTGCCGGAGATTTCCGCCTCGGCCAGGTCCATCGCCGCGGTGCCTTTGCGGCGTATGTGATCCGAGCGGTCCTGTTTGAGGTCCTGCAACCGACGCACCCTGCCCTGATTGCGCTTACGCCGGCCAGAAATCCCTTCGACGGCCCAGCGGGCCTCCGCCTTGATCAGGCGCTTTTGCTTGTGAAGGGCCGTGTCCTCTTCTTCGAAGGTTTTGTCACGCCAATCTTCAAACGCCTCGAACCCTTTTGGATGCTGACGCACTTGTCCGCGATCCACCCAGACGATCCCACGGGTCAAGTTCCGCAAAAAGGCGCGGTCATGGGAGATGAGGATATAGGCCTGACGCGTCGCAGTCAGATGCTCTTCCAGCCATTGAACGGCCAGAATATCGAGATGGTTTGTTGGCTCATCAAGGAGCAACAACTCGGCATCTTGGGCCAAGCAGGCCACGAGGGCGGCGCGACGGCGCTCCCCGCCTGATGCGGTCGCCGGGTCCCGGTCCAGGTTCAGGCGCAATCCCTCGGCCAGAATATCGATCCGGTATGCCTCATCTAGATGCGGTAGTTTAGAGAAGGCAAAATCCCGCAAGCTCTCAAACCCGGACATATCCGGGTCCTGCTCCAGATAGGCGACGGCCATACCCGGCTGCACGAAACGGTGGCCGCGATCGGGTTCGATCAAACCAGCAATCGTTTTCATCAAGGTCGACTTGCCCGAGCCGTTGCGCCCCACAAGGCACAACCGATCTCCTTGATGCACGACCAGATCTAGCCCGTCGAAAACAGGTGTCTGACCAAAGGAAAGGCCAATATCGGTGAGCGTCAGGATCGGGGGGCGTGCCATGACGGGCTAGGTGGGTTTATTTCTGCGGGGCGTCAATACGCCTTGCCGCGACGCCGCACCATGATAGCGTCCGGTGTCATGAGTTTTGTGATCAATTCCGACCTAGCCGACACGCAACTTCCCCCTGTGATGGAGGCGCGCCGTTGGATCGCGGATAAAGATTTCGGGAACATGCCGCTGATCAATGTCAGTCAGGCTGCGCCCCTTGATCCGCCGCCCGAGGCGCTGCGCCGCGTGATGGCAGAGGCTGTGATGGAAAACCCAGAGGCGCATTTATATGGCCCCGTCCGCGGCATGCCTGCGCTGCGCGAAAAAATCGCCGAGACCTGGAGCGGGGCTTACGGCGCGCCTGTGTCGGCGGATCAGGTCTCTATCACGTCGGGATGCAATCAGGCCTTTTGCGCTGCTGTCGCCTCGGTTGCGCAAAAAGGCGATGCGGTGATCCTGCCGACGCCGTGGTATTTCAATCACGAGATGCATCTGACCATGAACGGGATCGAAGTCATTCCCCTCCCCTGTGGCGATGGGATGGTCCCGGATGTCGAGCGGGCAAAGGCGCTGATCTCGGATCGTGTGAAAGCGCTTGTTCTCGTGACGCCGAACAACCCGACGGGTGCCGAATACCCGGCTGGCGTTGTATCGGCATTTTTCGACTTGGCGGAAACCCATGGTCTTGCCCTGATTGTTGATGAGACCTATCGCGATTTTGACAGTCGGACCGGCGCGCCGCATGACCTGTTTACCCGTCCCAATTGGGGCGACACGCTGATCCAGCTCTATTCGTTCTCAAAGGCTTACCGCCTGACAGGGCATCGTGTTGGAGCGCTGGTGACGGGCGCAAGCCGACAGGCCGAGATTGAAAAATACTTGGACACTCAAACGATCTGTCCCAATCAGATCGGTCAAATCGCAGCCCTCTGGGGTATGAATAACTTGGGTGATTGGGTTGCGGGCGAACGCGCGGAAATTCTTGCACGGCGTGCCGCCGTTGAGGCCGGTTTGAATGCCCTGCCCGATTGGACCGTGAAAGGCGTTGGCGCTTATTTTGCATATGTCGCACACTCCTTTGAGGCGCGTTCAGATGTGGTCGCCAAAGCGTTGGTTGATAACGCCGCGATTTTGATGCTGCCCGGTACAATGTTTGCGCCTTTGTCCGGCACGCCTAATGGTTTGGCTGAAGGGCATTTGCGCATCGCATTCGCCAATATTGATGCAAGCGGTATTGACGAGATGGTGGGCCGTCTATCGGGCTTTTCACTCTGAAGTTGGTTGCGCGCCCTCTCGGGGCAGATTACGTGACCATTCAGACAAAGAGGAGCGGACCATGATTGGTGCGATGCGGCAACGCAAAGGCGGAGTTGGTGTGTGGGTCATCATGGGCCTGTTGTTCGTCGGGCTTGTGGGCTTTGGCATCGGCGGAACGGGTGCCATCACAACTAGCAGCATCGGTGTTGTTGGCGACACGCAAATCCCGATCCCGAGTTACGTCAGCACGTTGAACCAAACGCGGCAACAAATCGCGCTCCAAATTGGACGAATGCCAACAGGCACTGAAATGGTGTCAGAGGGCATTTTGGATGCTGTGGTCGAGGATGCCGTGCGGGCCACCGCGCTGGATGATCTCAGCGCCTCTTTGGGCATATCCGTGGGCGACGAGGCGATCCGGCAAACACTTCTGTCCGATCCCAGTTTTGTCGCCTCTGATGGAACATTCAACAACACGGCTTATCAGTTCTTCCTTGAGCAAAACGGCCTTTCGGCCAGTCAGTACGAGGAGTTGATCCGTCGCAGCTCTGCCCGGTTGTTGATAGAACGGATCGTGCAAAACGGAATCGAAGCGCCATCTGTATCCGCAGATGCGATTGTCACCTACGCGCTTGAAAGTCGCGACGTCGCATGGATTGAACTTCGCGAAGAGGACCTTGCAGAACCGGTCGCAGAGCTCGGCCCAGAGGCCGTTCGCGAGTTTTATGACAACACCCCAGGGCTATTCGTGCAGCCCGAGACCAAGCAGATAACCTATGCATGGCTCACGCCGTCCCGGGTGACCGGGATTGAGATCGATGAAGACACGCTTCGGGCGACATATGAGGAACAGCTGGCCAATCGCTACACCTTGCCCGAGCGTCGTGCGATAGAACGCCTTATCTTTGCAGACCCGACGCAGGCAGATGACGCCAAGGCGCGGTTGGACGCGGGCGAATTGACCTTTGAAGAGTTGGTCGTCGAGCGCGGGCTGACGGTGAATGATATTGATATGGGAATCGTTGAAGCTGACGCTGTGGAGGGCGACGCACGGGATTCAATTTTTGCCGATATTGAACCCGGCATCTTTGGTCCATTCCAAAGCGATCTGGGTGCGGAACTCTATAATGTGTCTGCAGTCCTGAACGCCCAAGTGATACCGTTTGACGAGGCGGTCGTCGAAATTCGCGAAGATTTAGAAGGCACCCAGCGTTCAGATGTCATCAATAATCTGGTCACAGAGTTGGATGATCTCTTGGCGGCGGGGGCTACACTGGAAGAGGTCGCCGCAGAGACACCACTGACCCTTGCTGAGATTGCCTTTAACTCAGAGTCCGAAGGCGGGATTTCGGCCTATCTTGAGTTTCGCGAAGCGGCTCAACGTGCCCAAGAAGGTGACTTTCCAGAGCTTTTCACGCTGTCTGATGGCGGCGTGTTTGCCCTACGGGTCGATGATGTGACGCCCCCGGGCACGAAACCGTTTGAAGAGGTGGAAGAGCAGGCACAGGAAGCGGCCCAAGCGAACGCCGTGCGAGAGGCCTTGCTGGCGGAGGCCGAGGCCTTGACCGCTCGCATCGAGGCGGGCGAAGGATTGTTTTCGCTGGGATATGCCAGCAGCGCAGTGGCGGATTTGCGGCGCGCTGTTCCAACGAACGATTTTAATTTCATTGCAATCACAAGAATTTTCGAAGGGGCTGCAGGCAGCGTCTTTGCCCTTCCAGCGGGTGACGCGGTGCAAGTCATTCAAGTCGAAGAGGTGAACCTGCCCGATCTTACAGACGAAGGCAACGCGGATGTCACAGCCCGAGTGCAAGCGGAACTCACGCGGAATATGTCGGCAGATATACTTTTGACATTTGCGGATGCAGTAGCCGATGATGCGGGCGTTCAGCTTGATTTTAACGTCATCAATCAGGTCAATGCGCAGGCGCTGGGGCTAACGGCTGGCACAGGTTTCCCGCAGTAACGCATGGCACTTCTTCCCGATTATCAGAGTTTTGAACGCCGGTTCGAGGCGGGTGAGAACGGCCTTGTTTACCTGCGTGTGATTGCAGACACGGAAACGCCTGTGTCGCTGATGCAAAAGATTGCGCGCGGCCAACCCAATGCGTTTGTTTTGGAAAGCGTAACAGGCGGCGAAATTCGCGGTCGGTATTCGATCATCGGGTTGAAGCCGGATTTGATCTGGCGTTGTGAGGGCACCCAATCAGAAACCAATCGGAATGCGCTGATAGACACGGAACAGTTTGAAGTAGACCCCACTGATCCGCTGAGCGCCTTGCGCGGCATTCTTGCAGAAAGCCAGATGGATATCCCGGCCGAATTACCGCCAATGTCGGCGGGCCTGTTTGGGTATCTGGGTTATGATATGATCCGCCTTGTGGAGCGTTTACCGGAAATCAATCCGGACCCGCTGGGCCTGCCGGATGCGGTGATGATGCGACCCTCTGTCATTGTCATTGTGGATGGGGTCAAAGGCGATGTTTCGATCGTTTCGCCCGCATGGGTCGCAAATGGCGGAGGCGCGAAAGCGGCCTATAACATGGCTGCTGAACGTGTGATGGCGGTGGCCCGTGATCTTGATCTTCCCTTTGCAGAACCGCTTGTGGATCTCTCCGAAGAAACAGACGGGGCCATTCCGATGTCGAACACCGAGAAGTCCCATTACCTTGCGATTGTTGAACGCGCAAAAGAGTATATCCGCGCCGGCGATATCTTTCAGGTGGTGCCCAGTCAGCGCTGGTCCCTGCCCTTTTCGCTGCCACCCTTTTCACTCTATCGCGCGTTGCGGCGGACGAACCCCTCGCCTTACATGTTTTATTTCGACTTTGGCGAGTATCAGGTCACCGGGGCGAGCCCCGAGATTTTGGTGAATGTGACACAAAATCAGGTCACGATCCGGCCAATCGCAGGCACGCGCCCGCGAGGCGCAACGCCCGAGGCAGATCTTGCGCTGGAAGCGGATCTTCTGGCGGACAAAAAGGAATTGGCCGAACATTTGATGCTGCTTGATCTTGGCCGCAACGATGTCGGGCGCGTTGCCAAGACGGGCACGGTGCGACCTACGGAACAATTCATCATCGAGCGGTACAGTCACGTGATGCACATCGTATCCAATGTGATTGGTGAATTGAAAGATGACGAGGATGCCCTTTCAGCGCTCCTCGCGGGGCTACCGGCAGGCACGGTTTCCGGAGCGCCGAAAGTGCGTGCGATGGAAATCATTGACGAGCTGGAAGAAGAAAAGCGCGGGGTCTATGGTGGCGGTGTTGGGTACTTCTCCGCAAATGGCGACATGGATATCTGCATCGCTTTGCGCACCGGCGTGATCAAAGACGACACCTTGTTTATTCAAGCGGGTGGTGGTGTTGTTTACGACAGCGATCCAGAGGCCGAGTTCGAAGAGACTGTCAATAAATCGAAGGCCTTGGTGAAGGCTGCTGGTGACGCCATTAACTTTGTGAAATCGCGAATGGGCGGCAACTAGCCGTCAGGGATCCATAACGCGGGACACCGGCAGCAACGCCGTCGCCTCTCCGCGCTGGGATTGCGAGAACGCCTCCAGCGCATCTACGACCTCTCGCTGCAGGGGCAGGATCACAATGATCGACCCTGATTGCGCCGCAAGCAATGCCGCACGATCCAGTGTTCGGGTGATGGACAACGTGTTCACCTCGCCGGTGATACCCAACGCAATCGTTCCAGTTGGCAGCACCGCGCCCGACTGACCAAAGTTACCAGATTGAAGGCCGGATGAAAACTCCAGGAAGCCGCGACCGAGCCGTGCAAGCGAGTCCAATGTTGCGTTCTTCGTGGCGCGATCCGTGTCGATTACGGGGTCTTGGGCATAACCGATGGCCTCTGGCAGACGCTCAAATATCGTATCCAAATTGGTTTCAGCACTGGTTGGCGTCCGAACCGCCAATGGATTCTCAGGCCGAAGTGTTACGAACACTTCAAGGCCATTGGACCGCGCCTGTTGATAGAGTTGCAACCCGTCCCCCTCGACATCAGACACCAGAACGGAAACCGGCAATGGTATCTCCGAGATTTCCATGCCCGCTGTGCCTTCGGGTTCTAGCAACACACCGATGCTGGGTAAGGATGAACCCTCGGCCTCTGTTGCAAAGCGGCGGAACGGGCTGTTGGGGGTCAGGACATCGGGCGTCTCAACCTGTTCGTCCCCACCGACAAGGGACGGAGTGGACCGTCTGCGATCAATTAAGTTGCCGGATCCGACCTCACCGCCGATGGTCGGAAGCGTCGGTGACTGCGTCAGGATAACGGGCGGTGTTTCCTCTGCCTGTTGTTCAGTTTCAACTTGTGTTGGCGTCTCTTCTACCGGCGCCTCTTCCTCTGCGATCTCTATGTTTGCCTGTTCGTCGGTGCTTTCCGTGTTGGACGGTGCTTCCGCGTCCGCCTGCACGTCTTGCGAGGTCGAAGTGTCCGTATCGAGCGGCGACGGCGTCACCCCTGCGACCTCGGGAAGCGGCGCAGCCTCGGCACTCGGAGCGTTCAGAGGTGGCGTCACCGTCTGTGGGGTCGCTGGAAGTTCAAGCGATGGGGGCTGCTGGGTTGGCGGTGTGGATGGTGGTGAAAGGGCCGCAACCTCTTCTTCCGTTGATGGGGGCTCCACGACTTCAATCTCTAGGATACGTTCCGGAGCGGTTTCCGTTTCCGCCTCTTCAACGATTGCAATGAGGGGCTGGTCCGACGTCTCTTCTTCGGTCTCAGCCACGGCGGACTGATCTTGGCCGAACATAGGCGTCTCTGCCTCTTCCGTCGCTGTGGCCTGTTCTACAACCGTGTTTTCTTCAAGGGTCTGTTCTGCAACCGTGCTCTCTTCTGTGGCCGTTGACGCCGCCGGCGTTGTTGCGACCTCTTCGGCTTCGTTGGCCTCGGGTTGCGCTGTCTCAAAAACAGTTTCCGGCTCTGAAGACGAGGGATCGGCGCTGGCAACTTGCTCAACTTGGGCAGGCGCATCGGAGGTCGGCGCCCCGAGAGAAATCACAAACAGCCCTAAATACGTGAAGGCGAACGCCAAAACGATACCTAAAATAAAGCGCATTTGCCCGTTACCCCTCCTGTCGCAAGCGTTCGAAGGCTTGCTTTACCCGCTTCTATACGCTTCAACATTGCAAAATCAAAGAGTTAGACTTGAGCGTGCCATGTTGCTGCTGATCGATAATTACGACAGTTTCACCTATAATCTGGTTCATTATGTCGGAGAGCTTGGCGCAGATGTCAAAGTTGTCCGCAATGATGAGTTGACCGTCCAAGATGCAATGGGACTTCGGCCCAGTTCGATCCTGTTGTCACCGGGCCCCTGTGATCCGGATCGTGCCGGAATATGCCTGCCGCTGGTGCTTGCTGCGGCGGAGACCAAAACACCTTTGTTGGGGGTCTGTTTGGGGCATCAGGCCATCGGTCAGGCCTTTGGGGCGCAGATCATTCGCTGCCATGAAATTGTCCATGGCAAGGTCGGACAGATGCACCACACCGGCACCTCTGTGTTCAAGGGATTGCCAAGCCCCTTTGCGTCCACGCGGTATCATTCGTTGGTGATTGACCCAAAGACGGTACCCGACGACCTAGAGGTAACTGCGCATCTTGAGGATGGCACAATTATGGGTGTTGCCCATAAGTCGCTGCCTATTCACGGGGTACAGTTTCATCCCGAGAGCATTGCATCTGAGCATGGACATAAGCTGCTGCAGAACTTTCTTGATCTGACACCGGTGACGGCATGAGTGACGCTTTGAAACCGTTGATTGCGGCGGCGGCTGACCGGGCGCTCACCCCGGACGAGGCGCGCGCGGCGTTCGATCTGATCATGGCAGGCGACGCGACGCCCTCTCAAATCGGTGGGTTGCTGATGGCGCTAAGGGTGCGTGGCGAAAGCGTGGAGGAAATTGCTGCCGCTGCCGCCGCGATGCGCGCGGCATGCATTCCGGTCAACGCTCCTGCGGGGGCAATGGATATCGTAGGGACCGGAGGCGACGGGAAATCCACGCTGAACATCTCGACGGCGACGGCCTTTGTGGTCGCTGGCGCCGGTGTGATTGTGGCCAAGCACGGCAACAAAAACCTCACCTCCAAAAGCGGGACTGCGGATGCGCTGGGGCAATCTGGCGTGAATGTCATGGTGGGCGCAGAGGTGGTGGAACATGCCCTAAAAGAGGTCGGTATCGCCTTTATGATGGCGCCGATGCACCACCCGGCGGTCAAGCATGTGATGCCGTCGCGGATGGAACTGGGCACACGCACCATTTTTAACATTCTGGGACCGCTTACAAATCCAGCCGGTGTAAAACGTCAGCTAACAGGCGCATTTTCCAAGGAGATGATCCGACCCATGGCGGAAACCCTGCTGGCATTAGGCTCAGAAAAAGCATGGTTGGTGCATGGGGGTGACGGTACCGATGAAATCTCGATCTGTGGCGAGACGTTTGTTGCCGCGCTCGAAGACGGTATCGTCGGCGACCGGGTGATGCACCCAGAGGATGCCGGTCTGCCTGTACACCCATTCGAGGCCATTGTGGGTGGCGATCCAAGCTTTAACGCAGCCGCGATGGCGGCGCTTTTTGAAGGCGAGGCCTCGGCCTACCGCGATGCTGTTTTGTTGAACGCTGCATCTGCTTTGGTTGTCGCAGATCATGCCGGAGATTTGAAATCGGGCGTTGAAATGGCCCGAGAGAGCATCGATAGCGGTCAGGCCAAACATAAACTGGCAGGACTGGCGAAGATCACCTCGGGGGGATGATGGCGGATATTCTCAGCAAGATTGAGGTCTATAAGCGCGAAGAGATCGCTGCATTGAGGGCGCGCATCTCGATGGAGGCGTTGATCGACGAGGCCAAAGCGATGGATGCGCCGCGCCCATTTGCGGATAATTTGTCCAAAGCAATTATGGGCGGTTACGGCCTGATCGCGGAGATTAAGAAGGCCAGCCCGTCCAAAGGGGTCATCCGCGAGGATTTCAACGTGGCCGCGCTGGCCAAAGCCTATGAGGACGGTGGCGCAACGTGCCTCAGTGTTTTGACCGATACGCCATCGTTTCAAGGAGCGCCTGAGTTTTTGATGAGGGCGCGCGAGGCGACGGCCCTTCCGGTCCTGCGCAAAGACTTCCTCTATGATCCGATGCAAGTTGTAGAGGCGCGCGCGCTTGGTGCGGATGCAATTTTGATCATCATGGCGGCTGTTACAGATGCCACAGCCGCCGAACTGGAGGCCGCCGCCCAAGAGTTTGGAATGGACGTTCTGGTAGAAGTGCATGATCAGGCCGAGCTGGACCGTGCGCACCAGTTGAAATCACCGCTGTTAGGGATCAACAATCGCGATCTGAAGACCTTTGATGTTTCGCTGGAAACGACGAAAACGCTGTCGCGTTATGCAAGTCCGGAAAAACTTTTGGTAGCAGAGTCCGGTTTATTCACGGCTGCGGATTTGGCGGAACTGGCCGAATACGGCGCGCGGTGCTTCCTCATTGGAGAGGCGTTGATGCGGCAAGAGGATGTGACGGCGGCCACGAAAGCCTTGTTGCTGAACCCTGCGACCGGACCAGGCATGTGATGTCAGGACTGACCCATTTCAACAAAGAAGGCGCCGCCGAAATGGTGGATGTCTCGCACAAAGACGCAACAGATCGGTTGGCCGTTGCCGCGGGAACCATTACCATGTCGCAAGAGGCCTTTGACGCCGTGTCATCCGGCACCGCCCAAAAAGGTGATGTGCTGGGGGTGGCGCGACTGTCAGGGATCATGGCGGCGAAGAAAACATCGGATCTGATCCCGCTGTGCCATCCACTGCCGATCTCAAAGGTCGCCATAGAGTTTGAATTGGACGCCGACATGCACCGCGTCTGCGTTGAGGCGCGTGTGAAAACCACCGGCCAGACCGGGGTAGAGATGGAGGCACTGACGGCCGCTACAGTAACGCTGCTGACCATTTATGACATGGTGAAAGCCGTGGATAAGGGGATGGTCATCTCCGAGGTTAAACTGCTTCGAAAAGAAGGCGGTAAATCCGGCACCTACGAGGCGGCGCCGTGATTTCAGTGGAGGAGGCGCAGACGCGCCTTCTGGAACTCGTGTCACCCTTGAAGCCCGTAGCGGTTCCGATTTCATCTGCAGGCGGTCTTGTTCTGGGCGCAGATCAATTCGCAGGCCACGATCAGCCGCCTTTTGATGCCTCTGCTATGGACGGATATGCGCTGCGCCGGGCAGATGTCGTTCTAGGCACGACACTTCGCCAGGTTGGCATATCAGCAGCAGGCGCGCCGTTTGAGGGCCGTTTGAGCGAGGGCGAAACCGTACGGATTTTCACAGGCGGCGCAGTGCCTGAAGCCGCCGATATGGTGCTGATCCAAGAGAATGTTTCGGCAGAGGGCGGCATGATCACCGTCACAGATGCGGATCAAGCCCAGGATTATATTCGCAAACGGGGTCAGGATTTTCAGCGAGGTGATCGCGTCGCTGAGGGCAAGTATCTTTCGGCTGCAGCAAACAGCCTGCTCGCCGGTATGGGTATTGCAAAGCTGCCGTGTCATCCCGCGCCGCAGATCGCGATAATTGCAACGGGCGATGAACTGGTCGATCCGGGTGGCGAGCTGACGCCCGGGGCGATTTATGCCTCCAACAGTTATGGCTTGAAAGCGGCGTTCGAGGCAGCGGGCGCGCAGGCGCGCATCCTACCCATCGCGCGAGACACCCATGACGCGTTGCAAAGAGTTTTCCTTATGGCGCAGGATGCCGACCTGATCGTCACCTCGGGCGGGGCCTCTGTCGGTGATCATGACCTTGTGATGCCCGTTGCGAAATCGCTGGGACTATCATCTGAGTTTCATCGCGTGCGCATGCGGCCGGGCAAACCCCTTATGGCCGGTCGGTTTAGCGATGGGCCGGCCTTTGTCGGCCTTCCCGGCAACCCTGTCTCCGCACTCGTCTGCGCCGAAGTTTTTGTCGCGCCAATGATCCGGAAAATGCGCGGGCTGACAGACGTGATGCCCCGCTTCGGTCGTGCTGAGCTGCAGGAAGACTTGCCGGAAAACGGACCGCGGGAACATTACATGCGCGCAACAGCGACGTTTCAGGACAAAAACGTTACCGTCCGTGCGTTTGATCGACAGGACAGCGCATTATCGTCGGTTATGGCGGCTGCGAATGCCCTCATCCGCCGAGCGCCGGATGCCCCCCCAATCGCGGCCGGCGCACAGGTCGACGTTCTTCTTTTAACAAAAGTTTGACAGAGAAACAGAACAGCGGTAGAACGTAAGAGAACAAATACAGATCAAACCGGGACGGGGACGGTCATGCTTACAAGAAAACAGCTTCAGCTGCTCGAATTTATCCACAACCGGATGCAAAAAGACGGCGTTCCGCCCTCTTTTGATGAAATGAAAGAGGCACTGGATCTGCGGTCGAAATCAGGCATTCACCGCCTGATCACAGCACTTGAAGAACGCGGATTTATCCGCCGTCTTGCCCATCGCGCGCGCGCAATCGAAATTGTGAAAATGCCCGATCCCAATGATCGCAGCGGCTTTGTTCCAAGAATTATCGAGGGGCATCGTCCAGACAGCACACCGCGTCAGGCGATGCATGTCGAAGCGGCCTCTGCATTCGAGTTGGAAGTGATGGGCCGTATCGCAGCCGGCACGCCGATCGAAGCGATCCAAGAGGTGAGCCATAGCGTATCTGTACCCGGTGATATGATCCGCTCTGGCGCGCGTCATTACGCGCTGGAGGTCAAAGGCGACTCGATGATTGATGCCGGGATCAATGATGGAGATATCGTGGTGATCCTAGAGCAGACGGATGCGGACACAGGCGATATCGTCGTGGCTTTGGTCGAAGATCAGGAAGCGACACTCAAACGCTTGCGCAAGCGCGGCTCAGCCATAGCGCTGGAGGCTGCAAACCCCGCCTACGAGACACGGGTTTACCGCGACGATCAGGTCAAGATCCAAGGAAAGCTTGTGGGTCTGATCCGTACCTACTGATCGGGTTTACGGGACCATATCCGCTGTGTTTGGGGGATTGTTTCGATCCGAAAGCGATCCCCTATGATATGAACCTTCACCGCGCCATTTGACAGCTCATGACCTGTGATGCGGTCACATTCCCCTTTCAGGTTGATGTAAAGCCGCGGCGCTATGACCAGTGTCCCGGAATCACATGGTATCCAACGATCAGGTCGGTCTTTGCCAGAAATAACAAGAACATTGGGAATGGGTTCGACCAGTGTCCCCTTTGGCCAAAGGGCAAAACCTGCCACCTGATCTGTGACCAGACCGTCACTCTCCAACCATTGTGATATTTCAAAACTCGCGCCCTTTTCGCGATTAATTGCGCGCTGATCAGTAATTTGTACGCCAACAGTTCCGCCGCGATCTGAGACCAAAATCGCGGGCCGGTCGGATTGAAAAAACAAGAGAAAACCAACACAGGCGATCACTACACCGACGCCGCGCACATACCCGGTCCCAATACAAACGATGGCCCAACCGATAGCCAGAACCGAAACCGGGATCGTACCCATGGAAGGCACGTGAATGGACGCGCCCGGCTGATCAGAGGTGACAACCGCGACGTTGAGGATCCAAAGCAGACCCTGCTCTGCCACGAAGAAGAAGGGGCGGCCCAAACCAATCACCTCGAACGTGAGCGCGATCAACAGCGCCGGTAAAATCAACGCGCCCATTAGCGGGACTGAGATCAGGTTCGCGGGCAGTCCGTATACCGCTATGCGATTAAAATGCGCCACGGCGATGGGGGCCGTTGCAAATCCCGCAAGACCCGATGACAGAACAACGGCGATCGCATTTTTCAAAAACGGAGAGTGGATTTGACCCATAAACCGACGAGCACAATCAAATCCGACGATCAGTGCGGATGTGGCCGCGAATGACATCTGGAAGCCAGCATGCACGATCAGTTCAGGCTGCAAGATGATGAGAATTGCTCCCGCTACTGCCAAAGATCGAAGCGAGATCGCCGGGCGGTCCAACAAGACCGCACAGAGCATGACAGCCACCATGACAAAGGCTCGTTGCGTGGCAACACCAAAACCTGAGATCACCAAGTAAAACGCCCCGGCGGCCAAGGCCGTGGCGGCGGCAACTTTCTTCAACATGCGGGCGTTTGCGTGATAAAAGATAAACACCAAAGGCGTGCGCACAGCGAAAAACACGATTGCGGTCATAAGCCCCATATGCAGCCCGGAGATCGCAAGCAGATGGGCCAGATTGGCGATCCGAAGGGCCTCTAGATCGGTTTCGGCGATGCCAGTACGGTCGCCGATCAGAATGGCCTTCGCCAGAGCCGAGGCCCGCGCCGACATATTTGTGTCCAAAGTGTCTGCGATCAAAGCACGCCAGCGCGGAAGCGCCGTTGACCATCCGGTCGGCGCAGCGCTGAAGATATTCGGTGGATCGCGGGCGTATCCAACGCCCCCAAGGCCCATGAACCAAGCAGCACGTTCGAAATCATAACCATGGGGATCACTCTTCCTCGGCGGAGGCGTTAGGAAGGCCTGCACAGCAATCCTTTGCCCAACTTTGAGCGGTTCATAAGGCAGTTCGGCCAAAGATACGCGAATATAGGTCGGCTCAGGGCGGTCCCAGTCCATGTCGATCTGGCGCAGCCAAACACGCGTAGCGCCCGAGTGACTTTGATCGATTTTGTAGATCGTTCCAGCGATGGGTCCGGAATAGTTCTTAGTCAGTTTGGGTTCTGCGGCAAGAATGGCCTGCCAACCGCCCAAGGCAAACCCAAATAGGATCGACGCCACCATTAAGGCCGGAGCAACCCACCATGACCGTGCCAAGGCAATCAAAGCACATCCCACAATCGCAATGCCGATCAAAACGGGTATTGTTGGTTCAACAGGAACTGAAAAATAAACCGCGGCGCCGATGCCCAGACCAAAGACAAACCACAAAAACCACCTCTCGGCCTGTTCGGCGATGATGTCGCGCAGTTCCGTCACCTTGAGCTTGCCTTGGATTTTGCCTAGTGGCGCTAGGGTTGCAAGGTTCCATTAACCAAAGGTTAGCATGTCTAAAGTCGTTACCCGTTTTGCCCCCTCTCCCACCGGCTATTTGCATATTGGTGGCGCCCGTACTGCGCTGTTTAATTGGCTTTATGCACGGGCTAAAGGTGGGACCTTTCTGCTCCGGATCGAGGATACGGATCGCGAGCGTTCGACCCCGGAAGCGACCCAAGCGATTTATGACGGGATGGCCTGGCTTGGCCTAGATCATGATGGCGAGGCGATCAGCCAATTTGACCGCGCCGATCGGCATCGTGACGTGGCGCAGTCTCTGTTGCAAAGCGGTGGGGCGTATAAATGCTTTGCCACAGCAGAAGAAATTGAAGCCGCGCGGGAGGCTGCACGCGCCAAAGGGGAAGCGACCCTTTTTCAGTCTCCATGGCGCGATGCAGATCAAGCGACCTATCCTGACGAGCCTTATGTGATCCGGTTGAAGGCCCCAAAGGACGGGAGCCTGACACTCACCGATCACGTCCAGGGGGATGTGACATGGCCGATGGAGAGCTTTGACGATCTGGTTCTGCTGCGTTCGGATGGGACGCCGACTTATATGCTGGCGGTTGTCGTGGACGACCATGATATGGGCGTCACCCATGTGATCCGCGGGGACGACCATTTGATCAATGCGGGCCGGCAAACCCTAATCAATCGGGCCATGGGTTGGGATGTGCCCGAATTTGCGCATATCCCCCTGATCCATGGCGATGATGGTAAGAAATTGTCGAAACGCCACGGAGCGATGTCTGTAACCGAGTATCGCGATATGGGATACATGCCAGAAGCGATGCGCAACTACCTTGCGCGTCTAGGCTGGAGCCATGGTGACGATGAGTTATTTACCACGGCGCAAGCCATCGACTGGTTCGATCTCAAAGGCATCGGAAAATCACCCGCTCGTCTGGACTTCAAGAAACTTGATAACGTGTCGAGCCATCATATCAAAACAGCGGCGGATGAGGACATTCTATCCGCCTGCAAAGACTTTGTCGCTGCATCAGACGCTTATCAGATGGACAAGGCGGGCTGGACCAAGTTTTCAAAAGCTTTGCCTGTCTTGCGCGACCGATCAAAAAAACTGGGCGACCTTCTGGAAAAGGTACATTTCTGTCTGGTCGCCCGTCCCGTAGAAATGGACGCGGACGCAGCAGAAAAACTTGATTTGGTATCCCATAGTATACTGAATTCGTTGACCCAAGAGTTGGAAGCTGTTAGCTGGACGCACGACGAGATTTTTGCGGCGACTAAGGCTTTTGCAACGGCGCAGGACATCAAAGTTGGGCAGCTGGCGCAACCGCTCCGGTCGGCTTTGTCGGGGAGAACGCAAACACCGTCGGTCTTTGACATGATGGAGGTGTTAGGGCGCGACGAAAGCCTGGCCCGCATTCGAGATGTCTTGGCTGAAAGCCCCTAACGCGGTAAGCTGACCTAAGCCCAGCCACCCGGGCGATCTGGAGGAGAGACAGATTATGGACCAAAAAACACGCACAGCGACGCTCAGCTTTGATGATAAGACGCTTGAGCTTCCGATGTATTCCCCTTCTGCGGGACCAGATGTGATCGACATTCGCCGCCTCTACGCTGATGGCGGCGTTTTCACTTATGACCCGGGTTTTACGTCTACAGCGTCCTGCGACAGCACAATCACCTATATCGATGGCGGCAAGGGAGAGTTGCTGTATCGCGGGTTTCCCATTGACCAACTAGCCGAGAAAGCAAACTTCGTCGAAGTCTGTTACATTCTGCTGAACGGCGAGTTGCCAACGAAGGCGCAGCTAGAGCAGTTTGAGCACCGTGTCACCATGCACACGATGGTGCATGAACAGATGCACAACTTTTTCCGTGGGTTCCGCCGGGACGCGCACCCAATGGCAATTATGTGCGGCGTGGTTGGCGCGATGTCGAGCTTCTACCATGACAGCACAGACATCACGGACGCCGAGCAGCGCGATATCGCCTCAATCCGGATGATTGCGAAAATTCCAACAATCGCAGCGATGGCGTATAAATACACAGTAGGTCAGCCTTTCGTGTATCCACGCAATGATCTGGATTACGCGTCGAATTTCTTGCGTATGTGTTTTGCAGTGCCTGCCGAAGATTATGAAGTGAACCCGATCCTGTCCAAAGCGATGGACCGGATTTTCACGCTCCATGCGGATCACGAACAGAACGCATCAACATCGACAGTGCGCCTTGCAGGATCGTCTGGGGCAAACCCGTTTGCCTGTATCGCCGCCGGTGTGGCCTGCCTGTGGGGTCCAGCCCATGGTGGCGCGAACGAAGCCGCGCTGAACATGCTGCGCGAAATTGGAACTGTGGATCAGATCCCGGAATACATTGCGCGTGCCAAAGACAAAGCTGATCCATTCCGCCTAATGGGCTTTGGGCATCGCGTTTACAAAAACTTTGATCCGCGCGCGAAAGTCATGAAAGAAAGCGCGGACGAGGTTTTGGGCCTTTTGGGCATCGAGAACAACGAGACGCTGAAGGTCGCCAAAGAACTGGAGCGGATCGCGCTGGAGGACGAGTACTTCATTGAGAAGAAACTCTATCCGAATGTCGATTTTTATTCCGGTATTATTCTGGATGCGATGGGCTTCCCAACATCGATGTTTACACCGATTTTTGCTCTGGCCCGGACCGTAGGCTGGCTGGCGCAATGGCATGAAATGATTGCGGATCCACAACAGAAAATCGGACGTCCGCGGCAGCTTTACCAAGGTAAGATCGCGCGCGACTACGTGGATATTTCTAAACGCTAAAAGCTAACGCCCTTCGAATTTCGGAGGGCGTTTTTCGGCAAGTGCCAGCACGCCCTCGCGGAAGTCACGGGTGCGACCTGCTTTGCCTTGTTGGCTCGCTTCGAGATCAAGCTGTGCATCCAACGTATTGTCAAAGCTCTGCCGCATCGCCTCTTTCAAAAGGCGATAGCTCTCGGTGGGGCCAGTTGCGAGCTTTTTGGCGACCTCTTCGACGCGCGCGTTAAACTTGCTTTTGGCGGTGACTTCCCAAATCATGCCCCATTCGGCAGCAGTTTTTGCAGGGATCGGTTCGGCCAAAAGTGCGGCCCCCATGGCCCGGGCAAAGCCCACCTGACGCGGGAGCCAATAGGTGCTACCCGCGTCGGGGATCAGCCCAATACGTGTGAACGCTTCGATGAAGACCGCCCCGTCGCGGGCAATCACAAGATCGGCCGCGAGCGCAAGGTTCGCCCCTGCCCCAGCCGCTGTACCGTTGACCGCCGCCACCACAGGGATCGGGCATTCGTAAACCGCGCGCAGCATGGGCTCATACTCTTCTCGCAAGATGCCTTCGAGGTCGAGTTCGGCCAAAGACGCGCTATCGCCGAGGTCCTGACCAGAACAAAAGTCATCCCCAGATGCCGAGATCACAAGGGCCCGGGCACCTAGCCGTGGCGCTGTGCGCACCGCGCGACGGATTTCACTGCGCATCCGTCTTGTGAGCGCGTTACGCGTGTCGGTTTTGTTCAGGACAAGGGAGGCAATCGCCCCGTCTTCCATCTCCAAGGTGATATCGTGGTAGATCATGTGCGCCTCTGAGTGATGCAACGGACATGACCTTTGGCTCAATCCCCGTCAAGCCAATCAGGGCGCTGGCCTTGCAAACTTCGCCATTCTTCGAGGGCGGCATTTTGATCCTCGGACGAGTGCAGTTTCTGGGCTGGCGAAGCCAGTGGCGGTTTACTTCGGAAGTGATGTAACTCGCGCGCACCAAAGTAGAACGAGACGATTGCGCCAAGCAGCCACCATAAAGGTTCGGGAATGTAGGAAAGGCCCTGCATACGCACGGAAAAGGCAATGGGGTCCGCCATGGCAAAAGCAAACAATCCGATCGTCCCAAGCGCCATGAAGGGGCGCGGCAAGCGGTTGAGACCATTTACGAAGTAGTCAAAGCGCGTGGCCGTGGCGAACTCAGCGCGGTACGCCTCTTGCGCTTGCGAAAAGCGACGCATCGCATGTGCGTCGGCCTCGGTCCGGTTCGCGACAAACACCTCTGAGAGGTCTTTGGCCGTACGGCCTATCCCCAGAATGCGGTTGATTATGCCCATTGTGACACCCGTTCGCGATGCTCTGCCGTGGTCAGATGATACCGCGGCGCGATGAAACTTTCAGCACGGGTGATCCAGCCGCCCTTGCCGCCATCGCGGCGGCGCGCAAACTTGCGCAGTTGCGGGCGGCGGTCCCCAAGACGGTAGTAATAGTTCCGACGTTCAATCCCATAGGCGTCCGGCATGAAGCCCGGCGCAGAGGCAAAAGCCGCCTCGACCGCTGACAAGGTTTTCGGCCCGATGACACCATCCGCTTCACAGGGAAACCCCATACTGGAGCACAGGCGTTGTAAGAGTTTCACCGACATGCTGCCGGCGTTGACTGACATGTCATAAACGCTGGCCTGCAAAGGTGCGGGCAGACGATCAATCTTGGGCCTTCGGAAATAGTCGCGTTCAAAAATTTTGGCTGCCTGCGCTATGGTCAGGGCACGCACATCCGCCTCGTCGACATCGCCGTCTCGATCCAGATCAAAGCCAAGGCGCCGCATCGTGTGGATCGTCACCCCATAGTTTGTCGCCCCGCCCGGATCATCGGGATCGTTCACAAACCCGCCTTCATGGCGCAAAATATTTTCGGTCAGCTGTCGCACGGTTTTCATGCGAGCGCTGGAGACATCCAATTATGAGGTAAGTTTTAAAGGGGCGCGCGCCGCTGGCTAGCCGCCGTAATCCTCTTGATAGACGCCTGCATCTTTCATCTGGTCGAGCACCTCTTTGGGGATGTATTGCTCGTCATGTTTGGCCAGGATCTGGTCGGCCACAAACCGCCCGTTCTGCCAAGTTCCCCGGGCAATCGCGGCCTGCCCTTCTTCAAAAAGGTCTGGCACCTGTTCAGAACCAACATAATCGATGGCGACTTCAACGGCGTTATCGGTCACTTTGAACGACATTGCGTTTTGAGCCCCCCGCACGATGGAGCCTTCGACAACAAGCCCGCCCATACGGAAGACCTGACCCTTTGGTGGCGCTTCGGCGAGCACTTGCGACGGCGAGCGGTAATAAGAAATACCATCGCGAAACCCATACCCCACCAACACCGTAGCGGCGACCGTCAGCACAGAGGCAAATGCCACCAGCTGTATTCGACGTCTCTTTTTAAGGTTCGCCATCATGGGAAAAGCGCAGCCCTTGGTAATCCGCTTGCTTCATCCAATTTAAACATGATGTTCGCACATTGAAGGGCCTGACCTGACGCACCCTTCAAAAGATTGTCGAGCGCAGAGGTAATGATGGTACGGCCTTGGATGCGATCCGCCGTTACGCCGATTTTACACATGTTAGACCCGCGCACGTGGCGTGTCCCGGGCAGGAGTGGCCGCTCCAGAACATCGACGAAAGGCTCCTCACCATACCGTTCTGCCAAGGCCCCATGAATGGTATCCGGATCGCCATCTACATAGATCGTTGCAAGAATGCCGCGGGACTGTGGCAACAGATGCGGCGTGAAGCTGACCTCAACCGGGCGTCCCGCCGCCTTGGAGAGTTCTTGATCCATTTCGCCCATATGACGGTGGCCACCGACCGCATAAGCCGCGAAGCCGTCCGTGACCTCTGCATAAAGAAGGTTTTCCTTTGCGCTGCGCCCCGCGCCGGTCACACCAGACGCAGCATCCACGATGATACGGTCAGGGTCGATCAGCCTCGCCTGAAGGAGGGGGATCAACGGCAAAAGCGTGGTGGCCACATAGCAGCCGGTGTTCGCCACGAACTGCGCTTTCCCAATCTCGGCGCGATAGAATTCCGGCAGACCGTAAGCCACGCTTGGTTGGATGTCCTGCGCCACATGGGGCAGGCCGTACCATTTTTCATAGACTGCAGGGTCGTCCAACCGGAAATCTGCGGACAGATCGACCAGTTTTGTTTGGCTGGGCCAGTTGTGAGATAATTTCTGCGTCACCCCGTGGGGTAAGCCCGCAAACACCAGGTCAAAGTCGGATAAAGCCATGTCTTCGATCCGGGTAAGCCTTGGCAAATCCAAGTGGGCCAAATGCGGGTAAACCGAACCATAGGACTCTCCCGCGCGTCGATCAGCGGCCAATCCGTCGATTGAAAAATTGGGATGCGCACTCAACAGTCGCACCAACTCTGCCCCGACATAACCCGAAGCGCCCAAGATTGCCGTTTTGATCTGTTTTTCCATGGAAGCTGCCCTGTCGCGAATGGCGTCCGTCGTCAAGCGGCCTCGAAGATCATCGACCTACCCAAAAACCGGGTCGCGGCCAAACTGACCGATTTTGGGTCGCCTGTTGTGAGCATGCGGGAGGTGCCACCCGCGCCACGTCCTGGGTGCCGGATCAGGTAATCGGCAAGGCTTTCCGCCACCAAATTGGCTTGGGAAAAAACCTTTACCTCTGGGCCCAAAGTATCCCGAAACACGTTTTCAAGGATCGGGTAATGGGTGCAGCCAAGGACCGCAGCTTGCGGTTTTGGCATTCTGCGCTTCAAGGCTTGGACATGGGATTGCACCATGGCCTCGGCCAATTCGAGGTCGTTATCCTCCAGCGCGTCGACAAGGCCCGCGCAGGGTTGCGCTTCGACATCGACGCCCACAGCGCGGAAGGCGAGCTCTCTTTGGAAAGCACGGCTGGCGACCGTTGCAGGTGTCGCAAACAACGCCACTTGTTTGACGCCAACCTCCCGCGGGGGACTGTCATCGCCCCAGTGCCGTTCGGTCAGCGCCTCAATCAGGGGCACAAAAACACCCAGCACGCGTTTATCACTGGGGAGCCAGTGTTCCTGCATGCGTTTCAACGCAACTGCCGAGGCCGTGTTGCAGGCCAGTATGACCAGATCACAGCCTTCATCAAAAAGGCGTTGTGTATTGTTGCATGTGAATTCGTAAATTTGCTCGGGATCGCGGGTGCCGTAAGGGGTATGCGCGTTATCGCCAAGATACACCACCGCCTTGTCCGGAAGCCGCGCTGTAACCGCCTGATGGACCGTCAGACCACCAAGCCCAGAGTCAAAAATGCCAACTGGCATTACCGCCAGATTTCCTCGTATTCGAAACCATTTTCGAAGTTTTTCAGCGGCGTCGGTGAGAGCTTATACGTCTCCTCTCGCAAAAACCGCATCAAGTCGCGCGGGTTTTCATATTGCGCCATAGCCTCTTTCGAGATCGGCTCGCCAACTACGATCGGCACATCTTTGCGGATCCGGCGGCGAAATTCTCGGATCAAAAGGGCCATGCGCAGTGTGTAGTGCATATGGCTTGCAAGTTGGAACAGCCGTGAGTTTGACCCATGAAAATACAGCGGAATGACAACTGCATCGGACCGTTGGATCATCTTGGCCGTAAAGGTCCGCCAGCTTGGATCCATTGCGCGGCTAAACGGCTTGGCAGAGGTCGAGACGGTTCCACCCGGGAAAATGCCGATGGCACCGCCCGCTTTGAGGAAGCGCAGCGCCTCTTTGCGCGTCTCCAGATTTTGCTTCGCGGCTTCGCGCGTTTCATCGAAGTTCACCGGAAGAATGACGCGATCAAGATCTTCGGCTTTGCGGAACACCCGGTGGGCCAGAATACGGAAGTCGCCCCGCGTCTTTTGCAAAATATGACCCAAGACGAGACCATCAAGGATGCCAAAAGGGTGGTTCGCAATCAGGATGAGCGGACCTTCTTTGGGGATCTTGTCCAACTCGCCTTTCATCACGTTCAGGCCGATGCCATAACGGTCGATGATCACCTGCCAAAAGTCTTTGCCCGCCTCGACCTCTTTTTCATAATCCTTGGCCATCCGGATCAGACGCGGACGCCCAGTCAGGTTCTCCATGCTTTGGATCACGCGCTTTCCGCCCGATGTTTTGGCGGAATGGCGATAGGAAATTTCCCGAGCAATCATGGATTGCTGTTTTCGCTCGGTCAGACGTGCGCGCAGATTTCTCATTCAGTTCTAGCTCCTTGATGGCTAATCTAAGCGCGGAAGTTGCCAGTTGGAAGAGCGCGTTGTGGTATCGCCGCAGATCACGCTTTACCAAAAATCCGCTTTCGGAACTTTCGAACCTGATCATTAAAGTCGTGATACCAACTCTCGGCCCGGCCCGGAATATGCGTACCTGCCTGCGCCAGCCGCTCTACCAAATCAATTTCAATCGGGTGATAACTGCGCGCAAGCTTAGAAATCACGCGAACTGCCTCCGCCTTCTTCCTGCGAAAATAGCGAAGATTGAACACATCGGAGTAGTTATCGAGTTTGCCCAATGCATCCAGCGTCAGCATTGTTCGAAAACACTTTGCGCAGCCTGAACAGTTGTACTTCTCTAGCTTAGTTCGATTATGAGCCAGCAAAATACACACATCCAATTCGCCGAATGTTTCGGGATGTTCAGTAATCAGCGCTGTTTTATCAAACCGGGACATGCCCGCGCAGCCAGAATAGAATGTGATTGCGCCGTTTGACATGAGCGGTAGAAGAATGGGGTCCAACGGGGTCAATTCGTAATGCGGTTTGACTTGGCTAAAGCGATACTCAAAGGCGCTGGAATACAGATATTCATCAAGATGCGATTCCAGCGTGAGAGCTGCCGCTGCATTGCGCACTGTATGGCTCTTTAGGAAATTGTAATCGGGACTGTAAAGATGGCCGACCGTGCCTTGAATAGAGATGATGTTCAATCCACGTTGATCCGCTTTGCGCTTGGCACGCTCGTATCCATCGGAAAACACCTGTTTGCTGTCCGCTGATTGCTCATCCCCAAAAGTGCCGACGTTGAAATAGGTAAGGTCCGTCAGGGGCTGTAGCGTACCCACATCATAGGTGAAAAGCGTCGCAAAAGAGTCCACACCACCCGAAAAGCCCGTTCCGCGTCGGTTCGTGCGTTCGGGCGGATGTTCGATTGTTTCCGCCGCCGAGATTTCTATTCGACTAAGACTTGGATCGAACGTGGTCAACGCCGCTTGAATGTCCGTGTTCACGTAGTGAAGGAGTTTTGCACTTATCGGCGCATCGACGAAAACATCGCGCTTTGCTTTCATCAAAGGGAATAAAACAGACAACACTGCCCAATCGGCGGACACCGGTGGGGCAATAGTCTCTTGGGAGTGCACCTCATACCGCATAGGCTCGGCCGGGCCATCCCAATCCAAATGCGCCTCAAGGTCGAAGGCATCCGCATCTTTGACTGATGTGGACACTGTAATCGTTGTTTTCTTCATGCCCTCCCCACGGGAACATTGCGCCTAATCTTGAAGCCTAGTCGCTCAGGTGGCAACAAAAAAGGCCGCACAAAGGCGGCCTTTTGTATTCGGTTGTAACCCGGTTTAACGCTTCGAGAACTGGAAGCTCCGACGCGCCTTGCGCTTACCGTATTTCTTCCGTTCCACGACACGCGCATCGCGCGTCAAGAAGCCTGCCGCCTTCAGCGGTGCACGCAGCGCCGGCTCATAGAGTTGCAGCGCTTTGGAAATGCCATGCTTTACCGCACCGGCCTGACCAGACAGACCACCGCCTTTGACAGTGGCCATCACGTCGAATTCGTTTTCAACACCAGCAACGGAAAACGGCTGACGCAGAACCATCTGCAAAACAGGGCGCGCAAAATATGTGTCCATATCTTTGCCATTCACGGTGACTTTGCCGGACCCTGGTTTGATCCAGACGCGCGCGACTGCGTCTTTCCGCTTACCAGTTGCATAGGATCGACCCAAGTCGTCACGAACGGGTTCGCGCGGGGCCGATGCAGCCTCGACGGCGGCATCTACGACGGATGCATCCGTCGCACCTTCGACGGCGCCCTTCAGCTCATCAAGAGATTTGATTTCGTCAGCCATCATGCGCTCCGCGTGTTTTTCTTGTTCATGGATTTAACGTCCAAGATTTCAGGGTTCTGCGCTTCATGCGGGTGCTCCGTACCGGCATAGACGCGCAGGTTAGTCATCTGCTGGCGCGACAAGGGCCCACCAGGCAGCATGCGTTTTACGGCCATGGTAACAACGCGATCGGGGTGCTTCCCCTCAAGGATTTGGCCTGTCGTCCGGGACTTAATCCCGCCGGGATAGCCCGTGTGCCAATAGTGGATTTTGTCGGTTCGTTTTTTGCCCGTTACCTGAACCTTATCGGCATTGATGACGATGACGTTGTCACCCATATCCATGGACGGCGTGAACGATGCCTTATGCTTGCCGCGCAGACGCATCGCAACGATAGAGGCAAGGCGACCAAGAACGACGCCTTCTGCGTCGATCAAAATCCACTTCTTGTCTACGTCACCAGCTTTGGTTGAGTAGGTTTTCATGTTACACCTGTTTGAATTCGATTGACGGCATATGCCGGAGCCGCGAAGGCAATTCAAGAGCCGCAAAGACGATAAAAATAAACAAAAACAACATCTTATAAAATAGGTATTATTTTACCCCACGCAAATATACAGCTTTATCCGTGTTTTTGCTCTATCATGCGTCTTGCACTTCGCAACTTTGTCTTTACCAGTGGCGCGTCTTGAACGCGGGCGGACATCACAATGCATACTCACGTCACATTCTTTACGCCGCCGCACGCTAGGATATCCAGACGGATTTCAATCAATATCGACAGTTTCCAGATCACGTACCCAAACTGCCAGCATCATATTTACTCGTTGGAGGATGCCGAAAACTTCATTGAAAGACACTTCGACACCGAAGCGCTTGATGCGTTTCGCGCTTTAACACCCTACACATACAAGTCCGATCTGCTTCGACATTGCGCGTTGTACCAATTGGGCGGGTATTACAGTGACCTGTCGTTGTTTCACTTTGCAGCCATCAAAATCAAACCGGGGCAATCGCTCTATGTCTTTCGAGACGCCGTGAACAGCTCGCCCTATGTTATGAGTACGAGCTTCGTAGTGCCCATCTGCCGTCGGGTAGTTGCCGCAAACGCTTCCATTGATCGTAAGCTCTAAGGGCATAGCCACCGGT
>JBCBON010000090.1:0-5625 GCA_039821195.1 Pseudomonadota bacterium
GCGCGCCGATCATCACGACAAATACACCACACACTGCGAGAAAAATCTGGCGCGGTCAGACAACGTCAGCAAGGGGGCTAAGATGGTGAGTAATGCGTGTGTATAGTGATGCTCGACAAGGGCCAACTACGGACAATAGACCTTACCGATCAGCAGGCGTTGTTGGTGGGGCAAATGGGTGCCGGTCTAACGTCCAGCCAAGAAAAATTTGTCCGCCGTCTGCGTCCCTTGGGCGGTGTTCAAGCGCATTGCGCAAGCCGATCATTGCCGGTCCTAAGCGGCTTCGAAATCCTTCGGATTGACCAGAAAAGACTGCCTCGATCTCACCCCAAGCCTCGGACTGTTGCGAGGCATCGAGTTCGGACAAAAAGACGATCATCTGGCGCCAGGCGTAAGCGGTGTTCTTGAGCATTTGCAGTTGAGCCCGCCAATCACGATACTGAACTTGCTGGCGCTGACAGATCCATTGAAACGAGCGGCATGACAGATCGCCAAAGTCCAGATGCGCCAAATCCAGCGTCGCCAAGAGGATGGCAAGGTTATGCGTGGTCAATATCAACTGCTGTTCGATGATCAGTCCATTGCTTGCAACGGACCAGTTGCTGTGTCGACGACCCGTTCTCTTTTCGCAGTAGGCCCCCAGGTCGACGCGCGGCAATTCCTCTGGAAGTTCGTAATAGCGCCCGTACAATGTGCGCGCGTAACGTGAAATCGCGATTTTAGCTGCCCGCTCAAAGGTCTTGGTGAATCTTCCAGTGAAAATGTCGGCTGCGATTTCGCGCGTGAACGGCGCATCGATCTGTGCGGTTTGGGCAAGATGCTCCATCTCATCGATCAGTGAATTTGGCAATTGCACATGGGGAAAATACGTGAGACTTAGCCCCGCGATCTCGTTCAGCACCTCACGAGCGACTACGGCATCCTTGAGCGAGCTCTCGCGCCGCTCGACCAAGGCCTGCCCCCAGGGTAACTCCTCAAGCCGCACCTGACTTTGCAGGTCAAGCAAGAGAAGGGACCGTCGCCGCTGAAACGAGCGGTACAGGCTCGAAAACACGGCTCGCTCCGCCCGATTCGTCAAACCACTGGCATGCACGTTCGCGGTTATCTGCGGCAGTACAACAGCAAGGACTTCAGGAGATGAGATCTGGCCATCTGCAATCAAGTCGGCAATGGGAGCAATTCTCGCAGAGCGGACCTTTCGGGCAAATGTTGCAGGTAAATCCGCACCAATTCGAGCCCCCGGGCGTGACTCGTTTTGAGCAATGGGTGCTGTGGTCGCCTCTATATCGTCGATACCGGCATTATCCTCCAAATCTGCCACCCGCTTGATCAGCACCTCAGCAAGTGCGTCCAGCCAAACCTTAACGTTCTGGCGTGCCTGTTCTGTGCGATAGGCATCTCGGTCGGAGCCCGAGCCGTATTTCGCGGCGCGCCGATCGACAACCAACATCACGTACCCCTGCTCGCCAATGGACAAAATCTCTCCATTCAAACGTCGCTCCAATGCACTTCGGCAACGTTGAAACGGGCCATCACTTCGACGCCAGCGTCGTGACATGTGCTGGCCATCCGCGTCCCTGTAATCTTCCATCCATGCTTGCGCCCGGCTTTTCCAATCCCGGGACGCCGGTTCGCTCAGTAGATCAACCAGCCGGTCATAAAGCGGAATTCAGATGGTCAGCGTTGCGTTTTGTTGCAAGACATTGCGCGAAGGCTTTGCCCGCCGTAGCGCGTCCCGAAGCTGACCAACGGTTCTCACATGGACACCATCATACCAGGGTGCAGCAGTCACAATGGGAAAGAAGCGCAGCCGATCAAAGTACGGTGTAATTTCGTCCAAAATTATGTCTGCACCCAACGGCGCAGTTTCTCTCAGCAAAGCAACGCAGAGCAGAGCCGTCTCTTCGGGTGTCTCCGCATCAAATCGGCCGCTAAGAGCCAACTCGCCAAGGTGTGCAAGCCCGTCATCACTGAGATGCCATGCATTCAACGCGGATCGTATCCGGGGAATGTCGCGAAATGAAATCCCCATTTCCTGGGCTAGTGCGCGTTCATGTTCGCGCAACTCGCCGCCGGCAGCAAAAGCCCCCGTCGCAAAACCGCCTCTTTCCACTTCCGGCATCGCCCAGACCGGCATTCCTGCAACCGGGGTCCGCGAGCCAATGGAAAGGTCGCCGGTTGCCATACAAGCCAGCACGTCGCGCCACTTGTCGGAGCGCTCGACATTTCCCGCTTTGAGAGCTTTTGCAAGTTGGAAGAAGGCATACTGGTCGCTAATTCGATCGTTCATGACTATCCGCTCAATCGATTGGGTCCGAGGGCGGGAGTTGCACCCGCGCTCGCTGGGTTAAAAGCCCAGTGCTTTGCTGCTAAGCTACCTCGGATCAGTATCCCTTGCGAAATAGCATAATCTGCTACCTCGAGTACACAGCACTCAGCGCGTGCTGTCGCCATTGCCGGCCGTCCAGGCGTAGAAAATCGCCGGCAATGGACTGAACCGATTGCTCTTGCAGTTCGGCTATTGCCAACACAAACGCGAATGACTGCTCCGGGTCAGTTTGAAACATCGACATTGGCCAATGGTGCGGCAGATGTGCATCACTAAACGGAAAAACTCAGGCCACGGAACATCAAACGTCAGCTTTGGCTTCAACTTGGTTAGTGGCTGTGAATAATAGCGAAGTGTCATGTGAGCAGAATTTGGCGAGCTGCGGTGTGAAAGCTCACGTTGGCAGCAGTATCCGAGGAGGCGACATTGGGTGTTGCGGGATTCACAGGGCAGTTGTAGAAGACGATGGTGTCTGCAGTTAAGGGAATTACGGTCACAACTGAAGTGCCCGCAACTCACCTCCGCAAGCGAGTGCGCTTGCGCTAATAGCGCTGACATATTCTTGGCTTGCCGTAATTTCATTGTCATTGTGCTTGTTTAGCACCATGCTTGAAATTGCATCGTTTCACGGGAGATATCAGATGTCTTATCATGGTCTTGTTTACTGGAATGAACTCAACACCTGGGAAGCAGGCAAAGCTATGGCCTATTACGGGCCGATTATGGGTTGGACCTTTGATGAATTTGAGACAGCCGGCACTGATAATAGACGGCCGTATTACATTGCTAAAAAGAATGATAATCCCGTTGCCGGCATCTTCACAATGTATAGTCCAGATTTCGACGGTATTGGCGAACACTGGTTCACCTATCTGGCAGTCGATGATTTGAAAGCTGCTATGAACGCCAGCAACGAAGCTGGAGGCAAAATCTGCCGCGAACCGTTCGACATACCGAACTTTGGAACAATGGTCGTGATCCAGGCAGTGGGTGGGGCTTTTCAGGCATTCATTGAGCCGGCTCCAATGCCTGACGCCAAAAGCTAACAAATTTTCAAAGGACAATTAAGGAACAGCTCAGCTTGATGGTGTTGTGCCAATGGTACTGCGGGCAAATTCAGTAAGCGGGCATATCGGTAACAATCAGGCATTGACGATGCGATCACGTGTGCGGAACCAGTCTGGGAGAGCGTCAAGAACGGACGCGCAATAATATATTGGAAGATCGATTGATAGTTCGCGCGAGTGTTCCAGAGGACGCGAATCCGTTAACGAAAATACTCAACGACATTATCAAAGTTGGTGGCACGACTGCAATGGAAGAGCTGTTAAGCCAAGCTGAATTTGCAGATCGTTTCTTGCATGGTCCTGATCATATCATCTGCAACGTCGCGGAAGATACGATAACGCGGCAACCCTTGGGTTTTCAAGTTTTGCTGCAGCGCTCCGACCTGCCGGATGCATGGGCAGATATTGCGACTTTTGCACAGATGTTGCCCAAAATTGCAGGTGTGGGCTCGGCGCTGTTCGCTGTTACACGCACAAAAGCCAGCGAGTTTGGCCTTCAAAATATCAATGCAACGATCCGCGCAGACAATCACGGCGGTCTGGCGTATTACACAAAGATGGGCTTTAAGACATACAAGACTATTCGTGCCTTACCTCTCAAAAACGGAATGTCCGTAGACCGCATTTTTAAGCGCTATGAATTGGACTGATAAGGTGCGCGAGATAATAAGAAGGAATGTAGACCTTAAGGGATATGACGCTTTAGGTTTTAGCCGCAGTCAATTTTTATTGTAACTCCCAAGGTGCCCTTGTATTTTGCATCAGCTACTCGCAAAACAGGCCCTGGCGTTGAGTAAGACGACAAGAACGGCCAAAATCGTCGCTCAGCTCGCTCTCAGAGCATTTTTATGATGAGTACCTTGGGAGTTACTTTTTATTCAAATTATAATAGCGCCGTGAACTGGGGTAGTCTACCCCCTAACGCTGGCTTCGGAGTGAAAAAACATGGTGCCGCTATGCAAATCATAATTCCTACCCTGCAGACCGAGCGCCTTACCCTTCGACCCATCGCTTCTAATGACTTCGTCAAGTTCGAAGCCTTCTTGGTGTCGTGGTGTTCTGACATAGCAACCAAAGTCGAGGGCCAATATGAAACGAACGGTCAGCCTCATTTTCGACTACCCGTATCCGGCCGAACAGGTTTGGAAGGTCACAACCGATTTGGCCCTTTTGGAAGAGGTAATGTCCGGCCTTATCGGTTTCCGCGCCCTTCCAACTGGGCAGATTTTCGAGGGACAACGAATCAAAGTTGGTGTTTCACTGTTTAATTTCTTTCCCTACCAGCCGTATGAAATGGAGGTCGTAGAGTTCGATCCAAACAGACACTACTTCAGGTCACATGAGCGAGGTGCGGGGGTTCGATCTTGGGAGCATCAGCTGAAGCTAGACGAAACACAGTCGGGGTGCCGATTGCTCGAAACCGTAGAAATCGATGCGGGCATCTTAACGCCTGCTTTCAAGGCTTGGGCAGCATGGGTGTACCGAAGAAGGCACCTACCGCGCCTGAACATTCTTGCTCGCCTTGCACGTGAGAACATTTGATAAAATTCGGCCTGATAGCGCGGTCAACCATCGTGGGTTCGCATACGAACGCTCGAGTCGCATGGCAGAAGGCGCGACCGAAATTTCAGTGTTAATCAGCACTAGCTAATCGCGGCAAAGCCGTTTGCAGACAATCATCCGCCATCGCCATCGTTTAGGGGATGTTACGGCCGCTTGGGGCCATTTGCGATCCAGGTGCCGATAAGGCAATACGGCACTGCACACAGCAGCTTAGGTGGCGAAAGCGAAAATACTAAGCCGCTCCGGCCAGGGCATTATTTGGGTTTTCAGCGAAGTGCCGGAAGAAGCAAACAGCGAATACCTATTTCACAGAAATTTTGTAAGTTACGGCACCATCATTGTTGCAGAATCGCGAGGTCGGCGAGGTCCTGGTTTCGTTGGGCAACGCGGCGTTGATAGCTGGCGTCATTTTTTGTGCAAATCAGGCTGTGCGGTGAGCCGCGCCGCAGGGTCTCAAGGTCAAGATCAGCTTTGGCGCGCCGGATGATGTTTTCAATGCGGTCGCGGATATCCTGTCTGGCGCGCAGCGTCCAACACTCCTCGCTTGGATTGGCGAGGAACGAGGATAACTCCGAGCTATATTGGCATTCGCAGCTGATTTTGGCAGGGCGAGCCCAATCTTTTGGTGCTTCCAGAGGCTCGCCAATACGATTTTCGAGGTGGACA
>JBCBON010000091.1:0-5550 GCA_039821195.1 Pseudomonadota bacterium
TCGAAGCAGAGGAGAAATACGAACAAGCCTTGAAGTCAGACAAAATCGCAGCTTGAAATACGAACTCAACAGTCTCCGGCAAACAAGGGGCGGTTCACAAAGCTCTTACCGACCAGCTCTGGATCAATAGGCCGGGCGTTGAAAGCTTCGTAAAGTGCCTTGGTCATCTCAAGCCCTCCTTATCACAAGAGGGATTTCTGTCCCTCGCTCATACCGAAGCTCGTGCCCCTGATTCTCGAGTTCGTCGAGCAACCTTTTGAAGTCACTAGGTTTAAAAAATTGAAGGTCGGGAACCCTTTCCACTATAGTGCTCCATTCCACTTCATCCTCGGCTTCAAGTAGGCGACCCACCTCCTGAACAGCTTGACCTGTTGAGATTGAGGAACCAAACCCAGTGATCTTCGGAAGACCATGTTCACTCGAACTCGCAGGTTGCCACCCGACATTGTTGACCCAATTCCAACTTAGCACGGAAGCTTTGATGCCTTGCTGATCTGTAAACTCCAACAGGTGTACTTGGTTGTTTGGAGTACTTCCTGTGTTTCCGGTCCAAGTCTTACCCCCCGCCGATCCAGATGAAAGGATTGTCACTTCACCACCGCGAGCAGATGGGTAGAGCATTGGAATATGAAGATGCCCGTGCAGAACAACCCAATCCTGCTGTGAATTTGCAAGATGATCAAGGATCTCATTCGAATCCAAGAGAACAGAAAGGTCTTGGTCGAGAGCATCCGTTGGCTGAACATGATGGTGCAGCATCAAAACATTTCGGGACGTTGTTGTGCGCTGAGCAAACTGCCTCAGTCGGCCTAAAGCCTCTTCTGAAATGCGACCTCGATTCCATTCCTGTTCCACCAGCTGTCCATCGACTATATGACCGCTGTCTATTCCATGAAATTGGCTGGAATTCAGGACGACAAGACTGATGTCTCTATTTTGTTCAATATGCTCAGCGAAACCGTTGGCCCAAAAGGCGTTTGCAAAATTTTCATTCGTCGCGTTCGCATATGGAAAACTAGGTTCTAGAGACCGGAGCGCTGTCGTTGGCAAACTCTGTCGTTCGTCAACATGCCTTGAGTCCACGTCGTGATTACCAACAGTGGCGAACAGATGCCTAATGTGAAGTGATTGTTTTAGGTCAACTAATGCGTTCCAGGCAACGCCTTGGCAGACTTCGTCATGTCGGTCAGCCAAGTCTCCGGGGCACAGAAGCCAGTCGATTTCATCATTGGGCGAAAAAAGCGACTTCAGCGCTTTCAAAGGGCTTCGATGTTCGGTCCCGAAGCGTGGCATCGCGGAAACCCAAGAAGGAGAACTTGGGTTGGGTTCTCCCCCAAACATATGGATGTCACTAACAACAAGAACTCGAAATTTTGTCATTGCCCAGTACTTAACTGCTGATTTCTAAAAGGAAACTCTAGTGGCTGTAGTTTCGAAGTACTAGCTCAGAGTCTTTCCGCCGTGATTTTTTGAACCCTCCGACGTTTCGGGTGAGCATGATATGGTCTGACTGCCAGCCTTCAAACACAGACCTCGCTAGCTCGCAGTCGGCATAACTAAGCATGAACTTAGCACCAACCGCATCGATTTCGTGAAGTAGTTTGGAGAGGTCCTGAAGGTCTCGTTGACTGAAGTACTTTGGACCATACTCGCGAAAGACCCTTCGGTCGTCCACAAAGTAGGGTGGGTCGATATAAAAAAAGTTACCAGGCTTCAGATTCATTACTATTGCTTCACGAAAGTCGATACACTGAAAGTCTGCGTTTTCCAGCTTTGCCGAAAAATACCTCACTTCAAAAAGACTTGGCATATTTGGCATGCGCTTTCCGCCAAAGGGAACATTGAACTTGTTGGATTTGTTCGTCCGATAAATTCCATTGAAGCAATTATTGTTGAGATAATAGAAGAGTGCCGCATCAATGAGGGCGCAACCATCGGTGTCGAAGGAGGCTCGTTTTTCAAGATAGGTTTCTTTGGTCCTATCCCATTGGCTGGCGAGCTTGTGGAGACCATCGGGGTCTTGTTTGAGCCAAGCGTAGAAATTTGCAAGCGGTTTGTTTAAATCGGAAATGAAGGCGCTTTCGGGCCCTAGAGCGAAGTGCATAACTGCGGAGCCTGCGAAAGGCTCTACATATCTATCGAATTCTTCTGGAGCAAGTTGCACTAGGGTTGACAGGGCACCGCGTTTGCTGCCTGCCCAACGTAGAATTCCTTTCCGTCTTACTTTTGTTTCCATGCTCAAAACCGTGCAAGTTCATTACAAACCTCATCGATCCTGTGTGAGCTTGGACCACCTTGTTTGCTGTACCACAGACATTGTGATGTTTTCCTAGTGTAATTGCAACAGTTGCCGGAGATGCTCGCAAGCGAAGACGGTCGCACCGGACGAAGTTATTGCAGAGATTGCCAGCAGTCAGTGTGTGAAGGCCACTAAGGAATTGTCTCGCCGTCAGGGCTGCTGCAACGCAGCAAAGCCACTCCCGTTGGAGGTCCGCTTTGGGCCGTTCGTGGCATGTTTAAACCAAGCAACGAATGTAGGCGCCGTCCACACCGTTCCGATTGATCAGCTAACTAGCGAACGGCTGGTACGGCCTGCTGCAGTCGTTCGGGTGTGGTACCGGGAACCAACCTTAAGAGCCCAATACTCCCTATGCTGCGCTGAGAACCAATGGCCGCTCATCGAACACGAACAAAACCTGACAAAATCAAGCCGAGTTTCGCCAAGGTTTTGCGAAATAGATCTTTTATTGTTCCAGGATTGTCCTTGCTAGAGAAAAAAAGACCTTCTTTGGCGCGAAGGCATCGGCTAGGGAGCTTAGCCCATAACGATAGGTTGTACCGAGCCTGACGCGTAAGAGCATATATCTACGTTGCAAGCAGAAAAGTGATGTTGCACCGGACGTGACATCACCTATGGTTGAAGCAATAAGCCAATACTCACGATTTCGGTGCATTGAACCCCATGAGTGATCAAATTGATGACAGAGTTTGGAGTTTTTCTCCAGTTAATCAACCTCAAGACAGAGCATTTATGTCATGTGCTGTGAACACAACCGCTGATGACAATGCTCTGTCGTTTTTACGAACTCCCTGCGAAGATGGGCTCAATACATACCTCATCGTTGACCCAACGCTGCGCAAGGCAGTTTCAGGCATATTCGATCTCGATGTTCTGGACGTTAAAAGCCTGTGCCTTTTCAACGGACGTGCGGCTGAGGAAAATGAAGAGGTCGCGCCATATCTCGTGGATGCAACCGTCCCCGCCGCTGACCAAGTGCCGCGCTTTAACCGAACATTCATACAAGATCACTGGGGCCAGAGCACCGGCATCATCATCCGATCCCACGCTAAGTTCGAAGAGGTGCGCAAACACTTTCGCAGATTCACCAAACTCAAGCGCGAGGGCCGTGACGGCTGGGTCTTTTTTCGATTTTGGGACCCTCGCATTGCAAGCGTCTATTTTCGAACGATCCAGAAAAGCGCATCTAGGGCTGAGCAGTGGTTCGGTCGGGGCCTGATAGACAGCTACGTGATCGAAGAGGAAGGCGGCGCAAAAGCATCAACCTTTCGTGCCACCGATTCCTTTGAAGGTTCAAACGAGCCAATTCTGTCGGTCGCGCTGACCGACTGGGAAATGCGGCCATTCCAACTCTCTGCTTACGACCGGGATGTGGTACGAATAGCAAGTGATTTGAAAAACGATTTTCGCAATGAACTGAGGTCCTACTCAACCGACAACATTGCCGAGTTCATCAAGCCTACCCTTAGTCGGTTCGCGGAGATGGGCTTTCGCCGAAAGGAAAACCTGCATGTCATCGCGGCCTGGGGCTTGTTCTACGGCACAGACTTCATCGACAAAGACGCCCAGGGTACGCTAGCCGAGATTTGTAAATCGGATAGCCCTGAGGCGGCAAAATTTAAAGCATTGAAGACACGTATGGCCGAGTTTGGACACCCTGAGGCACCCGCGTGAGCCTGTTACCCGCTGATATCACTGCTCGATCCGAGCATACCGGCCTCGCCAACGCCGGCGAGATGGGATCAGAATGCATTCCGTGCGCACGCGCTGCTGGCGTGCAATTTTTCTACGATGACCCATTGAACACACCAATCACCAATCTGGAAGTTCAGCTTGCCGATGCATCCGGCGCAATCCTCGTTGACGGTATTGCCACCCAGACCCCTGCCTCACGCGGCGTTCAGGATGCCGCACCGGGCACTGGCATGCTGCGCCCAGACCTGGGCGGTGTTGCTCATTCCGAAGTCCCTGTTGCAGCCGGAGCGCTGACCGCCACGACCAACGCGTCTCAGAACATTCCTGCTGTCATCGAAGATGCGTGGCACATTGAGCTGGACATCGTCACCGGTCTTGAAAACTTTGAAACCTCAATGAAAGCTAAGTTCCAGACCTATGTCGACGAATGGGAGGAAGAAGGTGTTGCTGGTGCTGCAGCCGATCTTGGCGAAGGCATTATGCGTGGTATTGGGAACTGGTGGGACGGCGAAAAAGACTTTTGGGGTACCGCTTGGGGTGCACTAAAATCATCTGTTGCGGCCATTGATGCCTATCTGGCGGAAGCCAATGCTGAAGGGCTACCAATGTGGGTTCCGGGTGCTGCCGTATGGAATCTCTTGGGCAAGCTGGGACGGGATGCAGCCCACGGCATGGCGTCGATCTTCGAAGATGAAGGCGTCATTGATTTCTTGTCGGATCTGGGCGAGGTGATGCGCGCCTTCCTTGCAGGAGATATCGATCGGATCATCGCGGGGCTGCAAAACCTGACTGGCATCGAAGACCTCAGCGGCACACTCGGCGAGTTCGGCACCATGCTGAAGGACGCACTCGAAGACGGCATTGACTGGATGCGAGATATGATTGAGGTGCTGCGCCGGACGCCGGTGCTCAACCTGATCGTGAACACCGCGATGCGCTGCCTTTTGCTGATGACGCCAAACTTCTGGGCCAAGGTGTTGGGTGAAGGGATTGGCTTTGTCATCCCCGAACTGCTGATCTGGCTGATTACAACCATCATCGCAGCCCTCAGCGCCGGAGCAGGTGCAGCGGTGCTCGCCGCACGCTGCGCAGGTATCGCGTCAAAAATCCGCCGGGCGATCAAAGGCGGGCAACACGTAGCGAAGATCCTGTCCTTCCTCGATGAGATCAAACCGATCTTCAGCAAGATCGGTGATCTTGCCAAAAAACTGCGCCAAAGCATCGAAGAGGTGGGTGAACGTGTCATGGATCAGGCTCACCGCGTCGTGCGGTCGTCGCGGTATTGGCGGACAAGGCTGGACGATCTCGCAAGGCAAGGCCATGGCCCACAGCGGCACGAAGGGGATGTGACAGATCGTCAACTCTTGAACCGCAGTCTGCACGGGTTTGATCCGATGACAAACAGTCCGGTTGATCACGATAAGTTCTTCAAAAAATACGGCGTGCACTACGATCCGATTGCGCATGGAACGCCACCTGACTTCGGTGGAAGAATGATCAGTGTTCCAGGCAAGGGGGATTTGCCAATCGTTCTGAACAGCAAAACTCGGCATATC
>JBCBON010000092.1:0-5297 GCA_039821195.1 Pseudomonadota bacterium
ACTTGCCCCAAACCCCTATAAAGCCCGGCACTGGGCCGAGCTGGCGATTACACTTCCCGCAAAAGCGCGTGCTGGCCCTGTTTCATTGGAGATCAGGCTAAAGCTGGGAGAGGACCATGGCAGATCGCAGAGGGCGTAGCGGGGGACGGTCAGGGAATTCGCGACGCGGGTCGACGTCTGTTATCGAGCAACTCCCGTTTCGGCAGCCGATCAACCTAGACCGTCCGACCGAGCCTTTGGACGAAGACGGTGTTCAGGCCATTCATAACGGTGCCATGCGCATCCTTGAAGAGATTGGCATCGAGTTCATGAACCCTGAGGCCTGCGAAATCCTGAAAAAGGGTGGCGCAAAAGTCGATGGCGAGAACGTCAAAATTGATCGCGACATGGTGATGGAGCTGATCGCTAAGGTTCCGTCAGAGTTTACAATAATCCCGCGCAATACTGAAAAAGCCATCACCATTGGCGGCAAGCATATGGCCTTTGTAAATGTCAGCTCGCCGCCCAATATGTGGGATATGGAGCGGGGGAAACGCTCGGGCGATTTTGAGGGCTTTGTGGACTTCATGAAGCTCACCCAGTATTTCAACGTGATCCATGTGGCGGGCGGCTATCCTGTTGAGCCGATCGATGTGCATGCCAGCATCCGCCATCTTGATTGTCTCTACGAAAAGCTCACGCTGACCGACAAAGTGTGCCATGCCTATTCGCTTGGGAAAGAGCGGGTCGAGGACGTGATGGAGATGGTGCGCATTGCGGGCGGTTTGACCCATGATGAGTTCGATGCCCAGCCCCGGATGTACACCAATATCAACTCTGTTTCGCCACTAAAGCATGACTTTCCAATGCTGGATGGCACGATCCGCTTGGCGCGCCGTGGTCAGCCGATTGTTGTGACCCCGTTTACCTTGGCCGGCGCCATGGCGCCTGTGACGATGGCCGGTGCGGTCACCTTGTCCCTGGCCGAAGGGTTGGCGGCGATCGCCATGATCCAAATGGTGAAGCCCGGCTGCGGGGCCGCAATCGGTACGTTTACGTCTAATGTGGACATGAAATCGGGCGCTCCGGCCTTTGGCACGCCGGAATATATGCGAGCCACACAAATGACCGGGCAGTTGGCGCGGTTTTATGGCTTGCCGATGCGCGCCTCTGGAGTTTGTGCGGCGAATGTGCCCGACGGTCAGGCCATGTGGGAGACCTCCAACTCTCTCTGGGCGGCGGTGCAATCGGGCACCAATCTTGTGTATCATGCCGCGGGCTGGCTCGAAGGCGGTTTGATTGCCAGCCCTGAGAAGTTTGTGATGGATTGCGAAATGCTCCAGCATGTTCAACGCTATATGGACCCTGCAATCACGGCGACCACCGAGGACGATATTGCCGTGGATGCCATCCGGGAGGTGGGACCAGAGCCGGGTGGAAACTTCTTTGCGATTGAGCACACGCAAGAGCGCTACACGACAGCCTTCTATCAGCCGTTCTTGTCAGATTGGACCAACTTTGAAGCGTGGAACCTGAATGGCGGGGTCTGGACGGCCGAGCGCGCCCACAAAATCTACAAAGAAATAATTAACTCGTTTGAAGCGCCCCCGATGGATGAAGGCATCCGCGAGGAACTGGCCGAGTTTGTGATGCGCAGAAAGGCAGAAGGCGGTGCACCTACCGACTTTTGATTAACCGATCTTTCAGACACTGTTGCGAGATCACTCTGAAATAGGAGTGAACTGTGCTCGGTCTGATCAACCGCGGATTGCGGGCTTTTGTCATTAAATTTCATGGGCGCTCGCACTGGCAGGAGCTGGTGGCAGCCCAACCCGAGGTGCCTTCGGATTTTGAGGTTCTGATGGATTATCCGCTCTCGATGACCGAGTTGTTGATCTCTGAAATCTCGGAACTTCGAGGAACGTCTCAGCGCGACGTTATGGAAGATTTGGGCACTTTTGCACTCACCAGCTTTTGGGACGCGCGCCTGCGAGACCTGCTTCTGTCCTGTGGGCGGGACTTTGATCAGTTTATGCAAAACCTGACGGACCTCTTGATTGGCTTCTCAAGGGTTGAGCAGTCCTGTGACATCGAGAGGATTGAAGTCATTGAAAAGATCGAAAGCCATTACGAAGTCAGGTTCCGGGGCAGCACCGGAATGGCGTCCTATCTTGTTTTGGGGCTGTTTCGAGCACTTGCAGACCAGTATGGCGCACTTGTCACCTGCAGCCATCGCAACGTTTTGTCAGACGGGGAGCTTTTTGATGTCTTCACAGTGCTTACTTTTGAGAAAGGCGAAAGCGGCTTAAACGCAGCAGAGGCGCGCTCGGGAGAGGGCCTGCGCGAGTATTTTCGCGCGGAAATTTTACAACTGATCCTCGATGAAGCGCGGGGTTTAATAGGTCGATTGGACAGTGCGCGCGCAATGGCGCAACGGCGTGCCAACATCGACCCGCTTACAGGCCTGCTAAATCGTCGCGGATTATCGGCATGGTGGCATGAGAATGAACGGGCTTTGGGCTCTCTCACGTTGGTGCATATCGATCTCGATCATTTCAAACCCGTAAATGATGAGTTTGGTCATGCCACCGGGGATGCGCTTTTGCAGATTGTGGCTCAACGGTTAAAAAACATCAGCCGCCAAGAGGATGGTGTCGCCAGGTTAGGCGGCGACGAGTTTCTGTTCGTGGCGCAAGCACCAAGCCGAAAAGTCGTCGATGAAATTTGCAAACGCGTGCAAGCGATTTTTGAACGACCCGTCAGCTTTACAACCCACAGCCTTCAGGTTGGGGCGAGCATGGGATGTGTCTGGCAAAAGGGTCAGGAGATGTCTTTGAACACGCTTATCCAAGTGGCAGATGCCGCCCTGTACCGCGCCAAAGCGCAGGGACGGGGACGCTTGATTGTCCATGAACTACGGAAGGCGGCAGCCTAGATCGGGTTGTCAGCAAGGAGCTGCGAAGACAGCGACCCAAGTGCGATCCGCTAGTCCGACACCTACGGCTTTGGCCTTGCGGCTCAGAATGTTTTTGCGGTGTTTTGAAGACCCCATCCATGCTGAAACGATGGCGTTCGCATCGGCCTGACCCTGGCCAATGTTCTCCGCCCAATAGCAGCCTTTGAAACCCTGCCCGGACACACGTGTTTTCACTGTCGAACCATTGCGTCCGGTATGGGAAAAGTAACCGGTATTGGCCATATCTTGCGCGTGTAACTGTGCGGCGCGGATCAACCGGGGGTCTAGTGTCAGAGGGCTCATCCGTGTGGCCTGACGCTGAGAGTTAATCAATTGCATGGCGGATGCTTCTTGTGCCGACGCCTTCGTCGATACAGACGCAGTTGGGCTGGCCGTACTAGCCGTAGGCGCCGTGCTCGTGGTGCATGCAGTCGAAAAGAGGCCCAGTGCAAGCAAAGCTGAAAAGATGCGCATCACAGTCGTTCCTTATGCCTTTACCCAATTATAGGGTGCCAACGCAGTTAGTCCAAAGCGTGACAGAATTGAGATTGAAAAATGGGAATTTAATCCGGAGGGGCAAAAACCGACCAATCCATGCGCGTGGTCAACCATTCTAGCGCCTCCGTTCCTAGTTTTGAATTGCCGTACTCGTTCAGACCAGGAGACCAAACGGCGATGGATGCCTGACCCGGCACAATGGCGAGGATGCCTCCGCCAACGCCACTCTTGCCGGGGATTCCCACGCGGTAGGCGAAGTCGCCTGATCCATCGTAATGTCCGCATGTCATCATCAGCGCGTTTATCCGCCGGACATTGCGACGTGACAACAGTTCATCCTGGCCCGGGCAACCGATGAGGAACCGTCCCGCCTTGGCGAGTTGCAATGTTGTCAACTCGATGGCGCATTGGTGAAAATAGGTGCCAAGCGACAGATCGACCGGATGCTTCAGGTTGTCGAAGGCGCGTAGGAAACTTGCCAAAGCCCTGTTGCGATGGCCCGTTGCCTCTTCCGATGCTGCGACTTGCGCATTGATTGAAATCGGGTCGCCCACGGCCTGCGTGAGGAATTGCAGCAATTCGCTCAACGCTTCGCGCGGCGTGCGCCCAAATAAAAGTTCATCGGTGGTAGCGATAGCGCCTGCGTTGATAAACGGGTTTCGCGGGCGCCCTTGTTCTTGTTCCAACAAAACAATGGAATTGAAAGCGGTGCCGGAGGGTTCCCGACCAACACGGTACCAAAGCGCATCACCGACGCGCCCCAAAACAAGGGCCAAAGCAAATACTTTGGACACGGACTGTATCGAAAAAGGCGTCGCGGCATCACCTGCACAAAAGCTGGTCCCATCGGGCGTACAGACCGCCACTGCGAATTGATTAACATCCACGGATGCGAGTTCGGGGATGTAATCGGCCGGCTGACCGCGGTCAGTACGCCGCGCCATTTCATTCGCCAAATCGTCGAGAATAGTTTGCATGACTGTCCCTTGCTAAAGCGTCGCAGCCCCCGTCAAGGCCGCTTGACCGGGATCACACCGGCGCGCATATCGCGTCCATGGCAAAACTAAACCATATCCGAAATTTCTCCATCGTGGCGCATATTGATCACGGTAAATCCACGTTGGCAGACCGCTTGATCCAAGTGACCGGCACAGTGGCCGATCGGGATATGAAAGACCAAATGCTGGATGCGATGGATATCGAGCGAGAGCGAGGGATCACCATCAAGGCGAACTCAGTTCGAATTGAATACAAGGCGAATGATGGGGAAACCTATATTCTGAACTTGATTGACACTCCGGGTCACGTCGACTTTGCCTATGAGGTTAGTCGCTCCATGCGAGCGGTTGAAGGATCGTTATTAGTCGTCGATGCCTCCCAAGGGGTAGAGGCGCAAACGCTTGCGAATGTGTATCATGCGATTGATGCGGATCACGAGATTGTCCCCGTTCTGAACAAGATTGATCTTCCAGCTGCGGATGTGGATCGCGTGTCGGAACAGATCGAAGATGTGATCGGTATTGACGCAACTGATGCAGTGCAAATCTCGGCTAAAACGGGGCTTGGCATTCCCGATGTTCTAGAGGCAATTGTTAAACGTTTGCCGCCGCCAGAGGGCGATGTTGAAGCGCCATTGAAGGCGATGCTGGTCGACAGTTGGTACGACCCCTATCTTGGGGTGGTTGTTCTGGTGCGCATCATCGATGGCGTTCTGAAAAAGGGCGATAAGATCAAGATGCTCAACACTGGTGCGTCTTATCCAGTGGACCGCGTGGGCGTGTTCCGGCCACAGATGGATAACACTGACATTCTCTATCCCGGCGAATTGGGCTTTCTGACCGCCTCGATCAAACAGGTGCGGGAT
>JBCBON010000093.1:0-5168 GCA_039821195.1 Pseudomonadota bacterium
ACAGGCTCCAGCGTTTCTTCGTCCCGGTACAAACCAACAAACCCGACGCGCGCCGATGGGATAATCTCCAGAATACCATCCAGCAGACCATTCCCGGCCCGCAAGATAGACACCAAGGCCAGTTTCTTTCCGTCCAGTTCTCGGCCGATCATCGGCCCTACAGGCGTTTCCACATGCCGCGCGACCAAAGACATTTCGCGCGTGACTTCATAGGCAAGCAGGTAACTGATCTCGCGCAGCAGCTGTCGAAACTGAACGGTCGGCGTCGCTTTGTCCCGCATGATCGTCAGCTTATGCTGCACCAGCGGGTGATCTACGATGGTCACATTATCCATTTTTCGCCTACATCCTAATTTGTCGTTGCACTCGGCCTTTGAAATCCCAACAGTAGTCGCGGGGACAGACGGCAAAAGCTCAGCATTTAATGTGTCAGCTTTTCAAAGCCGTAAAGCATAATTGGGGAATTCTATGCCATCGAAGGGTATATTTCAGGGATGGGAGTTTGATGCTTTTATTTTCACTGGCGATAACACCACGAACCCAGGGACCGAGGAAGGCGCAGCGGCCATAAACCCCGCTGCCAATGGACCGTTGCCCGAAGGGAACACGACGGACGCGGACGGAAATACACTGCCCGACACGGTGATTGGCGTGACGATGACCGTCGAAGACACAGCCAGCTGGTACACAATCGAAATTGACGACGATGCAGCTGACAACCTCCTCGAAGATCAATTCGTGGAAGGGGAAACGCAGAGTGGCTCGGGTGCGACCAGAGTCCGAACACCTGAAACTGACGAGGATCAAACGGTAATCGGCAGCGGGACCAACATTCCCGGAGTGGCCGATGGGGACCAGATCGAGATTGAGTATGCGCTTGTCCTATCCGGGGATGATGGCTCTACTGTAACAATCTATTCTTTGGTTACGGAATCAGGCGGTGAAAATACCGGGGACGCGACGGTTTGGCTGTCAAACGGAGAGATCAATCCAAACGTCACATATACGATCACAGATTCCTTCGATGGGCCTCAAATCCCCTACTCTAGCCTATTTGATGAAATCTGTTTTACGTCAGGCACTCTGATCGACACACCAACAGGTCCTCAATCCGTCGATACGCTATCGATCGGTGATCTTGTGATGACCAAGGATCATGGAGCCCAGCCAATACGTTGGATTTCAGCGCGCACGCGTTTCGCAGCAAAACATATTGCTCCCGTTATCATTTCTGCTGGCACGCTCGGGAATGAGCGGGATTTGGCAGTATCCCCGCAACATCGGATCTTGGTTTCGGGTTGGCGGGCCGAGTTGTTTTTCGGCGTCACCGAAATACTCGTTCCTGCAAAAGCTTTGGTAAATGGCGATACCATCTATCAGGCAGAGGCCGGACAGGTCACTTACGTCCATTTCATGTGCGATCGCCATGAAATCGTTGTGGCCAATGGCGTGCCGACAGAGACTTTTCACGCAGGTGCCCAAGCGCTTGCAACACTCGACACCGCAGCGCGAAACGAAATTTTCGAAATCTTCCCGGAGCTGCGCGAAAACGGAAATGCACTGGGATCGGTGGCACGCCCGATTGTCCGGGTACAAGACGCGGCCACTCTGACCGCCAGATAAAAAAATGGGGGGCCGAAACCCCCCAGTTCTGCATTCAGGCTCATATCATTTACTGCTCGCTTCGACTTTTGCCTGTGGCCTGAAGCGTCAAGGGTGCCCCGAGGCAGTGGGACACCCGACCTCGTTAACTACATCCCGATGTTGCTCCGCATGTGTTGCACTTCATGCAGGTGCCGTTCCGGACAAGTGTGTAGTTTCCACACTCTCCGCAGGCGTCACCTTCATACCCTTGCATTTTCGCCCGTGTCCGAGGGTCCAACATAACCGGCTCGGCCTGGGGCATTTGCGCCTCTGTTTCCACCATACCGCTGGCCACAGGTGCACCATCCGTTCCATTGAACAGTTCGGCACCCCCTTGGAACACCATCAACTCTTGTGGCATCCGCTTGCGCAGGTACCCCGTCGACGACACGTGCTTGAGCATCTCAATGCGCGCATCCGTTGGCTGTGTCACATTAGACGCGCCTTCCTCAACACCCCGACCGATTTCGTCAAAGCTGACGCCTGTCGGTTCGACATGGGCCAGATCGGTGCGATCCAGATAGCTCACCGCCAATTCCCGGAAGATGTAATCAAGGATCGAGGTCGCATTCTTGATCGAGTCATTGCCTTGAACCATGCCAGCTGGCTCGAACTTGGTGAATGTGAATGCGTCCACAAACTCTTCCAGTGGCACACCATATTGCAGACCCATGGACACCGCGATGGCAAAATTGTTCATCATCGCACGGAAGCCTGCGCCTTCCTTATGCATGTCGATGAAAATCTCACCTAGTTTACCGCCTTCATATTCGCCCGTATGCAGATAGACTTTGTGACCGCCGACGATGGCTTTCTGAGTGTAGCCTGAACGACGTTCCGGAAGCTTCTCGCGGTGTACGCGCTCGACCTCTTTGACGATGATCTTCTCTACGATCTTTTCGGCCAGCACTTGCGCCCGCTCACCTGCCGGCGCTTCAACAAGCACGTCCTCCAGATCGTCCTCCTCATCCTCGTCGATCAGTGCCGCCGACAATGGCTGAGACAGTTTTGAACCATCACGATAGAGCGCGTTTGCTTTCACGCCCAAGGACCACGACAACTCATATGCATCGATACAGTCTTCGATCGTTGCATCATTTGGCATGTTGATCGTCTTGGAAATCGCTCCAGAGATGAAGGACTGCGCTGCGGCCATCATCGTGATGTGGCTGTTCACCGACAGATAGCGTTTGCCGATCTTGCCGCAGGGGTTCGCACAGTCGAACACTGTGTAGTGCTCTTCTTTCAGATGTGGTGCACCTTCCAGTGTCATCGTCCCGCAAACATGGTTGTTCGCAGCTTCGACCTGCGCTTTGGTGAAACCCAGATGGGTCAGCATATCAAAGCTCGGATCATTCAGCTGCTCCGCCGGGATACCCAGCGTGCCTTGGCAGAACTCTTCGCCCAGCGTCCACTGGTTGAAGACAAAGCGGATATCAAAGGCCGTGGGCAGAGCCGCTTCGATCTTATCAAGCTCCGCTTGGCCAAAACCATGCCCCAACAACGCGGTGTGGTTGATGTCCGGCGCATTTCCCATCGTGCCGTGACCCACAGCGTAAGAGATAATCTCGCCCGCTTCCGCCTCGGAGTATCCCAATACTTTCAACGCCGCCGGAACCGACTGGTTGATGATTTTGAAATATCCGCCCCCGGCCAGTTTCTTGAACTTCACCAACGCGAAGTCCGGTTCAATTCCGGTCGTGTCACAATCCATGACCAGACCAATGGTGCCTGTGGGCGCAATCACAGAGACCTGCGCATTGCGGTATCCGTTCGCTTCGCCAAGCGCGACTGCATCATCCCAGACTTTCGTAGCCAAACCGACTAGGTTCGCTTGCGGGCAGTTTTTGTGATCCAACGGAACCGGTTTCACTTCAAGGCCCTTATAGCCTGTCTTCTTGCCCATTGCGGCCTGTCGGTGGTTCTTCATCACTCGGATCATGTGTTTTGCGTTGCGCGCATAGCCTGGGAATGTCCCCAACGAGCCGGCCATCTCGGCGGACGTACGATACGCCTCTCCGGTCATGATCGCCGTCAAAGCCCCACAGAGCGCGCGACCTTCGTCAGAGTCATACCCATAACCCATATTCATCAGCAGACCGCCGATATTGGCGTATCCCAAACCCAGCGTCCGATAATCATAAGAGCGCTGCGCAATCTCTTTCGATGGGAATTGCGCCATCAACACGGATGTCTCTAGCGTCATCGTCCAAAGCCGTGTGGCATGGATATACGCTGCCGCGTCAAACTCACCGTCCTTATAGAACTTCAGAAGGTTCATCGACGCGAGGTTACACGCCGTGTCATCTAGGAACATATACTCAGAACATGGGTTTGATCCGCGGATCTCCCCATCTTCGGGGCAGGTATGCCAGCTGTTGATTGTATCATGGTACTGGATCCCCGGATCGGCACAGGCCCATGCGGCATGGCCCACCTCTTCCCAGAGGTCCCGCGCCTTCACTGTTTTGGCAATTTTCCCATCCGTCCGCCGGATCAATTCCCAATCGGCATCGTCTTTGACCGCTTTCAGGAAGGCATCGGTGACGCGGACCGAGTTGTTGGAGTTCTGTCCGGCAACAGTCGTATAGGCCTCGGAATCCCAGTCCGTATTATAGGTCGGGAATTCGATGCTGCTGAACCCTTGGCGCGCGTATTGCAGCACACGGTTCACATAAGTCTCTGGGATGAGAGAGCGTTTAGCCGTTTTGATTGCCTTTTTCAGACCTGCATTCTTTTTCGGGTCAAAGGCGTCCGCCTCTGCGCCATCCCACTCCCGGATCGCGCCAAAAATCTCATTCAGCTGCTTTTCGTGCATCTTAGAGCCCGCAACCAGAGAGGCCACTTTCTGCTCTTCTTTCACTTTCCAGCTGATGAAATCTTCGATGTCCGGGTGATCCATATCGCAGATCACCATCTTCGCTGCTCGACGGGTTGTCCCGCCTGATTTGATCGCGCCCGCGGCCCGATCGCCGATTTTCAAGAAAGACATCAGGCCCGAGGATTTACCACCGCCCGCCAGGCTTTCGTTCTCTCCCCGCAAAGAGGAGAAATTCGTGCCCGTGCCCGACCCATATTTGAACAAGCGCGCTTCACGCACCCACAGGTCCATGATGCCGCCATCATTCACCAGATCGTCCTGTACAGATTGGATAAAACACGCATGGGGCTGCGGATGCTCGTAGGCCGACGCAGATTTCACCAACTCGCCTGTCTGGTAATCGACATAATGGTGGCCTTGGCTTGGCCCATCAATGCCATAAGCCCAATGCAGCCCTGTGTTGAACCATTGCGGGGAGTTCGGCGCCGCCATTTGATTGGCCAGCATAAAGCGCATCTCATCAAAATAGGCGCGCGCATCCTCGGCGGTATCAAACATGCCGCCCTTCCAGCCCCAATAGGCCCAAGCACCAGCCAGGCGATCAAACACCTGCTTTGAGGACGTCTCCCCGCTATAATCTTCTGCAAAAACAGCATCTTCTGCCGGAACAGACCGCCACAGAAACTCTGGCACGCCCTCTTCT
>JBCBON010000094.1:0-4865 GCA_039821195.1 Pseudomonadota bacterium
TTGTTGAACTGAACCGGGAAGCCCGTGATCCGGCTGACCATGTTCGAGGCCTGGGCGAGGCGTGAGCTGTCTATCTCGGTCTCAAACGGCAGCGTGTCCCTGCGCACGCGCAGCGCCATGACAACTTCTTCGAGGGCAGCATTGCCGGCCCGCTCTCCGAGGCCGTTGATGGTGCATTCTACCTGTCGGGCCCCGTTCTGGACACCGGCCAGAGAGTTTGCCACGGCCAGCCCCAGATCATTATGGCAATGGGTCGACCAGATCACCTTGTCGCTGTCCGGAATAGTTTCGCGCAGCCTTCGAATGAGGTTTCCATACTCCTCTGGATGGGAATACCCCACCGTATCGGGGATATTGATCGTGGTTGCCCCAGACGTGATCGCTGCGTCGATACATTTGCACAGAAAGTCGAACTCTGTGCGGGTCGCATCCTCTGGGCTCCACTCGACATCGTCGACCAGGTTACGCGCCTGGGCAACCGAGCGCCCAACCGCCTCTAAGACCGCGTTTGGACCCATTTTTAGCTTGTGCTTCATGTGCACAGGACTGGTCGAAATGAAGGTGTGGATCCGCGGACGCGCGGCATGTCTGACGGCGGCGGCGCACCGGTCAATGTCGCCCGGGGTCGAGCGGGCGAGGCCACAAATTGTCGCCGACTTGGACCGCCGGGCGATTTCGCTCACCGCCTCAAAGTCGCCCATGGAGGCGGCCGGAAAGCCAGCCTCAATGACGTGAATGCCCATGGTTTCGAGCAATTCCCCGAGCGCCAGTTTCTCATTATGCGTCATCGATGCACCGGGCGATTGTTCGCCGTCGCGCATAGTTGTGTCAAAAATTACAATATCAGTTGTGTCGGTCATCTGCTTGGCCTGGTGAAATCAAAGATTTTTGGATTTATCCCCTGGCCGTGGATGACTGCGCTAGCGCACCATCTCTACCGGCCAGGGGCCGATAAGGAGGAGTAGGCTCAGAAGGGGCAAATTCTTGCGCATGCCTTACGCAATGCGGCGAGCTTACAGAAGTGTCAACAGCCTATTCTGCACTGAGCGCAATATTTTCCCCTTTGCGGCGCCGGTGCCGCACATAGAAAAATCCGCCCAAAAAGACCAAACCCGCGGCCAAAGCAGCCAAGACCGCAACCCAAATATTGCCCGCGAGGGCGGCTTGAATGGCTTGCAGACCAAACGCCACGAGCGCAATTTTTGGGATGACGCCAATCGCCATTCCACCGAGATAGTGCAAGTATTTCGCGCGGATGGCGCCGAAAATCATATTCACCATCAGGAACGGGCCGGTCGGGACATTGCGCACGATGGCGCTTGCGGCAAAAGCATTCTTAGCGACAAAATCGGCGAAGCGTTTCACCCGCCCCTGCCCCAATCGCTGAAGGGTGGCATCGCCAAAAAACCGGCCAATCCAGAAGGTGATCGTGCCCGAACAGAGCGTCGCCACCCATGACCAGACGGCGCCCCATAGCGGACCAAACGCATAGACGCTGATCCCGATCAGCAAGAATTGCGGCACGCCGATAAAGGCACACGCGCAAAATGTCATGATCAGAGCGGGCACGCCCCAGGGACCTGACGCAAACTCGGCAATCGCGCGCTCGAGCGCCTCAATGTTCAAAAACTCGGTATATCGCCCAAACAAAAACAGGCCGAGCACGAGCGCCATCAGACCGATGACGACCCAAAGGCCAATCTTGCGACGCGGTGGGTCTTTTGGCGGGGTTGGCTCTGCGGGGTCCATGCCCCTTCCCTGCTCTGAGTGCCTGCGAACGTCAATGATTGGCTTCAGGAGCGAGCGGTCTTTCGCTTGACGAATTTCAAGCCCGACCAGTCTTGATCGATCGCACACACTTTCACATCGACCCAGTCGATGGGCAGAATGTAATCTCGAAAATCTTGTTCGGTCAGATCAACGTAAAGCGCTGAGCTCTTTTTGGGCCAGGCGACCCAGATCATTCCATCCGGTGCAACGCTCTTCAATGCGCGCTGAAACAAGGGTTGAACGTCGCGGCGGCGCGCGCAAAAAACAAGGACACAATTAGCGGGCGCTGCGCGCTGCAGAAACGTTACGCCATCTGCGCCTTGAAGCAGATCCGGAAGATGGTCCGGCGCTCGGATCGACAGACAGCGCATACCGGGTTTCAATCCGAGCTTCTGAAACAGTGGCTTGCCAGAGTATCCGTGCGTTTGCGCCGTCATTAAGCGTGAGCGAGCATGTTTTCGCTCATCTCCCACAGCCGGTTGGCTTTCTCCTCATCGCAAATCCACTCGCGTGCATGTTCCCAGCGTTGGCTGTCGGGACCCGCGAGTTGCGCGATGTCGCAATCCTCGCAGTATTCGCCACCGCGGTCATTGAGCTGAGACGTGGTTGCCGCCCAGGTTGCTGTCGAGGCCCCTTGCTCGGGCGTTTTGAACATGGCCTGGATCGCCGGAGGGACGGTGCCATCTGGGTTCATCCACCCCATCGCCGCCATTTCTTCTACGGAAAGGTGGCGTTGCAGCGGCGTGAAGATGCCACCTGGATGAACGCTAAACGCACTGATCCCAAATTGGTCCCACTTGCGATCCGCCCCCAGTGCAAATAGCGCGTTGGCGGATTTGGCTTGCGCATATGCGTCCCACTTATCGTAGTCACTGGTTTCGTAATTGGGATCCTCCCAATTCACATCACCTCGAATGTGGGCTGTTGATGATAAAGCAACCACACGGGCCGCACTTGCCTTTTGAAGGGCGGGCAAAACGCCGAGCGCAAGGGCCATATGACCGAGATGATTGACGCCAAACTGGCTTTCCCATCCCGGGCCAACGCGGCTCAAGGGGCACGCCATGATTCCAGCATTGTTGATGAGAATATCCAAAGCCTGGCCGGAGGCGACATAATCGTCGGCAAACGTTCGAACGGAAGCAAGATCCGCGAGATCCATACTCGCAACTTCAATATCTCCGGCAACATCTGCCAGAGCCTCTTTCGCAGCATCGGGACGCCGCGCGGGCACGGTGACATGAGCGCCAGCGCCGGCTAGAGCCCGCACTTCTTCGATCCCAATTCCGCTATAGCCGCCCGTGACGATGATGTTTTTACCCGTCAGGTCGATGCCTTCCACAACGTCTTTCGCAGGTGTTTTTGCGCCAAAGCCTGAGCCGATTGGTTTTTGAGTGTCTTTTGTCATGCTCACCTCCCTTTTTGCCGGTCTTTTGTTACGGTGGCAGGCACAGCCATGTCTGGCAAGACTCGACATTTTTTGAGCAAATTCCTAGCTACACTCTGACAATCCCATTCGATCTTGGAGCGATTATGCGAATTCGATTTTTGACCATGCTTTGCCTTGCAATCGCGCTGTCGACCTCTGCGTGGGCGCAGTTTGGAAAATCAAAACCAACTCCGAAAAACGCGGATGAGTATTTCGCTGAGCGCGCCATGCGCGACGCCGCCAGACTGACAGAAGGCGTCCTTGGGCGTGAAGTCATCAGAGAGTCTGATGGGGTGAACCTCGAGCGCGCTGAGGCCCGCATGGAAGAGGCATTCGAAGTGTTTGACCGGCTTTGCTATGATCGTGCTTTGCCGCAAGATCAGTGGGCGCGAAACTGCTTCTCACTTGCCGACATGCATCGTCGCGGACATGGCACGACGCAAGATCATGCCGCAGCGAAGACGCTGTATGACGAGATATGCTTTAGTGCTCGCCATGCAGGCGCTTGCGTCCAGCAAGCCTATATCTCACAACTCGGTACGGGCGGCAGTGTTGACCTTGAACACGCGCGATCGCTCTATGACCGCGCCTGCGATCTGAAAGATCCAGGTGGCTGCGCAGGGCTCGGCAACATGATGTATATGGGGCTTGGCGGGTCACGTGATCGCTCCCGTGCGGTATCGCTTTTACAAGGCGCATGTGCGGATGAGTTTGATTGGGCCTGCACGCGTTTGATCGAATACGGCATTCCCGAACGGATCGATCGCTACTAAGGCGCGTTTCCGCCGCGCGATCTTGTTGAAACCCGGAATCTGCGTCACTCCTGTCTGAAATTGGGAGAAGACAATGCGGATTTGGTGGGCAGGGCTAGGCGTAGCCCTTATCGCAAGCTGTGGTCAGCAGCCGGAAATCAATGAAGCCCCTCCGCCCACGCAAGCCGCCATCGAGGCCGGCCTGCCCGCGCCCGGGACCGCAACCCGTGCAACCATTCAAGCGAATACGGCCCTCGCCGAACGGTTAGACCTGAGCGCCGGGACCGATGGCGACGATGCACGGCGGGATCGATTGGCGTTTATCGAGGACGAAGCGATCACCGGTGAAGATGGCACGGTGGTCTGGTCCATTCCACAATTCGAATTTCTAGAATCCGACGCACCGGAGACCGTGAACCCATCGCTTTGGCGACAATCGCAACTCGCCGCCCATCATGGGTTGTTTAGAGTCATGGACGGCATCTATCAGGTGCGCGGCTATGATTTATCGGTGATGAGCATCATCGAGGGCGAAACCGGCTGGATCATTGTCGATCCGCTGACCGCGACCGAAACCGCTGCCGCCTCATTGAAACTCGTCAATGACACGCTGGGTGAACGCCCGGTCACGGGTGTGCTCTATACCCACTCCCATGCCGACCATTTTGGCGGCGCCCGCGGGGTTATTTCAGATGAAGACGTTGCCGCTGGTGTGCCTGTGCTTGCCCCGATCGGCTTCTCCGAAAGTGCGGTCTCGGAAAATCTAATTGCTGGCAATCAGATGAGCCGCCGCGCGACGTTGATGTTCGGCAACACGCTGCCGCGGTCAACCAATGCCCATGTCGGATCTGGATTAGGACCGGGTTTGCCCAATGGTACAATCAGTTTGATCCTCCCGACAGAAGAGATTGAAG
>JBCBON010000095.1:0-4852 GCA_039821195.1 Pseudomonadota bacterium
AATCTCCAATGCGGCTTTCCGAAAGTGATCCTGCTCCACAACCAACATCTTTGTCCCACCAATTTAGTCCAATAAGTATTGCGACTTTTAGATGCCATGTCTGAGAGCGGTGTGACAGTGGCCATGCGCTTTTACCTATCGTATACCTTTTCACCAACGTCTGCTTTCTTGTCTAAGCAAGGGCTTGTTGCACCTGCGGCGAATGGCCGCTCCCCGCCCAGGCCCCCCTTCGCGGCTTCGACACAAGTGCCGCAACGCAACCCAGGTTGACCGCAGCCTATCTGTTGCCTCTGCTTCTTGTTGGTTTGTACGCGATAGCGCCGGACCTTCAGATCGAAATTGCCACCGACAACAGCGTTCTCGACCTTCTGTTGCGAGAGGCCGATACTGCGGTGCGCCATGTGCGCCCGGAGCAATCGAACCTGATTGCCAAGATGCTGTCCGAGGACCAGATGCGATTTTACGCCGTCGGAGAGTATCTGGACGCATTCGGTTCTCCGAAATTAAGCGCCAACGTGTCCTCCCATCAATTCGTAAGTTTCGGTGATTTCAAACGCGTCGCGGGCTATCTCAAGCTTGTGGGCCTCCACCTCGGACGGCGGAATTTCCGCTACGCATCAAACTCGAAACTGGTGGAGTGGGAGATTGCCCGAAACGACCAGGCGATCGCGATCATGAGCGACCGGATCGCCTCCAGGTTTCCTGAATTCCAACCGGTGCTGATGGAGGTCGAACTATTCTCGCTGCCGGTCTGGCTCGTCGTGGATCGTAAACTGCGTCCATGCCGACGGGTCCGGCTCGTTTTTGATGTGCTGGCCAAGGAAATGTCCGCCTAACGGGTGCCAAAGATCGGTTCAGGGCGCACTGGATTCAATTGGTCTCAAGACGCGTCCGTTCAACCGCCATCGCCGCGTTCCAATCAGCCTTGAGCAGGTCCATGCGTCGCGGGATCCGTTCTTCCAGAACCGCACCCTCGACAATCCGTTCCGTGCGAAAATACCGAAATCCTTCTCGAAGCTCGCACCACGCCGCGATAATGCGGCCCGCATCACGATATCCTAAGAGGATTGGCCAGATCACGCGCTCAGTCAGCGCCTCTGTGCCGTCCCGATATGTGACTGCGATCTTGAAGCGTTGACGGATGGCACGGCGAATGTCAGCGGCTGCCAGAACCTCCGTCGGCTCTGCGACGGGGGCGACGCCCACCACCGGCTGCACAAAGGAAGTCTCGAATCCGGCCGGGCTCACCGTTTCGATTTTTGTCAGCAGCTTCTCCGCGGCTTGGGCAAGTTCCGGTTCGCCGCGTGTCCGCACCCACTGCGCGCCGAGGATTGCGGCCTCAATCTCATCGGAGGTCAGCATCAGGGGGGGCATGTGAAACCCGGCTTCCAGGATGTATCCCACGCCTGCCTCGCCTTGGATCGGCACCCCTTGGGCCATCAAAGCCGCGATGTCGCGGTAAACCGTGCGCTTGGTAACCCCGAGTTCATCTCCAATCGATTGTCCTGAGACTGGTCTCTTTGCCCGCCTCAGTATTTCGATGATCTCGAACAGCCTGTCACCGCGTCTCATGGCCGCCTCCTGCTTATCAGCCTAAACATGGTGAAGCTATGCTGACAACACGGTGTCAGCATGGTGCAATTATTACTCGCCCAACGGATCGAAATGAGGGGGAACATTGCATGGTAATCCGCGGAAGCTGTGCCTGCGGAGCGGTTCGCTTTGCGATCGAGGGTGCGCCCTCAGCCATGGGCACCTGTCATTGTTCGCGCTGCCGAAAACTCGGCGCATCGACAATCGTGTTCGTAAAGCGGGAGCAGTTAAGCCTCATCGAAGGCGAAGCTCAGATCGAAACGATTGCGCCGCGCGCGCCATACACCTATACCCGGTCATTCTGCCGTTCTTGCGGGACAGCCCTGGGCGAGCCTCTGTCGCCCGATACGTCTTTTGCAATCAACGCACACTGTCTCGATGACGATCCGGGGATCGCGCATTCCTTCCACGAATTCAAGGAAGACGGGCCCATTTGGGAAGAGTCGCCTATCGAACTCCCGACAGAAACGGAGAAAACAGAATGAAGGTACTCACAGTCCTTTTGCTTTCAATTCATTTGCTGGCGGCAAACAAAGCCTTGGCGGAAACGACACCGACCGACCCTGCTATATTGGCCTTGGGTGCCTACGTTCCGACGGACAATTTGGCGGAATCGGAGGCTTTCTATCGCACGCTTTTCGATCGGGATCCGATTTTCGCACTGAACGATTTCGTCGCCTTTGACATTGAGGGGGGATGGTTTGCCATCGTCTCGCGCGCAAAGTATGCGCCAAACTCGGTGTCAGGGACGGGATCCGTTCCGTACCTTCAGTCTGCCGATCTTGAAGAAATGCAGGCGCGGGTCGCCCAAACAGGACGCGTGGTACCGGAGATCATCGAAGAACCAGGCATCAACATACTAAAGGTCGTCGATCCAAATGGTCAGCTGATCGAATTTTTCTCGCTGACCGCGCAATAACGTGAGAAGTTTACGCGACTGGAACGCTGGACAATTGCCCCCGTGGCAAACTCAAGCAGCGCGCCGAATTTCGTTTCGAAATGCGTCGCCTCCACAAACCCACGCAATGTCGAGCAAAGGCGGCGGACCTGCTCGACTTGCCGGCCCGCCCGGTGCAACATTACTTGGTTTCCAACAAACGCCCCCCGTGTGGGTTGTCGATGATCATGCGCCACGAACCGTCATCCTGCCGGCGCAGCACTGCGACTGACAGACCTGCCTGGCTGATCTCTTGCCCGTCAGGAGCCACCCCGCTCATTGTCCAGGGCGAAATGTGAAGCGCCACGTCACCCACAACAACAACGTCATGACCGGAAGGATACTCAAACACAGGGCTCACACCTGCCATGCCCGAAAACATCTGTTCGAGTTGTGTGGCATCGGAGACTGGTTGCTCTGGATCGAAAACGACCGTCGCTTTGCTTTCGTAACTCGCCATCACTGAGGCAATGTCGTTGGCCATGAAACTCTGTGTCATGCGCTCAATTGCGGCAAGCACATCCTGTTCGTCTTGTGTCATATTCTTTCCTTCTGAATGTGAGATTTGGGGTAGGAGTTGGGCGAGCGAAATCGCCCACGCAAATGCATGTTTCATGATCTTCCTCTTTTGGTTTGGTGGTTGTCGTAACTCTAAATCGGTGGATCTACGACCTTGAGAACCTCTCTGGCGAAGTCGATTTTGGATGTCAGCGAACCTGTCGCACGTTGAAGCTTTGCGGTAATCAAGTTTGCTTGGGTCGACGCGACCATGATCTCTACATCAGTCATCGTTGGCGCGTCATCAAACGCCTCCGTCACAGATGGTCCGATCCGTCCGGATGAGATGGCGGCAGGCAACCGCTTCTGGCAGGAACAAGCCGCGGCCTTACCAGCCAACCCGCAGCTCTTGGCTGTGAAGTCCTGCACACAATTTCTGGCACGAGACAGGCGCTTGCGGAAGTTGGCAGACTTGATCCCCAAAACCTCGGCAGCCTCGCCATGGTCGAATTCGAGGATTTCGCCAAGCACGTAAGCGGCCCGGTGATCCCGATCGAGGCACAGGAGCATCGCCAAAGTGCATTTGAGGCGCAGTTCGTTGATCAAGATATGGTCTTCTGGCGCCATGTGTTGCTCATCGGCAAGGCCGTTTAGCAGATCCTCAGAGAACATCTCAAAGGACAAGCTAGGGTCGGTTGCGATGACTTTCCGCGCGGTCAGCAGGTAGTTGATCGCCACCTGATACACCCAAGTGCCAAACTTACTTTCGCCGCGAAAGGTCGAGAGCTTTGTGACGATCCGGATGAGGATTTCTTGCGTCGCGTCCTGCGCCGCGATGGGATCAGCCAACATGCGTAGTGCCAGCCGATATACCCTGTCCTGGATTGAACGCACCAAACCCTCTAGCGCACCGGCATCGCCATCCTGTGCCAAGGTGATTTGGGTCGGTTTCACATCTTCCATTGAGGGTTTCCCGTCTCTTAGATCGTTACTGAGTTAGACTTCTGGCCAACCGAATGTGTGACAATTTTTTTGCCTTTTTGCCCTTTTTCGCGAAATCACGTCCAAAACTCGTTTCGAGGTTAGGTCTTGAACCCGCTCGCTCTGCTCATTTCGCGAGAAGCATACTCCGGCGGCATCATCCGAGATGCTTGGGGCGAGGGCGGACGATTGATCCCTTGGATTTGGACGGTGTACTCTCTCCGACGGTGTCTCCAGATGCGTGCCATCAGCAACCTTCGCTTAAGACAGGCTGGACGACCAAGATGCGGACTGGGCAGTCCGCCATGGTGCCCGCACAAAAGTCTCCTTTTTCGTTTTCTCCAATAGTTTGGTGCAATATGAATGCAGTATGACGCTGCTTGCACATCACCAAATTGAACTCTTGGCAGGATGCCTTGCTGGCGTTGAAACCGTCGCAATTTCTTCGACGCGCAGCTTCCCAAAACATGCCCATGATCAGTTCGGATTTGGGATTATGCGCGATGGTGGGCATGTATCTTGGTCCGAGTGCGGCCAAGTTGAGGCCGGGCCAGGTGACGTGATCGCGGTCAGTCCAAACGAAATCCATGATGGCGCACCGATTGGCGACCGGCGTGCTTGGGAGATGGTGTTTGTCGCACCTGAAACCGTGGAACGCTTGGTTGGACGGCGTGCCGCCAAGCGTGAAATCGGTTTTGCGGCCCAACGCGCGTCTCATCTTCGCGCTGAACTTGAACACGCCCTGCGCTATCTCCGCAATGGTGATGCAGACGCAGCTGAGCAATCGTTGACGGCGCTACTCTCAAATGCACTCTTGAATTCAAACGAGATAGGGGATCGTCG
>JBCBON010000096.1:0-4821 GCA_039821195.1 Pseudomonadota bacterium
AGCCTGCCTCAGCGAACTCACCAACCCAGATACCGTCAATGAAAAGAACGTCGTATGTGTCGTCCCGCTGACTGCAGTTCAGGATTTGCTTTTCATACAGGCCACCATAGCCGAGGTCATCCTTGCTCACGTTTGCACCAGTGACGGCCGCGAAGTCCGTCATGATCTCGCCAAGTGCATTCGTGAAAGGGTCGTTGATCAACTGGATGCGCAGGTCGACGCCCGTATGATCCCCCAATTCTGCCGCCCAATCGGTGCCATGGCCGTCCGCGACGGCCACACCTGCCATAGCCGCGCTGGCCAAAGCAAAAGCGCAGGTGCTCTTGTAGATGTTTCTCATTCTCTCCTCCGAGTCCTATCTGTTTTTGGTTCAATGAACCTTTCTTGGCGCAAGGCGCGCCCCTCCCGTTCGCCGCAGAGGATGCTACGACGTTCGAAACTGATCATTGCGGTGATGGACCGTTCTGACCGCCTTTAGCTGGTGGTCTCTTTCACTGGCGCTATGTCACTAGCCTCGGCCCAAAGCTCCCTTGATATCCAATAATTCTCCTCCTCCGCCCCTCTCCCCCTGGGCGTTGATTGACTTGACCGAGTCTCGGATCAGCAACTCGGTTTCAAGTACGGTATTCACGACGGGACCACTTTCCCCGTTGATCCGTTTGAGCAGTTGTGACCAGACAGCCTCGGCAATCTCTTCGACCGGTTGTCGTATTGCCGTCAGCTTGGTGCGACGCGCAGACATCCACGCGTAATCATCGAAACCCACCACCGAAACACCGAACGGCAGGTCAATTTGGCGATCGGCCAGAAAGCGCAACACAGCGAGCGTTGTCATGTCAGTCGTCGCACAGATCGCAGTCGGGGCTGTATTGTCGTCAAACCAGGCGGACAGAAGATCAGCACCGACCTCTGGATCAGCACCTAACTGTACAATCTTGGCCTCGCCACCATAGCCTTTCAGCCCAAGCGTCACACCATCGGCGCGCTGACGGATTGGGTGAATCGCGAGATCTGACGCAGCGATAAGCACGTTCTTGTGCCCGCTTTTCCCCAGGTACCCGCCGATGCTTTCACCAGCACCGATGTTGTCGATTGTGACGGTGTCGACGACACCGAAATTGGCAACACGATCAACAAGCACGCAAGGCGGGGCCGTCTTTGCAGTTAATTGTTGTGGGAGCTGATCGGTACAAGGTATCACAATTGCCCCCGCAGGCTCCCATGCTAGAAGCGCGTTCAGGCGGCCTGCCTCGATTTCAGGGGTATCGTCGGAGTTCCCGACGATGATCTCATATCCGTCTGCCCGGGCACGGTGCTCGATCTCGGTAATGATGGATGTAAAAAACGGATCCGCGAGGTCGGGGACCAGCATACAGACGACCGAGTTTCGGCCGCTACGTAACTGGGAGGCCGCTTTATTGACCGTGTAACCAAGCCTGTCCGCGGCCTCGCGAACCTTGTCTGCGAGTTCGGCATTCACGGGCTTTTTGCCACTGAACACATTGCTCACAGTTGCCGTAGAAACTCCGGCCGCATGCGCGACGTCTTTGATCGAAATCCGTTTCATATTCCTCCCAGCAAAACGTCCTGTTAAACGTTTTACAGTAAATCGTTTAACTACCCCTGTTACGGCTGTCAATAGCGAAGTAGAATTGCTCTACAGCCACCTCAGTCCGCGAGAGGCTTCCCGTCACGAATTTAATACAGAATCCTTGGATCTTGGCGGAAAGGGTGCCGAATGCCTAAGAACCCACAACGCCATGAACGACAAAAAATTCCCTGACATCCTTCCGCACCCGATGCGGCATGTCACGGCTCTGATCGGGACCAGGGCGTCCGATAGCAAAGGCCGTGACAGGGTCAACACCGCTGGGTAGCTGCAGCAACCACCGACACTCTGCAACAATAAAGCCCTGCATCTGGTGCAGTTGTAGCCCGCGACCCAGTGCCGCGACGGTCAAGTGAGCAACCGCCTGTCCGGTATCGTAGAAGGCATAGTCGTTCTTTAGGCCATCGCGTAAACGCTCACGTCTGGCGACACTGAATACCAAAGCAGACGCGTCCTTTGCCCAAGCCTGATTGCTCTCGGTCAGAACCCCAAGGAAGCTTTCGAACGCCGCTTCGTCCTGACGCAGCGCCACATGAAACTGCCATGGCTGTTCGTTGTAGGCGGACGGGGCCCATGCCGCCGCTTCCATGATTGTTGTCAGGTCGTTGGTTTCAATAAGGCTTCGGTCAAAGGCCTTTGGGCTAAACCGTTCGCGTAATTCGATCATTTAGCTTCCCTTTCTTCTATGAAGAAACACTAGCAGATTGATTAGACTTTTCTGGACTACTGATACTGCTTTGTGGTCTGAAATAGAGACCATGCAAAAAACCCCACTTAACCTCTTGCGGGCCTATGCCGCGATCTATGAAACCGGGGGTGTGCGCGCTGCTTCACGGGTCCTTGGCGTTGCCCACTCCGCTGTTAGCCGGTCACTGAGTGAGCTAGAGGCTTTCCTTGATGTGGACCTTGTCGAGCGCATCGATGGGCGGCGCGTCCTGACATTTACCGACGAAGGCGAAAAGGTTGGAAGGGCCGCGCTCAAGGCGATCAGGGATCTCGACCGTACCCTCGACAGCGTCAGACGGATCAAAGGCCGATCATCCATTGTTCTCGAAACAACGCCCAGCTTTGCTACGCGGTGGCTGTTTCCGCGATTAGGCGACTTCGAGGAAAAACTGCCTTGGATCGAACTCTCGGTCACGATTGATCAACGGGTCGCGCGGCCAGGACAGTTGCAGTCCGACCTTGCGGTGCGGTTGGGCAACGGCCCGTGGGACGGCTTTGCTTGTGAACCGCTTGCCGATGACGCGCTGATTGCTGTTGTTTCACCCAAATATCAAAATTCGGTCCGTGGTCGATTCCAACTGGCAAAGTCCCAGCTGCTGCATGACCGCGATCCAAACACCGGTTGGGACAAATGGCAGGAAAGCTTTGGTGGTTTGCCACAACCCTATGACGCGGGCCCACGCTATACCTCAGGTGACCTTGTCCTCAGAGCGGCCGAACGCGGCATGGGCGTCGCCCTCACCCGCCGTTCACTTGCATTGGAAAGTCTCGAAACGGGTACCTTGGTTGTTGTCGAGGAAGGCAAGTCTATCCCTCTAGAGACGTCTATTTGGCTGGTAACGGCGGCGCAGACCGAGCCACGCAAACCCGTGCGGAAGGTTATCGAGTGGCTACGCGGTCAGTTTCCTCCAGCAGATAACAGCCCGTGAGAGCACATTTGGTGAGATGAGGTCTGCGGTCTCGCATATGACACAGAAAGCATTTGGAGTGCTTAGGAAGGCAGGTAGCCCAAAACGCACTATGAAGCCGACAGAGCAAGCATCCCCGCAAAGCCAATCAAAATCCCGCCCGCGCAAACAGCAAACATACGTCGGGGGATCGTCCGTTCCATCAAAGGTGACAGCACCAACCCACCGGCAGCCCAGACGGCGAGGCACAGACTGGGGATCGCAATCGTGAGCACGCCTAGCATCACGATAGAACCTCTTTCCTGAGCGGCATATGTGGTCCCGACGGTCGCGGCGAGGACCCATGTCTTTGGATTCACGATCTGAAGCGCAAGCATTGCCACGAAGAGCTTTATACTACTCAAAGGAAGACTCCGACCTTCGTCTTTCAGAGAGACGCTGTTATCAGACCATCCACTCAGCACAATCCTAAAGCCTATGTAGAACAGCAGACCAGCTGCCAAGATACGAAAGACATGCACCGCCGAAGGCCATTGCGCCAAAACAGCGTTCAAACCCAATTGCACGGCAAGGACCAATACCAGCGTGCCCGTGACGATACCGAAAATTGGCGAGACCGCGCCCCTCAGCCCTTCTCTTGCCGCCGCTGACATTACGACAAGGTTGTTTGGTCCTGGTGTGATCGCCGCGGCAACAAGAACGGCTGCAATAGACCCAATCATTGAAGCGGCACCACGTCACCGCTGCGTAAGCTGATCGAACGCTGACCCAAAGCGTCTCGGTCATGCGGCGCGCCCCAATCGACCGTCGGTGCCGTTGCCACGATACCGAATGGGTTGAGATCCCGATCCTCGCCGTAATAGGCGGCCCTGATCGCGGGCTCATCGAACGTGGCATGAACACCAGGCCACGTAAGCACGTCTCTGGCATAGGCCCAAAGGTGGTCATATTCTGTCAGCCGTCTGCGCGCGCATTTGAAATGACCATGATAGACCGCATCAAATCTTACCAAAGTCGGCCAAAGGCGAAGGTCGCTCTCGGTCAGAACTGAGCCGTGTAGGAATCGTGACTTGCTCAGCCTTGCATCCAGTTGGTCAACTGTCACGAAGACTTTATCGACCGCAGCGTCATAAACATCCTGCCGCCGCGCCTTACCTGCGCGATACACCCCATTGTTCAGCGTTCTTTGGATCCAGTCAGATGTTTCATCGATTTCACTGGCAAGGCAATCCGGGCGCAGTGTCCAATCCTGACAACCCTTAACCGCAACCGCGTCCAAGCCGCGCAGGATGTGGACCGACTCGTTTGACACTATGACCCGCTCTTCCGCATCCCACAAAAGCGCGACAGTCGCGCGGCCGGTGTATGTGGGGTCAGCCAACCGATAGAATTCGTGAAGATGTTCGATTTCGACGTCAGTCCCAGGAACTTTCCAAGGTCGGTCATGCTTGCCGAGTCTGTAGCCTTCGGTACGGGGCCCACGCGCAATGTGCACAGGAATACTATGATCAAGGCACTTTACGGCCCGCGTGAGTGTTGACCTGTGGGACCATGGACATGACAGGGACGCGATAAGGT
>JBCBON010000097.1:0-4782 GCA_039821195.1 Pseudomonadota bacterium
GAAAAACGCAAACTAAGAAGACACGTTTCGCGAGAGCGCAACTCGAGCATCTACAAGACCGGCGCGGCGGGCGGACCTTGATCGTGCCATCCAAGGGAGGAAAACATGAAGAAAATATCAAAGACCGCTGCGGCGGGTCGTTATCTGTTGGCAACGTCTGTTCTGGCGATTGGGCTTGTTACAACTGCACAGGCTGAAACCATTGATATGCAGTCGTTCTTGCCAAACACTGTGCCTGTTTTGGGAACATCGGGCCAGTCCATGGCAGACCGTGTAAACCGCGTTACCGGCGGTGAGCTGAATGTTGTGTTCCACGCGCCAGGCGTGTTGGTCTCCACAAACGAAATCTGGGATTCTGTTTCGACTGGTGCTGTGTCAGCCGGTTGGTGGTACTCTATCCTTGCTGACGGTGTCATTCCTTCAGCATCTTTGTTTACATCTTTCCCATTCGGCCCAGATGCGATTGAATTCACGGCCTGGTGGTATCACGGCGGTGGGCAGGAGCTTTGGGCGGAATTGTCAGAGCCATTTGGTGTGCATTCGGAGCTTTGTACGGTCGTTGCGCCCGAAGCCTCCGGTTGGTTCCGCAATGAGATCAACACGCCAGCCGATCTCGAAGGTCTCAAGATGCGGATTGGCGGTCTTGGTGCATCTGTTATGCAAAAACTGGGTGCACAAGCACAGTCAATGCCCCCTGGTGATACGATGACGGCCCTGAACACCGGTGCGTTGGATGCTGCGGAGATCAGCTTCCCTGCTTTGGATCAGGCACTTGGCATGCAGGAACATGCGTCGCATTACTATTTCCCCGGCTGGCACCAACAGAGCTCTTTCATGATGTTCATCATCAATAAGGATCTGTGGGACGGCCTTCCTGACCACCATCAGGCTGCCATTGAAGAAGTCTGCGCAGCCAACGTCGCAAAAACGATTGCCGAAGGTGAATCGATCCAACTTGAACCTCTGGCCGAATTGCAGGCGGGTGGCACGACTGTCCACAAGTGGAACGACGAGATGCTCGCAGCTTTTGAATCAGCCTGGGGCGAAGTTGTTCGAGAGCGCTCCGCCTCAGACGAAGACTTTGCTCGTGTATGGAAGAGCATCTCGGATTTCCGCGCAAACTATGCGGAATGGGGCAGCCTCGGCTACCTCGACTGAGCACAATAAAGACGGGGGGCACGCTTGCCCTTCGTCAGTTAAAAAATCATGCTGAAAATCTCAAGAATGTTCGAACGTATCTGTACGTGGGCAGCCCGGTTCGCTGGATTGTTGCTGATCATTTTGACGGCAGTTGTGCTTTACGACGTCGTCGGGCGTCAATTTTATAATACGGGATCTGTCGCGTTAGGCGAGCTTCAGTGGCATATTCACGGCGCCATTGCGATGCTTTGCTTCGGTTATGCTTACACCCGTGATGCGCACGTGCGGATCGACGTTTTTTCGCAAAACTTCTCCAAACCACTCCGGTTCAAACTTGAAATTGCCGGAGTCGCGTTTCTCCTCACACCCTTCATGCTGGTTGTCATGTGGTACGGGACCGACTTTGCATTCCGGGCGTTCGTACGTGGAGAAAGCGGGCCTGGTGGACTTGGACTTGACCATCGCTGGATCATCAAATCCGTCATACCTCTTTCCGCTTTACTCGCACTTATGGGGGCGTGGTCGGTGCTGTTGCGTATGATCGTCGCCTTGCGTGGCAAAATTGAGAATCCTTACTGGGAGGGCGGGCTATGGAAGTCCTGACCGAAGCCCTACCGGCATTAATGTTTGCATCGCTCGTACTCGGGATGTTCAGTGGCCTTCCCGTTGCTGTAATCATCGGCGGCGTAACGGTCATCTTTGCTGTGTTGGCAGTCTTGCTCGGCGAAATGCGCCTTGTTCAAATCACACTTTTGCCGAACAGAATTTTTGGCGGCTCAATTGAAAACATCGTACTTATCGCGGCGCCTCTATTTATCTTTATGGGTGTGGTGCTTGAGAAAAGTCGACTTGCCGAAGACCTGTTAATTACATTGCAGAAACTACTGCGGGTATTGCCTGGTGGTCTCGCTCTTGCTGTGACCGCAATGGGCACGATTCTCGCCGCGTCGACAGGCATCATTGGCGCTTCTGTGGTCATGTTGACCTGTATGGCCATGCCAACGATGATTAAACGCGGCTATTCACCCGAGATCGCGTCTGGAACTATCGCTTCGTCTGGAACACTTGGCATTCTAATCCCGCCTTCCGTCATGTTGGTCTTCATGGGGGATATCCTGACAGTTAACCTTGCAAAACTCTTCGTTGCGGCGCTAATGCCCGGACTTGTTCTGTCGGTCATTTACATGATCTACATTGTGGTTAGTGCAAAGTTGCACCCGGCGCAGGCACCAGCCGCTCCGCCCATGACACCGGAGGAGAAAGCCGGTTTGCTGCGCGAGGCAGCCCTCTCGTTCGCACTCCCGTCCATCCTAATTATCGCCGTTCTAGGGTCGATCATCGGTGGTTTTGCTTCTCCGACCGAAGCAGCGGCTGTTGGCGCCTTCGCCGCGTTATTTTTGAGTTTTGTACGAGGACGCCTAGGTCTCATGATGCTAAGCGAGGCGATGGATAGCTCGGTCAGAACTCTTGGAATGCTGTTCTTTATTTTCGTCGCGGCGACCGGTTTTGCCTATGTTTTTCGGATCCTCGGTGGCGAACATTTCATAGTTGAGATCGCGCAAGGCCTTAACATGGGAGATTGGGGCATTCTGATCATGCTGATGGTGATCATCTTCGGTCTTGGTTTTTTCTTTGACTGGATCGAAATCACCCTGATCATTCTTCCAGTCGTAGCGCCCATTCTTGCTTTGATGGATCTCGGCGATCACGTTCCCAGGAACGATCTGATCTACTGGTTCGCCGTTTTGATGGCGGTCAATTTGCAGACCTCATTCTTAACGCCACCCTTTGGCTTTGCCCTATTCTACCTCAAGGGAGCGGCAGGAAATCTGGTGACGATGGGTCAGATTTATCGTGGAGTTTTTCCATTTGTTTTGCTGCAACTTACTGTACTGATCTTGTTGATCTGGCAGCCGTGGATCGTGTTGTGGTTACCAAATCAGGTGCTGCAATGAGTGTTCCGGTTCTCAGCAATCGACGCGTCTTCGCCAATGGCGCACGCAGGCCCGAATGTGTTCAGTGTTTGCCAGATGGGCGTGTGTTGTGCAGCGATAGCCGTGGCGGGATCAGCGCGTTTACGGATGATGGAAATCAAAGGTACGTTGGTATCGAAGAACGGTCGGAGCTGATTTCGAACGGGTTTGCCATCAAGGCTGACGGAACCGCCGTTTTCGCAAATGTCGGGACTGCAGGTGGTATCTGGTCTGTAGACCCAAAAGGCAACTTCGAACCGGTCGTGGAAAGTGTCGAAGGTACACCGAACTTTGTTCTAGTCGGTCCACATGGTGAAATCTGGTTCAGTGTCCTGACAGCAGCCGGACATTCTGCGCCGCTCAGCGAAAGTCGCGCAGATGGTTACATTGCGCGGCTCAAAGACGGCAATGTTGAGACTATGACTGATGGTCTGATCACAGCCAATGAGTTCAAGTTTGATGCTCAAGGTCGCTACCTCTACATCAACGAAACCTTTGCGCGTCGCACAACACGCTTTGATGTATCAGAGACTGGTCAACTCTCCAATCGGAGTCTTCTTGCCTGTTATGATGAAGGTACTTTCCCGGATGGCCTCGCCCTGGATGCCAATGGAGACATATGGACGCCAAGTATAATCAGCAACCAAATTCTACACGTCACCAAAGAAGGTGCAGTTTCTGTTCTTTATGAGGAGTATGACGCCGCTCGAGCGGACGAAATTCAGTCAGCTCTTAGCGCAGGCACTTTAACACGGGAGTTGATTTATCAAGACACGGATTCGGTTTTAAACAATCCGTCCAGTCTTGCCTTTGGCGGTCCCGATCTACGGACGCTGTACGTGGGCTCCATCACCAACACGTACCTGTGTGCCTTTGACTGTTCGGTCGCCGGACAGCCGATGGCGCATTGGACACACTGAACAGGATCAATCGATATGAGCCTTCAAAAGAAAACCACAAAAAAACTGACCAGCCAAAGCATCCGCGCGATGAAGGGCGGCTCGCCAATTGTGGCGCTGACGGCCTATACCGCGCCGATTGCCAAGCTGGTTGATGAGGTCGCGGATTTTATTCTGGTGGGCGACAGCCTGGCGATGACGATTTACGGTGATGACAGCACCGTTGGGATCGATCTCAACACAATGATCCGTCATGGTCACGCGGTGGCGCGCGCTTGCAGCCATGCCTGCATCGTCGTCGACCTGCCCTTTGGCTTTTACCAGAAAGGGCCCGAGCAGGCCTTTGAAAGCGCCTCGCGCATTCTGCGCGAGACCGGCTGCGATGCGGTCAAGCTGGAAGGCGGGGCAGAGATGACCGAGACGGTCAAGTTCCTGACCGAGCGTGGCGTGCCGGTGATGGGGCACATCGGTTTGACCCCGCAGTCGATCAATACGCTCGGAGGCTTCAAGACCCAAGGTAAAGAAGACGGTGCGCGTCAGCGGCTCTTGGCAGACGCCAAAGCGATGGACGAAGCAGGCTGCTTTGCCGTGGTGATCGAAGGCGTGCTGGAAGACATCGCAGTTGAGCTGCATGATGCGCTTTCAGTTCCCAGCATCGGGATTGGCGCATCGGTCAAGTGTGACGGGCAAATCCTTGTCACCGACGATGTGATCGGGATGTTTGCTGACTTCAAACCAAAGTTCGTCAAGCGCTATGCACAGATCCTGCC
>JBCBON010000098.1:0-4664 GCA_039821195.1 Pseudomonadota bacterium
AGCTCATCTTTCTCGGGCAAGCCATGTTTTGACATCCGTTTCCCCAAACGCTGTGGGCGATCCCGTTATTGCGGAATTGGGATCGGCGTTGCGCGACGCCAAACACCTTGAATGGGTCGGGTATCTGTCAACGACGGGTGTCTATGGTGACCATCAGGGAGGCTGGGTCGACGAGGAGACTGCTTTGACGCCAAGCACCGAACGGGGAAAACAGCGCGCGCTCGCTGAAAGTGAGTGGCGCGCGTTGGACCTGCCATTGCACATATTTCGATTGGCCGGAATTTATGGGCCCGGCCGCGGTCCGTTTTCCAAAGTCCGAAATGGCACGGCGCGCCGCATAATCAAGCCGAACCAGCTTTTCAGTCGCATTCACGGTGCCGATATTGCCCAAATCGTTTGTGCCTCGATTGATCGGCCAAATCCGGTGCGGGTTTACAATGTCTGTGATGATATGGCGGCCCCACCAGAAGACGTGATTGCCTATGCAGCGGAGTTGCTGGGACTGCCCATTCCGGAAGCGATTGATCTCGAGCATGCCGAGATGACTCCAATGGCGCGCAGTTTCTATGCCGAGTCAAAGCGTGTGCGAAATGATCGCATCAAAGATGAGTTGGGCGTCGAGTTTATCTACCCAAACTACAAAACCGGGTTGCAGTCGCTGCTTCAGGAAGAGCAGCGGCGCAAAGCTTAGACCAAAAGAACCTGTGTGCCGACATTTGTCAGCCCGAACAGCTCTTCGATATGGGCATTGAACAAACCGATACAGCCATTCGAGGACTGCCGACCAATCTTGCGCGTGTCGTGCGTTCCATGGATCCGGTAATACTGCCATGAGAGATACAGCGCGTGCGTGCCCAAAGGATTGTCCGGTCCGGGTGGGATGTAGCGCGGCCAATCCGGGTTCCGTTTCAGCATGTTCGCTGTGGGCCGCCAATCGGGGCCAACACGCTTTTGGATTACTTGTGTGCGACCTGTTCGCGTCAACTCCGGCGAGAGCGGAACAGATGTGGGATACAGTTTGTAAACGCTTTCATCTTCGGACCAGAAGTGCAGCGCTTTTGATTTCGTGTCGCACAGGATCGCGCCATTGTTCAGGTTTGAGAAGTAGTCCTGCCAGTTGCGCATCTTGAAACCTGATGCGTTGCGACGCACTGTGCCGGTTTCGGCGTTCGCGATACGCTCTGGGTCGATGAATGGATCAGGCGCTTCGCCCACACTTTCTGGAACGCGTTCGGGCGGAAGACCGTTCAGCGTTGATGTCAGTGTTTGAGCCTGCACGATTGCAGGGATCGCAAGAACGCTCGCTCCCGAAACCAGAGCGGCGCGACGTGTCAATGCGGACGATTTGCTCATGAAGAATCTCCTTAACTGCGTTGTTAACCGCCGTGAACGCGGTGCTCAACACACAGGATTGTCATCCGCGTTCGATTTCCGCAAACAGACCCCGTATGGGACATCCAGAACACAGATTCTCTTTTGGGGGCGTTATGAGAGTATTGAAACCAGCTTCGCTGATTTTGTTGGCATTGACGATTGCCGCATGTAGCACTGAACCGACATCGACGCCGCCTGCGGATACAAACGGGTTCAATTACGGGGTTCAGGCGTTTCGCATTCGACCCGGCATGGTCGTTGAGATCAAAGAGCGCCATTTGCAAACCGTCAATAACTTCCGACTGTCACAAGGGCTGCCAGAACTTCAGTTTTCGCCACAGCTGGCATCGGCAGCACAGCGCCATGCGCAAGACATCTTTGTGCAAGAGCGCGCTTGGCATTTTGGCTCTGATGGGTCCTCGCCGCTGGATCGCGCAGTACAAGCGGGTTTCACCGGAGAAGTGATCGGTGAGAACGTGTCGGAGACATATGAGGACGATCAAGTGACTTTGCAGGCTTGGCTGCGTGATCCGAACTCTCGCTCTATAATTCTCGATCCAGATGCGCGTTTCATAGCGCTGGAATGGCATCAACAGCAGAATGCAAAAATTTGGTGGGTTCAGCTTGTCGGCGGGGCTGAGCCGCTTGATTTGCCCCTTAATTAGTGGCGGATGTAAACCAGCGTCTCTAGCTCGACCATCGCGTAAATCTCTTCCATCTGACGGTTTGTTACTGCAATGCAGCCTGCGGTCCAGTCGCGGCCTGCCGCCTTTTCCCGGGCTGTTACGGGTTGGCCATGGATGAAGATATCGCCACCGGGATGCTTACCCTGTGCGCGCGCAAATTCGTGGTCGAGCCGATTGGGATATGAGATGCCCAAAGACAGGTGATAGCGACTGTTATCGTTGCGGCGGTCGATCGTATAAAGTCCCTCGGGCGTTTTTCCGTCACCGCGGAACTGCTTGTGGCCGTACGGCTCAAACCCAAGTCCGATCCGGTACTTTTTCAGGACCTTGCCATTGGATGTCAGATAAAGCCGCCGGTCGGTTTTATCGATGGTCACTTGTGTGACAGGAGGGCCGTCATATGTCGGAAACTTCGTGCGGCCTGCTAAAGCAGGCGCAGCGATAACGAGAGCTGGCGCGCTCAAAACAAAGGAACGTCTTTTCATTCCCTACCTTCTTTCCCTACGAAGCCCTGCGAGCGTTTCTCACCCGTTCTGTTTCGCTTTTTAATTGGCCACATGCCGCCATTATGTCCTCACCTCTAGGCGTGCGCACGGGGCTTGCATAGCCTGCTTTGTTCACAATAGCAGCAAAAGCCTCAATCCGGTCCCAATCTGAGCGCTCATAAGGCGATCCTGGCCACGGATTGAACGGGATCAGGTTAATTTTTGCAGGAATTCCCGAGATAAGTTTAACCAAACGGCGGGCGTCAGAATCGCTGTCATTCACGTCCTTGAGCATCACATATTCAAAGGTGATCCGCTCGGCGTTAGAAAGACGTGGGTAATCACGACAGGCTTGCAGCAATTCATCTATCTTGTGTTTGCGATTGATCGGGACAAGCACGTCGCGCAACTCATCCGTGGTTGCGTGAAAACTGATGGCGAGCATGCAGCCTATTTCGCGGCCGACGCGCTCAATCTCGGGGACGATGCCCGATGTGGATAGGGTGATCCGCCGGCGCGACAGGCTGATCCCCTCCCCGTCCATGGCAATCAGCATCGCATCTCGAACATTGTCTGTGTTATATAGAGGTTCGCCCATGCCCATCAGAACAATGTTTGAGAGCATGCGTTTGTCGCCTGGTGCTTTGCCCCATTCTTCGAGGTCGTCGCGAGCGATCAGTATCTGGCCAACGATTTCAGCTGCCGTAAGATTACGCACAAGCCGCTGCGTGCCGGTATGGCAAAAGGTACATGTCAGGGTGCAGCCGACCTGCGAGGAAATGCACAACGTACCGCGATCTTCTTCTGGAATGAAAACCGCCTCGACCTCGTGGCCGCCATCAATCCTCAGAAGGTATTTCCGCGTGCCATCTGTCGATACTTGAAGGGTGACAATTTCCGGACGGGCCAAGGTAAAACTATCGTCCAGCTTTGCGCGAAATTCCTTGGCGAGATTTGTCATCTCGTCAAAGCTGGTGACGCCTTTTTGGTAGATCCACTGCCAGATTTGACCGGTGCGCATTTTGATCTGTTTTTCGGGCGTTCCGATATCCGCGAGCGCGGACGACAATTGATCGCGCGTGAGCCCAATGAGGTTCGGACGCGGATCTGATGCGATCCGCGGTGCGGTTCGCACATCTGGTGTAACTGCCTCTTGCATGGGGCGCACTTAACGTCGCGCCCCTGTTACATCAAGCGCCGCAGAGGCGTTCAATCTCTTCGACTGCGGCGGTGAAGCCCGTCAAAGAGAAGGTGTCTTTGGTATCTGTACCTCTGGCGCTGCGCGCTGTGATGATCGCCTCGGCGCCTTTTCTCATCGAGTTAAGTATTTTCTCTTCTTCAAAAGGATCCGCAAACAATGTGTCGGGGGTCGCCTCTTCCGGGTGCGAACCCAACACATAGCGTGCTGACCCGATTTGCATCTCCGCCGTGCCGCCTTGCGCTAAAGGATAGCCGGCTGAAAAGCTGAGTTGACCTTCGATTGGATTGCCATTGTCATCAAACTCGCCGGGTATGTAGAGAACGAAGATTGCAATTTCGCCGCGATCCACGGTCACCGGAGATCCGTTGCGTGTGTTCTCGACTTTCTGTGGTGCAGATGCGAGCCAGCACATGCGCTGCTGAACAGCGGGCGGCTCTTCCATGAAAATCGACCAGTCAGTTTTGTAGTTTTTGCGCGTCGCGGTTTCTGCGGCTGCTGGAATTGCAATCATGAGGGCAAGGGCAGCGGACAATCCGGCTCTGAAATACATGGTGCTCGTCTCCCGTAGTGTTTTTGTTTTTAGTAGCGGATGCAGCAAGCATCTGAAAAGCATTTAGTCGATGGCCGAAGGAACAGGCGGAGCATCGGCATTCACAATTGTGACATCGCGGCGTGGGAATGGAATATCGATATTGTGTTCCTTCAGTGCGTCCCAAAGTGAAAGGTAAACATTGCCTCTAATGTTTGTCAGGCCGTCCGTTGGATCCGTGATCCAGAAGCGGAGAATGAAATCGATTGAGCTGTCGCCAAAGCCAACGATATGACAGACCGTGTTCCTGTCGCTCAGAACCCGATCGACACTTTGTGCCGCTTGGATGGCGATGCGACGTACCTCATGCGGGTTATCGTGGTAGGCCG
>JBCBON010000099.1:0-4540 GCA_039821195.1 Pseudomonadota bacterium
TTGCAGTGTCGTACGAGCTAACAGAAAGTGGGCGCGCTTTCGTCGAGGCGTTGAAACCAGTTCTTTACTGGTCGGCGGATCATTTGGAACCTGTAAAGGCATCGCGCGAAGCCTATGACGCGGCGCTGGGCAAATAAAAAAGGGCCAGCGTAAGGCCGGCCCTTGGAAGGATTTTGGGATGATTACGCGGTGAGGTCGAACCGGTCCGCATCCATCACTTTGACCCAGGCCTTGACGAAGTCTGCCATGAACTTTTCACCGTTGTCGGCTTGGGCGTAAACTTCGGCGATGGCGCGCAGCTGAGAGTTTGATCCGAAGACCAAATCAACCCGTGTGCCGGTCCATTTGACATCGCCCGTTGCACGATCGCGCGCTTCAAACACAGCGCCGTCTTCAACAGCCTTCCACTCCACATCCATGGACAGGATGTTGGTGAAGAAGTCATTAGACAGCGTGCCCGGCTTGTCCGTCAGCACACCGTGTGATGCACCATCATAGTTCGCACCCAAGACGCGCAGGCCACCGATAAGTGCGGTCATTTCTGGCGCGGTCAGTGTCAGCAGTTGCGCGCGATCCACCAGAAGCTCTTCTGCCGGTTTTGTGTACTGCGCCCGCTGATAGTTGCGGAAGCCGTCCGCGGCAGGTTCCAGAACGTCGAAGCTCTCGACATCTGTTTGGTCTTGGGTGGCATCCATACGGCCTGGGGTGAACGGCACAGTAACCTTGCCATCAGCGGCCTGTTCAATCGCAGCGGAGCCCGCCAAAACGATCAAATCCGCCAAAGACACAGATTTACCGAACCCGTCTTTGATCGCTGTCAGCGCGTCTAAGACCTTCGCCAATTTCGCAGGCTCATTCACTTCCCAGGACTTCTGCGGCTCCAGCGCGATGCGTGCGCCATTCGCGCCACCACGTTTGTCCGACCCACGGAAGGTAGAAGCTGAGGCCCAAGCCACCGAGACTAGGTCCGATGTGGAGAGCCCCATTGCGAGGATCTGCTTTTTCAGTTCAGTGATATCATTGGCATTGATCAGGTCGTGATCGACAGCTGGGATCGGGTCCTGCCAGATCAGGTCCTCGGACGGGACCTCGTCACCCAAATAGAGGACCTTCGGACCCATATCGCGGTGTGTCAGCTTAAACCATGCCCGTGCGAACGCATCCGCGAATTCGTCCGGGTTCGCGTGGAAGCGTTTGGAAATCTCCAAATAGGCCGGGTCCGTGCGCATCGCCATATCTGCCGTTGTCATCATGACCGGGACTTTCTTGCCAGAGCCGTCCACTTCGGGTGCGTGGTTCTCGTCCGCCAAATCTTTAGCGTGCCAGATATGCGCGCCTGCAGGTGATTTTGTCAGTTCCCACTCATGGTTCAAAAGAAGGTCGAAATAGCCATTGTCCCACTGCGTTGGGTTCGCGGTCCAAGGCCCTTCGATGCCGGAGGTTGTTGTGTCGAGCCCTTTTCCTGAGCGGAAACCATTGCGCCAACCAAAGCCCATTTCCTCGATCGGGGCGCCTTCCGGCTCTGGCCCGACAAGGTTTGGATCACCGGCCCCATGCGCCTTACCAAATGTGTGGCCGCCGGCGACCAGCGCGACGGTTTCCTCATCATTCATCGCCATGCGCGCGAAGGTGTCGCGAATATCATAGGCCGAAAGCGCAGGATCGGGGTTTCCGTCTGGCCCCTCTGGGTTCACATAGATCAGACCCATTTGAACGGCAGCCAATGGGTTTTCCAATTCGCGCTCACCAGTGTAGCGCGTGTTTGGTCCCCCGGACCCTTCCAGCCAAACTTCTTCGGCACCCCAATAGACGTCTTCCTCTGGTTCGAACACATCGGCACGACCGCCGCCAAAGCCGAACGTGTCAAAGCCCATGGACTCCAGCGCGACATTGCCTGTCAAAACAAACAAGTCGGCCCAAGAAATCTGGTTTCCGTATTTCTGTTTGATTGGCCAAAGCAGACGACGCGCTTTGTCCAAGTTGCCGTTATCGGGCCACGAGTTCAGCGGCGCAAAACGCTGCTGACCTGTGCCCGCGCCACCGCGGCCATCCGCCGTCCGATAGGTGCCCGCCGCGTGCCAAGCCATCCGGATGAAGAATGGACCGTAATGGCCGTAATCCGCGGGCCACCAGTCTTGGCTGTCTGTCATCAACGCAGTCAGGTCTTCTTTCAGCGCTTTCAGGTCGAGCTTTTTGAACTCTTCCGCATAGGAAAACTCCATGCCCATCGGGTTTGTCGCGGGCTGGTTCTGGTGCAGAATTTTCAGGTTCAGCTGGTTTGGCCACCAGTCGCTATTCGAGCGCACAGAATGTGTTGCGGGTTTGGCTTGGCCGCCTGTAAATGGGCATTTGAGATCGCCGTCCATGGGTTCCTCCGAAGACATGTTTGGGCGATCATGTTGGCAGATCGCCGATACCTTTTTGATAGAATTGGATATGGTGGATTCGCGATCTATAGTTAAATACAAATTATAAAAACTTGCTTAGGTAAAACCTATGATACTGAACCGGACCGTGGAATATGTGTTGGCCGCGCATCAAGCTGGGAATTTCGCGATGGCCGCCGAAGCGTGCAATGTCTCTCAGCCGTCGCTCAGTGTGCAGATCAAGAAGCTAGAGGAATTCCTGGGAGCGCCGATCTTCACGCGCACCAAGCGCGGCGTCGCGCTGACCGCTTTTGGCCAAGAGGTTCTGCCAAAACTCGAACAGTTGAAAGCCTTGGAGACCGAATTGCGCTCGCGAGTGGCAGCCGATGCCGAAGGGCAGGTGCTGCGCATTGGTGCGATCTCTACGCTTGCGCCCAGCATCGTGCCCTTTTTGCTGCGCCATGATGGGGTCTCGGTGGTGGAGGGGACGACAGCGCGGCTTTTGTCGGCGATTAGCGATGGCGACCTGGATGCGGCCTTTGTTGCCTTGCCGATTGTGGTGCCGGGGCTTGCAACACTGCCCTTGTTCGAGGAGCCGTTTATGCTGGCCTCTTCCGCCTTTCATGCCCCGGTGGAGGTCGCGGCGCTTGACCATCTGAAACCGGGTGATGAGCGGCGCTTGGTTGTGCTCAGCAGCGAGCATTGCGCAGGCGATCAAAGCTTGCAGCTTTGCAATGCCAATCGCGGGCAGACAAACCGGTTTCTAGAGGCGACATCGCTGGAGACCGCGCGCAGCATGGTCGCCGCCACGCGGGACTTCACACTGATCCCACTTTTGAACCAGCGGATGGGCGACAACTTAATCTACCAAACCCTGCCCAATCGCTTTCGCAGGCAAATCGGCTTGGCCCTTCGCGCGGCCCATCCTTTGCGCGCGCAGCTTGAAGCGGTGGCGCACATGGTGGCAAAATCGATCCGCACCGAATTGGAGGGGCTTGCGGCCTAGCTTCCCCTTGGCAACCCACGCCATTTTTGGGATAGGCACGCCGTTGATGCACGCGAAGGTGACACCATGAAATTCACCCTGTCCTGGTTGAAATCCCATCTGGAGACTGAGGCTTCTGTTGACGAAATCGCAGAGGCACTGACCGATCTTGGCCTCGAGGTCGAAGAGATCGTAAACCCAATGGACCGGCTGGGGGCCTTTACCATCGGTTATGTCACCCATGCCGAGAAGCATCCCGATGCGGATAAGCTGCGCGTGTGCAAAGTCGACACCGATGACGGGGAGCTTCAGATCATTTGCGGTGCGCCGAATGCGCGCGAAGGGATCTATGCCGTGATCGCAAAGCCCGGCGTCTATGTGCCCGGCATCGATACAACGATTGGCGTGGGTAAAATCCGTGGCGTCGAGAGCTATGGTATGATGTGCTCCGAGCGCGAGATGGAGCTGTCGGATGAACATGACGGCATCATTGAGCTGGATGGTACGCCCGAGGTCGGCTCGAAATTCGTGGATTATCTGGCCGCGCATGAACCTGATAAAATCGACCCGATGATCGAAATCGCGATCACGCCCAACCGCCCCGATGCGCTGGGCGTGCGCGGCATTGCCCGCGATTTGGCCGCGCGTGGTCTGGGCGTTTTGAAGGACCGCGACCTGGATGTGCCGATCAAAGGCACGTTCCCCTGTCCAATCTCGGTAACGATTGATGATGATACGCTCGATCAATGCCCGGTCTTCTATGGCCGCGTGATCAAAGGTTTGAAGAACGGACCGTCGCCAGCGTGGTTACAGGCGCAACTCAAGGCGATTGGTCTGCGTCCAATCAGCTTCCTCGTCGATGTGACGAACTTCTTCACTTATGACAATAACCGCCCCCTCCACGTGTTTGACGCGGATAAGGTCGCGGGCGGCGCGCTGCGCGTCCACAAAGCAGCGGGCGGCGAAGAATTCATCGCGCTCGACGACAAAACCTACACGATGGAACCGGGGATGACCGTCATCTCAGACGCCAATGGCATCGAAAGCCTTGGCGGTGTGATGGGTGGCCTGCATTCCGGGTGCACCGAAGACACCACGACTGTATTCATCGAGGCGATATAGATGTTGGGATCAAAGCGCGCGAGTTCGTCAAACATTTCTGCCAGACCGTCATAAGGCTCGGCGATGA
>JBCBON010000009.1:0-54731 GCA_039821195.1 Pseudomonadota bacterium
GCGAGATTAAGAAAGTTTTTTGGTTCAGATATCGATGAGATAAATGTATTTGGATCGTACTCGCGTGGAACGATTTTACCTCGAGAGTTGGATGAAGCTTCTGACGTCGACATTCTAGTTGTGTTCAATTCAGATGGTTCGTCTAACCAGACGTATTTAAATAGGCTTAAGCGATTTGCAGAATTTTACTACAGTTCTTCGACCATAAAACAGTCATTTCCAACTGTAGTGCTTGAATTGAATCACATAAAGTTTGATCTGGTTCCCGCTTATCGAAACTTTCTAGGAAGGCTTCAAATCCCGGATAAATCGGGCGACTGGCAATCTACCTATCCCTTCTATTTTAATAGCCAGTTGACGGAACTTAATAAAAATAAGTTGTCAAACATTAAGCCAGCAATTCGATTGTGTAAAATTTGGAATTCTAGCCGGGGCCATGTTTACGAGTCATTTGAATTGGAAACTAAAATAGTCGAAAACTGTCGAGCCTTTTCTTACTCAATAACGGATTTGTTTCTTGATGTTTTCGACGAAATCTCAATTTTCGATTTCCATACGGAATGGCGCAGAAATGAAGTTCGTCGAGCGAAAGAAATTGCATCGGAAGTGCGCTACAAAGTGGAAAACGATTGGCTACACTTAGCGGAAGATGAAGTTAAAAAACTGGTTTGAGCTTAAGCAAGCGTAGGGTGGGTGATCTTACACAACATTGGACCTTCATGAACCTGACCGCGCGAGCGCAGCGAGCATAGAGCGGCAGGTTCGAGCGCCTTCACATCCGGCAAGCGTTGCGCAGCAATGCTGAGAGGACGCCCGACCCAAGGGGCGGCTTCTCGTGACAAGGCTTTGCCTTACACTGCCAGCTAATAGGGCGCTTTGCTCCGCACGCTGTTTGCGCCCTAAGCCTAGTCTTGTTCAAATCAAAGTGGGGGATGCTCTAAAATGCTAACTAATAATACAAGGACCATCGCGACAGCCTTCTTAATTGTGTTTGGTACGATGGCTGTCGCCGATGATGATAGCAATTCAGTAGCAACTAAACTTGCTGACCGTGAACTGCATGCTGCGATATCGGCCCATCCGTCTGACTTTGAACTGGTTGCCCAGTACATCAAGGATTGCACTACTGGGGGAGTGTGCGTCGAACTGGACGTTAAAGAGCCGCTCGACGAGCTCAGTTGCTCTCAAGCCATTATACAAAGGCTGGGTGAAAAAAATACCCGTGAACAGATGTTCAGGGAGAACCTCGAGCAAATTAGCGAGTTTCTGTACGAATCGGAAAAAATTGAAATACTTAATGCTGAAGATTTGGTTCGCCCCGAGACTCTTTTTCTCATCAAAGAGATGCCCAGAATAAACCGATATCTGTTACAATACCAACTTGGTATGATATTGCAGGCCGCTAGCTCGGAGTATTTTCTGAGGTTGCTCGATTTTAGAAACAACCCGAATGAAAACGGCATCAAGCGTTTATATGTTCTCGATCGGATCATAAATTGCAGCTTCGATTTGGAATATGAAGATCAGTTGCCGAAATCAGAAAAGCTGGTCGAAGAGTACAAGAACAGGCTGTTCGTGCGGTTTCCAACCGCCTTTTATACTTCGATGTCCAAAGTCGGACGGATCAATTTTTATCTAGAAGATCAACTTAAATAAGGCGTTTTTGAAATGAGCAAGCGTAGGGTGCCAACCCACCGATCTATACATCGAACCGACCGCGTATCCGAGCGACCTTACGAGCGCGTTTGCGCGATGTGGTGGCCGGCAGCGGTTTGCGCAGTAAGCTCGAGATACCACACCCTTGCGCTCCATAACATCGGCGCGGCTCCTGGTGGCAAGGGGTGCGCCTTGCATTGTCAGTTCACAGGGTGTTTCACTAAAAACGGGACCTGATCCCCCTCAAAATGAGTGACAAAATTCATATCAGCTTCACGAAACGGGCATAACCTGTTCCCAATCAGTTAATGCTTAGGGGAAACATCCATGCTGCCGACCATCGCTCTGTGTACCGTAATTTTTGATCTCAATGGCCTTTGGATCAGTTACCTGCCCGCCGACATGCAAGACGCCTATATCGAGGAGAATGGCATCGATATCTGGTCCGAGGATGTTGCGAACAAGATGGCAGAGTCCATGGGATCGGCCTCGGGTGGGGATCGTGTGGCCGCGCTCACAGCCCTGCTGGAAGCGGAGCGTAAGTATTTCTCAATGACCCCGGAAGAGGTTCTGACCGAGACGAAAAAATGCGCTGCGGGGTACAAATCGCTCTAAGCGCCGTTTGCGCCTGTCCCGACGGATACCAGACGGTTTCTGTACAGGTTCTGGACGCAAACCAGACGGACGGTTTTGGCGAATGTGACAGTTCGGTAACAATGCTCCGCCAAAATGCAGGCGGGCATGGCGCTTGGCTTTGTCATTTAGAAAGACTGCAGTAACACTTCTTTAATCATCGGGTTGGGGGACTTGAGATGGTAAGGGGTATACTGGCAAGTGCAGTGCTGTTTGTGTGGCCGTTGGCCGCTGATGCACAATTTGGTGGAACGGCTACAGCGTTCTATTCACAGGGTTTTTCAGAGAAATCGATCCGCTCGGAAGATCAGGAAACTTGTAGTGACTCGCCCGGCGATGAGTTCTGCTCGAACTCATTTGGATATGGGGGCGAGGTCTCTTTGCACTACGATCCCGAGGGCCTGCCGCTCTTTTTCAACCTTGATGGGCAGCACTGGTTTATGGATGAGTTGGGGGATCTTGACGCCGAAGACTCAGAATCCTCCGACTATACCACCCTCACACTTCACACGGGCTATCACGCCCCCCGTCGCGATTTTGGTTTTTTTTACATGCTCGGCTCTGACGGCGGAAGCCAAGGAAGTCCTAGCCGGTACGCCAAGTTTCACAGCTATGGGGCTGAGGTGACTTTGGGCCAATACGCTGTTTTGGTTGGTTTTTTAGAGAGCAAAGAAGATAGCGCAGATCTTGCTGGTGAGACCATCGACCAAATGCGATATGCACGGATTTTCCGAAATTTTGATCTTTTCGGTGGGACCTTGGGCGCGGGGGTCGCTGGCGGCCACGGCGACCAAACTTTCGGGAGTGGTGAAACGATGTTCCGCTGGTTTCAGCTATCGGCGGATTTTAGACGTTCGATTTTCGAAAGTCGGTTCGCGTATTACATCGGCTATACCGGTGATCTCGTAGACAATTACTCGGACGAGTCGGGTAGAGAAACTTATGGCACTCATGCCCTTTCATTCGGTGTGTCATTGTCATTTGGGTCTGAAAAGTCGAATACTTTCGAAACGCCAAACTTGTGGGCGCCCGTGACATGGGCTGCAGAGGCAAATTGAGCTGAAAGCAGCGTCTTGCGCTTAGACGTTCGGGCAACTTTCGTCGATCTCACGCCAGAATGGATTGTTCAAAGCCATTTCGCACCGGGCCAAATACTGGCGACCGTCAACGCTCATACACATGACGACGCCCAGCTCGATCCGCTCACCGTTACGATCAGTGCAAAAGCAGTCGGGGTATTTATGCTCTCCGGTTTGGGCGGCTAGGGAACACCCGAAAATGCAAAAGGTTACGGTTAGGCAAACTTGTTTTATCTTCATACCAGAAGTCTAAGTCTGGTTCGGTTAAATCGCCAAATGGTTTTTCGTTTGCACCGCCGATTGGTGAAGCCCAGTTTGTGTGATTGAAAAATCACGGAATAGTAACGCCAACAGGGATCCCTTCGCCATGAACACTGTCGCGAGGCAAGATGACAACGGTTTCAATATCGTTTGATACAGTGATTGTCAGGCTCCGTGTAAAAGGTTGTTCATTGACGTGAGGGTGGAACAAAGTGCGGTATCCCAGTTCGTTTCCGTCCATGTCGTACACCCCCCAGCCATCCGCGTAATGGTCCCATCCTGTATCCCCATGTCGGATTGTGACATCAAAACGGATGTCATCACCAATGCGCGTGATGGCGACATTTTCCACTATCGGTGGGCCCGCAATCGCAGCAGAAGCGGATAGGGCTGAAAGCAAATGTATTAAAGTCATAATAGTACTCCACGCGGCCCAACTACCTTCCTTTGTGTTTCTAACGTATCGCTTTCAGACACGGTGTGAAATTTTCGTGATGCAGATCACTCTATTCGAGCTGCATCTGTGCCATGTCGGTATCAGGGTAAACATGGGATTGGGTTTCGAAATGACCTACGCGACTTATATCGATAAATCAGTGCTTTATCAGGTGTCAGAAGAGATGATTGTGGCCATACGCTCGCGCCCAAACGAGGTTGAAACGGCTTTGGATGCTCTTTCAAACCGGCAAGAATTGATCGTGGATATGCTGTCCGATGGCCGGCTTCCCGACGATGTTGCCTCACATCCGGCGTTCGAGGCATTCGCCAGAACCGCTTTTAAAACAATTGACCTTGCTCTCACGCTCGCAAAGCTGGATGCTGCTGCAGCCAATCAGATGACCCGTGATTTCGCCACCGGCGAGTGGGTGGCTTTGACATTGAACTCAAAAGGTTGGATCGATGCGTTGTTGTTGATGCATGCGATGCAAACAGGCCAGGTTCGTCCGGGTTGGAGATCCGGCTTTGGAGCGAAAATGACGGCGCTCTGGAACTTTATCGAGTCAGAGCAACAAGTCACCGAAGCTCGGATGAGGCTATATTGGTTGCGTGCGGTTTCGTTTGGAGATGCCGCTGCGATGATGTCAGCGACAGATGCGTTGCTTCCGGCAGATATGCCACGCAACGGCGCATTGCAGGCGGAGACGCATCAACGACTTACAGAGATCAGCACGCTTCAGGCGCAATACGACCAAGCGCGCCGGGAACTGGTTGCGTCGCTCCCTGTAGATCATGTGGAATATGCAGCTGCAGCTGCACCATAGGCAATCGCGTTCCTCCCGATAAGCGATTGACAAACCGCCGCGCATCCATCTTGGTTGTGCGGCGGCGCGAGTTGCGCTCGGTCTTTGGGAGGGGGCTTGATGGGTTTTTTGATTGATGTGGCTTTGCCGCTCAGCCTTGCTTTTATCATGTTGTCGCTTGGCGTTGGACTAACGGTTTCCGACTTTACCAGGGTGGGTCGACAACCGACTTCTTTTTTGATTGGCGCCGCCCATCAGATGATCCTTCTGCCGATCGTGGCGTTTTGTGTCGCGCTGGTTTTCGGTTTGGAAGGGGCGCTGGCAGTTGGTTTGATGATCCTTGCCTTTTGTCCGGGTGGCGTCACCACCAATATGTTGGCAAAAATGGCGAATGGGGATGTCGCGCTGTCCGTATCCCTAACTGCGGTGATTTCACTGCTGTCTGTTTTGACGGTGCCAGTTTTGCTGGTTCTCGCAGTCGACCATTTCATGGAAACCGCAGCGCCAGATGTAGACATTTTGGGCATCGCCATATCGATGTTCGCCATTACCGTCGTACCGATCGTGATAGGAATGATCTTCAAGGGATTGGCGCCTGTCACGGCCGTCAAAGTCGAACCAATCCTAGACGTAATCGCGAAAATCCTCTTCGCAGTCATAGTCTTGGCAGCACTAGCTACCAACTTGGATATTTTCGCTGAAAACTTGTTCTCGTTGGGGCCTGCGTTGTTTGTCCTCTGTGGGGCGTTGATCGCATTGGGGTTCTACATTCCCAAGTTGCTGGGGCGACCCTCGTCCGAGGCGCGTACAGTGGCGGTCGAAACTGGCATTCAAAACGGCACACTGGCGTTGGCAGTTGCTGCGTTTCTTGGGGCAGGCACCGATGGTTTTAGTGCGTTTGCAATACCTGCAGCTGTTTATAGCATCATTATGTATATCGTTGGATTGCCGGCAGTTTGGTTTATGCGAAAAGCCCAGAGCGGGCGTGTGTTGTCGAGTCCGACCTAAATTTATTCAAAAATGACTGGACAATTAAAACTGGGCAGTATCCTACTATGATATGCAAAGTATATACAAAAAGGGAATGCTCACCTGTCTTACGTTGCTAGCCAATCCGGTGCTTGCAACAGAGACGTATTGTTCAACACGCTCTGAAATGGTGGAGCAACTCGCCAAATCTTACGGGGAGTTGCAGGCGGCAAGGGGTATACAAAACTCCAGTGCTATATTGGAAATTTTTGCATCAAAAACAGGGAGTTGGACGGCAGTAATCACACATGTAGATGGAACATCGTGTATCGTTGCAGCTGGCACCAATTGGGAGCAGAGTGCGTTCAACCCTGCACAAAAAACCTAAAACTAAAGCCTAACTTTCGAGCTGCAGTCCAGTTGCCTGCTCTTTACCATTACGGCCAACCTCGAGCTCGAAGGTCACGCGCTGGTTGTCCTCCAGTGACGTCAATCCGGCCGCTTGAACCGCTGTAATGTGTACGAAGACATCGTTGCCACCGCCATCGGGTAGGATAAAACCGTATCCCTTGGTCTGATTAAACCATTTTACTTTGCCGCTTGGCATATGCGTAGTCCCTTAGTCGTATTACGCGGTTCGTCGGCACCGCTATTACCACATTCTGGACGAATTTAATCCTTTCGCGCCCACGGTCTCAATGTGGACTTTTCTTTGTCATAAACAAGGTTTAGTTGACCTTCCCGCGGAAATGTGAAGGGTGACGCAAATGGCAAAAATCGAGGTTTTGGGTATAAGTAATTGTGATACTTGTAAAAAAGCGCTTAGAGCCTTGCAGGCCTCTGGCGCAGATGCCCTTCTTTTAGACATTCGTGATGAACCGTTAAGCGCATCCTATGTCTCTGAATTATATGCCTTATTCGGAGCGGCATTGTTGAACACACGGTCAACCACATGGCGCGGGCTGTCCGATGCCGAAAGGTCACTAGACCCCCTGTTGCTGCTTGGCAAATATCCAACTTTGATGAAGCGGCCAGTGATCCGCAGCGGAGATAGAACCACTTTGGGCTGGACCAAAGAGGTGCAAACTCACTGGGCTGTTTGACTAGCCGACGAACGCCTTTTCAAGCACGAATTCCGCAGGCATCGAATTCGATCCCTCTTTCAATCCTGCAGACTCGCAAATGGCCTTTACATCGGTGTTTAGGCCCATTGACCCACAGATCATCACACGATCCGTTTCCGGGTTCAGGGGAGGAAGGCCAAGATCCGCAGCGAGAGTACCATCCTCAATGAGCTTAGTGATACGGCCCATTTTTGGGCTCTGTTCACGGGTGGTGGTTGGATAATACTTCAGTTTTTCCGCAAATTCACCAATCAGCGGATCTTGTTTCAAGGACTGAACCAAATCGCGACCGTAAGTTAGTTCGGCAACGTCGCGGCACGTATGCGTTAGGATCACTTCGTCATAGCGCTCGTAAAGATCGGGGTCGCGGATCAACGAGGCAAAAGGCGCAATGCCGGTGCCGGTTGCGATGAAATACATGCGTTTGCCGGGTAGAAGAGCATCCAACACAAGAGTTCCAACAGGTTTGGGCCTTACGATGATCTCGTCGCCCGGCTGGATATGTTTCAGACGCGAGGTCAGGGGGCCGTCTTGAACTTTGATCGAGTAAAATTCGAGCTCTTCATCCCAAGATGGGGACGCAATGGAGTAAGCGCGCAACAAAGGCTTGCCATCGTCTTTGAGCAAACCGATCATCACAAATTCTCCGGATCTGAACCGCAAAGAACGTGGCCGCGTTACTCGGAAAGAGAACAGTCTGTCGGTGTAATGCTGAACAGACATAACTGTTTGGGCGTCGGGAAGCACAGGCGTTTTGGCAGCGGCAGTAGCGGTCATGGGAAACTCATTGTATGTCGGAGGCTGTCTACTTCGGTTTACAGAGTAGGTGAATTTGTGCGGGCGCGCAATCTGCTTTGGTAGTCGTGAGATTGCCAGTTGGCACGGAAAAGCCATTGATCTTGCGGTTGGCGTTTGGCCAAATCATCGGAAATTTCAACCTCGTCAAAGCCGCAACGCCGCGCCATAGCGTACTGATCCGCCAGCACATGGCCATTGGCCCGCAGGCGACCCCGATAGCCCAGTTGACGCAATTGACGTGCAATCGAAAAGCCCCGCCCATCGGCCGAACTTGGAAAATCTATGCGGATCAATGCGATATGCCCCAAAAAGGGGGCTACCTGAGACGCCATAGCGGAACTGGGAAGGTCCACGGCGATATCTTTCGGTCCTTGCCAGGCGCGATCCGTTATGTTGTCCCAAGGCTGAAAGCCGTGGGCCCAGTCGTCTGTCGCAAAGCCTTTGTCGGTGACGATCACACTCATCGCGTTGCTCCTGATCTGACGATGCGGCCATTTTCAAAATGAATACCGCATTCGCTTTTGTCGTCTCCGGACCATCTGCCTGCACGATCATCTTCACCCTCTTTCACGGGAGACGTGCAGGGCATGCAGCCGATAGATTTGTACCCTTTGTCCACTAACGGATGTTTGGGCAGCCGATTGTTCTCAATATAGTCTTGGACATCCTCGCGCCGCCAATGTGCAAGAGGATTGATTTTTATGCGCCCATTTGCATCTGCTTCAAAATGTTCCAGTGCAGCTCGGTCAGTTGTCTGAAATCGTTTACGACCCGTGATCCAGGCGTCAAAGTGCATGAGAGCCTTTTCAAGGGGTTCAACCTTACGCAGCGCGCAACAGGCGTCTGTGTCATGTTTGTGAAGGTCCCCAAACGGGTCTTTCTCAGCGAGTTTTGAGCCAGTAATTCGAACGACATTCGTCAGCCCAAACAGGTCTGACAGCTGTTCCTGATAAGCTAGCGTTTCTGGAAACAACAACTCGGTATCGATCAACAAAACAGGCGTCGCCGGGTCCACTTTTGACAGGATGTGCAAAAGGGCAACCGACTCGGCCCCGAAGGAGGACACCAGCGCCGTAGATCCAACACTGGGATGGTTGAGCGCCGAGCGCAGTACCGAGATGCCCGCATGGTGCCGGTGCGCATTGTTAAGCTCATCTATGACGGCGTCAGCAGACTGTGATAATTGTGCTTCGAAGGCCATTACTCTGCCGCAATCGCCTCTGAAGGGTAAAGCGCCGCCTTAAAAGGGGAAAGGCCGACCCGGCGAACCGTATCGATAAACGGCTCTTCGTCAGTGGCCCGGATGTCCAAGTAGGCATCAATCAGCCGTTCCAAAGCGGGCATAAGCTCATCGGCTGTAAACCCCGGTCCTGCGCGCTCGCCCACGGCAGCCGCTTCGGAACCGTCCCCCCCGAGGGTAATTTGGTAGTTCTCCACCCCGGCGCGATCCAGTCCGAGAATGCCGATATGGCCGACATGGTGGTGTCCGCAGGCGTTTATGCAGCCAGAGATTTTGATCTTCATCGGCCCAATTTCATGTTCAAGCTTGAGCTCATCGAAACGGGATGCAATTTCTTGCGCGATTGGGATCGACCGTGCCGTTGCCAGTGCACAATAATCCATGCCCGGACATGCGATAATATCGGAAATCAATCCAATATTGGCCGTTGCCAAATCCGCCGCTCGCAGAGCGTCGTAAACCGCCGGGATGTCGGATTTATGAACATGGGGAAGGATAACATTCTGTTCATGGCTTATGCGTAATTCATCATGGCCATACCGCTCCGCCATATCTGCCAAAACGCGCATCTGATTGGCGGTTGCATCACCGGGTGTGGCCCCATGTTTCTTCAGCGAAACTGACACAATCGCATGGTCGCTGTTTTTGTGTTCGGTGAGGTTAGTATCGGCAAAAGACCGAAACATTGGATCGCTATTCAACCGGTTCTCAAACTCAGAAGTATCGGCTGTTTTGAACTGCGGTGGGGCAAAAGCCGCCTCAATTTCACCCAGAAGCGCTTGGTCCGCGCCACCAAACTCCTCCCGCAGTATGCCGAAGCGTTCTTCGACCATGTCGCGGATGGTTTCGATCCCATTCTCGTGCACTGTGATCTTAATGCGCGCTTTGTACTTGTTGTCCCGTCGGCCCAACAAATTGTAGACCTGCAAAATGGCCTCGACATAGGGCAGAAGGTCAGCCTTCGGGAGGAAGTCACGGATGACCTGACCAATCATTGGTGTGCGGCCCAAACCCCCACCCACGATCACTTCAAAGCCGGGCGCACCCTCCTCATTGCGCACCATACGCAAGCCAATATCATGAGCTTTGGTGACAGCACGGTCATTTGGGGACCCTGTGATCGCGATTTTGAATTTCCGCGGTAGAAATGCGAATTCTGGGTGATCGGTAGACCACTGGCGCAGCAGCTCGGCCACTGGACGGGGATCTTCGATTTCGTCTGCGGCCGCTCCGGCGAAATGATCGGCAGTCACGTTTCGGATGCAATTGCCAGAGGTTTGAATTGCATGCATGTCCACTTCGGCTAACGCGTCTAGGATGTCGGGTACATCGCCGAGTTTGGGCCAATTGAACTGAATATTCTGGCGTGTGGTAAAGTGCCCATACCCTTTGTCCCAACGCTTGGCGATCATTGCGAGTTGGCGCATTTTTGCGGAGTTCAATGTGCCATAAGGAATTGCGATCCTCAGCATGTAGGCATGCAACTGTAGATACAGACCGTTCATCAGGCGAAGCGGTTTAAACTCATCTTCCGTGAGCGACCCATCGATACGGCGCGCAACTTGACCGCGGAACTGTTTATTGCGTTCGGTGATAAAGTCTTTGTCGAACTCGCTATAGCTGTACATCACGAGCGCTCCGCTTGTTTGCCGTGGAAATAGTTGCTTGGGCCAGTCGTTCGAAAGGCCTCGCGAAAATGGGCCGGTTCAACACCGTCTTCTCCGTTGTGCGCATCGACTAGATAGGGTCCAACGAAAAGATCAGGGCGGGCCTTTGCCGCTGCGAGGGCGTCTTCCGCCTCGTTCTCGTTTAGGAACAGCTTTGCTTCTGCCAAAAGGGGAACCCAGATTTTACCATCGAAATAAGCGACCTCACCTTCCATCAGCCGAGAGGCGGTCAAAACTTTGGGCGTAAAAGGTTTTGGCATTTCAGTACCTTTGGTTTCCTTTTCATATGGACCAATCGGCGAGAATGTAAATTCCGCTAGAAGCTTAAAATTTCCGATTGTGCAGGAATAAATTTTACGAGAAAGCCTATCGTGAGAATAATATGTGATTTTGTCGGAATATCAGAAATGAATGTATCACTGGACGCACTAGACTTAAGAATTCTGTCTGAATTGCAAAAAGATGCTTCGCAATCCCTAGATGCCGTTGCCAAAGCGGTTGGATCGTCAAAGACGCCTGTTTGGACACGGATCAAGCGGCTGAAAGCCGAAGGTGTGATTCAACGGGAAACCGCTGTTTTGGATCCTGATCGCCTCGGGCTGAGTACTTGCTTCTTTGTTTTGGTCCGAACGTCAGAACATGAAGCAGATTGGCAATCTCGCTTTTTAGAGGCGTTGCAAAAAAGGCCCGAAGTTATGGAGGCCCACCGCCTCGCGGGGGAGATTGACTATTTGCTGAAGGTCAGAGTGGCAGACGCGAAAGCCTATGATGCCTTCTATCAAGCGCTGATATCGGAAGTGAAAATTTTCAACGTCACGGCATTACTTTCGATGGAAGAGATCAAAATGACCACAAGTCTTCCGATCTAACTCATGCCCTCAGCCTTTTTTCGCACGATCGCCGCCCTCATGTCATGAAGGGTCAGCAACAGCTCTTCGGAAACCTCGTCGACTTGTTCGGGCGTCGCTTGGGAGATGATCCAATGCGTCGTTGTTTTGATTTGATCAATCATGCGGTCCAACTCGTCTTTGTCTCTGGACGTCAGTTTTTCCAAACGTGCCTTAATCCAGTCTTCGATTTCTGCACGTTCAGCATCCGATATCTGCGAGTCCCCTTGAGGTCTTATTTCTTGCTTGCGCAAAGAAATATTCGCGATCTGGATAAGCTCTAGGCTTCTGTTGCGGTTCTTCGTGTCAATACGAAAGACGGCGGCACCGTTTTCCCGGGTGCGAAAATAGAGACGACCGTCGAGTTCTGTCACGTGAGCCCCGCACAAAAGGCCTGAAGTCGGGTCATGGCCTTTTCAAGATTTTCCTCCGAAGCGGCGTAGCTGATGCGCATGTGACCCGGCATACCAAAGGCGCTCCCGTGCACCAAGGCGACGTCAGCTTCATCTAAAAGGGCAATCACGAAATCTTCGTCAGAGGCAATATTTGCACCTTTTGCAGATGTTTTGCCTAGGCAGCCTTTGATTGACGGGAACGCATAAAACGCGCCTGTTGGTGTATCACAATGAATACCGTCGCAGCCGTTCAACGCCGTGACCACCAAATCACGGCGTTCTTTAAATGCCGCGCGCCAATTTGAAAGAAACTCCTGTGGTCCGTTCAACGCCGCGGCTGCGGCCGCCTGCGAAATCGAGGAGGGGTTAGATGTACTCTGAGATTGCACCGATTTCATCGCTTTGATGAGGTCCGCCGGCCCACCGCAATACCCAATGCGCCAGCCCGTCATGGAATAGGCCTTAGATACACCGTTCACCGTCAAAACGCGTCCTGCGATTTCCGGCGCGACTGCTGCGATCGTGGAAAAGTCCCCATCATAGATCAAATGCTCATACATGTCGTCACACATCGTCCAGACATGGACATGCTGTCGCAAAACGTCTGCCAAACCGGCCAGAGCATCAGCGGAGTAAACGGAACCACTCGGGTTTCCGGGAGAGTTCAGGATGACCCATTTCGTTTTGGGAGTTATTGCAGCGGCCAATGCTTCTGGTGACAGGATGAACGCATCATTGGGCATTGTTTCGACGATGACAGGGGTGCCACCACAAAGTGCGACCATGTCTGGATAGGATACCCAGTATGGCGTTGGTATAATGACCTCGTCGCCAGGGTTAAGGCTGGCTTTCAAAGCATTGAAAATCACCTGTTTGCCGCCGGTCGATGCCATCACTTGGCTGCGATCAAAACTCAAACCGTTCTCGCGATTAAACTTGGAGATTATTGCGTCTTTCAGAGCAGGCGTTCCATCGGGCGGGGTATACTTCGTCTGGCCCGCGTCGATGGCGGCTTTTGCTGCATCTTTGATAAAATCCGGTGTATCGAAGTCAGGTTCCCCTGCGCTGAGTGCAATCACATCACGGCCTTCGGCGCGCAATTCCGCGGCTTTCGTGGAAATCGCGATCGTCTGTGACGGTTTCAGGTTTTGAACAGAATGAGAGATGATGGACATTAGAACGCCTTGAGTGACCTCCCTGATCTGTACTACGCCCTTGTCGGAATACTCAACTGGGATCGCCATGACACCTGATGAAAACCGCCTCAAAAAACTGAAAATTCGCAGCTGGCGGCGCGGAACGAAAGAGATGGATCTTTTCTTTGGTCGCTTTGCCGACACGCATTTGGTCGAACTGCAAACAGACGATCTGAACGCATTTGAAGCTTTGCTGATGGAAGAAGATCCAAAAATAATGTCGTGGGTCACTGAACAGGAAGAGACGCCAGCGCACCACAAAGCCATGGTGGATCGCCTTCGGAGTTTCGCAATAAACCAAAAATTTTAGCTTTTACGATTTTATTTACGCTTGGCCCCTAATGTGCCCGCAAACACAGGACAGGGCGACATTCAGTATGCAATTTACAGCAACGGCGGCAGACCCAAAAAAACAACGCCTTCGATATGAACGCGGTTATTTAGAAACGCTCTCATTGATTGAACGGCTGCATCGGCTGCTGCTTGACGTGATAAAGGATGACTTCGAACGCTCTGGTGCATCGGAGGTGAATTCCGTGCAAGCGTTGTTGCTTTATAACATCGGGGACAGCGAACTGACGGCCGGTGAACTTCGAACCAAAGGGTATTACCAAGGCTCGAACGTTTCTTATAACCTGAAGAAAATGGTGGAGTTTGGTTACATCCACCATGAGCGTTGTTCGGTTGACCGACGGGCTGTGCGTATCAAGTTAACACCAAAGGGGCATGCCATCCGGCAGCAGGTTGCCAACCTTTTCGATCGCCAGATTACAACAATTTCGGAACTGCCATTGTATACAACCGATGAGGTCTCTGCCCAAACGGACATGCTCAAGCGGCTTGAACGTTTTTGGGCAGACCAAATTCGGTTTATTTATTGATGATTTGGTAAAAACTTATGCGAATTTTGGCCTTTGGACAATTCTTGACGTGTTATCTTTGAAATAGTCTGTTACCGATTATCCACAGCCTAGGGGTGTAGGCTAGAGTGGCAGGTGACAAGAATGGCGCGCTTCAAGAGAGAGACGACGTCGCAAGATCATTTAGACAGCGATTATCCTCTTGGGGATCAACTCAGGGGTGAGCGCGCGACGCTGGCCAAGTCACTGGAAGATGTTGAAAACGAACTTCGCATCAAAGCGAAGTTCATCGACGCGATTGAAAACCTAGATGTATCGGTTTTTGAAACACCGGGCTTTGTGTCCGGTTATGTTCGCTCCTATGCGCGCTATCTGAATTTGGATGCGAACGAGGTGTTTGCCCGCTTTTGCGAGGAAGCGAATTTTGAGCCACCCGTGCGATTGGAAAGTGCCTCTACACGGGTTTCAAAAAAGCCGGGCGGTTTGGCGGGCGCGGCGTTTGCAGGACACAGCAATTTAGAAAAAGAACACTGGTGGGAGCGGCTTTCGCCTGCCGGTATCGCATCGCTCGCGGTGTTTTTGGTTTTATTAGGTGGTCTCGCCTATGGCGGTTCAGTGCTTGTCCGCGAAATTCAGAAAGTAACCATTGCACCTGTTCCGGAAGCACCTGCTATCGCAGAGGCTGGACCGGATTTGCTGTTGAATGCTGAAGAAGAGCTGACTGGTGCGCAAGGCCAAGAAACAGAAGTGGCAGTTGTGGATCAGCCATTGGCGGAAATCTATCGACCCGAACTGTTGGAGACGCCTGTTCTATCGCCGCGCGATGGTCCTATTGGATTGATTGTTCCCGGCACCGAGGACAGCGTTGTGTTTCAAAGTGTTGAAGATGGCGCATCCACTGAGGACAGCCCTCAGGTAACCGCCGCTACGGTGACAGGGGTCGAGGTGTTTGCAGCGCAAGATGCTTGGATACAAATCCAAAGCCCAGTATCCGGCATCATTTTTGAACAGATCCTTACTGAGAATTCCAAATATAGGGTCCCGCTTGATGTCACTGACGCGGTCCTTCGGGCCGGCAATTCCGGATCAGTGTTTCTTATCGTCGAAGGTCAAGCCTATGGTCCTGTTGGCGTGCAAACACGGGTGGCTAAGGATGTTGAGTTGAGCGCGGAAACTATCGGGAACACATATTCCCGGGTTGATACTTTGTCCGGTTATGATCCTGCTGCGACCCCGGTAAACATTGCGCAGACCAATTAGCAGCACACTTGTGTGGCTAAGACCATTCGCCTAATTGATCGGTAAGCAGGAGAGCATGATGGCAACAAATCACGTGCGACCATGGCGAAACATCTATCGCCGAAAAAGCCGCCAAATTATGGTTGGGTCTGTACCGGTTGGTGGAGATGCCCCGATTTCCGTTCAGACTATGACGAACACTTTGACCACGGACGTGGATGCAACGGTTACTCAAATTCAGGCTTGTGCGGATGCTGGTGCGGATATTGTGCGCGTCTCAGTTCCCGATGAAGAGTCGTCGGCGGCCCTGAAGAAGATCATCCCTCAAGTCAGTGTTCCGATCGTCGCGGACATTCATTTTCACTACAAGCGGGCGATTGAGTCTGCCGACGCCGGAGCGGCCTGCTTACGGATCAACCCGGGTAATATCGGCAGCCAAGAGCGTGTTCGCGAAGTCATCAAAGCGGCCAGAGATCATAATTGTTCCATCCGCATCGGTGTGAATGGCGGCTCGTTGGAAAAGCATTTGCTTGAAAAATATGGTGAGCCATGTCCCGAGGCCCTGATCGAAAGCGGCATGGACCATATCAAAATCTTGCAGGACAACGACTTTCACGAGTTTAAAATTTCGGTGAAAGCGTCCGACGTTTTTCTCGCGGCTGCGGCCTATCAGGGTCTTGCAGATATGACTGATGCTCCAATCCATCTTGGGATTACCGAGGCAGGTGGCCTGACGTCTGGCACGATTAAATCGGCAATTGGGTTAGGTAACTTATTGTGGATGGGCATCGGTGACACAATGCGTGTCAGCCTATCGGCAGATCCCGTCGAAGAGGTGAAGGTGGGCTTTGAAATTCTAAAGTCGCTGGGTCTGCGTCATCGAGGGGTCAATATTATTTCTTGTCCGTCATGCGCGCGCCAAGGCTTCGACGTCATCGAAACGGTTGCAACGCTCGAACAGCGTTTGGAACACATCAAAACACCGATGTCGCTGTCTATTATTGGGTGCGTTGTGAACGGTCCGGGCGAGGCGCTGATGACTGATGTTGGCTTTACCGGAGGCGGTAAAGATGCGGGCATGGTCTATATTGCCGGTAAACAGGATCACCGTTTGGACAACGACAAAATGATCGATCACATCGTTGATTTGGTAGAGGCGCGCGCAGCCGCATTGGACGCGGAGAACGCAAAGGTAGAGGCAGCTGAGTGAGCAAGACATTTTTGTTCATCGCTGGCGGCCTCTTAGCGACTGCGATTGCGGGTGCGGCTTATGTACGGTTAGCGCCTGTTGATGCAGAGAGGTTCCATCGGGACCCTGACCAGATCACCAAAGCCAAGACGCCAAACAACTATCTCGTTTCGGCTGCCCCTTCGGCGGATAGAGCCCCGGTACGGTTGCAAATGTCACGTGACGATTTGATGGCGGCGATTGACGCTTGGGTTCTCGCACTTCCCCATAGTGAACGACGTGTCGGCAGCATTGATAGCGGGTTGGTGACTTATGTGATCCGAACGCAATTGATGCGTTATCCAGATACGTTGACTGTAAAGGTGGTGGAAGCAGACGAGGGTGCCGCTTTGTCAATCTACGCGAAGGCTATTTATGGCCGTTCTGATTTTGGCGTCAGTCAGCGACGCGTCGAGGCCCTTTTTGCGGAACTGGGTATCAAGTAACGTCTTGTTGCCCAGCGCGAACTGATAACCGATGATCTAGCGATGATTCCTGAGGATAAACTTCGATCAATTATTGCTCATTTTGAGTATTTAGAGCAGCGCCTTGCGTCTGGTGATCTCGGTGATGAGTTCGCCAAGGTGTCGAAAGAGTACGCTGACCTTAAACCCGTGACCGAGGCCATCAAAACCTATCGAGATATGCTGGCAGATATGGTCGAGGCGGAGGCGATGCTTACTGATCCAGAGTTGAAAGAGCTCGGTGTGCAAGAGCTGGAGCGGATCAAAGAGGACCTTCCGCAGGCCGAGCATGTCCTTAAAATTGCGCTGCTTCCGAAAGATGACGCAGATGACAAGGCCGCCATTTTAGAGATTCGGGCAGGAACGGGCGGGGATGAAGCCGCTTTGTTCGCCGGTGATCTCTTGCGCATGTATCAACGTTTTGCCGAGGCAAATGGACTGAAATTTTCCGTGATTGAGGCGGCTGAAACGGAGTTAGGCGGCTACCGCGAAGTGATTGCGAACATTCAGGGTGACAAGGTTTTCGGCCGCTTAAAGTACGAGTCCGGTGTGCACCGGGTACAACGCGTGCCGTCAACCGAAAGTGGAGGTCGGGTTCACACTTCGGCAGCAACGGTTGCTGTTCTACCTGAAGCTGAAGACGTGGACATAGATATTCCCGCATCAGACATTCGCATCGACACAATGCGCGCCTCCGGTGCGGGCGGTCAGCATGTGAACACAACGGATTCCGCCGTCCGTATCACGCATATCTCAACGGGCGTCGTGGTGACGAGTTCGGAGAAGTCACAACACCAAAACCGCGCCATTGCGATGCAAGTCTTGAAAACGCGTCTTTATGATCTCCAACGTCAAGAAGCGGACGCAGCGCGGGCTGCAGATCGAAAAGAGCAGGTTGGCTCTGGCGACCGATCAGAGCGCATCCGCACCTATAATTTCCCCCAAGGACGGATGACCGACCATCGCATAAACCTCACTTTGTATCGGCTCGATCACGTGATGAATGGGGACCTGAGCGAAATCATTGATGCCCTGATCTCTCACGATCAGGCTGAAAAGCTTGTCGAATTGAACCTTTCGTGACTTTTGAAGAGGCTTTGAAATGGGCGTCTTCGCAGCTATCTCATCGCGAAGGGGGTAGGGATGCCAGACGGTTACTGTCGCATTTGGGGCTTAGGCCGGGCTTCGAACTCGATGCGGAAGCATTGGAAGAATTGAAATCGATGGTGTCAGCCCGCTCGGGCGGGCAGCCCATCGCGCAAATTGTTGGTTACCGTGATTTCTGGAAGTATCGGTTTAAAGTAACCCCAAATGTTTTGGACCCTAGACCCGAAACGGAACACCTGTTGGAGACTGCCATCGAGATTTGTAAGCCGACACGTCTCGCCGATCTGGGCACAGGATCAGGGTGTATTGCGATTAGCCTTGCCATAGAGTGGCCAGGTGCGGATGTTATTGCCACCGACGCATCGAGCAAGGCTTTGGAAGTCGCCGTGATGAACGCGACGGCACTGGAGGCGACAAATATTGAGTTTAGACTAGGAGAGTGGTGCACTCCGCTGGATGGTTCTTTCGATCTTATCGTTTCAAACCCTCCGTATATCAGCGCTCAGGAATGGGAAGATTTAGAACTCGATGTCCTTTCCCACGAACCAATGATTGCGTTGACGCCTGATGGCGATGGTCTTTCCGCGTATCGTGATATCTTGCAGGGTGCACACGGGCTTATTGTGCCAGAGGGTTTTTTGATTTTTGAGCATGGTGCAGAGCAAGCCGAAGCAATAAAATCGATTGCTTTCGAAAGTGGCTTCCAAAGAGTTCGGCTGGTGCAGGATTTATCTGGCAAAGACAGAATTTCGGCCTTTCAGCGGCTCTGATTTTTTTGCTGTTGAAGAGAACCGTAAAAACTTGCTACTGAGGGTTCAGACGCAGAGACGTCCCACCAAACTCTCCTTTAAGATGTTGGTACTTCATGAGAACTTCGAATAAGTCGCGTTCGCGCAACAAAAACAATAATCGTCGCAACAGTGTTGCGAACGTGGTGAATAGGGTGTTTGACTCGTCCGGCCCAGAAGGCAAGGTCAGGGGCACACCGCAGCAGGTTATTGAAAAATACACGGTTTTGGCGCGAGATGCACAGCTATCGGGTGACCGTATCAATGCTGAAAACTTTGCCCAACACGCAGAACACTACCAAAGGCTGTTAAGTGAGGCTCAACGCGAGGCGGCGGAAAGACAACGCCAGCAAGATGAGCAACGCGAAAAGCAACAGGCAAAAGCGCGCGCTGAAGACGGCAGCCAAGACGACGAACCGGATACGGATTCCAGCGAGGCCGATCCATTGGCAACGGCCGGTCCTGAAGACGCAGAAGATAGTCTTGTAATTGACACTCCTGAAAGCGTGGAGTCTTCAGAGCCTGAAGAAGCAAAAGCCTCCTAAATCACCAGCGATAGTCGGCAAAATTCTTCTACAGTCAGTGTTTCGGCGCGTCGCGTGGGGTCTATGTTGTGGGCTTCCAAAACGGCTTCCATGTCGGGGCGAAGGCCCTTAAGGCTCGCGCGAAGCATCTTTCGTCTTTGACCAAATGCGGCCTGAGTAAGATGCGATAATCTTCTTGCATCCGCAGAAAATTTTGGCACGGAATGAAGATCAATCCGAACAACTGCAGAATGTATCTTGGGTGGCGGTGTGAAGGCCTGTGGCGGCAAGGTCATCACGATATGTGCATCGGACCGCCACTGACATAAAACTGACAGTCGCCCGTAGGCTTTCGAGCCAGGATGTGCCGTGATGCGATCCGCCACCTCTTTTTGAAACATCAGCACCAGTCGTCGCCATGGGGGTGGCCAGTCTTTGGGCGTCATCCATCGAAGCAGCAATTCTGTACCAATATTATACGGCAGGTTGCTCGTGATCACTTCAGGTGTTGGTTCAAATCTCTCGAAGTCAATTCCAAGAGCATCGGCGGAATGCACATTCAACCGGCCGGGCCAGTTTTGCTCGATTTCTTTCAGCGCTTCTAAACATCTTTCATCACGCTCTATCGCTGTCACGTGTTTGGCGCCTTCACTCAAAAGCCCGCGCGTCAATCCACCGGGCCCAGGCCCGATTTCTAAAACATTCACGTCGGAAAGATCACCTGCTTGCCGTGCAATTTTTGATGTGAGGTTCAGGTCCAGTAAGAAGTTCTGTCCCAGAGATTTCTTCGCGGCGAGCCCATGTTGACTGATCACGTCCCGCAACCGAGGAAGGCCATCAGACATTTGTTTCAACCAATGTTTGTGCAAGCTCGAGTGCCGCCTTGAAACTGTCCGGCCTTGCGATGCCTTTTCCGGCGATGTCAAAGGCGGTGCCATGGTCAGGTGAGGTTCTTATGAAGGGCAAGCCGAGTGTTGCGTTTACCCCATCATCAAAAGCCAGCGTTTTGACAGGTATCAGTGCTTGGTCATGATACATACAGATCGCCGCGTCATAGTCTTTGCGACGCGCTTCATGGAATAAAGTGTCGGCTGGGTAGGGACCAGATATCGCCAAGCCGGACGCTGCTAAGTCGGAAATGGCTTGTGCCATCCAATCCTGCTCTTCCGTGCCGATTTTCCCTTCTTCGCCAGCATGGGGGTTCAATCCAGCGACAACGAGTCGGGGATTTTCAATGTGGAAGTTCTTACGTAACGCAACATGCGTCGTGTTGATGGTCTCTTTCAAAAGCGAAGGAGTGAGCCGTGAAGGAACATCGCTTAAAGGGATGTGGATTGTAACTGGCACCGTCCGCAAATCTGGCGCTACCAACATCATCACAGGGGTTTTTATGCCCGAGAGGCTTGCCAAAAGCTCTGTGTGCCCAGGAAAAGCAAATTGGGCCCCGTCCTTTAGCACCGCTTTGTTAATGGGCGCAGTAACCATGGCACCGGCGTGTCCATCAAGGCAGAGCCTAGTGGCAGTGGTCAAAACCTTGATAACTTGCTGAGCATGCACCGGATCAGCTACCCCGGGACGGCGCGGCGCAGCGGATTCAATGGGATAAAGGCAAGGATCATTATCGCTTGGAAGATCACAACCGGGTTCGATCACCTTTAGTGGGTTTTTGATGTTCAACTCGTGGGCGCAGGCATCGAAGTGATTTGCGTCTCCAAAGACAACAACTTTGGAATAAACGCTATCCGCCAAGGTCTTGAGGATGATTTCGGGCCCAACCCCGTTTGGATCACCCGCCGTAATCAAAATGCGTGACATCAGAGCCGCGTAATCGACGCATTCCCGATTAATTCTTGCAAGAAAGCCTCGCCAAAACTTTCAACGCGTTGGCTACCCAAAACGTTTCGTAAACGAGCGCGTGCATCTTCTTGAAGATCGCGCGACCGAGAGCAGACCATGATCAATTCTTGTGCGCCGTTTACATTTGCCAGCACACTTGTTTCGTTCACATCCATTGCCTGAAAGGCGGTAGCGTAAGGCTGTGCTAGCGAGCCTTCTAAGACGCTCCGAACCTCGTAGTTATTCTCAGAAATTTCGTTTGATGCAGCGCGCAGATCGTTGCAGGTGTCGACGTCTCCTAAAATGTTGGACGGGTCAGTGTCGACAGGCATGTCCATCGTCATGTATTCTATAGTAGTCGGTTCAACAGCCTGAGGGTTGGTACGGATACCTCTGAGATTGATAATTGCAATCGCATTTCCAATTTCCAAAGGTTCCGACAAAGTACCAACACCGCTCGCAAGCAAAGGACCAGCTATAGTTTCGCTTAAACCATTAACGGAAACCCAGCCTCGATCTCCTCCATTGTTGGCGCTACTACTTTCAGAGTACTGAGCAGCGGAAATCTCAAACCCGGTTCCCTGGACAATGTCGCGTCTTAGTTCATCAGCAAGCTGTTTAGCCTCCGCTTCACCACGGCTCGCATAGGGCAAAACGATTTCAAAGATCCGAAGTTCAATAGCGTCGCGATTTACCGTCCCCGACGCCGAAGCTGCATCAATCTCTGTATCGCTGAGAACACCTTGGAATCCGAAACGAGCGGTGACCAAATTCTGCCAAGCTAGACCGGCACGTACGAAATCTTCAAAAGTTTCACGGTATATCCCTTGAGCTTCGATGATCGAAATGAATTCGTCCAAAGATAGGTTCCCACGCGCTGCAAAGTTCGACATTCCGCTCACAAGTTCATCCTGGCTGATTTCGATATCCTGCCGTTTGCTTGCCTCGAGTTTTAGTCGATCTTCGATAAGGACGTCCTCTGCTAGAGTTCTAAGGTTCCCGGTTCCGCCAAGAAAACCCAGCAAAAGTTGGCGTTGCTCTATTTCAAATTCGGTCACAACTTGGTCGTTGACTTCGATGGCCGGAGCAAACGGGTTGGCGTAAGCTAAAGAGAAGCTTCCGAAAAGTACCGCCGCAGCGCTGACGAGGATCGCCCTATATCCTAACATGTGTAGTTCCCTCCACTCCCACGACTGCCCCCAAAACCAAGCAACTCGATTGTGAGACCGAATTCTTGATCTGCTTCCTGATCGCTTGCGGTAGCATAATCAAAGGTAAATCCGAAATCGAGCAGTATGCACTCATTTTTGAATTCTGCGCCGAAAAACTGCTCAATCGGTTCTTGATCGACAAAGTCCTGCCGGATTTCGGCCCGCAAAGTCCAAAACTCGTTTGCATTGTAAAATGCTCTAAAATCGATCTGATCCTGCTCATCGTCGGTTTGAACAACAACATCGTCTTCTAGGAAAATATAGTCGATACCAACGCCCCATGTATTTGACACATAGTTCAACTGCGCTTCGTATTTTGAGATGTTGAAATCGCGTCCAATTAGCGTGCGATTTGTGACCGAAAGCTGATCCGCAAGTTCAAATGTCAAAGCAAAAACAGTGTCGGAGTATTGCGCATCAAGACCAGTAGCCGAGACATCGTCAAATTCTTCTGGATCACGTAACCTGAAAACCTGGCCAAGGTTGGCGGAGACTTTCCAGACATTAGGAGACGTATAGAGGTACCTCAACCCAACGTTAGCGCGGGTGCCGACCTCGACCCTATCGAAACCTGGGAAACGGTTCATAGAGAACAGATTGTTCTCTTCGAATTCGAGCTGCACAGAGTCCTCGTTGGGAACGTTTATATCCGTATTCGGCGAAAAAATCAGTTGCGCGATCGGTTCAACAAATGAGGTCCCTCCACTTGCATGCCGTTTTGACAATGGGTACCGAATTGTCGCTGATGCGCTTGGCAAAACATAATCATATGTTCCATCAGCGAATGTGTCGCTGTTGTCAGTCGTATATGCCGCCCCCTCAAGCCGCCCTGCAAATTCGATCCCTAAGCCGCCTTGCGTCAAGAAATTGCGTTTCACAGTTGAACGGATACCTATGCGGGCGCTGCGACGTTCGTTCTCTCGAAACAGTGTCACGGACTGATACTCGTTCCGGACCTTCCAGCCAAGGCCGAGATTGTCATTCCGAGTGAAGTAGATCTCAGGCGCGACTAAGGGGATCTCGGATGTATCTTCTCCTTCCCGTAAAGACTGAGTTGTACTGGCACGCGTTTCGAAAAAGCTGACATCTCGTGATCGAGAAAGTGCAATGAAGTTCTCAAGTCGATCCTCGTCACCGAATCCGTATTCTCGACGAAACGATCGGTCGGACGTGGCATTTGCCTGAAAGCTAAGATCAAAATCTGGGCCAACATCGAAATATCCGCGTACCGTACCAAATGACCGTAGTTCATTCTGAGTTAAGGGATCAGCAAGCGCGACGGCACCTTCGGCGAACAGCGCACCGTTTTCGAAGAGTTGGCGATACTCGCCCCCCAAAAGGAGTGCGCCTTCTGTAGACGCAAAAGGCGTCAATGTGAGATCCGACTGATCGCTCAGCGCAATAAAGTAAGGCAGTTCGACGCCTAAACCGAGCGTGTTCGATGTTTTGAAAGCTGGAACAAGAAATCCGGTTGCTCTTGAAACAGATGGATCTGGCGTCCGAAGACGGGGAGCATAGAAAACCGGTATGCCTAAGAACTCGAAAACTGCGTTTTCAAAGTAAAGGCGTTGTTCGTCTTGCCTGTGTTCCACTTCTGATGCTCGGATTTGCCAGAATGGCGTTCGCGTCTCTTCACATACAAAGCACGTCGTTGCGACACCTGTCGTCAGTATTGATCTGTCCTCGTCAATACGATCAAGCTGGTCCGCCAAAACACGGAATTGTTCGCCTAACCTTAACTCAACATCGCTGAAGCTGCCTGAGATCAAGTTGTCAGCAACTTTTGCTTCCTGCGCCGAAATTGAAGCGCCATCTTGGGTCTTGAAAACCGTAGGGTCGGGGAAACTGATTTCTCCGGTTCGTCGGTCATATTCAATCAGGCTCGTTTCCAGCACATTGCCTTGGTAGGTTGCGACAACGTTCCCCTGAGCGGTAATGACAGCCCCATCGGGTGAAACCACGATACGATCCGCAACAAGGGTTAGCGTATCTTGGGCGTACACAAATTCGCACCACACTAACGGCAGAAGCAAAACGAAACTGCGGAGGGTTTTTATCCATCTTCCTTTCGCAACAACCATGCTAATCCCCCTAAAAACCCGGCTAAGGATGGGGAAAGTGTTGCCACCAAAACCGGTAACTCACCAGCCTCTCCAAAGGTCTGAACGGTCCTCTGAAAGAAAAAAAGCAGGAAGCCAAGGCTGATAGCACCCATAACGGCAAGTCCTCGCTTGCCCATGCGCGAGGTTTGGAGAGAAAAGCACGCGCCCAAAAGGAACATCGCTCCATAGTAAAGAGGCAGAGCCATCTGGGCAAAAAAGAAAACTTGGTGTGAAAGCGGTGATGACCCTGAGGTTTCTAGGGCACGGATCGCCGACGGAAACTCCCAAAGAAAGAGAGTGTCTGGTGTTGGTCTCCCCTCGAGAACTTGCTCAGACGTTAAAGTGGTTGGAAACCTCATAATGTTGCGTTGTTGCGCAGAAAGCTCTGGGTTCGCGGCGAGAGTTGAGAAGTCCCACAGTTTAACATCCGTCAAAAGCAATTGACCGTCAGAAAGAAAGCCGTTTTGCGCTTCCAATCTTTCCAAAAGCTGCCCATCGGGCGAAAATCTAAAAATTGTAACGTCGTTCAAACGGTCTCCGCCATCGAAGCTAGATGCAGCATTGAGAACCGAAATATCGTCAGCCAACGCCTCGCGCAGCCAAAGGCCACTCGCCGTGACTTGAAGGCGGTTCTCAAGGGAACCTGAAATCCGGGCACGGGCCTCTGAGTATTCATCGGATAATCGACTGGAGAGCGGGCCAATGGTGCTGGCGACCAGAGCGGCGATACACATTGAAAAAACAAGCGGTCCAAGCAGTGTAAGTAGCATTGGTCGCCCCATCGCCCGCGAAATCACAAACTCGCTGTTACCAGACAAAGTGAGGCAAAAAACGAGACTGGAGATCAGAATGATCAATGGAAAAACAAGTACAATCAGGTCAGGCACTCGCAACGACGATAACCAGACTGCGTCTAGAAAACTGATGCGTTCTGAGCGAATTGACCCGAGTACGTCTAGAGTGTCGATTGTTAGAACCAGTGCCAGAACGATCCCAAAAACACCCAGAAGGACCGTTGCATAGCTGCGCATGATATAGAAACTAAACGTCATGCCGTCTGTTCCTTATGACTGCGTCGAGAGACCAAAAGCAGCGCTACGACGAGGATGGCCAAAACAGCTGCTGGCAGGTAGCTCGCTTCGCCCGGTATGGTTTGATTGTTTACCAACCGCGTCATGTTTCCTCGCGCCGTCTCAATCACAACAAAGACAGCGCTAGCGACATACAGATTCACGGCATAACCCTGGCGTCGGTAGCCGCTGACGAACAATGCAAGCGCTCCGAACAAAGGGGTCAGAAATGCATAGAGAGAGAGGCTGACCCTTTGATGGAATTCTGCAATCTCCCTTGCCGTGCCTTGACCGGTATCGCCACTCAAAAGGCGCGGTGTTGTAAATTCCCGCATGTCTCGCCGGCGTTGACGATCTTGATCCTGTAACTCCGACAGGTTGTACGACAGGCTTTCGAATTTCAGCGTCGACAGTTTACCCGAGGCTGTGTCCAGAACTTGAGTGGTTCCATCCAACAGCAAAAGCCGGAGTTCGTCGTCTTGGTTCACGAATTGGCCTGTTTCAGCAAAGTACGTCTGTCGCTGACCTTCATTAGATCGATCATCAATGAATACATCCCCAAGGCCACCACTTTGATCAATTGTTCCAAAATAGACAGTAACGTCCTTGGTCGGCGATAAAAAACGAGCCTCTTGCGATAGCCGGGAGGCGAACGCATTTCGCATTTCTTCCCGCGTATTTTCTATCCGTAAAGTCGCGTTGGGCGTTATGAAGTGGTTGAGCATCGATAAAATGACTGCGCAAAAGAGGCCGAATGCAACAAAGGGCACAAGCACGCGTTGGGGGCTTTGGCCGGCCGTCATCATGATCACGAGCTCTGAATTATTGTAAAGCGTGTTGGCCAGATAGAGGGCAGATGCAAATCCGGCGACGGCAATAATCAGTTGAATGGATTGCGGCAGCAGCAGCATCGAGAAAGCAAGAAAAACGCCACCCGATTGCCCGTTTTCAACAACAAAAGAAATAATCCGTAAGGCCGAGTTCAGCCAGAACAGTGCCGCAAAGACGACTGTAAAAAAAGCAAAAGGCCCCATTAGGAGGCGAAAAACATAACGATCGAGAACAGTCATGGCCCTACCTTGCTGGTGTGCTTAGACAGTTTTTTCAAAGCCGAACAGAGTCTATGGTCGAAGAAGACTTACTGCGCTAGATCAGGCTCTACCGTCTTAATGGAGCCCTCTATGACAATTTCCCCCGAAGTAATGCCGCTGGACTTAGATACTCTCAAAGAGCAGGGGGGCACTTTAGCCGTTTTTGCGAAAGCCAAAGGCGGAACAGACCGCGCTCTTCGCAAAGTCAATACGCTCGCCCGCGGACAAGTTAACCGAGTTCTTGACAGCGAGGCGTTTGAGAAAGCTCCGGCAGGCTCGGTACATACAATCAACGTTCCCTTCGGTCTGGCTGTAGAGGCTGTGTTGATTGTGAAACTGGGGGAAACTCCGACGGAAACGGACCTTCGCAAAATTGGGGCCAAGCTTGTGACTTCTGCCAAAGGTGGATCGCTGAATATCTTGATGCCAAAGATCAAATCCGTGTCTGAGGTGGTCAAGGGCGCAATGCTTCGGACTTACGCCTTTAATCAACACAAGTCGAAATCTGACGATACGCTGCCACAAATTTTTGTCCATTCTGATGATACCGACGGTTTGGCAACAGACATGGATGCAGCCAAAGCCGAGGTCGCTGGGGTCCATTTTACCCGCGACTTGGTGAATGAGCCTTCCAACATTCTAACGACGACCGAGTTTGCAAACCGGCTTACTGCGCTCACTGAACACGGGCTGACCGTGAAGGTCTTGGAAGAGCCAGAATTGGCAAGCTTAGGAATGGGTGCCTTACTCGGTGTTGGTCAAGGTTCTGAAAGTCCGTCTAAAGTTGTCGTGATGGAGCATATGGGTGGCGGCGACGAAGCGCCACTGGCCTTAGTTGGTAAGGGGGTCGTCTTCGATACAGGTGGCATCAGTCTGAAACCGGCAGGTGGCATGGAAGACATGACCATGGATATGGGCGGTGCAGGCGTTGTTTCTGGCGTTATGAAGACGCTTGCGATGCGCAAAGCGAAAGCCAATGTCGTGGGTTTGGTAGGTCTTGTGGAAAACATGCCCGACGGCAAAGCGCAGCGTCCAGGCGATGTTGTGACGTCAATGAAGGGTGACACGATAGAGGTCATCAACACAGATGCCGAAGGGCGTTTGGTTCTCGCGGACGTTCTTTGGTATGCGCAAGAGACCTACAACCCGTCGGGCATTGTCGATCTTGCGACTTTGACAGGGGCAATCATTGTCGGGCTGGGTCATGAAAATGCAGGTGTGTTTTCAAACCACGACGACTTTGTTGCAAACTTCCTGACAGCAGCTTCAGAAGCTGACGAAGGCGCGTGGCGGATGCCTCTGGGCGATGCTTATGACGAGCTGATAAAATCGCAGTTTGCGGACATGAAAAACGTAGGCGGGCGCACGGCGGGTTCGATCACCGCAGCCCAATTCCTGCTTCGCTTTATCAAAGATGACATGCCGTGGATCCATCTGGATATTGCTGGAACGGCCTCCGTTAAGACCTCTACGTCTTATGCACCGAAAGGTGCCACGGGGTGGGGTGTCCGGGCGTTGAATCACATGGTGGCGAAGTATTACGAAGGCTGATGGAAGTTCACTTCTATCAGTTGCAATCGTCCCCACTCCCCCGGGTTGTTGCTGATCTGAGTGCCCGATGCTTGGAGCAGGGCTGGCGCGTCAACGTGGTTGCCCCTGCGGCGAGTGGGCAGCTCGATGACGCCCTTTGGGCGTTTGACGACCAAAGCTTTCTGCCCCACGGCACAGATAAATATGACAGAGCCGCCTCGCAGCCAGTACTTATCTCTGAAGAACAGGTTTCCGCGAATACACCTGAAGCGTTAATCTTAACGGGACTTGCGCCGGTGGAACCAGCGTCGCTTGACGATTACAAAAGGGTGTCGATTCTTTTTGAAGGATCGGATCCAGGTCAGCTTTCACTTGCGCGCCAGTCATGGAAAGCGATCGTGGCTGCTGGAGCAAAAGCAAAGTACTGGTCTCAGGAAACAGGCAAATGGGAAATGAAAGCCTCTAGCGACGCAGGATAAGTCGGTCGCCTGCGATGGTGATTTCGCTAAATTTCTCCAGATAGCTCATTCCCAACAGGGAATCTCCAAGTTCACCACCGTTCACAAACGCGCGGACTCGGCGGTCAATAAAATCTCCGAATATCATCTGATCCAACGTCACTCGCGCCGTTTGCACGACGCCGTTTGCCGTATTTGCTTGGGAGTTAAACCGAAGTTCGTCAACTGAAAGGCCAATGCTTTCGGCGTCCTCTTGCGTTAAAACAACAGAGGTCGCACCGGTGTCGACCAAAAAATCGATGGGGGTTCCATTCACTTCGATAAGTGCGTGAAAATGCCCATCCAACTGTCGACGCAATTCCACCCGGCCATCACTCAAGGTTAGGCTTCGATTGGGGTACAAAAGGCCCTCTACCGTGTCCCATTGTCCATAGGCCAGAATAGCGGCTAGGAAAATCATGAACCAGATCGCTGCCGCGCGCGCTGTCTCGCCCAAGCGTTTGTTGTCGTAGATCATATAGGATCCAAGCAGAACGGCCAAAAACAGGCCGAGATATAAGAGGCGAGCATATTCGTCTGAGCTCAAACTGTTGCCCCTTCCAAAGCGTTTGCGGCCTCTTCCCAAAGCGCTTCGGCGCGGGCAATGCCGTCCATGATTTCTGTGCGTTTCGACTGTAATTCGGTCAATCGACCCACGCTTGAGGGATTATATAGGGCCGGATCGGCCAAAAGCTTGTCGATCTTCTCACGCATCGCTTCAATTTTTTGTAGGCGCTCTTCGGCGGCGGAGACAGCCTGTTCCAGTTTGCGTAAGTCAGGCCGTTGGGCTTTGGGTGCTGCGACTGGTTTATCGGGCAATTTTGGCGCTTTGCTGCGCTCTTTCAACGTTGAGGCGCGATACGCTTCGACATCGCCATCAAAGGGCGTGATCTGTCCGTCTTTGACAAGCCAAATCGTGTCGGCCACGCCGTTCACCAACCAGGGATCGTGGGAGACGATCAGGACGGCCCCGCCATATTCGGCAAGGGCCGCGACGAGTGCATCTCGGCTTTCAATGTCTAAATGGTTTGTGGGTTCGTCCAAAATCAAAAGTTGCGGTGAATTCAAAGTCGCTAGAATGAAAGACAGCCGCGCTTTCTGCCCACCAGACAGATTGGCGACTTTGACATCTGCGGTTGCCGCGCCAAGGCCACCTTGCGCCAAACGGCTGCGCAACGTGCCGGGCGCTTGGCCGGGCAGGGCGGCGCGCAAATGCTCCAACGGCGTCCGCTCTGCTGTGAGCATATCAAGCTGGTGCTGGGCGAAATACCCGATCTCCAGCTTTCGAGCGGTGGTGATCGTGCCCGATTGCGCGGCGAGTTCCCCAACAAGCAATTTTGCAAAAGTCGATTTGCCTTGGCCGTTTGCCCCCAAAAGCGCGATGCGATCATCCTGATCGATCCGAAGCGACAGGTTCTTCAGGATGGGTGTGTCATCATAACCCGTGGTCGCGCCGTCGATAGCAATGATCGGGGAGTTTAAGGTCTGCGGCTCAGGAAAAGTGAAGCCACTGACGCCTGCTTCGCGGTCCAAGCTGATCGGCGTCATCTTTTCCAACATTTTAAGGCGCGACTGCGCCTGTTTTGCCTTATCCGCCTTATAGCGGAATCGATCCACGTAGGATTGCAGATGCGCGCGCTTCGCCTCTTGCTTGACGGCCATCGCTTCGGCCTGTTCGGCCTTGGCCGCGCGCGCCGTGGCAAAGTCGTCATAGCGCCCAGAATAGAGCGTCAGCTTCCGGTCATAGAGGTGCAAAATGTGATCCACCGCCCGGTTCAAAAGCGCCCGGTCATGGGAAATGATGATGACTGTATGCGGATAGCTTGCAAGATAAGTTTCCAGCCAAACGGTCCCCTCAAAATCGAGATAGTTTGTGGGCTCGTCCAGCAGGAGTACATCAGGCGCTGAAAACAGGACGGCTGCAAGGGCGACGCGCATCCGCCAACCGCCGGAGAACGCAGAGCAGGGACGGTGCTGGGCGGCGCTGTCAAACCCCAGTCCCGACAGGATTCGCGCCGCCCGTGCCTCTGCTGAATACGCATCGATATCCGCGAGGCGCATATGGATTTCAGCGATCCGCGCATCGTTCGCGGTTTCTAATTCGGCCAGAAGCGCCGCACGCTCTTGGTCGGCGGCTAAAACCGTGTCGATCAGCGAGACATCGGAGGAGGGAACCTCTTGCGCCACACCGCCAATGCGGGCCCGCTGGGGTAGGGTGATATCGCCGCTCGCCAGTGCATATTCCCCTTCGATGAGCTTAAACAAAGTGGTTTTCCCCGTGCCATTGCGGCCCACAAGCCCAACCTTGTGCCCCACAGGCACACGCGCCGAGGCCCCCTCAAAGATCGGTTTGCCCTCTATGGCAAAATGGATGTCATCAATGACCAGCATAGCTTACTCGTTGACCCAAACCGCTTGTGCTTTTCAAGCCAGAACTTCCGTGCTACCCGGCCCGCGAAATTCGCGCGGTGACGCGCCCAATCACAAAGGACCCTCCCATGGCTCTCGAACGGACATTCTCCATTATCAAACCCGACGCAACAAAGCGGAACCTGACAGGCGCGATCAACGCCAAGTTTGAAGAGGCGGGCCTGCGGATCGTCGCGCAAAAGCGTATCCATCTGACAAAGGCGCAAGCGGGCGTGTTTTACGCCGTCCACAAAGAGCGTCCGTTCTACGACGAGCTGTGTGAATTCATGGCGTCCGAGCCAATCGTGGTTCAGGTTCTTGAAGGTGAAGGCGCGATTGCCAAAAACCGCGAAGTGATGGGCGCGACAAACCCAGAGGAAGCGGCAGAGGGCACAATCCGGAAACTTTATGCGCTCTCTATCGGTGAAAATTCTGTCCATGGCTCTGACGCGCCTGAGACGGCTGCCGAAGAAATTGCTTACTTCTTTGCGGGCCTAGAACTGGTTGGTTGAGCCGGCATAACGCCGAGATCATTGAGGGCCGCTTCGATTTCGGAGCGGCCTTTTTCTTGGGGGGTCAGACGCGCTTTGATCGCATCAAACCGTTCGCGCAGTGCGTCCTTTTCTTTGCCTTTGCAGTCATTCCAAGGACGGCCCTGCAACCCCATCACCATAGCGTAATAGGCTATGAAATGGGGGCGATCGCCCGCCTGTAGGGTTCGGAAATACGCCTCATCCGGTCCCAGGGTCCGCAACTCATCGGCTGAATGGATGCCGGCACGTGCGTATGATGCATCGCTTGCGGGACCCAGATTGCGAATGGAAGAGACGGGATCAGTCAGAAAGGTACTCCCGCAGGACTTTGGGATAGAGTTTATGCTCTTCGGGTAAGATCCGCGCCGCCAAACTTTCTGCAGTATCATCCGGCAGGATCGGCACCCGCGCCTGCCCCAAAACGGGACCGCCATCGAGTTCGGCGGTCACAAGGTGAACGCTACATCCGGCCTCTGAATCGCCTGCATCGAGTGCCCGTTGATGGGTGTGCAGCCCCTTATACTTTGGCAAAAGCGAGGGGTGGATGTTCAAGATGCGGTCTTTCCACTTTTCGACAAACCACGCGTCTAAAACGCGCATGAAGCCCGCCAAACAGATAAAGTCGATCTTGCGCTCCACCAGAGCGACGTGAATTTCCTCTTGGAAGCCATCGCCTCGTTCGAACGCTTCATATGGAATGACCAAGGTTTCGACACCCAGTTGCTGAGCTTTGATCACACCGGCGGCCAAGGCCTTTTCTGAGATAACAAGCGAAGGTATGGCATAGCCACCTGCGTGAATGTCTTTGACGAGCGCGACCATGTTGGACCCCCCGCCAGAGATTAGAATTGCAATTTTCGGCGTCAACTCAGGGTGCCATTGAAGGTGACGCATCCGCTATCCGTGATTTCGCCCAGATCGAAACAGGGCTGTTGAGCCGCCTCAAACGAAGCTTTTACTTTGTCAACGTGATTGTCGCCGACAATAACCACCATCCCAACGCCGCAATTAAAGGTCTTCAAAGCCTCGTTTTGGCTTAGCCCACCTGTTTCTATAAGCCATTCAAAAACAGGAAGCTTTGGAATGGCTGTTAAGGAAACCTCTGCGCCGAGTGTTTCGGGCAGCGCGCGTGGAAGGTTCTCAGTCAGACCACCGCCAGTGATGTGAGCCAGCCCTTTGATGCCGCCAGATTTTAGGGCTGCCATGACCGGACGCACGTATATTTCCGTGGGCGTCAAGAAAACGTCTCCGAAGTTTCTGCCGAACGGGGTTTCATCACTCCAAGCAAGTCCTTCGACGTCCATGATCTTGCGCACGAGCGAAAACCCGTTTGAGTGGACGCCGCTTGCAGGGAGGCCGATTAATTTATCACCAATTGCAACGTCATTCGGAAGGAAAGTCCCCCGTTCCATTGCACCCACTGCAAATCCGGCGAGGTCAAAGTCGCCTTCTGCATACATGCCGGGCATTTCGGCCGTCTCTCCACCAATGAGTGCGGTATTTGCGCGTTTGCACCCTTCAGCAATGCCGCCAACAACGGCTGCTCCGTGATTAACGTCAAGCTTGCCGGTTGCGAAGTAATCAAGAAAGAACAATGGTTCTGCGCCTTGGCAGATCAGATCGTTGACGCACATCGCAACCAGATCAATTCCGACTGTATCGAAGGTCTGGCATTCGATCGCAATTTTCAGCTTGGTACCAACTCCATCCGTGGCAGATACCAGGATAGGGTCGATATAACCCGCAGCTTGGAGATCAAACATGGCGCCAAAGCCCCCGAGACCCTCCATAACTCCTGGTCGAGAGGTGGCTGCCGCACTTGGTTTGATCGCTTCAACCAGTGCATTGCCCGCGTCTATATCCACGCCAGCATCGGCATAGGTGAGCTCGTTTTTGATCATCGTCTGCTCCGTTTTGTTTGCCCATACCGAAGCCTTGCAAGGTTGAAAACCGTTGATGCTTGACGCCATAGACGGCGCGGCTTAGGCGAAGGGCTGGCGGGCCTGTAGCTCAATTGGTTAGAGCAGAGCGCTCATAACGCTTTGGTTGGGGGTTCAAGTCCCTCCGGGCCTACCATCACACCGGGATTGATTGAAAAAAATATATTGATATCAAAGCCGATATGAAGGTTTTGAAAACACTCGCTGCTGGATTTGCTTTGGTTGCCTATGGGCCGTCTTTTATACAGGCTGAACAGTTGCCGGAGCAGTATTACTTCATCGTGAGTTCTATTAGTGCACCTGATGATTTGCTGGAATTCGAAGGCACGATAGGCGGGCTAAAGTTTCTGAACCTAACCGGAAAGATTTCTGAGCAGGAAACGCAACGATGTGGCGTCGACGTGCTTGTTTACTACACCAATATGATGGGCGCGTCGGAAGATCCTTGGGCGGCGGATTTGTTGTTCGCCTATATCGGCGGGTACGAAGACCGAGAGCGTGTGTTGGAAGAAGCACGCCAAAGCAATTGTTTTGACAGCGGATACTTGAAACGTGGCGCTGCTTTTGTTCCAGAACGGATGTTCCAGTGTGCAACGGGCGAGGGTTTGGATGACGGTGTTGATCCCGTGGCCTACTGTGAAGGCTATTGATGCGTTTTAATCTGGCCGTGATCTTGGAAACGTAAGAGTAACCGACAACCCACCAAGCGAAGTGCTTTGTCCCAAATTTAATGAGCCACCATGGGATCGCATGATATCCTGGGTAATGGCGAGGCCCAAACCGACGCTTCCGCCTTTATTTTGATTCCGTGATGGGTCTAGTCGCACAAAAGCATTCAATGCGTTTTCTCTTTGGTTTTCTGGGATGCCCGGGCCGTTGTCTGCGATTTCAATCTTTATTGATTTTGAGTTACCGATCAGGCGCACTTCTATCTGATCACCGAATTTAGCCGCGTTTTGTACAAGGTTCTCGATCGCTCTTTGAACTGATGTCGGACGCCAGACGACGTTGGTAGGCAAATCGCCTACGCTTTTGAAGGAAATTTCGTGATGAACTTCCAAAGTTCGCTCGCACGTACCAACGATTTTTTTGACTAATGCTTTGGGGTTTACGTTCTCCCATTGGTCTTCGTGGTTTTCACCCGCAAAGTTGAGAAACTCATCAATGATGTTTTCCATATCTTCGATATCTTTCAGCAGATCTGTCGTATCTTGGCCCTCGGGAAGCATTGAAACGCTCAATTTCAAGCGTGTGAGCGGGGTCCGCAAATCATGGCTTACTCCCGAAAGCATTAACGTTCGCTGATCGATATGGCGCTCAATCCGCTGCCTCATTCCCAAAAATGCAGAGGTCGCGCGCCTTACCTCCGTTGCACCTCTGGGCCGCAAAGGGGTCGTGCGACCTTGGCCAAAAGCCTCAGCTGCAGTTGCCAGTTTGCGAATAGGAGTGATCTGATTGCGTAAGAAAAAGATGGCGATGCCGGTGAGCAAAAGAGACGTCAGAACCATAATGACTGGAAGTTGATGAGGGTTGCGCGCCGAAACAAACTGACGCGTAAATGTCAGCTTCATCAATGCTTGGTCCCGATTGATCCATAAACTGACACGATAGGGGGAGTTGGGTTCCAATTCCATACGTTGAAGACCGATGACATCTTCAGACAGGCTTCGCTCGATATAGCGTCCAGTCAGGTCAAAGAAGTTCAACTCTCGTGGCGGCTCTGTGGGCACCATTTCAAGGGATTGAATGGTCAAGCCCAGTTCATTTGCCTTACGCGTGACAGCATCTTTTTCTTCTGCTGAAATGAAGTCTCGCGTCGTTTGGTTGATGACCCGGACATAGTTGGAAGACATTATACCTGTCATCTCGTTGAAGATCCGGTGTGCGAAGATACCGCCGACGGTCAGCTGAATCACGACAATTGGAAAAACGAGGATCAGAAGGGCCCGTCCGAAAAGACTTTTGGGCATGAGTTCTCTGAGGCGCATCAATCGCATACCTTTTGCGTAAGCGTCGAAAATTGAGTTCTCAAGCGGAATGCTCAATTATCAGTATGGACGAGCCAAAAAGCCTATGATAGCTGCGCCGAACGCAATGGTCCGGCGTAGCTCAGTGGTAGAGCAGTTGACTGTTAATCAATTGGTCGTAGGTTCGAACCCTACCGCCGGAGCCAAAAAATTGTTTTGCCGGCCCTCAAACTACGGGTAGCAGATTGCTCATAAAAACGACCGAGGCTCTTGCCGATTTTTGCGCAGCTGCTGAACGACATCCTTACATCACAGTTGATACAGAATTCCTAAGAGAGCGGACCTACTTCTCCCAATTGTGTCTGATCCAAGTTGGATATCCCGGTTTAGAAGTTGACGAGATTGCACTGATTGATGTGCTTGAACCGGGATTGTCGATGGATCCTCTGTTAGCACTTTTTAAAAACCCAGACGTTATCAAAGTGTTTCATGCGGCGCGTCAGGATTTGGAGATTTTCTGGCACGATTACGGAGTGTTCCCAGAGCCCTTTTTCGACACACAGATTGCAGCGATGGTCTGTGGGTTCGGAGATCAGGTGGGTTACGAAACACTGGTGAAACGGGTGGCAAAGGCCACCATGGACAAGTCGTCTCGGTTTACCGACTGGTCTCAAAGGCCACTCACCGAAAAACAGCTTTTCTACGCCGCGAACGATGTAACGCATTTGCGTGATATCTACGAAAAGTTTTGCGATCGTATCCAGCGCGCAGGACGGATGGAATGGGTCAAAGAAGAAATGGCCGCCATGGTCGAGCCGTCGCTTTATGACGTTTCGCCCGGAAATGCTTGGAGAAGAGTGCGTACCCGAAATGCTCGGGGCCGAACGCTTGCGGCAGTCATAAAGCTTGCCGAATTTCGCGAGGAAATAGCCCAAAAGCGTAACATCCCGCGTGGCCGTGTATTTAAGGATGAGGCTTTGATGGAGCTCGCGGCAAACCGGCCGATGTCGATCTCAGATTTGTCTAAGTCACGCCTTTTGACAAAAGAAGCGCGTGGGGGTGCTGTGGCCGACGGTATAATAGCGTCTGTCAAAGCGTCTTTGGAAATACCCCCATCAGAGCTGCCCGAGGTTGTTCAGACGCGAAACGACACTCAGGCCTACGAGGCGGTGGCAGACCTATTGAGAGTTTTGTTGAAAGCGGTGGTCGAAAGAGAGCAGGTCGCATCGAAACTGATTGCAAGCGCGGCCGATTTGGATGCTATCGCTCAAGGCGAAAGAGATGTTCCCGCACTGAAAGGTTGGCGGCGAAAAATCTTCGGTGAAACAGCACTAAAAATTTGTTCTGGGACCACTGGCCTTGTGGTGGAACAGGGTAAAGTAAAAGAGTTCGATATCAGCGCCTGACACTGCGGTTGTTTTGCGCTGCGAAAACGCGAATACCCAAAGCCGGAGCAAGCTCAGCAAACGAAACAAATTCTGCCGCGCTCACATCTGCGTTTGACAGTGATGGCCTTAGACCGCCAGCCACGTCGAAGCGGAACTCAAAACTCAAAAAGCCGTCTTCGTCAGGGAAACCGCCATTGGTCGGTCGCAGGGTGACGTCGTAGGCCGCAGTGCCATTAAGCCGCGAACTTGCCACAACGATAACACCATCGGCTGTCTGATCTAAGCGGAGTGAATCGATTTCCGGCACAAGCTCTCCGAAGATGATATCAGCGCGAACCCTGTCGACCTCGCGGTCTCGTTGGAACAAGCCACGCGCCACATTTTCCTCTTCCTCTTCTGCGAAAATCAACTCGTCGGAACGCTCAATCTCTTGCTCTCGTGGCCCACAGCTTACGGCCATCAGCAAAACCAGTAACATCAAAACAGATCTTTGCATGGCGTCCCCTCTATCCTTTGAGAGCTTTATCAATCGCGATGGCCAATGAAAAGCTCTCGACGCTGCGGCAAGGCTCGATTACCTGAAAGTATGGAAGAAAGTTTTGATGAATTGGTAGACACCTTTTCGTTTCTCGAAGACTGGGAGGAACGGTATCGGCATGTGATTGAGTTGGGCAAAGCCATGCCGCCGTTGCCTGACGGGCTCAAAGGACCGGAAACCAAAGTTGACGGGTGTGCCTCTCAGGTGTGGCTCGTTCCTGAGGTCAGCGGGGCAGGTGGCACAGCGAAGATTGATTTCCAAGGTGACTCCGATGCAATCATTGTCCGAGGGCTAATCGCGGTGTTGAAGCTTATGTTCGCGGATAAAACGGCCGATGAGATTGTCGAGTTGGATGCGTCATCGGCCCTAAATCAGCTTGGCTTGGATCAGCATCTATCCGCGCAACGCTCTAACGGGCTAAAGGCAATGATCGCTCGGATCAAAGCCGTGGCAAGTGCCGCAAAAGCAGCCGTGTAAAATGGAAGTGTAATGTCAAATTTTGAAAAACTGCTTTCGGATCAAGGCTGGCTTTTGGGAGATGGTGCTACGGGAACCAACCTGTTTGCCATGGGATTAGAAGCGGGCGAAGCGCCGGAACTTTGGAATTTTGATGCGCCAGATAAAGTCGAAACACTTTATTCGGGATCTGTATCCGCAGGAAGCGATCTGTTCTTAACCAACAGTTTCGGTGGTACCCGTGCTAGGCTCGCGCTGCACAACGCAGAAGATCGAGTTTATGACGTGAATGCCCGCGCTGCAGAGATTGCTCGCAATGTTGCAGATGGTGTGGACCGCACTGTCATCGTGGCTGGGTCTATCGGGCCAACCGGCGAACTGATGGGTGAGGTCGGGTCACTAACCCATGACGACGCCGTCGAATTGTTTTCCGAACAGGTGCGCGGTCTGCAAGAGGGTGGTGTCGATGTTTTTTGGGTCGAGACGATTTCAGCACCAGAAGAGTTTAAGGCAGCTGCAGAGGCTTGTGCACAAACGGATTTGCCTTGGTGCGGCACGATGAGCTTTGACACGGCTGGACGCACCATGATGGGCCTCACGTCAGCTGATATGGTTAGTCTGTCAGAGGGTATCTCGCCGCAACCAACTGCCTACGGCGCCAATTGTGGGGTTGGCGCATCCGATCTGTTGAGAACGATTTTGAGTATGACCAAAGCTGGAGCATCCAAACCTCTGATTGCAAAGGGAAATGCGGGCATCCCCAAATATGTGCACGGGCACATCCACTACGATGGAACGCCTGAACTCATGGCCGATTACGCGGAACTGGCCCGGCGTGCAGGTGCGGCCATTATTGGTGGTTGCTGTGGAACAACACCGGCGCATCTTCGTAAAATGCGCGACGCTCTAGAAGGTCTGACAGGCCTAATGCCCCCTGACGCAGATGAGATTACGTCGAAACTTGGTGCATTTTCGTCCGAGAGCGATGGAACAGAAGGTGGCGGAGCGCCTGCGCGGGCGCGCCGTCGGCGTAGAGGCTAGGTCGTTCGAAACCTTCATTTTGTCGGAAAACAACTGGTTATCTGCAAAAATTTGATGTGTAGATGGCGCAATTAGGAATGGGATACACCTATGTCTGACGAAGACGATATTGTTCTGTCTGAACTGAATGACGATGAGCTTGTGCTGCAAATGCACGATGATCTTTACGACGGTCTAAAAGAAGAGATTGAAGAGAGTGTGAACATCCTGCTGGAACGTGGTTGGCAGCCTTATGATGTGCTGACCAAAGCGTTGGTCGAAGGCATGCGGATTGTTGGTATCGACTTCCGGGACGGCATTCTGTTTGTTCCCGAAGTTCTGTTGGCCGCAAACGCAATGAAGAGCGGCATGGCGATCTTGAAGCCGTTGTTGGCTGAAACGGGTGCACCTCGATTGGGATCGATGGTGATTGGAACTGTCAAAGGTGACATTCATGATATCGGGAAAAACCTGGTTACGATGATGATGGAAGGTGCCGGGTTTGAAGTGAAAGACATCGGGATTAACAACCCGGTGGAAAACTACATCGCTGAGTTGGAAACTGGAGAGTATGATATTCTTGGGATGTCAGCGCTCCTTACGACGACAATGCCATACATGAAAGTGGTTATCGACACGATGGTCGAGAAGGGCATGCGCGACGATTTCGTTGTGCTTGTTGGTGGCGCGCCGTTGAACGAAGAGTTCGGTAAAGCCATTGGCGCAGATGCGTATTGCCGCGACGCGGCTGTGGCTGTTGAAACCGCCAAAGAGTTTATGGCGAAAAAGCATAATCAACTCGCAGCGAGATGATCCCCGACGATCATATTCTGAGTGAAAAAGGCATGGACGCGTCCCACGGTGGGCGCGTTTTGCTTTTGGCCTGTGGTGCTCTAGCGCGCGAAATACTCGATATCATCAAGGTCAACCGATGGCAGCATTTCGATCTCCAATGCCTGCCAGCCAAACTCCATCTGTACCCTAATCAGATACCTTCGGCTGTTGCAGAAACCGTCGAAAAGTATCGGCAGAATTACGATGAAATCAAAGTAGTTTATGCTGATTGCGGCACTGGTGGCTTGTTGGAGGCCGAGTGCCGTCGTTTGGGTGTTGAAATGATAGAAGGTCCCCACTGCTATAGCTTTTTCGAAGGAAATGAGACGTTTGCACATCGGGCCGAGGACGAATTTACTGCCTTCTACCTAACAGATTTTTTGGTTCGACAGTTTGATGCGTTTGTCTGGAAACCTATGGGTTTGGACCTTCATCCAGAGCTTTTGCCGATGTATTTTGGCAATTACACAAAGCTGGTTTACCAGGCCCAGACCGATGACGCCGTTCTCACAGACAAGGCTGCTGGATACGCAAAGCAACTTGGGCTGGAGTTTGAGCGGCGGTACACAGGTTACGGTGACTTACACACTTTTATCCAAAAACAAGCCGCGCAACTTTAGCCCACGTAGTTGGACCGGGATAATCCGTATTTTGCCATCTTCTCGTTCAGTGTTCGCCGCGGCAAGCACAACTCTTCCATAACACCTTGAATACTGCCTTTGTGGCGGCGCATCGTGTTGTCAATCAACATGCGCTCAAAGGCTTCCACGTGCTCTTTAAGGGGCTTGTTATCCGCCTTCGCCTCATCAGGGTCGTAATCGCTTTCGTCTTTCAGAAGCCCACTGATAGAGAAACTTCCGCGTCTGCTTTGCAGAACTGCGCGTTCAGCCAAGTTGATCAGCTGGCGTATGTTGCCAGGCCAGGATGCCTGAAGCAAAAGAGCGGCGTCTTCTGCGGATACGGTCGGCTGATCGCAGCCGTATTCATCTGCAAAGGTTTCCGCGTAGCGATTGAATAGGGTCAGGATATCTTCTCCGCGCGACCGCAAAGGGGGGGCCACAATCTGCATTGCGGCAAGCCGGAAATAAAGATCCTGCCGAAGCGCATCTTCCAACGACTTTTCAGGATCAGACTCATTGAAAATGCCAATGATGCGAACGGGCTGACCATCTTCATCAGCCTCAAATTCAACGATCATGTTCAAAAGTTTGGCTTGCGTTGATGCAGGTAGTGTTTCGATGTCCTCAAGCACTAATGTTCCGCCAAGCGCTTGATCTATCAACGAGGGCGTCTCTTCGGCGTTTGCAAACAAGCGTTCGTTCAGGTCATCTTCGGCGTAAGCCGCGCAGTTAATCGTTATGAATTTGCGCCCTTGGCGAGAGCCGCAAGCATGTAACGCATGCGCAATCAGTGTTTTCCCAGTGCCTGTTTCGCCCGAAATCAGCATGTGACCATCGGCTTGGCTGAGGTCGAGGATGTCCTCGCGCAATTTCTCCATCAACGGGGAGGTGCCGACCAGTTTACGCATCAGGGCCGTTTCATCGGACAGCTCTCGTCGTAAGGCTCGGTTTTCAAGCATCAGGCGGCGCGTTTGGATTGCACGTTTGGCCAGATCTGCCATGCGTTCCGGGTTGAACGGTTTCTCTAAAAAGTCATAAGCGCCAATGCGCATGGCCTCGACGGCCATGGCGACGTCCCCATGACCCGTGATCAGAATAACCGGAATAGCGTTGTCCAGGCTTTGCAGCTTTCTCAGAAACTGAATGCCGTCCATCTGTGGCATCTTGATATCTGATATCACTATGCCCGGAAAATCCTGACCAATCACCTTCAATGCGTCAGCGGCCGACGCAAAGGTTTCCGTCTTGTGGCCAGACAGAGCCAACCATTGCCCGATACTGTCGCGCATGTCTTTCTCGTCATCGACGATTGCGATTTTTAACTGCTCAGCCATTATTATCTACTCCGCCGCTTCCAAGGCGTCAGTTGTTAATCTGGGGAGCTGGAATTCAAAGACCGCACCCCTTGGATCCGCATTTCGAGCGATAAGCCGCCCACCCAATTCACCCGCAATACCAGACGAAATAGCCAACCCAAGGCCAACGCCTGCGCCGGGTTCTTTTGTCGTGAAGAACGGCTCGAAGAGGTTTTCGAAATCGTGGATGCCTTCGCCATTGTCTCGCACCGTCAAAGATACCATGCGCCGATCCAGCAAAAGGATTTCCAGTCGTTTTTCCGGCTCGCCGGTCATCGCGTCCAAGGCATTTCGCAACAGGTTGATTATGACCTGCTCAATTCGAACCGTATCTCCTAGTACCATCACAGGTTGGCGCGGCACGGTTTTGATGATCTCTACGTCCAGTTGTTCCAATTGGGGCGTCATCATTCCTAACGCATCCGATAGGCAGTCACGCATATCGATTGGAACCAAACTGTCCTGACCCGTGCGAGCATAGCCCTTGAGTTGTTTTGTAATCGTTCCCATCCGATCAATCAGATCATCAATACGGTTAAAAGATGACAACGCCTCTTCCGGTCGCGCACGCTCCAGAAGCAGTTTTGCACCAGCCAGATAGGTCCGCATCGCAGCTAGTGGTTGATTCAGTTCATGGCTCACAGCGGCAGACATTTCACCAAGTGCTGCGAGTTTCGACGACTGAGCCAGAGTTTGCTCTGCTACCTGCAAACTACGCTCAACGCGTTCACGTTCCGAAATTTCTCGAGAAAGTTGATCGTTGAGCGCGCGCAACTCTGAATACTCTGCCCGCAATTCCACACTTTCCCGGTAGGCGCGCCGTGAGGTGTAGTAAAATATTCCAGCGGCTAGGAGGGCCATCGCGGTAATTTCTAGCGCGATGATCGCGTTTACGCGTTCCCGAACAGACGAGAAGGTCGACAAATAGGACAGTGTCCAACCGCGAAAGCCGAGTTTCGCATCAAGCCGGAAAACCGGATTGTCGCGCACGTACCCGTCCGCAGATTCAATCTGTCCCGTCCAATCGCCTGTTGCCTGAACGGCACGGCCAAACAGGCTGTCACTCGGATTTGCACGAAGCGCTTCCTCGGGCGTCTGACCTACAAAGCTCCGATCAGTCGAAAGAATGATTTGTCCCTGAGTGTTGGTAACGATGATATCTGACGACAGTTCTGTCCACTGGTCCAGCAGGCGGTCCAAATCCGCTTTCACAACGATCACACCCACAGGATCGCGCTCGCTTTTGAGGATTCTGGAAAAGTAGAAGTTTGAAGTGCGTTCAACTGTTTCTGTGGAGAAAATTGTATCATTCGATCTCACAGCCTCAACGAAGAAAGGTGCATCTCGAAAGTTTTCGCCGATATTACGACGGTCGGCACTAGCAACAACGCGGCCATCTAATGTGAGGAGTAAAAGATCTTGGAGCCCGAGCTCGCTTTGATAGCTGATGAGACGTTGGGAGCTTGCGGTAAAGTCGCCAGAATTCAAAGCCGCGATTAGCCGTGTGTCGCGTGATAAAAGAAGTGGTACGACGTTTGAGCTTTGGAGCTCTGCATTGATCCGCCCCGAGAACAAGGCAATTTGTCCCTCTGCAGTGGCGCGCGTTTGTTGAGTGTAAACTTGAGTAAAATAGAGGTTAGACAGCCAGATCAGCAATGCTGCCGCCACAACAAGCAGCGCTACGCCCAAGCGTACCAGAAAAGTCATGCGTGTTGTTACTGCCATACCTTTGGCTATATGCCTTCAGCGTGCCAATCAAGCAGTGACAAGGTTGCGGGCAAGGGCCGAAAAAAGAGGGGAGCCGTCGGACCCACCCAGCAATGGATCGCTAGCGCGTTCCGGGTGGGGCATCATGCCTAGGACGCGACGGTTCTCAGATAAAATACCAGCAATGTCCCTTGCCGCACCATTTGGGTTGTTTTCATACGTAAAGGCGACCCGGTCTTCGCTAAGCAACTGTGTCAACGTCTCGTCGTCCGCGGCGTAGTTGCCTTCATGATGCGCAATAGGAATGTCGATCTTCGCATGTTTTGTGAATTCCGACGTGAAAGGACTGTCTGTTGTTGTGACAGACAGAGTCACTGTTTTGCACAGGAACCGAACGCCGGCATTCTGCATCAAAACCCCAGGTAATATCCCCGCTTCGGTCAACACCTGAAACCCGTTACAGATCCCAAGGACGTATCCCCCTCTGTCAGCGAAGGCCTTTACAGCCCGCATGATCGGGGAATGTGCGGCAATCGCACCGCATCTAAGATAATCACCAAATGAAAAACCGCCAGGAATACCGATCACATCCAATCCGTGGGGCAGGGCGGCATCTTTGTGCCACACTATTTGAGTCGAGTTTTTCCCAGCGACTTGATCGAATGCGACTTTCAGGTCGCGATCGCAGTTGGATCCCGGAAACTGAATAACTGCGGCACGCACTAGAGCAACTCCACCCGGTAGTCCTCGATCACCGTATTCGCCAAAAGCTTTTCGCACATTTCGGTCAGCCGGGCTTTCGCTTGTGTGTCGTCTTGATCGCTAAGCTCGATGTCCAGAACTTTGCCTTGGCGCACAGCTTCGACACCATCAAATCCCAAAGCCCCGAGCGAGTGCTTAACAGCTTCGCCTTGGGGGTCTAGAACGCCAGTCTTCAGCGTCACATAGATGCGTGCTTTCATTTCACTTCCTCTAAAACCGTCGCATTGCTTTTGGGCAGCAAGTTCAAACGGCGCGCGACCTCTGCGTAGGCGTCAGTCAGGTCGCCAAGATCCCTTCTAAAGACATCTTTGTCGAGCTTGCGTCCTGTTTCGATATCCCACAAACGGCACGAGTCCGGGCTGATCTCATCCGCCACAACCAAACGCATGAATTCGCCTTCAAAGATGCGCCCAATCTCAATCTTAAAATCAACCAGCCGAATTCCCACGCCATGCATCAAGCCCGACAGAAAATCGTTTACGCGCAACGCCATGGCGATGATGTCTTCCAAATCTTGCTGGCTGGCCCAATTCAAAGCAACAATATGCTCTTCCGAAACCAGTGGATCGCCAAGCTCATCGTTTTTGTAGGAAAACTCCACAAGTGGGCGTGGCAAAGGCGTTCCTTCATCAATCCCAAGGCGTTGCGACATGGACCCCGCTGCAACGTTGCGGACGATGACCTCCAGCGGAACAATCTCCACCTGCCTAACCAGTTGCTCTCGCATATTTAAGCGACGAATAAAATGTGTAGGGATTCCAATGGCTTGCAAGCCCAACATAATATGCTCACATATTCTGTTGTTCAGTGCCCCTTTGCCATCAATCGTTTCTTTTTTCTGAGCGTTGAAGGCCGTCGCATCATCTTTAAAGTATTGAACGATGGTTCCAGGCTCGGGACCTTCATAAAGGATTTTTGCTTTGCCTTCATAAATTTTTGCACCGCGTGCCATGGGCTGCTCCGTCCCTTTGAAACCAGCGCTATATGCCGAACCATTCGCGTCCACAAGACGGACTCTTATGTGATTGAAGGATTGAGAAACGCGAACTGATCTTTATCTTACACGCAAACTGGAAAGGAATTGAAATGTCTCAGTTTAGTGATCGGGAAGAAGCCTTCGAACGCAAGTTCGCCCATGATGCAGAAATGCAGTTTAAGGCGGAGGCGCGTCGAAACAAACTGCTTGGATTGTGGGCCGCAGAAATCATGGGGCATCAAGATCCCGAGGCGTACGCAAAAGAGGTGATCAAAGCTGACTTCGAAGAAGCCGGCGAAGATGATGTCTTCAGAAAGATCGCTGGTGACATGGGCGATGCTGCCGACGAGGCATTGATCCGCACAAAAATGGCTGAATTTTTGGCGCAAGCAAAGGCGCAACTCGTGGAAGAGTAAAAGAGAGCCGTTGGGTTTCCCCAACGGCCCTGAACATCACTTCGGGATTGCCCACACGCTGGCCTGGCTAATAACCACCGGTTTCCCGGCCCCTACCTTTTTGCGTTACCGCTAATGGTGATAAATTACGGAGTTGAGGAAAATAGTGAGTGAATTTTGTCACTTTATGGTCATTTCTAGGCATGTGAGCGCATAGTTCACGCTAAAGGAACACCCTTTCGAAAATCGTATCCACATGATTGGTGTGATACCCGAGATCAAAATTTGTCTCGATGTCAGGCTCCGAAAGAACCTTGGTCACCTCAGGGTCTGATTTCAATTCTTCCATAAAGTCTTTGTCCTCTTCCCAAACTTTCATCGCGTTGCGTTGAACCAGTTTGTAGGCATCTTCGCGGGAAATGCCGGCCTGGGTAAGGGCAAGTAAAACTCGCTGTGAATGAACCAGTCCGCGAAATTTATTCATATTTGCGATCATTCGATCTGGATAAACCACAAGTTTATCCACAACCATGGTTAGGCGTGCGAGAGCGAAGTCGAGCGTGACAGTGGTGTCTGGACCTATATTCCGCTCAACAGAAGAATGGCTGATATCGCGTTCGTGCCACAGGGCCACATTCTCCATTGCGGGGATCACTGCCATACGCACGAGCCGAGCTAAGCCGGTCAAGTTCTCAGTCAAAACAGGATTGCGTTTGTGGGGCATCGCCGAAGATCCTTTTTGCCCAGCAGAGAAAAACTCTTCCGCTTCAAGAACCTCGGTGCGCTGCATATGACGAATTTCGATGGCTATGTTTTCAATAGAAGAGGCGATCACACCCAGTGTGGCAAAAAAGGCAGCATGTCGGTCCCGCGGAATGACTTGTGTTGAAATGGGTTCGGGCAAAAGGCCAAGTTTTTCGCATACATGCGCTTCTACTGCTGGGTCGATATTTGCAAAAGTTCCGACAGCTCCAGAAATTGCGCCAGTAGCGATTTCTGCCCGAGCTGCCACTAAGCGCTCTCTGTTGCGCATCATTTCCGCATAAAACCTGGCAAAGGTGAGACCCATCGTTGTCGGCTCGGCATGGATACCATGACTGCGCCCGATCCGGATTGTGTACTTATGCTCTTCTGCGCGCCGTTTCAGGGCAGCAAGCAACCCGTCCAAATCGGCCAACAAAATGTCTGCGGCACGGGTGAGTTGGATATTGAATGTAGTGTCCAACACGTCGGAGCTCGTCATACCTTGATGCACAAACCGGGCTTCGTCGTTTCCGATGATCTCAGCTAGATGTGTTAGGAAGGCGATAACATCGTGTTTTGTGACGGCTTCAATTTCATCGATCCGCGCGACGTCGAACTCGACATCTTTTGCCTTCCAAACGGCGTCGGCGTTTTCTTTGGGTATGACGCCAAGTGCGGCCATTGCATCGCAGGCATGGGCCTCAATCTCGTACCAAATCCGAAACTTTGTCTCTGGGGACCATATGTTGACCATTTCAGGACGGGAGTATCGAGGGATCATGGAAACGCCTTTGTGAGTTTTTTGTTCTTCGCCGCGCGTCTAAGCTGTGAATAAACCGAAGCCAATAGGGGAGGTTTCAGGCATGAAGCCCGAAGTGTTTGTAATTGCCATGTTTGCAACGGGACTAGCTCCAGCTGTTTTCGCTGGAGAGTGGCAAACGCTTGATGGCAGGCAAATCGAAGAGCTATTGAACGACACGCGTCTGACTTATGAAGGTGCTTGGCAAGAATTTTATCAGTCCGGGAAGACGCTTTATAACGCAGGTGCCGACAGCTGGGGTTACTGGCGCGTACAGGGCAATCTTTATTGCTCCGAATGGCCACCCAATACAGGCTGGGACTGTTATGCGATGACGCAGCGTGGCGATACAGTCCGCTTCATCGATCAAAAAGGGAATTTTTCGGAAGGAACAGTTGCAGAGCTAAATTAAAAAGGGCGCCTGATGCGCCCCTTTCTTATTCCGCCGCGATTTTGATCACGGGTTCCATCTCATCAAGATACTTATCTGTAAGGTGACACTTTATTTGGTGCCCATCTGCCAGTGTATTCATCGGTGGCACTTCGGTTTCACACAAATTGCCTTCGACATTGCCCTTATGGCGACACCGCGTTTGGAACGGGCATCCCGAGGGTGGGTTCATGGCCGACGGAATGTCGCCCTCTAAGACAATGCGTTTCTTTTCTACACGCGTGTCCGCAATCGGAACCGCAGACAAAAGCGCCTCAGTGTAAGGATGATAGGGAGGGCTGAACACATCATCGGTGTCGCCCATTTCCACCACATGGCCCAGATACATGACCATAACGCGATCGGACAGATAGCGAACGATGGAGAGGTCATGCGAGATGAACAAAAGTGTGGTTTTGTTCTCGCGTTGGATCTCCATCAAAAGATCGGTCACCGCAGCTTGGACGGATACATCCAGTGCGGATACGGGCTCATCCGCAACCACAATCTGAGCGGAACCTGCAAAGGCACGAGCGATCCCAACCCGTTGCTTTTGACCACCTGAGAGCTGCCTTGGCATACGGGTTGCAAACTCTCGGGGTAGTTTAACCAGGTCAAGAAGCTCCAGCATACGTTGCTGGCGTTCGGGTTGATTGTTCCCAACTCCGAAAATCTCCAAAGCGCGCACGATTTGTGCACCCACAGTCATGGATGGGTTCAAGGTATCGAACGGGTTTTGAAACACCATCTGCAGTGTCGAGACATCTTTGGTAGATCGGTCTTCGATAGGAACCTGTTCGATGGCTTTGTTGAGCATCGTAACCTGACCGTCCGTGGCCGTTTCGAGGCCCATAAGAACCTTTGCAAGCGTGGATTTTCCGCACCCGGATTCGCCCACGATGGCGAGTGTCTCGGACTCTCGCGCTTCGAAACTGATTGTCTCATTTGCTTTGACGACCCGTTTTTCTGCGCCGCCAAACATCGCGTTCGCTGCAACTTCGTAGTACTTTTTCATGTCGTCCACTTTTAAGACGACATCACCGGCAGAAACTTTGTCCGTGGTATCAGAGGCTTGAACCGGTGCATCCCAGTCAATCTCCGTTGTTCTTAGGCAACGGCTTTCGTGACGTTCATTCCCGTCAATCGGTTCCATATAAATGTAGCCTTGATCGCATCGGCCTTCAACAAAGTAATCACAGCGCGGTCCAAAATTACATCCTGGTGGACGCTCATGGGGCAGGGGGAAGTTACCGCGTATAGCCACCAATGGCCGTTCGTTTTTGTCCGCACCGGGCAGTGGGATCGACCGGAAAAGCGCTTGGGTATAGGGATGGCGCATCTGATCGAAGACATCTGCAATCGATCCGCGTTCAACCGCTTCGCCGGAATACATCACACAAAGACGGTCGCAGGTATCCAAAACCAGCCCAAGGTTGTGGCTGATGAACAGCATCGAGGTACCAAATTTCTCGCCCAAGTCTTTGACCAAATCGACAATACCAGCTTCTACAGTCACATCGAGAGCTGTTGTCGGTTCATCCAAGATCAAAAGAGATGGCTTGGACATAAGCGCCATTGCGATGACGATGCGCTGTTGCTGACCACCCGACAGCTGATGCGGGAAAGCCTCTAGAATACGGGGAGGATCCGGCAGACGAACCGCTTCTATCACTTCGAGCGCCAGTTTCCGAGCAGCCTCTTTCGATGCACCTTCATGGATCATCGGAACTTCCATGAGTTGCTTGCCGATCTTCATCGCCGGATTTAGCGAGGCCATAGGCTCTTGATAAATCATGGCGATCTCAGAGCCACGAAGATCGCGAAGTTCTTTTTGGGACATCTTCGACAGGTCCCGTCCTTTGAACTTGATCGATCCGCCGACAACTTTGCCGTTCACGCCCAAATCCTGCATGACGCCCAAGGCGACGGTTGATTTCCCGCAACCGGACTCTCCAACCAGACCCAATGCCTCTCCTGGCATAACGCGCGCTGAGAAATCCATCACAGCAGGAATTTCACCGGCCCGGGTGAAGAAGGAAATCGACAGCTTATCGATTTCCAAGATCGGTCCATCATAGTCCCATTTTTCCATAATGGTCCCCTTAATCTTTCAGTGATTGTTCGCGCAGGCCGTCCGCGAGCAGGTTCAGGCCAAGCACAAGGGATAGCAAAGCCACCGCAGGTACGATCGCTGGGTGAGGGTAGACAGACAAGAGTTTGCGACCCTCATTGATCGTAGCGCCCCAGTCTGGAGACTCCGGTGGAAGACCCAGTCCGAAGAAGCCCAATGTGCCCAAAAGAATGGTGGTGTAGCCAATTCGCAGACAGAAATCGACGATTAGTGGCCCGCGGGCATTCGGCAGAATTTCCCACAACATGATGTAAAATGGGCCTTCGCCTCGTGTTTGGGCTGCTGCCACATAGTCCCGCGTTTTGATATCCAGCGCGAGGCCGCGCACGATCCGAAAGACAGTTGGTGAATTTACAAAAACCACCGACACGAAAACCGTAAGGATCCCTCCGGCGACATCGAACAAATCGATGAAATTTAAGAAATCGATCGGCGTTCCGGATTGGTTGATCGTCGAGATATAGATAATGCTCAAGGTTCCAACCACGCCTATCAGCAGGGGCGTGTTCACTTCCGGTCGCGTTCGGTATTTAGAATGGATCAGGATCGCGAAGAAGATGATTGGAAAAAGGAACAATACCATACCCATATATGTCGGGATGCCTGTTTCTCGGATTTCCGGAGTAACCAGCAGGTAGAAGAGCAAGATCACAGGGAAAGCGAGGATCAGGTTCGCAGCGAAAGACAGCAATGTGTCCAACCGTCCACCGTAGTACCCCGCTGGTAGACCAAGAGTAATACCGACCATGAAGGCAAAGATCGTAGCAAATGGCGCAATCAAAATCACAATGACCGAGCCTTCCACCATCCGGGTAAACACGTCACGCGCCAGATTGTCACCGCCAAGCAAGTAGTGACTGTAGTACGCGGAAGGATCGTCAACGCCCTCGACAGGTGCTCCAGGACCTTCGTTTTTCATCCGCACAAGCTGTTCCAACGGCTCATGAGTGGCGATCATTCCAAAGACACCTGTGAAGAGGGCCGTGAACACCCAGAACATCACCAAGCCAAAGCCGATCATACCGATGGGCGAGTCAAAAAGCTTACCGTAAAGCCCCAGATTCCGTTTGAATTTGATCGACAGGGCGTAAGTGACCAACAAAGCGATCCAAACCGGCGTGAATTGGTGTGCCATTGCGCCCAAGATGCCAGCTTGGTGGTTTAGGAATATACCACCGGCAATGAAAATTAACGCAACAATAACAACAGCATAGACGCTGTACTTCATGGCTTCACTAGGAATGTCTGCAAAAGTGAACCGGGCGCTCGCCGTTCCGTCAGGGTTAATTGTAATATCAGTGTCAGCAGGCGCGTAAAGCGGTCTGAACAGTTGAAGCACAAAGCCGATTGCGAAAATCACGACCGCCGCCATCAATGCGTAATTGAGAGGGGCGAAGATACCAGTCCATGTAAGCGGTTCCATCAATTCTCTCCTTTAGGATACGCGGATGCGCGGATTGAGGTACACATATCCAATGTCGGATATGAGCTGTGTCAGCAAAACAACGAAGACCGATACAACTGACACACCGAGCAAAAGCTCGATATCATTGTTGCCCGCGGCCTCCACCAGTGTCCACCCAAACCCTTTGTAGTTGAAGATGGTCTCTACGATGACGACACCGTTCAGTAGCCACGGGAATTGCAACATGATCACGGTAAACGGGGCGATCAAAGCATTTCTAAGTGCATGTTTTAAAACGATATTGCCAAAACTGACGCCCTTTAGCCGGGCTGTGCGGATATACTGCGCGGTCATGACCTCAGTCATCGAAGCACGTGTCATCCGCGCGATGTAACCTAAGCCATAAAGCGCGATTGTGATCACAGGCAGGAAGAAATTTTCAAAGTTTGGACTTTCCATTGCCGAGGTGGCGGTGCCTTTGAACCATCGGAGCCCGACCGCAGACGAGGAAAAGACGGCGATAAATATAACACCAGACACATATTCCGGTGTAGCGGTGGTTATGATCGAAAATGTCGAGAGCGACCGATCAAGCTTCGATCCTTCGCGCATCCCGGCAAGGACGCCCACGAGTAAAGCGCCAGGCACCATCACAATCATCACCCAAAGCATTAGGTAGCCTGTCAGGCCAAGCCTTTGCCAAACGATGGACGACACCTCATCTTTAAAGACAGACGAAAATCCGAAGTCGCCTTGCAATACACCGCAGAAACGCGATGCCTCTTCCGCAGGGATAGTGGGTCGTGAACACCGCGTGAATGTATCTCCGGCTTCAGTCACCGTCACTTTGGACGAGACAACGCCAATCCATTCACCGTATTTCACAAAGACGTTCTGCGTGTAGCCACGATTGCCCAACCAAGTGGCGACCTGTTCGTCGGTCATCCGGTTGTTGGCCTGAGTTTTTGCGAGTTTTTCCAGATTTGGATAGAGATTGGTCAGATAGAAGACCACAAATGTGAGACATAGCGCAGTCAGAAGCATGACCCCTAGTCTTCGAAGAATAAACTGTCCCATTGCGCTCCCGCTGCAAATTACGTGCCTATGACAAGTTGAAATAAAGCGCTCGACGCATCCGCCGAATTACCCCATACACCGACGCTTCGAGGCCTTTGGGCCATTCTGCATAAGCGTCGTCACCTTCCTGTCTGCGGTCAGAATGCACAGATGACGTTAGACCGCAACAGTCTCGGGCCCAATTATTTCATTTCTATGACGGTCCAATTCGACATTCGCGTCCTGAACCACGTGCGTTGGCGCTTGGCATACTGGCGGGATTTGGTTTTGGCGTTCTCAACCGCGCTGTTCAAATCCACCAATCCACGAATATGATCAATCAAGTCTGCTGCCCCAATGGCTTGGCAGGACGGTTTTGTCGGCGACCAAAAACTTTCAAGTGCAGTCTCGGCCTCAACAAGTGCACCCGCTTCGATCATAAAGTCGAACCGTGTATCGATCCGCTGGTTCAGCCGGTCTGTATCCGTATGCAGTAGAAGCGGGGTCACAGAACAAAGTGGAAGCAAAGGTGGGGGCGTTGCATCTTGCCAGTCGGCGAGGGGCTTGCTGGTCTCTGCCAAGACTTCCCATGCGCGGCGCGTGCGAGCAGGATTGTTTAAATCAATTCGGCGCGCCGTTTTCTCATCAATCTTCTGTGCAAAGATCTCCGACCCGAAAGTGTCCGACATCATGTCCGCTTCGGATCTGACCTCTTTCGAAATCGGGGGGATCAAAGCAAGCCCTTCGGTTAAAGCGCGAAAATAAAGCCCGGTTCCACCAACAATGATTGGACGCAGCACAGAGGTGCGGGCGTCCTCCAACTCTTTGGTAACTTCACGGAGCCAATGTCCAACTGAATACTCTTGGTCCATACCCACATGCCCATCAAGCCGATGTGGTACAAGTGTCCGATCATCTTCGCTTGGTCGCGCTGTCAGAACCCGCCAGCCACTATACACCTGAAGGGAATCCGCATTTAAAATGATCGACGGGCGCTCCGCGGCAAGCTTCAAGGCCAGAGCGGATTTGCCTGATGCGGTAGCACCGGCAATCAAGATCGGTGCAAGACTGCTGTGATCAAAGTCTTTTGGTAATTGCATCCCCGCAACTCCGTCCCTAAGACGCCAGTGTTCGGGGAAATGTGGCGTTGAAGCAAGATATAAGCTCCAGTTTGCCGAGCACGAGAATTTAGGAGAGCAGGCAATGAGCAGCGAAGAGGAAATCTCAGGACCAAACTACAAACGGGTCATGCTGAAGATTTCTGGAGAAGCGCTGATGGGGGATCAAGGTTTTGGTCTCCACCCTCCAACGGTAGAACGCATCGCCAATGAGGTAAAAACCTGCCACGATCTTGGTGTTGAGATCTGTATGGTCATTGGTGGCGGAAACATTTTTCGCGGCCTGCAAGGTTCTGCCCAAGGTATGGAACGTACCACAGCGGACTACATGGGGATGCTGGCGACCGTGATGAACGCTTTGGCGGTTCAAGGTGCGTTGGAAGCACTTGGAATTTTCACGCGGGTAATTTCTGCGATCCCAATGGATCAAGTGTGTGAGCCGTATATCCGTCGGCGGGCTGTGCGCCATCTTGAAAAAGGGCGCGTGTGCATTTTTGCAGCCGGAACTGGTAACCCGTACTTCACTACCGATACGGCAGCTACGCTGCGCGCGAATGAAATGTCTTGCGAGGCCATCTTTAAAGGTACGCAGGTGGACGGAGTTTATGACAAAGACCCGCTGAAGCATGATGATGCGGTGCGATACGATGAAGTCACCTATGACGAGGTGCTGCAGCGCAACTTGAAAGTAATGGATGCATCTGCAATCGCCCTTGCCCGTGACAATAATCTGCCCATTATCGTATTCTCATTGGATGAACCGGGCGGTTTTGCCAGCATTCTGGCGGGCAAAGGGACATATACAACCGTCAGCCAAGGATTGTGAGTGTGTGTTCAAGCACCACAGCATACGTTACAGAAAGTAACTTGGATTTTTCGGGTGGCCCATACTCCAAGAGCATCTTACAGATGCACCACATTTCAGATAGCGATGCGGCTATACGATGGCGAGAGGAGCTATATCCTGCAGAGATCAAGTTCGCGAACTCCGCGATCGAAATCTGTGAGTTAAAACCTAATAAAGTAAAATCCGAAGCGACGCTTATTCATCATGACCAAGTCAGGATTGTCTTGGGCGCGTTTCGAGGTGAAGCAAAGAAAAAGCTTGGCTTCATTCGGACGCCAGACGGGAAAACAACTCTGGGCGGCAGACCTCCTTCTGACTTTGTTTTTCCTTCTGCCGATTTCAATTCCGGGTTTCAGTATTTGGGTAAGATCGATTTGACACATATCGGCGCAGATTGGGCGCTAAATTTGATTTACCCTTTGTTTACACACTACCACCCGTGTTTAGTTTTCGATTAGGCCGACCAGAATGCGCCCAGGCTATTAACAGAACAGAATACAATCGTCCTTGTGCCATCTGAAAATCTTAGCTTTACCCCTCTTGTGAAGCAATTTGAGTGGGAGGGGCATAGTCTTGAGGAGGAAGCCGTAAAGGTTGCCGCCCTAGAC